>JANQQI010000104.1 GCA_028285085.1 Saprospiraceae bacterium | reverse complement strand
GAAGGCTGTGAGCTTTTCGATTCGGTGCAAGTTATTGTTATTCAAGCTGAGGATATCGACGCGGGTGTGGATCAGGAAATTTGTCGTGGCGAAGAAACTGAGCTGGAAGGTTTGGCCTTTGGCACAGTGAGTTGGAGTCCAGCTGCAGATTTGGATAATCCCAGTAGCCTTAACCCCGTGGTAACCACTGAAACGACTACAGTGTATACACTCACCGCTAGCCAAGACTTATGTACATTGAGTGATTCCGTAGAAGTCAGTGTCGTTACAGAAACTAACATTGATGGCAATCGATACACTATCTGCCGGGGAGAATCTGTGGAGATTACGGTCAATGGTTTTGCGGATACTTTCCGTTGGCGCCCTGAGAATACGCTATCTGATCCTGAATCAGGAACACCTATTGCTAACCCTTTAATCACGACGAGCTACCTTGTAGAGGGAACCCTCAGTACTTGTAATCTGGATACGGCGGTCGTTGAAGTTATTGTAGAACCTTTACCGGAAGCTTATTTACCCGATAGCTATAATAAGCTGACGGGCGTAGACTTGCCTCTGGAAATTCAATTACCCACTGGAGGTGCTAATTACAGTTACCAGTGGTTGCGTACGGATGGATTGAGTTGTACGACTTGTTTTAGTCCGATATTGAGTATTGATACTTCGGGCTATTACAGTGTGATCATTACGGATCAGGAAACGGGATGTGTACGTGAAGACTCCGTTTTTGTTAATTTGTTGGAAACATGTATTCCAGAATTGGTTGGTGTGCCTAATATCTTTACCCCAAACGGCGATGGCGTTAACGATCGACTTAACCTGATCACCAACACTATTTTTGAGATCAAACGCTTTCAGATCTATAATCGTTGGGGAGCGGTCGTATTTTCAACAACAGATTTAAACGAGGGATGGGATGGAACGTACAAAGGACAAGATTTGCCGAGTGGGACTTATGTGTACTATCTCGAAGCCCCTTGTGAATTGGATGGAACCATCTTTTCGAAAAAAGGAGATATTACGCTCATTCGCTAGCGCGTTGTTTTGTAGATCATCTCTAGGCCATCAACTTTTTCCACTGTTTCTGCTTCTTCCAGGCGTAAGCCACCAATACCTGCTTTGAGCCGTAGCAAGGTCTCGGATACTTCGCTTTGCGGAATGGCTACCTGAAGGCTGGCCGAGTTACCAAATTGTTGTTCAACGATCTCAAGCTCCAACTTTTTTACGGTGTTCATCACCTGACTCATCAGAGCGTAATCAAACTGAATTTCGTAAATATCCTCTACCGTTTTTTGGATGATATTAGCAACAGACAGTGCTTCGGCAGCCGCAGTTTTGTAAGCGTTGATGAGGCCTGAAGTGCCCAACTTGGTACCGCCGAAGTAACGAATCACAATGATAATGACATTGGTGAGGCCGAAGCTATCGATTTGTCCAAGGATCGGTCGCCCGGCAGTACCGGAAGGTTCACCATCGTCATTTGCCCGGTATTTTTGCTGATCGAGCCCTAGCCGATACGCATAGCAATGGTGGCGGGCTTTTGGATGTAGCTTTCTGACGACCTCCAGACTGTGGCTGAGCTCTGCTTCGTTGTAGGCCGGATAAGCGTAGGCAACGAATTTGCTGCCCCGGTCGCGAAACTCTCCGATACTCTCTTCGGCTAAGGTTTGATATTGGTCTTTAGATAACATAATCTCCGTATTAAGCTCCCAAGGCAATGAGTACAATGGCAATCATTGCCATAGCGACGCCAACCATATTTAGTCGTGACAGTTTCTCTTTCAGCAATAAATAGCCCAAGAGGGCCGATAGCCCAATAATCGCTACATTATTAATCGGGAAAATCACTGAACCTTCCCAGCCTGCTCCGATGGCACGGAGTAAGAAGTAAATGGAAAAGTAATTGGGGATACCCAGAATAATGCCCGCCCAAAGATGGCGCCAGGCCGGCTGAATTTTGCCGGTTGCGTAGCCGAGGAGCATAATCGTTAAGCCAATTATACCGGCTCCGGCAAAGAGGGTAGCGACGAAGATCGGATCACCACTTTGCCCCAACACATTCAATTCTACGTATTGTAAAACGATTTCAATTAACGCCTGAATCAAAAATGCAATCAGAGGTAAAGACCAATAAATGCGTTTGAGTTGCTTCTGGACAGAGAGACTACCGGCATGCGGAATATTAGTGAGCCAAATAGCAGCGATCGCCATCAGAATGCCCAATATTTTTAAAACCGTAATATTCTCATCGTACCAAATAAAGGCAAAAATGAGTGTCAGGATCATGGACATTCGCACAGCGATGGTCGTAATCGTAATGCCAAAGTAGCGATAAGTAATCCCCACCAGGGTGAAACCCGAAATGAAAAACACCGAAAGGCCTAGTGCGTAAGGTAACCAATCCGTCTCCAATACCGATGCCGAGAGTGGAAACTCACCAGTACTGGCCCAGGCGGTCAATACACAAGTGAAATAGTTCGCCACAACGGCTTGAAAAGTATCAATGCGAAACCTCTCGTAGTACGAAAAGATCAGACCGATGAGGGTGGAAGAGATAATAGATAATAATAAAAAGATCATATTCTGGGTAGCGCTCGGTTTTGATCCGCGCAAAGGTAAGGATTAGCTTGGATTTGGTTAACAGCCCATTAACAATTATTGGCAGCTCATTAACAACAGCTATGCTTTGGAAAACAGAACTTTAGCCCCAGAAATCGATTAATTTTCTCAATTAATGAATTAAAACATCTTAGCTCATTATCAATGGTTGAACAATCTACGGATAAACAATCTATTTTATATCTTTGCGCAAAAAAGCAGGTGGAACAAACCCTCCAACAATACGATGCAGCGATGGCTAAGTGCAAAGCTGTTTTTATCAAAAAAACAAAGGACTACGGGACCGCTTGGCGCATCTTGCGTCCCAGCTCGCTGACCGATCAATTATACATTAAAGCAAGCCGAATTCGTAGTATCGAAGAGTTGAAAACCCAAAAGGTTGAGGATGATATCGAAGGTGAATATATCGGTTTAGTAAACTACAGCCTGATGGCTTTGATTCAACTGGGCATGGAAGATGACGCAGAATTGGAACTTCATTTGGATCGTGCCGTATCCCTTTATGAGCAATATGCTGAACTCACCCGGGAGTTGATGAAAGCAAAGAATCACGATTACGGTGAAGCTTGGCGCGACATGCGGATCAGTTCGCTGACCGATTTGATTTTGATGAAATTGTTGAGGGTAAAACAAATTGAAGATAATGACGGTAAGACCTTGATTTCAGAAGGTCTGGATGCCAATTATCAGGATATCATTAACTATGCTCTTTTTGCCATGATTCGACTCGAAGAGCAAGCTTTATCAATGCAATAAAACTCAAATAAGCAGTATATGACACTAGGCACATTAGTACTAATGATTGGCGCAATTGCGCTGGTACTGACCTTGATTGTGGGGATGATTTTCAAAGCCCATAAAAACTGGGTGATGACATTTTTGCAAAACTTCAGTGGCGCCTTATTTATTTTCTCCGGTTGGGTAAAGGCCATCGATCCGCTGGGTACGGCCTACAAAATGGAGCAGTATTTTGCAGAGTTTGAATCAACTTTCGAGGCGACCTGGATGTCTTTTCTGGCACCACTATTCCCTTGGCTCTCCGAATACGCCATTGGCTTTTCGGTTTTCATGATTGTTCTGGAGATTGTGTTAGGGCTCATGCTCATTATCGGTGCCCGAGTGAAACTAACGAGTTGGTTGTTCCTTTTGATTGTAGGCTTTTTTACTTTCTTGACGGGCTTCACTTATTTGACCGGTTACGTTCCCAACGATGCCAATTTCTTTGAATTCAGCAAATGGGGACCTTACGTCGAAACCAATATGCGAGTGACGGACTGTGGTTGTTTTGGGGATTTCTTGAAGCTCAAACCACGAATTTCTTTTTATAAGGACTTGGTACTACTCGTACCGGCAATATACTTCGTATTCCGATACAAAGATATGCATCGCTTATTCACGAAAAGCATGCGTAACATTATCATTGGTGTCTCAACGGTAGGCTTGTTGATTTACTGCCTCAGCAACTATGTTTGGGATTTGCCACACACAGACTTCCGTCCGTTTAATATTGGGAAAGATGTACGAGCGACTAAAGAAAAAGAAGATGCCGCAGCGAGTGAGGTGAAAGTGATTGCCTACAAGCTCAAGAATAAAGCTTCGGGAGAAATCATTGAGCTAGATCCTGAGACGCTGGTGAAAGATTTTGCCAAATACCCTAAAGCAGAATGGGAGTACGATCAAATACGTTCTGAGCCTAGCATTGAGGCGACTAAAATTAGTGATTTCAGTATTTCTGATTACGATGAAAATGAAATAACGGACGATATTTTGAATGAGCCAAATTATCATTTCATGTTCGTTTGTTACAAAATGAAATTGGAAGGTACTGAGGGCATACAGAAAGTGATGAGAGATACGATTTATGCGCAGGATACAATTGCAACTCAAGATACCATCATCATTCAACCAAGGATTGCAGAGATCCGAGAACGTGCAGAGGATGCTACTGACTTTATTTGGGCTAAAGCCTACGAGCAAGCGTTCCGTGAGAGCATCAACCCATTGGCGGAAGCCGCCGAAAAAGATGGCTATAAATCTTATGCCGTCGTAGGGGGTGCAACTATTGATATGGTGGAAGATTTTCGACATACCGCTCAGTGTGCTTATCCTTTCTACCAAGCGGATGATATCTTATTGAAAACCATTGTGCGCTCTAATCCTGGAGTCGTTCTTTGGAAGGATGGTAAAATCGTTCATAAATGGCACTTGGCGAAGTTGCCGCCTTACGAAGAAATTAAAGCCAAGTATATCGAATAGAGATTTTCGATTGTATCGGTACGCAAAAAATCCGCGGTCTTCATAAAGGCGGCGGATTTTTTGTTCCTGTAGTTGAACCGCGTTCTAACCCTTTGGTGCAAAGGTTTTAATTCATGGCCTACCTATAATCGAAAAATTGAACGAGCTAAGGCGGCTGCGTCGAAGATTTTACGTATGGTTAAATTTTATAAAAAAAATGCCATTCATATCTGAAAAATAGTTTTCTTTGTAGCAATTCTATTACCCCAAGTCGCGTACTTATAAGTCTATGTTAAGCAGAAGAAATATCCGCATAAAAGTTATGCAGATGCTTTATACCATGGGACGGGATCAATCGCTGACCTTTGAAACGGTCATGAAGCGTTACGAGCAGAGTATAGAGCACTCTTACAAGCTGTTTTTATTCAACATGCACTATCTGCTAAAGATTACGGCTTACGCGCTCAGCGATGCCAGCCGTCGGTCTTCTAAGCACTTACCTACCGAAGAGGATAAAAACTTCATCCCTAAGCTCTACGAAAACCCACTTATCCAAAGTATTGTCAAAGAAGAGGATTTTGAAAAACTAGTCAAAAAATACCTCCTCGATGCAATGGTAGATGGTGATACCGTTCGAAAGCTATATATTGATTTTGCTAAGGGGGATGAGTACAAGGCCTACTTATCTGGCGAAAGTACAAACGAAGATCATAAGACTATTCTGCTATCACTCTACAAGCAATGTTACAACGGAGAACTATTTGAGGAGGCGATGGAAGATAAATTTCCGTCTTGGGTGGACGACAAATCGCTTATCGTTGGTACCGTCAAAAAGACTTTGAAAGCTTTGCCCGATGAGTCACGATTTTTTGATACCTTTTTCCCACCCAGAGAAACGACCCATGAATTTGGTGAAGCCTTACTCAAAAGTGTTCACCAAAGCGATGAGATGCTGCTTAGCCTCATCGAACCTACCTTGAAAAACTGGGACGCTGACCGTGTAGCGGTGATTGATATGATCTTGTTGAAGATGGCGCTCTGCGAGTTGATGATTTTCCCTACAATTCCAACCAAGGTAACCCTGAATGAATTTGTTGAGATTTCTAAAATGTACAGTACCGAGAAAAGCAAAGACTTTATCAACGGTATTCTGGATCGATTGATGAAAAAGCTCAATAAAGAAGGGAAGATTAAAAAAGAAGGCCGCGGATTAAAAGATTAGCTAACCAGCCATTAATCAATTTAAAAATTTAGAGTGGAAGTGTTTTGGACTTGTGACCTATTGGTCATTTAGCGTCTAAATAAGCAAATTGTTTCTGCTTAGCAGATCCGTCTATGAAAATAGCTACAATCTCCTATTCTATAACAAACCTAACTATGATGAAGAAAATTTTACTGAGCTGTCTGGTCTTCAGTCTACTGCTCACGGCTAATTTACAAGCCCAGTCTCCCGAACTCAAAAACGGAATTACTTTTAAACGTCTTTTTGTGGATTACCACACGCCTGTCCTGGAAGAACTAGCAGAAGTTGATTTGTACACCGGTGGGATCGAAATTGGTTATTTAAGGAACTTGAATAAGTTTCTAAATTTAAATGTACCAGCAAAGGTGCGAAGTGTGACCTTGCCCAACGATGCCGGAAATTTCTCTAGCCGCGAAGTTGCAGCGGGACTCGACGCCATCTTACAACTGCAATACTTCGAAGCCAAAAATTGGATTAATCCTTACCTCATGGCCGGAGTTGGTGGAGAATACATTAGTGGTAATGATGCTAACTTTGCGTTGCCGCTTGGGGTGGGGCTCAACATTCGCCTCGGACAGCAGTTCTATGTACAACTCCAATCGGAGTACCGTCTTGGTTTTACCGACAATCGCGATAACCTGATTCACGGTATTGGCTTTATGGTGCCATTCGGCAAACCCGCCCCACCTCCGCCACCAGATGCGGATGGTGACGGCATTACTGATTTGGATGATTTATGTCCTTTGGAAGCCGGTACCGCGGCAATGGGCGGCTGCCCGGACCAGGACAATGATGGGATCGCAGATAAGGATGATGAATGTCCAACGGAAGCGGGACCTAAGCCACTAAAAGGTTGTCCTGATGGGGATAATGATGGTATTCCGAACAAGGATGATGCTTGTCCAGATGTCGCCGGGATGGTGAAATTTGATGGTTGCCCGGATTCAGACAATGATGGGATACAAGATAGCGACGATCAATGTCCAACAGAAGCTGGTCCTGCCAGCAATAATGGTTGCCCTTATGCGGATACAGATAATGATGGTGTAATTGATAAGGATGATCAATGTCCAAACGAACCTGGAACTGCAGCTAATGATGGCTGTCCAGATTTGGATGGTGACGGTATCATTGATAAAAAAGACCGCTGCCCGGATAAGGCGGGGCCGGCTTCGAACCGCGGTTGTCCTGAGATTACAAAAGAAGACAAGGAGGTCCTCGAATTTGCGGTACAAAATGTGAATTTCAAATCAGCAAGTGCTTCTTTAACCGCTGCATCTCTCGGTGTATTAGATCAAGTGGCAGATATTATGTTGCGTTATCCAGATTATAATCTCGCTATTGGTGGACATACCGATAGTATCGGTAATCTTACTACTAACTTGAATCTATCGAAAAAACGCGCCAAGGCATGCTATGATTATCTGATTTCTAAAGGGGTGACACCGAATCGCATGAGCCACGAAGGCTACGGTGAAACACAACCCATCGCAAACAATAAATATCGTGATGGACGTGATCAGAATCGTCGTGTTGAATTCAACATTTTCTTGAAATAGAGATTAAACTAATCGATTATAAAAAAGCGTTGGTGAAAGAAATTTTACCAGCGCTTTTTTATTCTAAGTGCACTAGCTAGCTGGCTTTGCTTCAATTGGAAACTATTTTCAATTTTTTCGGCATCCCGGAACTATTTTTTGTCTACCTTAGTTGACTTACTGAATTTAAATACTCATCTAATGATTTAATCAGCTCACTTCCCACTTGGAAGTATCCTCATTTCAAAATTATTCTATTCAATTTTTAACTGCTTCTGAGGCTGATTAATAGTTTCTTCTTCTCATTATTACTTGTCGTGCATTCAATCAATACTAGTGTATTGGCCGTCAGAAGCCAAAATGCTTATATGTTATGCGGAAAATAATTTATCACGTTGCAGCGACTCTCGATGGCTTCATTGCACATCCTGATGGTCGAATCGATGGTTTTGCCCATGAAGGGGATCACGTTGCGGAGTATTTGACTCAACTTCAGGCCTATGATACGGTAATCATGGGCCGTAAAACTTATGAATTCGGTTATGCCTATGGATTGGAAGCTGGAAAAGCAGCTTATCCTCACATGCAGAATTATGTCTTTTCAAGTTCTATTCCCGTGGAATCTTCCGATGAAAAGCTAGTGATCGTCCGGGAGAATGCCTTGGAGCAAATCATTGCGCTTAAACAAGAGGAGGGGAGTCCAATTTATCTGTGCGGAGGAGGGGCCTTTGCGGCTTTTCTTTTACAAGAAAAACAAGTCGATGAATTGTTGCTCAAGCAAAGCCCTATGCTTTTTGGTTCTGGAATTCCTTTATTTACAGCGTTGCCTGAAACATTGCACCTGGAATTTTTGAGCTCAAAGGCCTATGAGTCTGGTGTTCTGCTTAATCACTATCGGATTTTAAATCAGTCTGAATTATAAAATAGCGAAAACTAAATCTATTGGGGCTCAACGATGTGCCCCAACAAAAAAGCCAGCTTCACTACGAAGCTGGCTTTTCACTATGTTTAAATCGTTCTTCTTATCTAATCAAGGTTACATCACCCGCCTGATTGAACTGACGTCCACTCGGTGATACGGCTTGGATTTTATAGACATAGACATCCGATGGCAATGGATCACCATCTTTGGTACCATCCCAACCATTATCGGGATCTTCATTGTCGTAGACCAAATTACCCCAGCGGTTGTAAATCTGGAAGTTTTGGATCGTCGCCTGGCCTTTAAAGACTGGATAGAAGAAGTCATTAATATTATCACCATCCGGCGTAAAGGCATTAGGAACGTCCCATTCCGTTGGAATAATACGGATTTCGATAGAGTCGATATATTCACAACCATCAACAGTAGTGACCGTAACGGAGTAGAATCCATCTTCTAGAATGGCAGCGGAAATACTCTGGCCAGCTTGGTTGTCGCTCCAGTCAAAAGAAGCACCCGGTAAAGTATCCTGGAGCTCCGCCACCAAGTTGACGACTTCTCCTTCAGGGATTTCAAATTGACTTAAGGTGTCCGGTAAAAGCACGATCTCTACACTGCTACCAGGAATAACGTTCACCGTTACTTCATCGGAAACAGTTCCGCAAGCAGTGATATAATCTACGGTATAGGTAGTAGTATCATCTGGAGTAATACTGATCGTTGGAGTATCTTCACCATTTGACCAAGCGTAAGTACCACCCGGCTCATTTACGATAGCTTCTAAATCAGTGCTTTCACCTTCACAAAGGTCAAAAACAGGATTGATAGTTACCGTTGGATCAGAGATGACAAATACCGTGAACTCTTCTTCAATATTAGGACAAGAGTTATTCTCCACCGTCAAGGTGTAGGTTGTCGTTTGGGTTGGACTTACCGTAGGTTCAGGATCATTTGGATCCAACAAGGTTGGATCATTCGGATTAGATGTCCAAGTGTAAGTCGATGAGTTTATTGAAGCTGAATTCAACTGAATATCATCGCCGATACAAATGTTCGTGTCACCTGCGATATCAGCAACATTAGCCTGATTTACTGTTACGGTAATGCTTTCTGTAAGAACACCACATCCGTAATCATAAGTCACAGTGTAGGTTTGCGTAGAGTTTGGCGATACAGAAATTGAGGATTCGGAAGAGCCAATAGGAGCCCAGTTAAATGTTCCTCCAGATTCGGTAACATCTGCCTCTAACAGCACCGTTTCACCGGTACAAATGGTTTGATCCGGGCTGACGGTCATCTGTGGATCGTTGATCACGGTGATAGTAAATGAGGTCTCAAAAGGAGGACAGAGACCATTATCTACGGTGACGGTATACATCGTTGTTTGTGTCGGGCTGACTTCTGGTTGTGCTGCGTCCGTATCCAAAGTCGGATCATTTGGACTAGAGGTCCAGCTATAGTCTGCGTTTGGATTGACTTGACCTGCACTATTCAGAATAATTGACTCGCCCACACAAATCGTTGCATCATCTTGTACCGCAATGACGCCATCAACATTGATGGTGATGATTTCGTCAATGCTACAACCATCCAACTCGTAGGATACCGTGTAAGTAATCGGGCCATCTACACTGATTGTTGGATTAGTACAATCGTCACAAGACAATCCGGTACTGGGTGACCACATTGGGTTATCACCGTTGAGCAATTCAATTTGTAGGTCCGTACCGGGGCAAACTGTCGTATCAGTCCAGGTAGCCTGTGGCCCCAGGTCCACTACATTTATCGTAATGCTTGAAGTGGTTGAACAGGCATTATTGGTGGTCGTACGTGTATAAGTAGTTGTTTCTGTAGCAGAGATGACGAGATTCCAGTTATCTGGATCAGATTGTGCGCCTGTGGTTGGTTCCCAAAGGTGCTCAATATCTGGATATTCCATTGGTTCGTAGGTCGGCGAAATCAAGGAAACGATTTCTCCGGGACAATACGGATCACTATCGGGTACCGCTGTGATCGTGACATCCGGCAATGAATCTACACGCACGAAAACAGAATCTACGACTGTACACGCGCCAATTACGGTAGTAGCGAAGTACCAGGTTGAAACATCAGGTGTAGCCATTACTGCAGTACCACTGGTATTATCTAATCCTTCCTCAGGGGTCCAGGCAATGATGTTTGTGGTAGACATCGCGGTTAATTCAGCGGTTTCTCCTAAGCAGAGGAAAACAGTATCCTCCGGCATGACCTCTATTTCCGCTGGTACGACTTCAATATTTACGGAGACCGTATCCGCACAGTAACCATTTGGGCTCGTTGCAATCAGGGTATAAATGATGTCATCCTCTGGTGTGGCAACGGGGCCAGAAACGGTATTCGATGGCGTTAATTCTGTATCAGGTGTCCACTCGTAAGTCGTGGAAGTGAATTCGATATCGCTAGCCAGGTCAACGCTTTGTCCCTGACAAATAATGGTATCCAAGGTGGTGATTTCAGGGAAATCGTATGGATCAATGTTTACGGTGATGGAGTCAAATACCGTACAACCAGCTACTGTAACCGAAGCTACGTATTCCGTTGTGACGGATGGGGTAGCGGTAACAATTTCGTCAACGATTGAGCTTAAGCTACCCGGAGGTGACCAAAGTAATCCTGTACCGTTGACATTATTGACTGCTTGTAATTGGACGGAGTCTCCAACACAGAAATCAACCGTATCCAAAGCTACAATTTCAATTTCTGGATCAATGATTTGTAGGAACACGGAGTCGACGTTGGAACAACCAGGTAAAGAACCAATTGTACCCGTAACGTAAATCATTTGACTTGTGGTTGGGCAAGCCTCTGGTGTTGGGCTAAATGGATCATCGACCAAAGAAACAGGCTCCCAGAAGTAATCTGCAGCACCATTTACTTCCAGATCAACACAATTGCCACTACAAACAAAGACCGTGTCTTCGCCGGTAATAATTTCGACCAAAGGATTATCAGTAATATTGATAGAGACAGAAGTCAAGTTGATATCACCACAGCCAAAGTTGTTCGACAAAGTAATGATGATAGTTTCAGTTCCTTCAATCAAGGCATCAGCAAGAGGGATCAGAGGGAAAGTTAATTCAGTCTCACCGGGTGCGATCGTTACCTGTGAAGGAATCTCCAAGATGTAATCCACACCTTGTTGAGCGGTACCTTCAATCGTTACATCGTAGGTAGCTGCTTCATCGAGTGGATTGGTCAAAGAAATTACCAATTCATCGTTGATCCCTGTACAGTTCTCAACGAGATAGTCCACACCGCTGGCAAAATTTACGGTCAGATTAGGTGTACCTCCCTTGATCTCAGAAATAAATACCCCTGAATCAAGAGCCGTATCCCCGCGGTCAGCAACCGCCAACTTCAAGTGGTAGGTGTTACAAGGAATCACTTCGGCGCGCGCTGTTAAGCTCTTTTTCACACCGAGGAAGTCCGAGGTTAAACCACTATAATCCGCACTTTGGCCGTTAGTATTATCACGATAATACTCCCAGTTTTGGGCGTTGTTTACAGAGTTGATTTCCACCGGAGTAGTCGTCCCTGGGAGTACCGCAATATTTTCTTGGTTATCAATATTTGGATCTCCGGTAATACCGGGACCTGAGATGAAGAAGGCAAAAATATCGTTGAAACTCGAGTTCACAAAGTTAGAATACTCCTCCGAGCCAAATACATATTCAAAAGTCAGTTCGTCGGTGGCCACGAAAACATCTAGCTCAACGATACAAGCATCGTTGGACAATGATCCATTACCTTGTTGAGACAAGTAATCAAGATCAGGATCACCACCTGAGCCCGTAAAGTTGCTATCATCAAATCCATCGTTAGGACCAATTGCATCAACGGCTGAACCACTAGTGAGTAAAAGTCCACGCTCTAATCCAAGATCATTATTTTCGGGCGCTTCAAAAACACCGTAAGCGAGAGAATCACAGATAATCGTATCAATTTCCACCAGCGTTTGTGGTGTTGAAATATTATCAATGATTTCTTGCTCAGTGATATTCGAAGTCACCGTGATGGGCTGATCTTGTTCACATGGCATCGTCGAGCATTCCCATGAGGCCGCAAAACCTTCAAAACTCACGTCTCCATCCGTAATCATTTCTACAGTCAGACACCCACTTGAGGCTTGTACGGAATAGCAAACACCTCCCCAGTTAGGGCCGGCAGGTACAAATTCGGAACCGGTTATTTGGGTGATAAGTGGGCTAGAGTTGTCTGGACCATCGTAGAAATTGATGATATCACCGTTTCCGCCGAAATTATCGAAAATCTCGAGGTTATAATATTGCAAATCAAAATTGATACAGCCATTGGTGCCGATTGGTGGACAGATGGAAAACACGTTATTTTCGTTCGGCCCGTAATCCATATCCGGCCCACCACTATCGTAAAGTTCACCGGTACACGCATTCGAGCCGGTCTGGTCAATCGTATTGACAGGATCAATTTCGTCTATACATAATTGGAAAGTTCCAGTATTGGGATCTGCGGTAGAAGAATAACTGGTAATACGAATGAAATAGAGCTCATTAGGGTCGAGATCAAGGACATCCAACTCTAATTCGGTCAATCCATCGTTTGCAGATCCGCAGGCCAGGAGCGCTAGGTTATCAAACGAACAATCGCCTCGATAAATCAGAATCTGTGGATTCATCATCGGGTCGGTGCCTGTACCATCGTCCATACCCGTTACCGTAATCGTGTAATCTGTAATGGTATCACTGGTTGTAAAAGCGAACCAAACATCATTTGCTACGGTCGTGATATCGTTATTCCCACAAGCTCCAGGAGCTGGGATATTATCATTTCCAATATCACTTTCGGTAGCTTCAAAATTGGTGAAGAAAGTGGTATCCGGACAGAAAGGAACAACGCCCAGATCAATAAGACCAGAACAATCGTCGTTCACAGGCTGAGCGGCTAAGCCAAGTGAAAAACAAATGGCAAATAGCGTAAAAAGTTTTTTCATTAGTTACGGTTTTATGCGATCTCGTTATAGTGTTTATTTTCGCTTGTTGGTATACGATCAAAAATACACACTTTTTGTGCATTAGCTGCATTCTCGGCGGGAATTCCTGTCACGTAATGAGCAAAGTGTCTGAAATGCGCGGTGGAAACCCTAGGATTATTGGGATGGACAACGCTTCAGCTGGGCGCTGACTTCACGGGCATTGGAGGCACCATAATCATTCCCCCAGGCGTGATTGATATAGTTTATAATGTTGTTGATTTGTACATCTGAAAGCTCTGGAATGCCCGCCATTACTGAATTGTAGAGCGTGTCGTTGACGGTGACGGGACCTTCCATTCCGTAGCGGATGACGCAAGCTACTTCCTCCCGATGTTTAACCAGATAGTCGGAGCCAGCCAAGGGGGGAATCAGTTGCCCAAGTCCCTGACCGTTGGCCAAGTGACAGCTTTCACAGTGCATACGGTACAAGTTCCCTCCTTGACGATAGGGGTTAGAATCATTACAGGCCAGCGCCAAAATGACGACTAGGAAAAGAGTGCTAACGGCTTGTTTCATCCAATAATTTTTGAATATCAACCATCAATTTATCAACTGATTCGACTTCAGTTCCGTCACCGAAGCTACGCACTAAGCGATTTTGATCGACCAGAATTAGACGTCCCGAATGATCGAAACCGCCTGGCGCGGTAGGATCTTTCATAGCAGTAACAAAGTACTGGTCCGCCATATCGTAGAGTTTATCTTCATTGCCAGTGACCAAATGCCAGCGTTCAGTTTTGATTCCTAGTTTTTCAGCATAAGCTTTCAAGGCCGGTACGGTATCATTGCGTACATCAATGGAGTGGGAGAGGAGCACTAGTCGATCTTCATTTTCAAACTTTTCGTAAATCCGCATCATTTGTGCTTTGACCTTTGGGCAAATCGAAGGACAGCGGGTAAAGAAAAAATCTACCAGGTAAATCTTGTCATCCAAAGTGGCGTTAGTGATGACATTGCTGTCTTGATCGATAAAGCTAAAATCTGGTATCTTATGATAAATCGTATCGCCGTTTTCATCTACGCCTTGTCGATGACCTAGGATACGTAGCTTGCCATCGTTAGATTCGGTGTTTATAGAATTTGTACAGCTAAAGGAGAGTGAGAGAAGAAATAATACGAAGAATGAAAAAATCTGAATATTGCGCATACTGCTTCGAAGTTAATTTGAAATCAATGCTTAGTAAGTTGTTGTCATGGTTTCGGGGACGCAGATAATATAATCTGCTTTTCCTTGATGTTCTTCCTCAAGTTTAGAAACATCAGCTTGACTAACGGTGGTAATGGTTATGATTTTCGTATCCGGGCGGTAATGACGGATATACCAACCAATGCCTTCGTCATAATCAGAATGATAAGAACCGTTATAGTGGATGAAACAGCGTTCGGGGCGGAGTTGTTGCGTGATTCGGTAGGCCATTGTAGCATCCTTGGTCGCTTGGGACTTGGGAAAATTAGCACTTGCTGTATCCCCGTGTCCCCCCATCATATTGAGCATCTCCTGGTAAGTCTTCAAGCTCAAGTCGATAGTGATAGGTAATGGTGCAATGTAGCGTCGTGCTTCGTTACTCAACGAATCCAATTGCTCAATCCCTTGTTTGTACACCAACGAGGCGTAGCGACGTGGAATATTACTCGCTACAAAAGGCAAACCGTGTGCTTTAGCGAATTCCAACAAAGGTTTGTAATCCGTCTCGTAATTATCCCAAAGCCGGGCTTCAGCCTGAAAGTTTTTCTGACTAATCTGCCCCTGCAAATATTCGTCAACGATCAGCTGGTTGTCGGCTTCGAACATTTCTGCACCGAGCACTAAACTATCCGTTTTCTTGGCGTACAAATCTTTGGTGATTTCGAATTGCAACCAGTGCGCTATGGGATTATTATGTAACTCCCCGAAAAGAATTAATTCGGCTTCGGGAAGTTTTTTTATCATTTTTTTATACTTAATGGCCTTGCCTTTACGATCAAATAATTGATAAGCTGGTTTATCTTGGGCAACCAGTGCGCTTAGACAGATACACATTAAGAGGCAGAAGGATACAAGTGATTTCATTTTACAAATGTAAGTTGCCCACCTTGATTTTATGTAAGAATATTGCAAGAATTGTGGAAAGGAGAAGCGACTTACCTGCGTTAAGCGAAGATCAGAAGTCTAGGCGATGAACAAATAGGTCGATCAATTTAAAAACGTTCAAGATAAGTTTGTACATTCCCCCTTCGTAATTAAATACCAAAGCATGAAAGCCTTTTACACCATTCTATTGCTCAGTCTTCACTTCGTCGGTAATGCTCAAATCAATGGTACCGTTACGGATATGGAAGGCGAACCTTTACCCTTTGCGAATGTCTATTTGTTCGGGACAACCCGTGGTACCACTACCAATGTAGAGGGAGAATATTTTTTGGAATTAGAACCTGGAAATTATCAATTAGTTTTTCGTTACGTCGGCTACGAGCAGCAAATCCAGGAAGTGGAATTGGGTACAAAGCCTTTGCGCCTGGATGTTAAAATGGCCGCGGAATCAGTCAATCTGCAAGAAGTGGTCGTCAGAGCCGATGCAGAAGATCCTGCTTATGCCGTGATTCGTAAGGCCATGGCCAAGCGTAAGTACTACCGTGACTTGGTAGATTCTTACCAATGTGATGTATACATTAAAGGAACGCAAAAATTGCTGGATGCTCCAGAAAAGATTTTTGGACAGGAAATCGGCAATATGGGCGGTACGCTCGATTCTAACCGCCAAGGGATCATTTATTTATCAGAGTCTGAGGCCAAGCTTTATTTTCAACGCCCCGACCAAAAGCGAGAGGTGATGGTCTCCTCCAAGGTCAGCGGCAATGACAATGGCTTTAGCTTCAATCGCGCCACGTTGATGGATTTTAGTTTTTATGATAACACCATCGACATCGAGCGCAGTTTAGTCTCTCCCATTGGAAAAAATGCGTTCAATTATTACGATTATCGATTATTAGGGACTTTTTATGATAAAAATGGCAACCTCATTAATAAGATCGAGGTATTGCCAAAGCGGAGCCAAGATCCTGTATTTCGGGGCAATATTTATATCGTTGAGGATTTGTGGAACATACATAGTACTGAGCTGGTGGTGACCGGAGCGGCCATTAAGCAACCCGTTTTGGAAACTTTAGTTATCAAACAGATTCATGTGCCGGTCAAATCGCCGGATGTTTGGATGCAGTTGTCACAAAGTCTAGAGTTTAAGTTTTCAATTTTTGGTTTTGTGGGCTCAGGTAACTTCACCGGGGTATTCTCCAATTATGAATTAGATGTAGAGTTTTCGGACCGTTTCTTCAATAATGAATTATTTAAAGTAGAAGAGGATGCGAATGATAAAAATGTTAGCTACTGGGATAGTATTCGGCCGGTACCGTTGACAATAGAAGAGAGTGAAGATTATGTGAAAAAAGACAGCTTGCAGGAAATCTGGGAATCGAAAGCCTATATGGATTCCATTGACGCCAAACGCAATCGATTCAAGGCCTGGGATCTGCTGTTTGGCTATCAGTACAATAAATCCTACGAGAAAACTTATTTCTCTATTGGTTCTCCGTTGACGACCATCCAGTTCAACGCGGTACAAGGCTTTTACGGCAATATGGAATTGAATTTCCGTAAGTTTTTCGATGAATATAACACGCGTTGGTTACGCATTAAGCCCACTTTGCAATACGGGCTATCGGACGAGCGCTTCCGCGCGGAGGCTGAAGTGACCTATAATTTCAACGGGACAAATTTTAGTCGAATTACTTTAGAGGGCGGGCGTGGCACCCGACAAATCAATAACACTAATCCCATCACGCCGACAGTGAACACACTATACAGCTTGATTGATAAAAAGAACTACTTACGCCTATACGAAAAAGATTTTCTGCGTCTGACCTACCGTCGAGAACTCGTCAATGGGCTTTATTTTCGGGGAAGTGTCGAATACGCTAACCGTCGATTTTTGGAAAATACGACCAATTATAGCATGTGGAAGCGTGATGATGATTATGCTTTGAACACACCACCTTTTTTATCAGTGGGACAAGACGTACCCGAGCAGCCGCGGGTGATCGCTTACAATGAGGCTTTACTACTCCGATTCGCTATGCGTATTCGTTTTGGCCAGAAATACATCACTTACCCGGATCGTAAATTTATCATGGGCTCACGGACCCCTGATATTTGGCTGTTGTACACGAAGGGGGTGAACGGACTGGAGAGCGAGGTTGATTTTGATTTGCTGCGTGTGCAAGTGACGGATGACCTAGAACTTGGGGTTTTTGGAAGTACGGAGTATTTACTGGAAGGAGGAACTTTCTTGAACGATGCCAAAATGAGCATTCTTGATCTCAAGCATTTCCGTGGCAACCAAACCTTTTTAGGTGATCCCAGCAACTACTTATCGACGTTCCATCTGCTGGATTATTTTGCTTACAGCACCAATGAGAATTTTGTACACGCTCATTTTCAACACCATTTTAATGGCTTTTTGTTGGATAAAATTCCCGGCATTAGAAAACTGGGTTTGAAAACGGTGCTTGGCGCTTCGTGGCTTTACGTTGATGGATTGCCCCATTACAATGAGCTTTCGTTTGGATTGGACAACTTAGGTTTTGGTGTGGTCCGCTTTTTCCGTCTTGATGCAGTAGTCTCTTTTGTTGACGGAAAATATTCTGACTTTGGATTGATGTTGGGGATTGATTTATAAATAGGGTAGTCTATTCTTTTGCAACCTTGCTGAGCAATCAGGTGTCCTTGAACTGTGGCCTGCCGAAGTATTTGGATGGATGAAAAATAGCTCTTTGTCCATCCAAATACGGAGGTTTGTTGTGGCCAGACTTTCGGTAATCAAACAGCGAACAATGCAAAAGAAGACCTGCTCCATTCTACTATTTTCAACTATTCTTACCCTCTTCTCCGGAACGATTCAAGGCCAAGTGAGAATTGACACGACTGCACTCCAAATCTTTTGGGAAATTGCTGATACTTTGGATGCAGATCAAATGCCATCTGATAAATTGTGGCAGAAGTTTTCCAGCCATCCGGCTTATGCTCAAATTCAACGGTCGGGTAATCGGGTCTCTTTTCTCAAAAAAGTATTACCAATCGTATTTCAACCCTCCCAATCAGAAAGGCTAAAAAAACTCCTCGCTGGAAAAGATACCCCTTATCAATATTTTGCTTTGCATCTGGTGGAGGTCAAACAAAAACGACAAGAGCTGGATGCTTATCTCCGATCCGGGCAGTGGAAGCAATATGGCCAGGCTTATCGAAATAGTTTCCGTTATCTTCCGAAAGATATTGCAGAGCAGGTTGTGGATTTGACGGTTTATTTAGCCTTATTTGAGGATAATGGCTTTGGCGGCGAAGTCATTACTATGGATTTGCTTCATCTGTCAAAAGGAACAGATGCGGAGAATAGTGATTTCTTTGGGCACGAATTTCATCACGCCTTGCGCTTACGTACCAAATTACATCAGTTGTACAACCCCAAGGAAAGTGAACACTATCCCATTGTCGTGGCTCTGGGGAAATTACCCTTGGAAGGCGTTGCCAGCATGCTTGATAAGGGGAAGTACTTCACGGAAGCTTATCTGCGTGATTCTGCTTCCATGGATATTAATCAATTGGAAACGGTGAAAGAGTTTCGAGCGCTGGTGACTGAGGCACCGACTAATTTAGCGCGGATTGATTCGGTGCTGGTGGCGGATATGACTTTTGATGAAAAAGGGACTCAGATTTTTACTCATCTCCCTTGGAGTGGTCACGTGATTGGTTATTACATGGCGACGAACATTGAAAAGGTCTTGGGTAAAGAAATCTTAATTGCGGCACAATACTCCTGTTTAGATTTTGTATTAGCATATCAACAGGCGGCCCTGAAAGATTCGTCAATGTATCGGTTTTCGGATGCAGCAATTGCGGTCTTGGAAAAATTAAAAGAGTAATCCCAGACCTCTTAAATTGCTTCCTCTTGTCGCCAGTTCGTTTGTGAGAAATAAATAATCATAATACCAACAATGATCATCAGCAAGCGAGCGATAAAACCGAACAACCGTCCGGGCGCATCAATCCAGGTCAGAAAACTTAATTTGACGCCAACCATCATCAAAACGAGTGCCAGAAAGCCAATGATGAACATTGAAAAACCAATAATTGCAAAGAGATTCTTACGCGTCATAAGCTTATTTATTTGTTAGCCGAATTCTACTTTTACCTTACCGGTGAATCCTATCAATGTAAAAGTCATAGCGGATACCACAAAGTTAAACATTGGTAGCACAAAAGTCAGTATATTTGCGTCTGTTCTTAGCCTGTACAAACCATTTGACCATTAAATGATAAAACTAATCGAATGCCCGCGCGACGCTATGCAGGGCATCAAAACATTTATACCCACCGAATCCAAAATCACCTATATCAATCAACTACTTAAAGTTGGCTTTGATACTCTGGACTTCGGTAGTTTTGTGTCACCCAAAGCCATTCCGCAAATGCGTGATACCGCCGAGGTATTCGCCGGACTGGATCTTAGCCAGACTAACACGAAGTTATTAGCAATTGTTGCAAACCGACGTGGGGCTAATGACGCCTGTCAATTCGATGAGATTACTTATCTCGGGTATCCTTTTTCTATTTCGCAAACCTTCCAATTGCGCAACACCAATGCCACGATCGAAGAGTCGCTCAATCGTGTGAAGCAAATCCAAGAGCTTTGTGTGGCCAACAATAAGCAAATGGTGGTTTATATTTCAATGGGTTTTGGGAACCCTTACGGAGATGAATGGAATGTAGAGATTGTCCAAAAATGGGTGGATGAATTGTATGGATTAGGGATTCGAATTTTATCGCTTTCGGATACTATTGGAGTATCAAATCCCGAGAACATCAGTTATCTCTTTGGACATCTCATTCCGGTCTACAAAGATGTTGAATTTGGAGCACATTTACACACTCAGCCTTATAACTGGAAAGAGAAAGTGGTATCGGCCTACGCTAATGGTTGCCGACGTTTTGATGGTGCCATCAAAGGCTACGGAGGCTGTCCGATGGCTAAAGATGAACTGACTGGCAATATGGCTACCGAAAACATGCTTTCTTATTTCGATGAAATAGATGTGGCCCCTGATCTGGATCGTGTGGCCTTTAGCCGATCCCTGCTCTTGGCAGGAGAAACTTTCCCTTTGCATTAATTGATCTAATCGCCGATGATATTTGTAATGTCTATTGAATTTGCTACCCCCGCCTATGATGCTGTAATCAAATTGCGTTGTAAGATTTTGCGTACGCCTCTGGGGCTGGATTTTTCGGCTGAAGAACTCGCTATAGAATATCAATATCATCACTTGGCGGCTTACAATGAAAATGGAAAATTAACGGGGTGTCTAGTGCTGGTGCCATTCGACGACGGGCAAGTGAAAATGCAACAGGTTGCCGTCGCCGAAGATCTGCAAAAGCAAGGCGTGGGAACCGCTATGGTGAACTTCTCTGAATCATTTGCCCAAGCTCAAGGCTACAACAAGATGTTTTTGCACGCTCGTGCTGCCGCTATCCCGTTCTATGAGCGACTAGATTATCAAAAGGTAGGCGCGCCGTTTTCAGAAGTCAACATTGAGCATTATCGAATGGAGAAAAAGCTCTAGTACTTGAACCAACTTTAGGAGCGCTTGTTTCACTACGAAACCTTTTGCAGTGAAAAAAGATTGGCGATATTATCTACTTTGGACAGCCGGCTTGTACAACCTGATTTGGGGAGCTGTCGTTATTTTCTTTCCAAACTTCTTTTTCGAACTCACCAACATGGATTTGCCACGCTATCCCATGATTTGGCAATGTGTGGGCATGATCGTCGGGGTCTACGGTGTTGGATACATCATCGCTGCTTATCAACCTTTGATCCACTGGCCAATTATTCTGGTTGGTTTCCTCGGTAAAATATTTGGGCCGATTGGATTTGCCTGGTATCTATTCCAGGGCGCTTTCCCTTTGCCATTCGGCCTAACGATTATCTTCAATGATCTAATTTGGTGGATTCCTTTCGGAAAATTACTATTCGAAGCTTATCGTTTCCATCTAGGACATCGTGCTATAGAACAGCCCGCTTAGCCAGATCGCTTTGAAGGTCCAAAGCACGGTGCGCCACCAGTTATTTTGGATCAAGCGTTTAATTAACGGTTTTGACCAATTTTCCGCTAATTTGCTGTGCAGTGGAATCTGTACTAAGAAGGTGTTATACCAAATAAGTAACACGGAAATCAAGGGCACTAGCCACCACCAGTCAAAATGCATTTCCCAACAAGACCATGCAGATATCCCCAATTCAACGAGCATTAATGGCATGGTAATCAAAACAATTGATCCTGTATGCATTTGATGGAATACTTTGGATCGGGTAGAGTCGATGTACAGAAATGCTGGGTAATGGACGAGTTGGATTACCCAAATAAGAATGGCCAGCCCCCAACTGACACTCAGATGCAATAGCCAGGTGAGCGGTGAGATCATACAAAAAGGCTTAGTGAAAAATGATGTGTAATAAGATCAATGATAATAAAAGAGCCCATGCAATCCGGGTGCTGGTTTTTGAATGCGTCGCAAAAATATCTTGCCAGGGTTTTAAGCCGTTTTGAGCAATAGAGCTCATCGC
This sequence comes from Saprospiraceae bacterium, assembly GCA_028285085.1. Lineage (GTDB taxonomy): Bacteria > Bacteroidota > Bacteroidia > Chitinophagales > Saprospiraceae > JAHDHW01. The sequence continues at coordinate 80,975 of JANQQI010000104.1, read as the reverse complement.
GACTATGCTAAAAGCAGTAATGATTACCCATCCTGCTCTGACAAAATAATTCATTTCAGGAAACCAGAATTTGAGGAAAAGGTTGAGTGGAATAGTCAAAAGAAAAGCGAGAATCACCACTTTTTGTTTAGGCGCGAGTAGGAAAGCCGCGCTACAAATGATCACGACGATCCCACAATTAATATAGTATCGCAACTCATTTAAAGTATGGGTAATCGCGTCTTGAGGACTTTCTAATTTTAAATATAATAATACCCATCCCATCACAACTCCTGTGGCCAGAGTGAAGAAAATGGTACGTCGACCGGCGGAAACTAGTTGTCGATCGCTAGCTTGTGGATTCAAATAAGTTTTATAAATATCGATGGACCACAGCGTCGCCAAAGAATTGAAGGTCGAATCTACGGTGCTCATCAAAGATGCAAACAAAGCACAAAGAATCAATCCACGCAGTCCTTGAGGAAGAAATTCTCTGACTAAGTATGGATAGGTTTGATCGGGATCCGTCAAGGGTTGATCGCCGAGAATACCCGCTAATGCGATTCCCGGTACTACGATAATGATGGCCATGAAATACTTAGTAATACCGCCAACCATCAAACCCACCTGAGCGTCTCTCAGGCTTCGTGCGGCCAATGAGCGTTGCACTACACTTTGATTTGCACACCAATAATTGATATTTAATAAGGCTAAACCAAATACTAAAGTCCATGGTAGCTTGGGATGATCGGCCGGGAGGTGTAGATGCATCAAGTCGGGTGTTTTTTCATAGAGTTGTGACCATCCACCTAAGTGATTGACAGCTATGAAGAGAACGATAATGCCTCCGATAAAGAGAATTGCAAACTGAATAATGTCTGTACGAACTACAGCACTAAGTCCTCCAAAATAGGTGTAAATGGCCGAGAAGATACCCAAAGCGGCAATTAAGATGGCAACACGTTGCATGGGTGAAGCTAAAAACCCTTCGAGCAAGTCTTGAAAAACCAAATCGGCAGCGTAAGCCCCCAAAAAGAGTGCAGAGCCTAGTCCTAGGGTAGCAAAAAGGATCAGATTAGCTACCGAGTAAAACAAACCAACGATGGCCCCCATTCGTTTTTTTATGAATTGAGTGATGGTAATCACCCGCTCTCGCAAGTACATGGGGACAAAAATGAAGGCCGCCATCAAAATGCCTTGCATCGCATTGATCTCCAGATTAGCTTGTGCTAAGCCGTATAAATAAGCCGAGCCCATCATGCCCAGGAACTGATAACCCTGTACGTTTGTCGCGATCGTCGAAATAGCAACGGAGTACCAACGAAGGTTGCGGGAGCTGAGAAAATACTCTTCGCTACTCATACTTGCGGCACTTTGGCCTCGCAAAGCGGCGACCATTACCGCGGTAAAATAGAGTAAGACAATCGAAAGGTCAAATAGCATGGGTATGGGACTTGGGTATTAAGTAGTGCTTTTGGCAGGGTCCTTAGATATGGCCGGTGAGGCTTGGCGTCGAATCAAACTGATGAATACCAGATCACTCGCAATGACGTAGATCGAAGCCACAATAATCAACCAATCTGGCACGGGATAACCTACTTTTTGCATAGCATACAGGCCAAGTGGCACCGCCAGCAGTCGTAAGATTTCCAGCGCTTGTACCCATTTTCGACGACTTTCAAATAACAACCCAAAAGTAATCGTCGTGATAATAATCCACAAGGCGTAAATAATCTTCGTTGTTGGATCAAGTTGTTTATGTTCAAATAGGTAATAGGCATTAAAGAGCAACGCAACCATGAACTGGACTAAGACATAGATGTTGATACCTAAAATCGTCGGCCGATCAAATTTCTGGTAATTTTTATTCACCGCTTTTGGGGCACGGTAACCACCGAGGTATTGCGGGAGCCAACCCGGCCGGTTGAACAGGACTTTTAATCCATCTTTTAGACTGCGTGTGCGGCGGACATCCTGAAATAAATCGACATAGTGGGCGAAGTTAGCATAGACGGGATTCCAACTTTTTAGTGGGGTAGTGATGCCATAATTGGGACGTTCTTCCTCAATTTGGAAAGTCCCAAAAAGTCGATCCCAAATGATGAGAATGCCGCCGTAATTGCGGTCAATGTATTTGGGATCACGACCGTGATGGACGCGATGATGGGACGGGGTATTAAAAATAGCCTCGAACCAGCGTGGGAGGCGATTGATGTGCTCCGTGTGAATCCAGAATTGATATAATAAATTAAATCCCCCCGCTAAGGCAAACTGAATCGGATGTACACCTAATAAAGCCATCGGAATGAAGAACGGAAATCCCCAGATGAAGCCTGTGGAAGTTTGTCGAAGCGCAACACTGAGGTTATAGTCTTCACTTTGGTGGTGCACGACATGGCCACCCCAGAAAAGACTGATTTCGTGCGCCATCCGGTGCTCCCAGTAGTAACATAAATCCCAAAAGATCATTGCAATGACAAATGTCCAGGCCGTCTGTCCTAATTCGAATAAAGCACCGTTTTCGTAAATCCAGGTGTAGATGCCAATTTTGAAAATAGCGATAAACGTATTCGTGAGTTGCTGTAGGACGCCTGTGTTGATGTTTGTGACAGCGTCGTGTAGTCGATACGTTCTTCGTTTACTTACAGATTCGTAGACCAGTTCCACCGCCATAAGCGTGAAATACATCGGGATAGCAATGATGACTGGACTAAGATTCATGTTTGTCAGACTTTGTTAATAGTAATCGCTTCTGAGGAAAAAATGGTTTTAGTTAAAAATGTGTATGGTGGAGGGCTTTTGAGGGAGGGACCCACCCTCAGCCGCCACCGCCGACCAATTTTGGCCGCAATAATTTTGGGGCATATAACTCCCAGCCTTTGCCAGGAACATTTTATGGACAAATGGTTAAAAACAATCGCTTTTAGAAATATCTCTATTATCTATAGATTCCATTTTTCCAAAATTCCATAAGTTCAAATTAGTAATAGTTTAATTTGTGGGTTTAACGGTCTGATAATCAATAAGAAAAAATTTTAAAAAAAATGAGTTTCTAAAATAAAATTATTTGGTTTTTATAGATTTCGTTCCTATTCTAAATTATCTACGCTTTCCTACTCCCAGTGGTGTAGCTGGCGTGTGATGTGGAATTCTGCCCTGTTCTTCTGCTAAAGATATAGTTTCAAGCTCTGGCAAAACGTATTTAGCAAACAACTCACATTCCGCTAGATGGGGATAACCGGAAAAAATAAAGGCCCGAATCCCCATGTCCATATAGCGACGAATTTTCCATAAAATTTGATCCGGGGTACCAACAAGTGCTGCACCACAACCCGAACGCGCTCGTCCAATGCCCGTCCAAAGGTAATCTTCGATAAAACCTTCTAAATCTGCCGCTGCCCGCATCTCTGTTTGGCGAGCGACGCCGTAGCTTTTGGCATCGAGCGCTCGTTCTCGGATTTCAGCGCCCTTGTCAACCTCCAACTTTGAAACCAGTTTTTGTGCCCAGGCCCGCGCTTCGGCTTCGGTCTCTCGAACAATGACGTGCACCCGTAAGCCAAAATCAACTTGGCGGCCGTAAGCGGCTGCTTGCTGGCTCATATTCTGCATGAGCTCTTGTAATCGTTGTTCCGTTTCCGGCCACATTAAGTAAACATCACAATGCTCTGCACAAAGGTCAACGCCGGGTGGAGAATAACCGCCAAAGTAGAGTAGGGGGCCTCCGTTTTGTTGATAGGGCTTGACCGGTTGAGTATCTAATTGAAGATCATAAAATTCGCCTTTGAAATTAATCTCATCTGCCGTCCACGCTTGTTTCAAAATCGAGATGACTTCCCGGGAACGCTGATAGCGCGCTGCCGAAGGCAGATTCTCGCCAGGCTGATTTGAAGAGATGATATTCAATGTCAAACGCCCTCGAAGGATGTGGTCTAAGGTGGCTACCGCTCTGGCCAACATCGCTGGATGAACTTCACCACAACGAATAGCTGGCAAAAGATTAATTTGTTGAGTTAGGGGGGCGACTGAGGCAGCAAATGTCCAGGTGTCTTGCCCAACCTGATAAGAAGAAGGGCACAAAATATTGCGATAGCCCAGTGCATCAGCACGTCGCAAAATGGTGAAAGCATTGTCCCAGTTGCTGCGATAGTGATTCGGCATGGTACCCAGATAATCAGTATCACCATTGCAAATAGGGGCAAACCATGCGATCTCAGCTCCACTTAGAGCCTTAGAGCGAACTTGAACGTTGGACATTGTTGCGAATTTTCGCTAATATATTTACTCCTGCTCATAACTCCAAACGGAGAGACTCTCGATGAAAGAGGTTTAAACGGAGAAAGATGCTATTTGATCAATTTCAAACCGTTGTTTATCTTTGACCGCACCTTATCCATAAGACTATGAATTACGCGGTTGCCGCTGGCCACGATGCCACAGCCGACACAGCAGTTGAGATTCTAAAAGCAGGGGGAAATGCCTTTGATGCTGCCATTGCTGCTTATCTGACAGCCTTTATCGCTGAGCCCTGTATGGCCTCCGGTGGCGGTGGGGCTTTTGCCAATGTGTATACCGCATCGGGAGAGCGTTTATTGTTTGATTTCTTTTGTCAAACGCCCAAATCTAAACAGCTATCTGCTGCTATCGATTTCCAACCCATCGAAGTGGATTTTGGTGATACCACCGAGGTGTTTTATACCGGAAAAGGCTCAACTGGCGTACCGGGAAGTATTGCCGGGATTTTTGCGATTCATGAGAAGCTAGGGACCATGCCTATGTCCGAATTGGTAAAAATTCCCATTCAATACGCCAAAGAAGGCATTGCGATTAATGATTTTCAGGCGCTAGATTTAAGCCTGTTGGAGGAGATTTTCCGTATGCATCCTCGTTCGTTAGAACTATTCTTTCGAGAAGATGGCACCCGGAAACAAATTGGCGATGTGGTTCAAATGCCGGGCTTAGCGGACTTTCTGGATTATATGGCACGTGAAGGGCAAGCCGCCTTTTATCAAGGCGAGATTGCTCGGAAAATAGTAGAAGATTATCAACATGGAGGTGGATACTTGACCATGACGGATTTTAAGGATTACAAGGTAGAAATCCGAGAACCTCTAGCCTTTCCATTTCGTCAGAAAACTGTTTTGACCAATCCTTTGCCAAGTATCGGCGGAACGCTCCTGTGTTTGATGCTTTTAGAACTCGGAGAAAATGCACCACAACAACTACCTCAGGGAGAAGAGCACATTTTACAATGGTACCGAGCACAACGTGAAGTCTCCAAGTTAAGTCGATTACCCGAGGATTTACGGCTCAGCCTCCAGCAAGTGTTACAACGCAATAAGAAACATGGTAGCACCTCTCATTTCAATATTGTCGATCAGTGGGGAAATGCCATTAGCCTGACTATGACCATTGGCGAAGGCTGTGGCTATTTCGTGGAAGGCACTGACATACACATGAATAATATGCTAGGGGAGGCGGCGCTCCTCCCACACGGTTTTCATACTTGGGATGAGGATGTTCGCTTGTCCAGTATGATGTCACCTACCATTGTTTTGAATGCGGGGGGTAAGGCCGAAGTTGTTTTAGGTAGCGGAGGAGCAAGTCGGATTGCTACGGCCATCGCTCAAGTCATTCACTTACTTTTGGATTATCAATTGCCAGTGCACGAAGCAGTAAATCTGTCTCGTGTACACCTGGGACACGATGTATTTAATATTGAAAAAGGCTTTAATCATCAACTATCGCCGGACTTATTCGAAGGGACACTCAAAGCTTGGAACAATCAATCCTTATTCTTTGGGGGCGTACATACTATTCTGAGGCATGCTGATGGGCGTTTGATGGCAAGTGGCGATGATCGACGCGACGGAGTCGTTCGTGTTGGTTAGATTGAAAAACCGTTTTAAAGCCTTCTGGCCTAATAATCTCTACTTTTCGCTAGTGGCAGATATTTTCAAACAGCTACTAAGAATAAATGTGTTTATAAACAGCTTGTAAATCGAAAGGTGTGTTTTCTTGATGAATGACACAAATACAAGCATCGATTCGTTCTCCACCAATTTCACCAAATTGCACTTTGTAGTTGGCGTCGATATCAAAAAAGATGTGAATCACTTCCGGTGGAAAATTGGAACAGGCTAACTTTCCCAAAACGTAAGCAATGTAATGGCTTTGAATGCTGGCTCCACAGATGTGAAAATGCTGTGGCAGGACTAATTCTGATCTTTGTGATACATACTGGTGGTGTTTTACCAATTGACTGCCAATGGCATTATATAAATCCACCAAGGCCTCCGGTGGCGGCACTTGCATCATACTCTTGATATGTTGATAGGAAATCATTCGTAATTGCCTATTCACTTGCAAGCATTTTGCCAAACTCTTAATCTTCTTCCTTGGCAATTTTCAAATCTCGATTGACGGCAATGCTGGCATTTAACTCAAAGCCGATGAGCAGAATGAAGGCATTAATCTGAATCCACAGCATCAGGACGATGACACTTCCAATAGAACCGTAAATATTATAAGGCTCAAATTGGTTGACGTAGTAGGAAAAACCGAGCAGAGATAGGATAGATAAAATAGTGGCGAGGGTTGCTCCCGGTGAAAACCAAGTGAAACGTCTAAAGGTTGACGGACCATAGCGATAAATCACCGTGATGCCGGTATGGAAAAGAGCAAATATGATTAACCAACCCAGTGCGCCAATGATGATTTCAGAAAAGCGATCCAGATTGATGTAACTAATGAGTGACTGAATTGGCGTACTAGTCAAAACGATAAGAACTGCAGCCGAGAGCACCAGAATACCCAATACGAAGGTTAGTAAAATGGCAACTAATCGTTTTTTAACGACCGAGCGGCGTTTGAAAGTAGATTGATATGATTTTTCGAAACCGCGAAACAGAGTCATCATCCCATTCGAAGAAAAGAATAACGTCAGGATAAGTACAAAGTATAATTGCCCCGGTCGAGTATCCAGGGCTACTGTTTTGATGATCTGTACGATCTTCGACTTAACGTTGTCCGGGAGAATCTCTAGCGTTAAAATGTTGGCTTCGATCAAGTTAATCATGGTAGCGGAAAAATTCACTACACCGTTTTGCGATACGATTTGTTCCGGCGGCAAGTAGGGAATGATTATGAAGTCGAAGTAGGGTAATACGTAAGGAATTAACGTAAATAGAAAAAGTATCGCTGGAAATATTGATAGGAAAAAGCTGAAAGCCACAGAGTTAGCCCGTGTAATTAAAGTGTGCCTTTTTAACTCATTGAGGATGAAAACGATGACATCGTAAATGGGAACTTTGAAAAAACCGGGAAGTGAGTGTGCTTTGGACCAATTGATTAAATTGACTACTAGTGGTAGATTGTAAATGAAATCTCGGATGTCTTTAACACTAGGAATCTTTTTCAATCGGATCAACTTTAGACTGCAAAGAAAGGGCTTAATTTGTCGACTAACAACTTTGGCGTTGATACACGTTGATTACTTTTGACATCTACAAAGCACAATCGTATTCTACCACTATTGACTAATTTGCCCGCTTCGTTATAAACTTCTACTTGAAAAACGATGTACTCCACGGGGAGTTTCGCCAAAGTGGTTTTAATTGTCAACAGTTCATCGTAGTGGGCCGGTCGTACAAAACGCATGTCGAGTGAAACTACCGGCATCAAAATACCGTGTTCTTCTTCTAAGCTTTTATAAGTCAGATCTAGGGATCTGATCATTTCCACCCGACCAACTTCGTAGTATTGGGCGTAATTGCCGTAATAGGCGTATCCCATTTGATCCGTTTCACTGTAGCGAACCCGGATTTGTGTTTCGTGTGTATACATGTGTACTAATGCTCTGTGATCAATCAATATTTAGCCCAATCGTTCGATAGGGCAGGTCATACAGTGGGACCCGCCTCGGGCGCGCGACAATTCATTTGATGGTAAGGTAATGATGGTGTTTTCAACGGATTCGGGACTTTCTTTGCCTTCCGCAAAGCGTTGTAGTAATTCCCGGGCGTGAATAACACGATAGCCAAATTGAGCAAACGCCTTCTCCGTTTCGGGGTTACGATCATAGGTTAAAGCTACACCTGGTCGAAGAGCAACAAGATTACAGCCGTCGGTCCACTGTTCTCGTTCTTGATACGGCGATTGGCCATTGCCACTAAGGATAAATTCCATATTTGAATTGATCTCAGTAAGGAAAAAATCCTTGACGGAGGGGTAAGTTTTGGCGCTGCCATCGTGTCGATGGACGATCACATTGCTGGCCAATCCATCCACAATAATAGGCTTGAAAGCTACAATATGATTGGTGTTAATTTGTGTGAAAATCGTATCAATATGCATATAAGATCGATCCGCAGGGATGTTGATCTGAACTACATTTTTCACCACTTCTTTTTCAAAAAGCACTTTACACAGTGAACGAATGGCGTGGGTCGTTGTCCGTTCACTATGACCAATCAAAAGGTAATCTTTGTTGATGATCATCACATCACCCCCTTCCATCGATACCTTAGCACCCCGCTTAGAAGGTGGAAACTCATCTACATGATTGAGGTTAATGATGCGTCCCTGGTTACGTAAACCACGGAAGATGGGATGCGACCAGAAGATGTACCGAGTGATAAAGTTTTCCCGGTAGCGCGCCATTTTTGCCGCTTTAGTGATTAGTACGTGGTCATTGATCGTAACGGCAATATCTCGTGTAAAAATGAAATTTGGAATTGGATCAAACAAAATTTGATCTTCACTTTCTAAATAGCCTGTGATTAGAACCTTGGCCAGGTTTTCAGGTGGTAACTCTTCCAAGACCTTGGTGAAGCTAGACGGTAACTCCTCGTAGTCAGTTACGCGTTTCAAAAACTCTTGCTTAATCTCGTCATTATCCCTGAGCGCTTCTTCCAGCAGCTGACCCACTTCCATCACATTATCTGCTCCCATGAATGCTTTTAGAACATCCGTAAAAACACGATGCTCTTCTTGCATTTGTGGCAAGTGAACAATATCATCAAAAAGTAATTCTTCGGCTTTTTTGGGAGAGATTCGGGCGATACCATCATCGGGACGATGGACAATCACTCGCTTCAAAGGGGCGATTTCTGAAGTAACGGATACTTTGTTTTCGCTCATTGTTAGGTCCTTAAATTATTGTGTAGTTGACTGGAAAGATATTACAAACGTAAGAAAAGTTGAGATGAAATTATAACATCTCTCTGCCTGACACCTCTTCTATCCGAAGGGTGAAAAGATAATGTTTGCAACGAAGAAAGGAGAAAAATACCTGAATCAAGCGTCTGTTTATTTAGCTGGAAAACTTTGAAGCGTGTATGCCGTTTTTCGATACAGATTCAGGAATGAAAGGCCTTAATCACTCTTGGCGATCTACTCATTATGAGATACGAAAATAGCCAGATCAACCAAATTTCACTGAAATAAAGTGGTCATTTGGAATCTGTAATAATCGTTGGGATTTTACTCTGTAAAACGTAGGTTATTCTTTACTTTTTGGCGAATAGGAGTTTATATGAATTTACTAGAGTTACAGATTGAAACATAGGGAGAAATGGTCCGTTTCAGTTGTTTGGTGAATTATGTTATTTTTTCTTACTTTGTAGAAATAAACGCAGCGTTGATCGAATGTTTCAGAAGTAGATAGAACTGACTGCCCATTTTCAGTATTATTAGATTACGTATGTTAAAAAAACTGAAGTCACTATTTATCGAAGAGGATGACCCAAAACCGGAAAACGAGACCGGTAAGTCTGCGCAATCAGACTCGTCCGCTGCGTCAAAAAATACTTCTTCCTCCAGTACGATTCAAACACCCCAGTCAACTCCCAGAGTGCCGGGTCAAGTCAAGTCCAAGTTCATGAATATTTTGTTGGGAGCATTGGAGAAAAATAATTTGGAAGGCATCGATTATTTGGAATACAAACAATCACTAAAATCTTTAGAGAAGATGCCGATGGATGAGCCTACCCGTTACAAATCTGCTTTTGCTATGGCTCAAGCGATGGGGGCTACTCCAGAACATCTTATCCAAACTGCAGACCATTACCTGAAAGTCCTTTTGCAAGAAGAACAAAAGTTCGGGCACGCTTTGGACAACCAACGTCTCAAACAGATTGATGCTAAACAGCAAAAAATCAATCAGCTTAAAGAGACGATGCAGCAAAAGGCAGAGCAAATTAAAAAACTAAGCGCTGAAATTGAAAAACACCAGCAACAGTCCGCAAAGTTGGAAGATGAGTTGACCGATGCCGCGACCAAAGTGGAAGTGACCAAGAGCGATTTTGAAGCTTCTTATGCTTCCTTGGTCAGTAAAATCTCACAGGATGTAGAGAAGATGAAGTCTTATTTGAAATAGAAGAAAACGTAATGACTGTAGAATACCGTCGAATCGTGAATCAATACAATAAATAAAACTCGGTTTATAATTAATGGATAACAACTTCAAACCAAAATCATTTTGGCAACGCCCCGAGGGCGTTACGGGAGCGATCTTTCTCATAGGTGCGCTCGCAGGAGGAGGCTATTTGCTTTCTTTGGTTTTACCAACTTTAGTCATACTGGCACAAAATACACTTTATCTGGCGGGCATGTTGCTGGTCTTGGGCGCACTGATCTACATGGTGCTTGATCCCAAAATGCGCAACCTCGTTTGGTACATGTATAAAAGTGTGATGCGTTGGGTAACTGGTATTTTTGTTCAAATAGATCCTATTGGTATTTTGAAATCTTATGTCGATGATTTGCAGGGTAACCTGCGCAAGATGAATAAGCAAATCAGCCAACTACGTGGCCAAATGCATAAATTGCGCGAGCAAATTCACAATAACAAACGTCAAATCGAAAGCAACCTATCCCTGGCGAGCAAAGCCAAGGATAAGAACAAAAAATCGATGGTTATCCTCAAATCTCGTAAGGCTGGGCGTTTGAAGGAATCTAATGTTCGGCTGGAAGATTTGTATAAAAAGATGGAAGTCTTGTACCGTGTGCTCACCAAAATGTACGAGAATTCCGAAATCATGATGGAAGACATCAAGGACCAGGTGGAGGTCAAGGAGCAAGAACGCAAAGCCATCCACGCGAGTCATTCTGCTATGAAATCGGCAATGAATATCATTTCCGGTAATAAGGATCAACGCTACATGTTCGATATGGCGCTGGAAGCTATTGCCGACGATGTAAGTCAGAAAGTAGGAGAGATGGAGCGCTTTATGGAAATGTCTTCTAATTTCATGGATTCTGTGGATCTACAAAACGGTGTCTTTGAAGAAGAAGGTTTGGCAATGCTGGAAGAATGGGAGAAGGAAGGTGTTTCACTTATTCTCGGTGAAAACAAAAAAGAGATTGTGAATCAGGCGAATGATGATAATGATGTGCTAGATCTCAATGCCCCCGTTAAGAAAGCGATTCGAGCCGATCACCAGAATCAATATGACAGCTTTTTCGAGTAGGGTTTGATCAATTAACTAAACTGTAAGCATGTACTACAAAAATTTCAAATGGAATTGGGTGACGATATTGGCTTTCAGTGTGGGTTTGACAACCGCGATAGCAGTTATGTTTGATGATACTACAGTTGGTACCGTGATCGGTATTGGTGTGGGGATTGCCTCAGGCTTAGCCATTGCCAAATTAGTTAAGTCCAATCAATCTAGCGACGAACAAGCTTGATGCCTGTCAAAAATATTTACTTACAGAAAGACTAAGATTCGTTTGTCTATTTACAGTTCTGCTTTCGATCTGTTTAGACACTATAATTTTATCAAAACCATTCTTATCATCTAACAAAACCAACATGGCCAGAAGACTCACGACTTTTTCCAAGTTTCTCATCACTCTCGTTATTCTTGCAGCCCTGGTATTTGCCGGTCGCTGGGTATTGAATAATACGGAGTTTGGCAAGAATCTAATGAATCAGGCAGCTGCCGAAGAAGGTGAAATAACTAAAGAAGATAATGATAAATCAAACGTCAATACCTCACCCTCCAATCGCCCGGCGGATGATGATGTACTAAAAGTGCAAATTTTCACTTGGGGAGGTGTAGCACCTGGACTATATTTCAACGAAGGGGCACAGTGGAGTGAGCGCAGTCGATTCTACACGGATTACGGTTTAAAAGTAGATTTCGAATTGCTCGATGATTTTGGAGCGACCCGTCAAGGCTGGATCGCTGGTGAATTTGATGTCCTCTCGAACGAGATCAGTGCGATGAACACTGAAATGGAGCAATTGGCACCACACAAACCACGAATTCTGATGCAGTACGACTGGTCGCGCGGTGGTGATGCGGTTGTGGTAGGACGTGGCATCAAAAGCGTGAATGATTTGCGAGGTAAGAAAGTGGCTTACGCTGGCTTTACCCCCTCAGTAACTTTTTTAATCTTCATGCTAGAGTCAGCGAATATGACTTTGGCCGATATCGAACCGGTTGAAGTGGCTTTACCAACGGATGCAGCTACCGCCTTCAAAGGCGGTCAGGTTGATGCGGCGGTGATCTGGAGTCCGGATATTCCACCTTGCCTGCGGGCAGTCAATGGTTCTCAGGTATTACAGTCCACTAAAGATGCTTCACACATCATTGCGGACGTTTTCATGGTAAAAGATAGCTACGTCCGCCAAAATCCAGATAAACTGGCGAAGTTCTACGAAGGCTGGATGAAGGCCGTCGCCGAACTGGAAAATGTCGCCTCAAATCAGGCGAAAGCAGCTAAGATTTGTGCTGATGTCTTTGGTCTGCCAGTAGAAGACGCCACTGCGATGATGACCGATGTTCGATTTACGACTCACGGTGATAACTTGAATTTCTTTGGTTTGAATACGGATTACCGTGGCATGACCGGTGAGAAATTATATGTAAAAATGGGGGAGGAGTTTGAAAAGATCAAGCAAGCACCGGCCAAACGACCGATTTGGCGAAATATGGCGTATCCCGCCGCCGTATCTGCCGCCAGAAATACATTGAACGGTCCGGGCTATCTTGCAGAAGGCCAAAAAGAATTTGCACCGGCTGCTCCCGAATTGATAAAAAAACAAGCCATTGCGACCAAGCCGGTCACTATTAACTTCGCTTCCGGTAAATCTGCCTTGACCGATGATGCCAAGACAATCATTGATCAACAGTTTAGCGATGTCGCCCAGTCGTATTCTAATACACGCGTACGTATCGAAGGAAATACCGACTCGGATGGTAGCCGTGATTTAAATATGCGCTTATCACGCAAGCGTGCTGAGGCCGTCGCGGCGTATTTGACGTCCGCTTACGGTATGAATGCGAATCGATTTATCATCGTAGGTAACGGGCCGGACAATCCGGTACCTGGCTGCGAGAACAATCAGGATTCGGCTTGTAAGGCGAAAAATCGCCGTACGGACTTCCAATTGGTTACCGAATAAGCCACCTGCTTAAATGTCGCAATTATTTAAGCTCAGAGGTAAGCTCTCCTCTACACAAGGAATCGTGCTTGGGGTCATCGGCATTGTGCTGGTGATCCTGATCTGGTTCCTGCTTACTGCGGGAGAGTCCCCTATGGTATCTACGGCTATCCTGCCCAGTCCTGGACAAGTACTGGACGCCTTTGGCAGTTTATATACCGAAAATCAGATCATTAAGAATACCTTACAATCCTTGAGTCTCAATCTGGCCGGATATATCGAAGCCATTGCGATTTCTATTCCGGTTGGTTTCTTGATTGGATTATTACCCTTGTTTAGAGGAACCTTTCAACGGCAGGTTGATGCTGTACGCTACTTACCTTTGACTGCTTTAACGGGGCTGTTTATCGTCTGGTTTGGCTTAGGGACTTCGATGAAAGTGCACTTTCTCGCATTTGGTATTCTGATCTATTTATTGCCAGTGGTGGTACAACGAATTGACGAAGTAAAGGATGTTTATTTAAAAACAGTTTACACCTTGGGCGCTACCGATTGGCAAACGGTCCGAACCGTCTATTTCCCTTCGGTGATGTCTCGCTTATCCGATGATATTCGGGTACTCACGGCGATTTCGTGGACCTACATCATCATCGCCGAATCCCTTGGTAATCAGGGCGGAATCGGCGCGATGATTTGGCGTACCGGGCAACGACAAGGTCGAGTGGATAAGGTTTTTGCGATTCTGATCATTATTGTGATCATCGGTATTGTCCAAGATCGCTTGTTTATCTATATGGATCGTAAGTTCTTTCCACACAAGTATCAAGGGGATCACAATAAGACGACCGGATTTTGGTCAAGTTTATTCACCAAAATAGGTTTATCTTCTTCGGGGATTGTCGGTATAGCTTGGAAGTTTGGAAGCCAGGTAGTGATTTGGCTAGTTGTGCTTGCTATGTCTGCCTTTACGATCCTGGACTACCTGCCGGTTAATGATAATTTGAAGCTTTTTGCAAATAATTTTGGTGAAACGGCTTGGGCCGTCCACTTTATTGTATTGATCATTGTGGGGTATAAACTGATGCATCTTTTCAAACCAAAACGATAGTATGGACTTTTTCCAAGAGCTAGAGAAAGAACTTAGAGAAGGGATCGATAAAATTCTACATCATCCATTTTTAAAAAGAATAGATGATGCTTGGCTGGATCGCTCTCAGTTGCAATATTTTGTGGAACAATACAGCGTTTATTGCCGTTACTTTCCGCGATTTTTAGCGGCCGCAGCGGCTAATATTCCAGATGATAAGACCCGAATGCCGATCATTGAAAATCTTTGGGAAGAACATGGTGAAGGAAAACTGGCCAAATCCCATCGAATTTTGTTCAATCAATTTGCCAGCGCAGTAGGCCTGACGGAGGCCGATTTGGATAAAGTGGAACCACTGCCGACGACTCGCATTTGCTGTGAAAACCTCATTAACCTGTGCCACGATGGGCATTTTATTGAAAGTCTTGGTGCACTCGGACCGGGAACAGAATTCTTTACCAACGAAGAGTATTCAATTATCGCTAATGGATTGCGCAAATACAATGATCTGAGTGATGAGGATATTGAATTTTGGCTGGTCCATATCTCTCTCGATGAAGATCATTACAGCGAGATGATTGACTGCTTGCGCCCTTGGGCGAATACGCTGGAAAATCGTTACCTCATCAAAACTGGCGCTAAAAAAGCTATTGACTTAGAAATTTTGTTTTGGGATGGCTTGGAAGACAATCTGCCGGGCCGCTAATTACTCATCTTATATTCCACAAACCATGTCCCTTTTTACCGATCAGCCCGATCAGCAAAATATCATTGAACTGCGAAATATTCGGCAGAGCTACGACGGAGGTAAAAACTTTATCATAGATGGTCTGGATTTTATCGTCGAAGATAAACCCGCTCAAGGCCAGTTTGTCGTCATTTTGGGGATGTCCGGCTGCGGAAAATCTACTTTGTTGCGTTATATCGCGGGCTTACAAAGCCCGACTGCTGGCGATGTGTTGGTCAAGGACAAAAAAGTAGGCAAGGATAATCGAGTGAGTATGGTCTTTCAACAGTACAGCTCTTTGCCTTGGATGACGGTGTTAGACAATGTAGGACTAGCGCTTCGCTACAAAGGCGTGTCTCAAAAAGAACGGGATGCAAAAGCGATGGAATTGATTGAATTGGTAGGTTTGGCGGGACATGAGCACAAATTCGCGCAATATCCAACCTTATCCGGTGGACAGTTACAACGGGTAGCAATTGCCCGAAGTCTGCTGGCTAATTCCGAGATTCTGCTCATGGATGAACCTTTCGGAGCACTTGATATTAAGACTCGACTACAGATGCAGGATTTACTCTCCGGAATCTGGAATAAATACCATCCCACGGTCATTTTCGTGACGCACGATATTGCCGAAGCGGTATACTTGGCGGATGATATTTACATTATGAAGGCAGCACCTTCAAAATTTGTTGAGCATATCCATGTAGACTTGCCCTTAGTCCGTTCTCGGGAAATTAAGCGCGATCCGCGCTACACCCAATTAGTGCACGAAGTGGAAGATCGCATGGTGCGCGTCGCGGAGTTGTAACTGAACAGGACCTAAGCCATTTGTTGATTCATGGCTTCTAAGTGCCGATACACTAAATCCACCGGTAAGCCCATAATATTGGCGTAAGTCCCTTCTATCTTACTGATTTTACACAAACCAACCCATTCCTGAATAGCGTAGGATCCCGCTTTATCGTAGGGTTGATACGCGTCGATATAATACTCAATCTCGGTATCGTTGAGTGTTTCAAAATGAACCTTCGAAACGCCAGAAAATAGACGTTGCTCATTAACGCTGGTCAAACAGACCCCGGTAATGACTTGGTGTACATTTCCGCTTAGGGCACGCAAAATCCGTACAGCATCGTCACGATCTTGGGGTTTTTCGTACATCTGGTTGTCTAAGATGACTACACTATCTGCGGTGAGAATAATTGCATCTGGTGTCAACCATTCTTGTACTGCATCAGCTTTTTTCTTTGCTAAAAATTCCGCTACTTTTTCTGCAGGTAAATCCTCGGGATAATCTTCAGGTGTATCCTTTGTTTTGATTTCAAATTCAAAACCGGCTTTACTTAGTAATTCACGACGGCGGGGAGATTTGGAGGCCAGAATCAGACGAAAATTTTGTTCGAACATATACTAGATGAGGATGATTTTTAAAAATATTAGATACAGAATACCCGCAGCCATTAAATACTTTGTCCAACGGCTCAACCGGCTAAAATCCGCTGTTTGTCGAGCCAGCCTGAGTAAGTACAACACGAATAGGTTCGGCCCCAAAATTAATAATATTACGAAGCCCAATCCCCACCAATTAGCTAAAACCTGTATTTGATAGATTGACCAGTAGATCGATAAAATCAGCAAGGCAATCGCCAGACTAATCGCCACCTTTTTTGCGTTAGAAACGCCGTAACGGATTGGAATGGTCCGACAATCCGCTGCTCGATCGCCGGCCATGTCCTCCGTATCTTTGACAATTTCCCGCAGCAAAGTTGAGATGAAAGCATAAAGGCTGTAAAAGATTAAGATGTCCTTAAGGATTTGTGGGGACTCAGCGATTTGCAAATAAGCGACAAAGCCCGCTCGCTCCGCAAAGAATACGATGCCTGCGACGAAGGCGCAGAACAAGGCAACAACCAAATTACCGCTCGCTCCGGCACGTTTTCCCCGCCACGAATACCAATAAAGTAAAGCGACTGCTACAGGATAAATCAATACCAACGGTAAATTAGAAATATGGTAAGCCAGATAGAAGGACAGTAAGAAGCCCAAAGAATTGAGACCGTGATATAACCATTGGGCTTGACCGATGGAGATGACCCGGCCGATGACTTGTCGTTCTGGTTTGTTGATTAAATCAATGTCGTAATCAAAAATATCGTTGATCAGATAGCCTCCGGCGGTAATGATGAGGGTACTTAAAATGAATAAACCAAAGTGGATTGGATCGAGCAGGATCGGGATGTCGTAAAGACTAAACTGTTGGCGAATTAAGTCATAAACTAGCCATTGTGTCAAAACGACAATTAATAGATTTGGCCAGCGAAAGAGTCGTATCATGATTCCGAAAAATCATCTGATCGCATATCTCCTTGGTTTTTCGCCGGCGTTAATGGTTCGGTTTCTGGCCAATGGCCGTGCAACTTCAAAACTTTTTCAATGACATCTCTGACACAACCAGCTCCTCCTTTAATGGGCGAAATGTAACGGCTGAGTGCCACAATTTCGGGGCAAGCATCGTTCGGACAGGCAGGTAAACCTACACGTCGCATCACTTCATAATCTGGCAGATCATCACCCATGTAGAGAATGCGATCCGTGTCCAGACTGTAAATGTCAACGTATTCATCAAACACTTCTAACTTATCACTTACCCCTTTGTAGATATCCGGTACCCCAAGGTTTTCTAGTCGAGTGACAACACCACTGGACTTACCACCTGTGATAATGCATACCCTGTATCCTTGCTGAATCGCTCGTTTGATAGCGTAGCCGTCACGGGTATTCATTTTCCGCAGCAAGCGACCATTCTCCAGCACGATCAACTCGCTATTGGTAAGTACACCGTCAACGTCAAAAATGAAGGTGTTGATTTTTCTAAAGTATTCGAGGTAATTCACCAGTATTAGTTATTATCGCGCCATTCGTAGACCCATTTGGCTTGGATTTGTTCAAGATGGCCTTCATTAGAATCTTCGCGTTTACCTTCAAAGGTAGGAATTTCCAGAATCCAGTCTAATAGATCGGTGAAGCGGATGCGGTAGATTTTTCCTTCGTTAAAGTCGTCACCAAATCGTTCGTAGAGTTTGATGGCAATATCTTCGTGATCGGCCCAGTTGATCGGGAGATCGTCAATATTTTCGAAAGGCATAGGATAGTTTTTTAATCGATTAAAGTTATGCTGAGAAGGTAAACGATATTAGTGCTCGTGGCCAATAATTTGAGATTGATCGGGAATTTGAATTTCAATTTCCGCGTCGTCTTTTAAAATAACACATTGGCAACCCAAACGAGATTCTAATCGAGGATTGATTGCACGATCAATGAAATCTTCTTCTTTATCCGAGATTTCTTCTAGAAATTCATCGCCCTTTTCCACGTAGACGTGACAAGTGGAGCATGCACAAACCCCTCCACAATTGTGGTTGAGATGCACATCATTGTCCTCTGCAATTTCAAGGATCGAATAGCCCTCTTCTGCATTTTCGACCGTAACGGGAGAGAGCGTCGTATCTTCAAAGGTGAATTTTACTTTTGCCATGAATTGTTTAGCTAAGTGCTTGATTTGTAGTTTGTTATATGCCGAGTCGAGTGCTTCTCGATCTATCTGGCGCAAAAATAATTTTTATCATTAAGCTAAACAAGTTTAGGTCACTTTAGTTTAGCTGTCGTTGCTCAACTAATCCGGCGTATAGTAATAGTTTAAATTCGGTCGCAGCAATGTTTACGGCATTGGTGAAGCCAGAGCGTAAATCCGTCAGAGTTGCTTTCTCATCGTAGAGGCGAATAACGCGATTGGTTTGATGATGATTACTAGCCTGTTGATCCCGAACAATCTTCAATAAAATTGGTAATGGGTTTTGATGAGACAAGTAAAAAAGGTGTATACCGGCTTCTCCTGCAAGGAGAACAGAAGACTCGTACCCCTCGGCACGAATGCTACGACCATCCTTGCTCACTTTAAAATCAATATCAAGCGCTTTTAATAATTCTGAATAACGTTCAACGAGATAGTCGATCTGCTGTTGTCCGGTACCAGTGATTAGCGATTGAAATTCAAGCTTTATCACTTCGGAGTGGCCGTGCAGAAACCCACGGGTGAATATCTCCAGAAATTGAACATCCAAAAAGCTATTGATGAATTCGGTCTCCATGCTGCTGAATCGCGCGGTCGCGTATTCATAGTGGTCATTGATTTCGCGCAAGGCCTCAGTTTGAAACAAATGATCTTTTAAGTTCTCCCGAATGCCTTTTGTATTATTATCATTTCGAGGGAGAATCGCATTGGTTTTTAAACGCAGTGGAATCGCCGGCCCTTCATTGAAGTAACGATCCCGAAATCCTAGCGATAAATTGGTGATTTCCGATTTGACCGAAGCCAGTTTTTCCTTAAAGTCGTAGTATTGCCAGTCAAGATGCTCACCTTTTTGGTTGCCAATGACAATGACTTCGTCGGGAGCATCCGTTTGTTGCTCTTCCATTTGCCGGATACGCTGCTCGATTTGCTCTACTCGACGTAGTAAGCGCAAATAAAAGCCTTTACCTTTTTTCTCTTCGGGCAAATCTGGCAACCAATCACCTCGCAATTCGGTTACAAAGTCGAGGGTCTGGATATTTGGCCAGAGCTGATCGTTTTGGAGGAGGATATTAAAAATGATCGGTTGTTCACCTTTCGTTTTCAGTAACTGCTCAGCGGAAAGCGCAGTGAGATCTTGCTCAATTTGTCTTTTCAGTGCACGTCCCCCCATCCGACTATCGTAGCCACGTCGCGCGACCCATTCGAGGGCCTCACGGGAAATATTTAAAATCGTGGTTCGACGTACGAAACCATCCCGTCGGAGTAATTCTTGTATTTGCAGTTGGGCAATATCGAGTATGTGTTCTAACTGGAGCGCATTAAAAATCACAATCTGGTCAATCCGATTGATGAATTCCGGCCGGAATTGTTGCTCCACGGCTTTGCGATAGACCGCTCGATCATCCTTCGCTGTCGTTTCGAATCCAAGTTGGGCGGAAACTTCTCTGGCGCCCACGTTGGAGGTCATGATAATGATGGTATTCGAAAAGTCAACGGTTCGGCCGAGACTATCCGTTAGACGCCCGTCATCCAAAACCTGTAGCAGTAAGTCATGGACACTAGGATGAGCCTTTTCAATTTCATCAAGCAGTAAAATACTGAACGGTCGATAGCGCACCTGACCGGTCAATTGGCCTTCGGGATGAAAGGCGTCACCAATGAGACGTTGACTTGCCCCGGCATCGATATATTCGTTCATGTCAAAGCGTAACAACTGCTCTTCATCTCCGGTCAGATATTGACTAAGTACTTTAGCCGCTTGAGTTTTCCCTACACCGGTCGGCCCGATGAAAAGAAAAGATGCTAAAGGACGCTCTGGATTTGCCAGTTTGGCTTTGATCAAATGCACGGTATCTGCAAGGGCTTCTACGGCATCATTTTGCCCCACGAGTCCCCGACCGATGGTTTCGCGCACTTCTTCGGGTTCGAAAATCTCCGTAGGATCGAAAATTTTCTCGTGTAATCCACTGTAGACTTCAAATTCAGCTTTGACTTCCGGGCTATCAATGGTCAGAAAACGATATTTGGCCGCTAGCTGGGTCATGAGCCGAATGACGCTGCCCGGCAGCGCTTTGCGTTTGAGGTAGTTACGCTGAATTTGAAATAATTGATGAATCGCCTGCACCGTAATCTCACAGCCTTGCTGTACTTCCAGAATGCGCTTTTGTTGCAAGACCATACGTGCTGCGGTCTCCAAATTGGGCTCTTCAACCCGGATGACCTGAAATAAATCGCTAAACCGCCGATCTTTTTCCTGCATGATCTTCCACTCTGCGGGCGTAGCGATGAGAATGAGTTGGATTTGTCGCTTTTCCAAATAAGGTCGAATCACATCACTCAACGTCATATTGTTGGCTGACGATTTTCCAATCCGCAGCATTGCGACCACATTGTCGATCAACAAACGATCATGTTCACCTTTTTGCTTATTGAGGACAAATTGAATGATGGATTCCAGACGTTTTTGCCACCAGCCGATAATGCTCATCCCTGAAATGATGCGCGTTGGATCAATATGCCAGATTTTGGCGTAAAGTTCCTCTTGGTCGTTCGCGGTACTTTGTTGATTCTCAAGATAGCGAAATACCGCTTCGTGTAGTATGGTGTGCTTTCCGGTTCCTTCCCGACCGAGAATGACTACCGGGCTATTTTCCCGATTATAAATAATGCTGCTCAGTCGTTCAACGAGATCGTCCCGATAAAATGCACGTTTAAGATCTCCGGGGTAAAGGTTATTCAGATTTTCTCCGACCTTTTCAATTTCTTCGGCCCCGTCAAACTTTGCTTGCTCATTTACGCGTGAAAAATACCAAGGCACTTGATCTTCTTCGAAGCTAAAGCTACTGGGCAGCACATTAAGACTGATTTTAATTCGAGTGATAAACTCATCACCTTCCGAGCAATAATTGTCAAAATTAAAGTCACTGCCTTGCTCGTTTTTGATGTTGCGAAGCAAATGGCTGATGACATTACTCAGTTCTTCTTCTAGATCTTGTGATTTTGGCTGTTCTTTTGCACTTAAAAAGATGAAATTGTCAAACTGTGGTAGGCTGATAAATGTTTTATCTTTCAATTGGAAAATACAGGCCGCAAATCGCCCCCGGTAATATTGTTTCCCAATGGGAATTGTGAGTTGGAATTGTCGGAAATCTAATTTGGGATTGAAATGAAACCACAATAAGTAATCGAGATTTTCTCGTTCTAAGTGGTAATTATTGAGATGACGACGAATTTCCTTTTTAAAATAAGTGACCGCTTGTTCAAAACGACGATCGGTAGCGACCGGATGGGAGAGGAATAGCGGGCGTAGCACGAAGTTTGAACGGCCGTTCAATTCGGTATTTTGTACGATGACAGGGATGTTAAAATGTACAAAGCTCATGCTCGCAGGAAAATTAAGACTGGTCGTTTTTAAACGACTTCAGCGCCCTGAATTTAGAAAAAAAGAAGGAGATGGATATTTTTTATTTAAAAATTGTCTTAATTCGTAAAAAGTGATATGTTTGGAAGATACTCAACCGAAATCGTATTAGATGGCAGAGAGCTATAAACATCCTGATTTTAAGAAGTTTAAGTTCCGTGAACTGAAGGTTTACGCTTCAACGGAGTGGCTGGCGGATAACAAGAAAAAGTACCGTCAGGTATTCGATCGTTTTGAGACGACTTATATCTACGCGGAACTGTCTTTTTATAATAAGATGTTTGATGATGAAGATTGGGAAATCAATGTAGAATTGAAGTGCTACAGTTTAAAAAAAGGCCGAAAGGAGGTTTGCAGCCTGCATTTTGAAAATCGCAAGGTGAGCAAATATGATTCTGTGGTCTACATTCGCGAGGGGTGGGGGAATAAGAATGAAGGACAGTTTTGGAAAAAAGGCACTTATTATTGGGAAGCTTGGATTGAGGGCGAGAAGGTAGCAACAAAATACTTCTATGTCGAAGACGCCGGGAAACACGAAGAAAGTACTGGAAACCCTTATCTCGAGGTGCAGTCCCTTCGGCTTTATGAAGGTCCTTACGATGATGTGAGTGAAGATGATCGGACCTATTTTCGCAAATTTAGCAGTGAAGAGAGTCGCTATATCTACGTCGAAGTCATCCTGCGTAATCTCCATAATTCCAAAAGCTGGCAATGTGAACTCTTTACGAAGTTTTATAACGATGCCCGGGAGTTGAAAGGGCAGGTGGTTCGCTTACAGAGGGTCGAAAAACGCGATGAATGGATCAAAATAACCGCTGGCTGGGGCTCAAATGTCAAAGGCAGTTGGCGCAAAGACCGATATACCGCGGAGCTCGTCTTTATGGACCGTCTCTTAGCGGTCGTCCCTTTCGAGGTAGGCGACGAATTTGAAGAAGGCATCGCAGGTGTCTTATTACCTGATCGACATTCTCCTGTGGTCTTGCACCCCGACGATGATGCTAATCAGACCTTCGAGGAGGTCATGCAAAAGTTAGATGCGTTGATCGGTCTCACTGAAATCAAACGTAAAGTACGCGATCACGCAAAATATATCCAGTTTTTGCAATTGCGTAAAGAAAAGGGCTTCGAAGAAAAAGAAGAAATTAACGTCCACTCGGTATTTATTGGCAATCCTGGTACGGGGAAAACAACTGTGGCCGGGATGATGGGGCGCTTGTATAAAAAGATGGGCTTGTTGTCCAAAGGGCATGTCCACGAAGTGGATCGAGTCGATTTAGTCGGTGAATATATCGGCCAAACGGCGCCGAAGGTAAAAGAAGCGATTGAGAAGGCCCGTGGTGGAGTGCTGTTTATCGATGAAGCCTACGCGCTAGCGCGTAGTAATGATGATAGTAAAGACTTTGGCCGCGAGGTTATCGAAATCCTCGTCAAGGAAATGTCTAACGGGGAAGGGGATATGGCGGTTATCGTTGCCGGTTATCCTAAGGAAATGAAGCATTTCCTAGATTCGAATCCCGGATTGAAATCTCGATTTAAGCTGTACTTTGAGTTCTCAGATTATCTACCGCAGGAATTGTCGCAAATCGCGAATTATGCCTGTACTGAGAAGAATGTCGAACTCACGGCGGATGCACAACGGCGCATTGATGAGTTGATTACGGAGGCTTATCGCTCGCGTGATCGCAGTTTCGGTAACGCACGCTTTGTTTACGATGTGATCGAACAAGGGAAAATTAATCTTGGATTGCGAGTCATGTCGGACGAAAATCCGCGCGCGCTCAGTCGAGAAGCTATTTCGATTGTGACACTGGAAGATGTTGAGAAGATTGACATTAAGCCAAAACGCGAACTACCAAATATTCCGGTAGATCATGCCTTGTTAGAGTTAGCCCTGAATGAGTTAAACCAACTCATTGGAATGAAAAAGATCAAGGAGCAGATTTCCGAAATGGTACAGTTGGTCCGTTACTATCGGGATACAGGCAAGGATGTACTCAACAGTTTTTTCCTACACACGGTCTTTGTGGGTAATCCTGGTACCGGTAAAACGACGGTGGCTCGCATTCTGACGAAAATTTACAAAGCACTCGGTATTTTGGAGCGTGGGCATATGGTCGAAACGGATCGTCAAGGACTAGTAGCTGGATTTGTGGGGCAGACGGCCATCAAAACCGCAGAGAAAATAGATGAAGCAATGGGTGGTGTTTTGTTTATCGATGAAGCTTACGCCTTGACTCAACAATCCTTCGGTGCACACGGCGACTTCGGTAATGAAGCTGTACAAACCTTGCTCAAACGTATGGAAGACCACCGAGGCGAATTCTTTGTTTTTGTGGCGGGCTATCCTGAGAATATGGAGCATTTCTTAAAGGCCAATCCTGGTTTGAACTCTCGCTTTGATAAGATCTTGAAGTTTGACGATTACTCTCCTCAGGAACTGAAAGAAATTGCGCTCTTCATGTTCTCAGAGCAAGAGATGGAGCTGTCTCCCGAGGCAGATGAATACTTGGCGAATTACCTCATGTTCATTTACGACTATCGCGATAAGTACTTCGGTAATGCTCGAACTGTTCGTAACATTGTAGCAGAGATCAATAAAAACCATAATCTTCGACTTGCTGGCTTGTCGGCCCGCGAACGT
Source organism: Saprospiraceae bacterium (assembly GCA_028285085.1). Taxonomy (GTDB): domain Bacteria; phylum Bacteroidota; class Bacteroidia; order Chitinophagales; family Saprospiraceae; genus JAHDHW01. Next base: position 56,159 of record JANQQI010000104.1, on the reverse strand, counting down.
AAGAAGGTTAAAGATACTTTGATTACACTCGATGATTTTGAGAGCTTGAAAATGGATCAAAGTTCTTCTGTGTTTAATAAGAAGACGATTGGATTTCGAAAGAAGGCCAGCGAATAGGGCCTAGCGTTCAACCATCTTATTTCTTTCCTGTTTAGACAAGCATGAAACAATTTCCTGCTTATCTACGCACTTATGCATCTTTTTCTGATGCAGAGCTTCAGCAAATTTGTGTTTCTTTTGAAGCATTCCACGTCACAGCAGGCACTATTCTACTGCATGAAGGAGAAATATGTCGTCACCTTTATTTTGTGGATGAGGGATTATTGCATTTTTATTTTCTGCGCGATGGGGTAGAGGTAACCCGTTACTTCACTATAGCTCCTTATTTGTTCACCTCCCAGCGTAGCTTTAATTTGCGTCAACCGGCCAACGAAAGCATTCAAGCCTTGGAAGATTGTCGTCTGTGGCGTCTGAGTGCAGAAAAAGCAGAAGCACTTTTTAGCCTGCCTGCCTGGAATATATTTGCGCGAAAAATACTACAGGAAGTCCATTTTTTTACAGAAAATATCTACACCGATTTACAAACACAGACAGCAGAAGCCCGCTACCAGCAAATGCTAGCTACCCAGTCGGATTTGCTCCTACGCATCCCTCAAAAGGTACTGGCCTCATTCCTTGGGATTGCACCCCAATCACTGAGCAGAATTCGCAAAAAACTGGCGTGTAGTCCTGCGAAGTTAACATAGGTGAAGGCGTAGCGGTTGGAGATGTTGGAATTTTGGGATAAAAAACATGAAAGTATTTATCACCATTTTCCAATTATCTATTATGACCATCTCATTATCATCCCAAACCCCTCTATCTTTTTCTCACACTGACAGTACACAGGCACCACCCGAGCGCATCTGGGAAATTTGGACGAATGTATCAAACTGGCCCACATGGGATGCTGGTCTTCGCTCCGCCCGACTGAAGAAAGGTCCTTTTCGGGAAGGCGCCAAAGGAAAGTTAAAACCAGATAAAGGACCCAAAGCAAGTTTTTGGATTACGGAGGTAGAAGAAGGAATAGCTTATACCTTGAAGACGCGTATACCTTTTGGTTGGTTAATTGTGCGTCGTCGTCTTTGGCAAGATGGAGGCTGGACTTATTTTCGCCACGAAGTTGAATTCACGGGTTGGTTGAAGAAAACTTTTGCGCGAAAGTTCGGCCCACGATACCGTGAAATGCTACCTTCAGTTTTGCAAAAAATAAAAATGCTCGCAGAAATAGAGGATTAAATTGGCAAGGTATTTGCAAAATATTTAATACAAATTGTAATCCCATCTTCTACTCTTTCGATACAGAAAGAGTGTTTTCACACTTGAGCATATCTTTTTTTACTATCTACCAGCCTACAACCTAGTAACTAGATTAAGTCTGTCGTCTTGGTCTTTGGCCTATTGGTGTCGTCTGTCGTCACCTGGTCGCTTATTGTTTATCTCAAAAACCGTTTTGTAGTATGAAAACTGAAGTTCGAATGTTGAAAGTGATCTGGGAAGAGCAAAAACCGTTCATGTGGCTCTTAGGATTCATGGGATTATGTTTTCCAATTGGTGTAGCGATGCTGGTAGGGGTATCGACTTGGCAATTTTGGCTATTTACCTTTATGGGGTATTCTTGTGCCTTTATTGGCTTTTTGGCTGCCTGTTGCTCAGGCTTTTATGGTGATTTGGCACCACGTCAACATTTCTTTCGCCGTTTGATTGAACGCTATTCAAACGAAGCTATTATTATTCGTGCCGATGGACAATCGAAAAATATATACGTTACCCCGGCTTTGTCACGCTTGCTGGGCTTCTCTATCACTCAATTACGGAGTTTGCAATTAGAGAAACTGGTGAATCGAGCAGATATGCCTCGGTTTATTGCCTTGATAAGCGCCATGCGGGCAGAGAGTTCCGAAAACCTAAGATTGAAGACCGCAAAAGGAAGTACGATTTGGGTAGAAATGAATATCCGATCTATCCAAAATCAAGACGGAACAAACTATCAGTTGTTTAGTCTCAGAGATGTTTCTGAGCGAATGGAATTAGAACAGTCCACTCGCCGCTTCGCCGAAGAATTACGCCGGCAGGCCCGTTTCACGAATCCCCAAGTTGCTGCCGCCTGTTAATCGTTATCCATCATACCCCCATTATATAAATCCTAAAACCGATTGAAGCCGTCCCGTATTTATGGGGCGGTTTTTTTATGCTGTTATGCCGTTTTATTTTAAAAAACCCATAATCCAGGGTTTCATCCACCATTTGACCAGTTTAAGATGCTGTGGTTCGCTGTGTGCCTTACGGAATAACACGATGCCAATGCGGTAGAGGTCGATACTCAGGGTAACCTTGGGATGTTGCTTGATTCGTATCCAGGCTTCTTGCATTTCTCTGGACCAATAGATGTCATCTAACACGATGATGCTTTCCTCGTGGGTATAGGTCAAGCATTGCTCAAAATAATCAAGCGTTGGAGCCAGGCGATGATTACCGTCAATGAAGGCGTAGTCGAGCCGTTTTAACTGCTTGAGTGCCGAAGGAAGCGTTTCGGAGAATTCACCGACTATGGACTGGATGTTATTCGCGTCCTGAGCCCGGAATTGATTTTGAGCTACTTGAGCGATCTGCGGACAACCTTCGAGTGTAATGAAATTAGCCCTACGAGCGGCCGCTTGTTGATAAAGCGTCGTTAAGCCTAGCGATGTCCCCATTTCTAACATGGTCTGGGGCTGATAATGATTGATCAGGCGAAATAAAAGGGTACTGCTAAAACGCGGACTCAAAGCAGTGCGTGCAATTTGCTGGATGGAACGCTGGGCGCCTTGTCCCGTCCTGGATCCAGCCCCAAAATCGGTGACCTCAATTTGTTGTTTATTAGCTAGTAGGCTTTGCCGGAGCAACTCCAGCTGCTCAAAGGCGTAGTATTGTCGTTTATCTTCGAAGATATTTTCAACAAAATCGACGACAAAAGGGGAGTGGATGCGATACTTGGTCGTCGCACCGAAATAGAATTGGAGATAGGCCGTAAGTTGAGCAAAAAGTGACAAGCTGTACTCGATTTTCGGCAAATTTATAATTTCCCCGCCAGCAAGATGGACATACTAACTGAAAAACTGCGAACGTTAATGCAATTATGAAACGATTGATGCTAATTTTAATTTGTATTGGGACCTTTTCACTTAGTTTATCCGCGCAGAAATATCGGACCGCAGTCGGGGTGCGCCTGGGAAATAGCTTTGGATTGACCGCCCAACAAAAGGTTTTTAAAGATCTTACGATTGAAGGTATTCTGCAAACCTCGCTTGGAAATCAAGACCATGGTCGCGTAACGGTGCTGCTGGAGCAACACCAAAAGATTCTTGGCCGGCGCCTAAATGTTTATTTTGGGGCAGGTATTCATCAAGGCTGGTTAGCTAACCGCGCCAACGAGGAATTGGATCGTCGGGCAGATTCAGGGATTACCGGCGTAGCGGGAATTGAAATTACACTCGGTCGCCTCAATCTGTCGCTCGATTATAAGCCTATATTCAATGTCTTTGACGGTGACCGATTTTATCGGGGACAAAGTGCGCTTAGTATGCGCTACGTCTTTGTGAAAGCTAAAAAGAAAAAAATAAACTGGAAATTTTGGAAGAAGCGTAAGTAATCCAGCTTCTTCCATTATCGATATACCGTTAATTATATCGGCGTAATGCCTGTTTTGGCATTGATATTCATAATTACCTTATAGCCATAATCTGAGGACTCACTAGCTTCATCCGCGATACCGTGCATCACATCATAGATTCCTTCACCGGTTTGCACAATATAAAAATAATCTCCTGAGCCAGCCCACCAGCCACCACATGCGGCCAGGGCAGTTCCGGGAATCTGGAAACCACCAAAGTCCTTTTTCGCAATCATTTCGCAGCTCATAGTTTCAGCCACCTTTACTTTGCGATTGCCCATAACCACGGAAATAATACTGTGTGGTTGATCCAGGCTATCTTTATAGTTTTCTACTTGAAAGGTCGGCACTCCGTCAACGGGTAGTACCTTTTTAGGCTTGGGCGGCGCATTTTCGGCCTGTTTTTCGCTGCTTTGACAAGCAGCCCCCACCGTGATGATCAGTAAAAACAGTAGAAGATTTTTCATGTTAGTCGTTTTTAGTGTCACAAATTTAAAGGTGTCAGACATAGATTTATACAAATAAGTTAAATATTTGACAATTGTTATTTCTTTGAGTGTTAGAGGACAATAATCCACATAATTACGGCTATATTAGACAATTCTAAAATTGATCCAATTTCTATAGATTATAAACCAAGTTTTACAATGAAAAGAATTTACACCCAGAACGCTATTCTTGCTTGCTTGCTATTGCTATGTGCCAGCTTACCATTCAGCGTGCAAGCCCAGCTATCCTTCACCAATGAAAGTTCACTTTTGACAGAATCAGATCATCACAGCGGGGTGGCTATCGCCGTCTTAGATATGAATGATGATAACTTGGATGATATCGTACGTTTGAGTGATGGAAAAATGCTCAACGTTGAATTTCAAAATGAAGACGGTACGTTTACTTCTTTGACTTACGGTGACGTTGCTAATCAAAGCCAATGGACAATTTGCGCAGCAGACGTCAATAATGATGGCTTTGGTGACGTCATGTGCGGTGACTACAATGAAACTAAAATCATTACTGCGATTAACGGTGGGACAGATTTCGATTTGGGCTTAATGCCTGGCCCTAACTTCTTTGCTCAGGGGTCGAATTTCGCAGATATTAACAACGATGGATGGTTGGATGCGTTTGTTTGCGATGACAACGCCGAGAGCCGTATTTTTGGTAACAATGGTGATGGGACATTTTCTATGGCCGATGACTGGATCGATATGGCGACCACACCAGAATCTGATAATAGTGGAAACTACGGTAGCATCTGGACGGATTTTGATAATGATGGTGATTTGGATTTGTACATTGCCAAATGCCGTCAGGGCGTAAGTGACGTTGCGGATCCACGTCGTATTAACGCACTCTTTGTAAATGATAACTACGAAAGCTATTCGGAGAATGCACTTGAATACGGTGTGAAAATCGGCTGGCAATCTTGGACTGCTGATTTTCAGGATATTGATAATGACGGTGATATGGACATGTTTTTGACCAATCACGACTTCTCAAATCAGTTGTTTGAAAATGACGGGAGTGGATATTTCACTGAAATTACGAACAGTAGTGGAATGAGTGTAACCAACTTCCCATTGCAGGGGGTAATGCGTGATTTTGACAACGATGGTTACGTAGATATCTTCATTTCTGGTGGTTCGGCGCACATGATGATGAACAATGGTGACAATACTTTCACCGAATTAACCGGTTTATTTGATGGAAGTGATATTCACTCTTACGCGATCGGTGATTTGAACCACGACGGTTTCCTCGATATTTATGCCTCTTATGCAAATGGTTATACCACACCTAATCCAGATAAAGAAGATATTCTTTGGATGAACGATGGTAACGATAATAACTTCTTTGCCGTAAACTTGGTCGGTGTAGAGAGTAACCGTGATGCGATTGGCGCACGCGTAGAAATCTATGGCCCTTGGGGCGTACAAATTCGTGAAGTACGTGCCGGAGAGAGCTACGGGATTATGAACAGTACGACTCAACACTTCGGTTTGGGAACGGACGATATGATCGAAACTTTGATTATTAAATGGCCTTCTGGGAATACCGATGTTATTCAAAGCCCTGATGTTAACACCTTCTTGACTGTTGTGGAAGGTGGTTGTGGCGGTGATCAAGTCGCACTTGAAGTAAATGGTGATCTGGAATTATGTCCGGGAGAGTCAGTAACCATAACGGCTCCTGAAGGCTATGATTCTTATGATTGGAATGTAGAAGGTACTTCTAATACCTTGACCGTGTCTGAGCCGGGACTTTATTTCGTCTTAATTGATGATGGCGGCGGTTGCACATTGCTTTCTGAGTCCATCCAAGTCACTGAAGTAGAAGAAACCATTCCTGAGGTTGCCGTTGATGGTGAGTTATTGTTCTGTGCAGGTGGTTCTGTCGAATTGACTGCTCCGGATGCTGATGAGTATTCTTGGTCTGTGACTAACGAAACATCACAAACGATTACCGTTACAGAGCCTGGTGATTATTTCGTAACGATACCTGGGGTTTGTGGCGACGTGTCATCAGAACCAATTGCGGTGGAAGTTGAAACAGCAGATGTACCAGTGGTGAATGATATCCAAGTGGCGCCCGGTGAGAATGTTACGATTTCTGCAACCGGAACTGGTGAATTATACTGGTATGAAGACGCAACCGGTGGAACTGCTATTTCGCAGGGGCCAAGTCTGGATGTAAATAATGTAAATGAAACGACAAGCTATTGGGTAGAAAACCATGAAACCGTCGAATTAGAAGAAGAATACGTTGGAAAAACGGAACACCAAGGATCTAACTATAGTGGTAATATTTGGAACATCGGTACGGTCTTCGATGCTTTCGAGCCATTTGTATTGAAATCAGTTTTAGTTTATTCAGATACGGAAGCAGAACGTATTATCGAATTGCAAGACGCGAGTGGCGCTGTTTTACAATCATTGACGATCTTGATTCCAGAAACGGGTGAAGAAGGAATGCGTATTGATCTGAATTTCGATGTTCCTGTCGGTACTGATCTAGTGCTTGGAACTAACACGCAGCAAAACGTGACCCAAATGGGTTTCAATAGTCCTCGCCTACAGCGTAGTGATGCTAATGTGAATTACGATGAATATTTTATCGATGGTGTTGTAGATATTACATCATCTACGGAAAATACAACGCGTTATTACTACTTCTTCGATTGGGAAATCCAGCAGGAAGGCTTCGTTTGTATCAGTGATCGTGTAGAAGCGCAGATTTTGGTCGTTGGTACGGAAAATATCGAACAGAGTGATGCGGTTTCAGTTTATCCAAATCCAACTTCTGGCGAGTTATTCCTGAACCTCGACTTACAAGCTGAGCAGGTTGATGTGATCATCAGTGACTTGGCCGGTAAGCAAGTGGCTCGCCACGATTTAGGTACAGTGAATGGCCAGTTGGTCCACGAAATGAATGTAGGGCAACTCGCAAAAGGTATTTACCTGATTAGCGTAGCTACTCCGGATAAGACTTATAACGGCCGCTTCGTCGTACAATAGGTTTTCATCTCCTAAAATAAAAAAGCCTTGCTTCGATCGAAGCAAGGCTTTTTTTATGATCAATATTTTAATTTAATCACATCCTAAATCTGCAGCTGCACTAGGATCGTTGAATGGAAAACAATTGCCAGAAGGCAAGTTTTCCGGTTCGTAGCGCGCCAGATTCGGGTCGCGTAAAGCAAACTTCACGAAGATGGTCAAGTCATTGATCTCAGCGTCGGTCAATTCAAGTGGAACAAATCCTTCAGCCAATTGTGTGGCTGGTACATCGGGATTTTCCGGGATAGCAGCATTTTTATACTCAATGACTGCTTTTATAGAACGCATACTGGCACCGTGACCAAAGAATGGAGAATCTGCCAAATTATAAAGCTGTGGAACTTTGAACTTAAACATATCCTCTGGATTACCGGTAAAACCACCGCGTCCGAAATTCTCTGTATTATCTGGCAAGGTTTTGAAGGTCGGCTCAATGCAATCAAATAGATCGTTCATCCCGATAGCATGGAACTCCATGGAGTTCAAACCTGGGCCGTTGTGGCAACTGGCACAGCCCGCATCTCCAAAAAAGAGGATCGCACCACGTTTTTCCTGATCAGACATGGCGTTAGCATCGCCTTTGAGCCATTTTTGGAAAGGCGCTTCGTTAGCTAAGAGGGTACGCTCGTAAGCAGCAATGGCCAATCCTGTATGTTCTCGGCTGTATCGCTCATCTTGTGGCACGTTCGAAAATACCTGATCGAACATCGAATCGTATCCTAACTGGGCTAATACTTCTGGAAAAGAGTCAATTTCCATGCGGTGTACTTGCAAACCTGCAATAGCTTGGATTTCTATCCCTTGATAACCAAGGTGGTTGGTTGCAATTGGTGTACCGGGCGTCCAACTGGCTTCTGTGCCAGCGTTTGTTCCAGTGGCACCGAATTGCCCGTTCCAAAGCATAACGTCCTGATAAGCTGCGTTCATCGCACTTGGAGAGCGAATGGGTTGAACATCTAGTTCAAGCTCGGCGTAGTTAGGATTAACATCGCGGCTTTCGCCGTTCTGCCCAAATCCTATGCCGCCTTCTCCAATGCCTTGGAATCGACCAGCCTGAAAACCAGCAGAGGCAAAGTGACAAGAGGCACAAGAATAGGTTTGCTCACCTTCCGGGAGCATTGGCGAAAGGCCAAGGCCGGTTTCGTGGTACAATAGTTCACCGAGTTGCACTTTAGCGGCAGTCAACGGATTGAGTGGATCCTGGGGGATCGCACCGAAATCGTCGCTAGCAGGTAGGACGTAGAAGTCTTTTCCAACGCCGTTAGAACTAAAGTCGATGGCTTCTACTAAATCATCATCTAAACTGGGAGTGGTGGGGCCGGTAATTGTATCGTCATCATCATTTTGACAACTAAAGACGAACAATAAGCCTACAAGAATTAGTTGGGGTTTAATTATTCTCATGTCAGCATTTTGTAGGAGTTAATAACAGTTTTTAATGGATTATCATCTACTCCTAAGCTGAAAACTGAGGTCATCTTTTAGCAACTACCGGAATAAACTTTAATCTCATTTTGTGGTTACTTCTACAAAGATGATACTAAAATGTCTTTCGTAGGACATTTTTTTGAGAATAGTCGTGTTTTGACAGTAAAAACGCTCTAAAGCAGTTTGTTATCATTCAAGTAGTTAATGAAATGGGATCGAAGCGATTGTTGCATGTTTGTAATTACACGGCCTTCTGTTCGATCGACACCGTTGCTTGCTTCTGCGATCTGCTCCATTATTGAGACTAGACTAGCGTATTCTGGATGCGGCCCATTTTCTTTTAACGTATCCAACGCTTTTGCGTAAGTATCCTTAATGCTGTGTTGCTTCTTTTTTTCATAATCAAAAGACCATTGAACTGCAGCCCCCCATGGATGATCTTGCAAAAGCTCTTTCAATTTTTCACTTTCCTGTTCGTCAATAAGACCATCAGCGATAGCCACACAATAAATAAGTTCACCAAATGCGTCGTGTAGTCGTGTTTCAGTTACCATTTTTTGGGTTTTCGTGTATAAAGTAAAGCAACTTACTGAGTGCAACTCTATTGATTCTCAGCAAGTTGCTTTGATAAATTTATTTCAAAATTTCAAATCGTTGACTACCAACAATGGTGCCATCCGATTCTTTAATTTGCAAAAGGTATACGCCATTAGCCTGTTGACCAAGTGCGATGCGATTATTTAAACTACCAGACTGTACAGTTCTGCCCAGTAAATCAAAAATCTGGTATTGTAAGGCCTCAAATTGTAAATCCTCATCTACTTTAATATCTAAATAATCAGTTGTTGGATTGGGAAATACGTCGATGCCCGGTAATAGATTCAAATCGTTAGTACTGACCAAGGGCAAACTGCCATTGGCAAAGGCATATTCTCCCGGGCGGACCGAATTAATGATCATTTCTCCCTGTCCGTCCGTCACACTGATAATAGGATTCCAAACGTAATCATCAAATTCAACCCAAGGTGCGCCAGGCTCGGTGCGATAAACGAGAATAATACTGTCTTCGGTGGTACCCACGAGATCCTCATCCAGATATGGCATGGACTGCCCTTGATAGCGGAGCACCATTGACGCATCAAAACCGGCAGGAAAATCACCAATAACGCGCCAGTAGTGGTTTTCCGAAATGTCTGCTTCAAAGGGATTACTGCCAATTTCATCCGGCGCCACCCAGTAATGCTCCGCCCGGAAGAAGGTAGAGTCCTCAGGAACAGCGTTGACTGTAAGACGTGCTTCAGCAAAAGCGAGTGGAATAGTCCCCGTATTAGCAATCATTCGACTATCATCCATCATGGCAATATTCAATTTGTTATTACCATTCAAATACCACATGGTAGGCTCGAAGGGAAGGTCGAGATCTACCGTTGTAAATTCGCCGGACACCATCACTTGAGTCGTATAAACCGCACCGTCATTACCTTCTCTAAAGGTGATTTCAATCGGTGTATCCGTATGTAGTTCAGGAGCAGCACGAAGCTTTTGCTGAATACTAACGCTGGCGTCATAAGAGATGCCGTTTGGCGTAATATCTACCAAATCAATTTCATAAGCCGCAAATCCGGGAGCGTAAATCCAATTATCAAAAAAGGAATTGAGATCTAACCCGGTGGCATCCATCAATTCATCTCGGTAAGTCGCCGCATCGATAGAGGTGAACGCCAGATTACTTAAAACCGCCTGTTGGCCAACCCGGAAAAGCGAATCTCCCATATAAGCTCGAAGATTGTGAAGCACGGATGCCCCTTTGCGATAGGTGTGCGTACCGTAGGTATGTTCATACGGAATGCCCGATAATGGCTGGAATCCATCATCATCAAAATGTGCGCTCTTTAGTACTTCTCCCAGGAAATTATCTTTTACTTGGTCGATAAATGCTTCGCGGCCAAGATAATATTCTGTGAAAAGGTGTGCACCATATTCCGCATTACCTTCTTTAAACCACATATCAGCGGGCGTACTGAGCGTGACGACGTTTCCAAACCAGCAATGGGCTAATTCGTGTGCCATCAGGCGTCTGTGGGGAAAATCATCGCCCCCTAAGCTGACGCTAGCGGGATACGCAATACTTGTTGGATGTTCCATCGCACCGACTACTGTCGTGATAAAACCTACCCGATCCCAGATATATGGGCCAAACCAGTATTCGAGTGCGTCTACGGCTTCTCCCAGAGTAGCAAAAGTATTGACCATGTCATTCAGGTCAGGGGTCTTGGCAATTAACTGTAAATTAACCGGACCGTATTGTCCTTGATGCACGATATTGCTTTCGGAATAATTAGCTACCGCAATACTGGACAAATACGATGGAATCGGCTTATCCATGCGGTATCGTCGAACCAACGTATCACCCGTTACGACGGCTTCTTCCAAAAAGGTTCCAACACAGTAGGCTTTGCGATTACCTTGTGTGAAAATACTGAAATCATAGGTGGCTCGCTCTACAAAATTATCAAAACAAGGATGCCAGCTACGGCCAAAGTTGTACGGATTGGATGCCAAACCGATCCCCAGATTATAAGCGTAGTTACTGTTAAAATCAAAACCACCGAAACCACTTGGATCAACTTCCGGCTCACCGTGGTAGTAAACTTTGACTTCTCCTTCATCTCCTGTATTCATCACCGTTGGCAGAGAAATCTCGAGTAAGAGACCATCGTAGGCATAATTGACCATATTGCCGTCCATGGTAATAGAATCGATCGTAAGCTCTAATAAATCAAGCGCTAGATAATCTACATCGTCCATTTTGGGACTGAAACGCACGCCACACCAACCTCTAATAATACCGGGCGTAAATTCGATTACTTCGAGATTGACATCGAAGTTCAGAATATCGATCGTATCACTTCGACTATTGGAAGCCACAATTGCAGCTTTTTCCTCTTCGGTGAGTGGTGAGAGTATAATAGATTTATGGGCTTCCTTCCAGTCGGCAGGTTGGGCCATAGCCAAAGAAGGAAATAAGTATAAACTAATAAACAAAAGAAAGTAGCGATATGGCATATCTAATACGTTTAGTTGATTTCTTGAATATCTGTTTTTTTTGTGATTATAGGGAATAAAAAGAGGGAAACAAATAGCTTTTGTTTCCCTCTGTCGCGAATTGTACGCTTGTATATAATTTCTTAGAGTGTCTTGCTCTTATCTAGCGTTGTTAGAGGTCTTCTTCTTCGGCAGTGGCTTCTTCTTCATCCAATTCAATAGGATGGATCATTTCTAGACCTAAAAGTGCTTCCTCTTCTCGGCTGATGCTACCCATACCTAAAAAGCCACCGGAGGCCTTAGCTACGTGCTTGGCAAAGCTCAACAAGCTTTTGTGGTAGCGGCGCGCCAAATTTGGATCTAGCTTAGCGAGGATATCATTTAACTTAGCCAGAAGTGCGGAAATAGCCTCGGTACGTGCACTGGTTTCTTTGGGGAAATCAGATAACATTTGATTCAATCGCTCGCCGTAAGTTTCGCCTACTTTGAGATAAAAATCACGTAAGGACTCATGGTAGGAATAGCTTCGAATTTTAGTGACTTTTTCAGCCCATTCCAGTTCTTGATGATCAATATCGCCGTCTGCTCCGGCAATAAGAATAGTGACCAGCGGGATGGCGTCCAACATAGAAGATTGCTCGTCGGTATTCAGTCCGTCAAATAGTGGAATCATATTATCTGTTGTGATTTAAATGAAGATGAAATTTTGCGCAAAGATAAAGAACTGACATAAACTTTTGTAATTAAGCTAGAAGTAAATGCTTGATTTTTTGGGCAATGCTCAACTGAGAGGTTTTAGACTCAGAACGGAAAATTGAATTTGATTTAAGGTGCTGATTATTAGTTGTTTGTGTGGTTTTGTTGAATACTTACTTTACATCTGTTTGACAAAGAAGTACCAATGTGCTTTTTCAAAAATGGGTGCATTTAATTCTGATGACGATTGAGATCAGAATGTGCAAAGGATTTTGCCGCAAATAATGTGCTTTTGCATTACAATTTGTGTGAACCACCTCTTTCTAAAATAAATCGTATTCTTATTATTTGTCAAAAATCAATGTGTAATCTGCTGATATTTGGCTGCAGAATGGACATTAAAGAAGAGAGAATTAAGGAAAATTTCAAATTCTTGAAAAAAATAGAATATTGGTTATTCCGTCCAACTACTTTAGGGTAAATTCACGATATTTGTCGCCATTCAAAAATAGTCCATTCAAGTGTGATTTCCGAGATAGTTTAGGAGAAGACGGTATCAAAACTATTGATTCTAACACATGAAACTTCTCAATAAATCTTCCTCATTTGATCACATCTTGAACTAACAAATCACAGTTTTGAGCAAGAAGCAAACCAAGACGGCGAAGGCTGGAAAAGTTACGCCATTAATGAAACAATACTTCTCGGTGAAAGCTAAATATCCCGATGCTATTCTGCTATTCCGGGTAGGTGACTTTTACGAGACCTTTGGTGAAGATGCGGTGACAGCGGCTCAGGTGCTGGGTATTATTCAAACCAAGCGAAACAACGGTGGAAGCGATATTGAACTGGCTGGTTTTCCGTACCACTCTTTGGATATGTATCTGCCACGCTTGGTGCGTTCGGGCTTTAGAGTGGCAATCTGTGAGCAGCTCGAAAAGCCCTCCAAAGAGAAGAAAATTGTGAAGCGTGGGGTGACCGAAATTGTGACGCCTGGTGTAGCCACTAGCGATAAACTATTGGATCATAAGACCAATAATTTCTTGGCTTCCGTTAGTTTTGGCAAGAAAGGTCACTGTGGAATCGCTTTTGTTGATTTGTCAACGGGAGAGTTTTTAGTCAGTGAGGGGCAACCCACCTATATTGATAAGCTCTTGCAGGGGTTTCAGCCCTCTGAGGTTATCTTTTCGAAAGGACATAAGAAGAGTTTTGAAAAGCACTTTGGGGATAAATTTTATACTTATTTGATTGATGAGTGGGTATTTACTCAGGATTATACTTCTGAGAAACTGACGGACCATTTTAAGGTACAAAACCTCAAAGGATTTGGTGTAGAGGAATTGGAACAGGCACAGATTGCTGCGGGAGCCGTTTTACACTATCTAGCGACTACCGAAAATAATAACCTCAAGCACATCAACCGTATCAATCGTATCCAAGCAGATCGTTATGTTTGGTTGGATCGGTTTACGATTCGAAACTTGGAACTAATTTACAGTCCACACGATAGCGGTGTACCATTGATTCAGATTCTGGATCAGACCGTATCACCAATGGGTGGGCGCTTGTTGAAAAAATGGGTCGTGTTGCCATTAAAACAACAACAAGCGATTCAGGCCAGACTTGATATGGTGGATTTCTTTTTGGATCAACCAGATTTGAGCACCGAAATTGAGCAGCGAATCCGCGAAATTGGCGATTTGGAGCGACTCATTTCTAAAGTTCCGCTCAATAAGATCAATCCACGCGAAATTGTCCAACTGAGGCGAGCATTACTAGCGATCGATCCCATCAAGGCAGTATTATCTAAAAGTGGGAATACCTACTTGGAGAAAATCGGAGATGGCTTAAATCCTTGCCAGAAGTTATGCGAACAAATTGGTAGAGAGTTGAAAGAAGAGCCTCCCGTCAACTTGGCCAAAGGAGGTGTGATGGCCGATGGGATTAACGAAGAGCTGGATGATTTGCGTAACGTGGTCAACAATAGTAAAGAGTTGCTGCTCGATATTCAGCAAAACGAAGCGCAAAGAACCGGGATCACCAATTTGAAAATTGGCTTTAATAATGTCTTTGGTTATTATCTCGAAGTCACTAACAAGTATAAGAATCAAGGCTTGGTCCCTCCTGAGTGGACCCGAAAGCAAACACTAACTGGCTCTGAGCGCTACATTACCGACGAATTGAAAAAATTGGAGGCGAAAATTCTCGGTGCGGAAGAGCGTATTCTGGCTTTGGAAGAAGACTTATTTGCACGTCTGGTTATGGATATAGCGGATTATATCGAGCCCGTACAACACAATGCGAACCTGATTGCTCGGATCGATTGTTTGCAGTCATTTGCTCGTGTGGCTTTAAAGAATAATTACTGCAAACCCGAAATAAACGATAGCCTGGCTATCAATATCGAGGAAGGGCGACATCCTGTGATCGAGAAGCATTTGGATTTAGGCGAAAGCTACGTTCCCAATGATGTCTACCTCGATACCGAAGAGCAGCAAGTCATGATGATTACCGGGCCTAATATGGCTGGTAAGTCGGCTTTACTACGCCAAACTGCTTTGATTTGTCTAATGGCACAAATGGGCAGCTATGTTCCCGCTAAATCCGCCAAAATTGGCTTAGTCGATAAGGTGTTTACTAGGGTAGGGGCAACCGATAACATCTCCTCCGGCGAGTCGACCTTTATGGTAGAGATGAATGAAACGGCAAGCATTATGAATAATGTGTCTGATCGTAGTCTGATCTTATTGGATGAAATTGGTCGCGGAACAAGTACTTACGATGGGATTTCAATTGCCTGGTCGATTGCGGAATATTTACATAACAATGGAAACGTTCGCCCCAAAACACTCTTCGCCACGCATTATCATGAGCTGAACGAGCTAGCAAACAAGTTACCACGGGTCAAAAACTTCAATATCGCCACCAAACAGGTGGGACAAAAAGTCATCTTTTTACGCAAGCTCGTACCCGGTGGGAGTAACCATAGTTTTGGCATCTACGTTGCCCGCCTGGCGGGAATGCCTCGTTCGATTGTCGAAAGAGCTAGTAACATTTTAGTGCAACTCGAACAAAAATCCATCAGCTTAAGCGAAGGCAAATCCGGTGAAGAATTGCAAGCCGCACTTCAGCAAATGCCCGCTGAGCCGATGCAGCTATCTATTTTCGAGACGGTTGACCCTGTTGCCGGCAAGCTAAAAGCAGCACTGATGGATTTGAGCATCAACAATATGACGCCCATCGAGTGTATGATGAAGCTCAATGAATTACGGCAATTGATCGAAGAAGACGAATAGCACACTGCTATCGCTGAACGACAAACGGCAGTGTACTACTTCCGCTTCGGTCGGTGACTTTTAGGTTGTAAGTACCGTTAGGCAAATCATTTACCGGCAAGTTGAACTTATTGAACCCTTCTCGAATACTTAAATTTTGTTGGCGTACCATTTGACCATTGATCGTGTAAAGCGCAACACTGGCTTCGGTTGGCTGTGAACTGGTTAATACCAAATTGATATCGAAAACAGCTGGGTTCGGGTAGACTTTCACGTGTTGGAAGTTGGGGCTTTGAATTTCAATCGCCTTAACTTCGCTATAAGTGGTGGTGCCATCCAGATCAGTAGAACGGAGACGATAGTAAGAGATACCAGCTAATGGTTCGGTATCGACGGTATCATAGTTGGTCATTTGATTGGCACTTCCACGCCCTGGTGTTTGAAAAATGGCATCAAAAGTCTCTCCGTCTGCGCTACGCTCGATCTCAAAGTAGTCGTGATTGATTTCACTAGATGTTTGCCAGCTGAGCAGCACTTGTTTCTCCTCGATCAGTTGTGCGTTGAAACGCGTCAGCGTAATGGGTAATGGCGCCAAAGGTTCTAGATAACAATCTGGAGTGACTACTGCGTCCGGATGAATTAAAGCTGGCACTTTATTGAATGGCCCGAATAGGGATTCATCCAAAATTAAAGTTCCGGCACCTAACCAATCTTGTAACAAGGTTTTAAATACTTCGCGGTAATCGTACTGTAGACTATCGGTGAGATTACCATTAGAGGTCAAATTACTGAGATCTACGTTCGTGCCGTTTACACCAGCCTCTACCGATGAACCAAACATGAACATCGGCGCCAACGTACCGTGATCAGTGCCAATACTACCGTTTTGCGTTGCACGCCGTCCAAATTCTGAGAAGGTCGTCGTCAGCACTCGACTTTCTAATCCCAAGTTGGTGAGGTCTTCAGTAAAGGCTTTGACAGAATCAAAAATATCTGCCAACAAATTAGCGTGCGTACCGGTGTGAGCACTACCCGCTACAGCCTGATTGGCGTGCGTATCGAAACCACTACGGTGTACTAAGAAAATCTTCGTTTGGCTACCACCATCGAGGAGGCGGGCTACTGTTCGGAGTTGAGAAGCGAGGTAGGTATTGGGATAAGTAGTGCCGGAGTTACTACCGGCGTTATAGACTGTAGAAATACGCTCTCCGTAAGCATTGGTACTATTTTCTATGCCCATGATGTAATCCAAGGCGTCCCCGAAGTCGGAATCCGGCACAATATCGTGAGGAGCAGTACCTAAGCCATTAAGCAGGCCAAATAAGTCGCCCGGATTTTGATTGGTCAAATTGGTGGCGACATATTCCTGAAAGTGATTGTGAAAGCCTAATGATGATTTAATATCACCGAGTTGGATGCCCAAAGGGTCAGGAAAATCTGTAGTTGGAAAGCCATTAATGCCCGGATAGGCTGACTCTAGATAACGCCCCATCCAACCACTGGTCAGGTTGAAATTAGCCGGGGTGCCATCACCACCTGATAGCCATAAATCTGTGGACTTAAAATGCGATTGGTTATACTGCGGATAGCCGACGGCCTGAATTAAATTGGCCTGCGCGGCGTCGTACATGCTTTTGAAAGAAGTCATGGATGGATGGAGCCCCACTTGATCTTCTATAGCGAGTGTGTTATCCAAATTAATAATGCTGTTGGACCCGGTATCGGCTAGCGCGATGTCAGGACGGATGTTAGCATATGTGTCGTATTGGTTAATTGGGACCAAAGTATTGATACCGTCGTTACCTCCTTTTAAGAATAAGACAACAAGCACCCGGTCATCAATCCCTTGACAGTTAAGCAAAGGAAGCATACTTGCGGTAGCAAAAGAACGAATTGGCAGACCTTGTAGAATAAGTGGAGCAGCCGAGAGGCGACCTATATTTTTAAGAAAATGGCGGCGTTTCATTGGATGAGAATTAGAACGTGAAAAATGGGATGAGAACCAGTAGACTTACATCAATTGATATTCCTGTGACGAAATCAAAGCGGTAAACAGGCGTTCCAAAGGAATTTTTACCGAACTATCGTCTTGCGTGTTGACGTAATTTTGCCACTCAAAAAACCAGTTGATTAACGATAGCTCGTCCAGAAAAATATCGTTCAAAAAGTAAGTGAAGCGTTCTGCCGTCAAGGGCTCCGCAAACAGGTAATCTGTAAGAGTGGTCAGCAGTGCAGTACCATCACTTGGATCAGAGAATAATCCTGAATTAGCAACAAAATCTACGATGTCCAATTGTACACCGCCGTTGTCACCGCCCTGCAGTACGCGTTCCCCGGTTAGTAATACCTCTGCATTTTTGTAGCGTGGAATCAAGGTACTTCCATTGAACCAGTTTTCGGAAAAACCGGGTTCTTGATAATAAGCTGGATATCCGGCGACTGAATCTGGGTTATGGATATTAAACCCGGCGATGATAAATAGAGTATCACGAACGGTGCGTTTGTACCAATTGTGATAGTGATTTTCTCCGTCAGTAAATGGATCGGGAATATCAATCTCAAAAAAGCTAATGGTAGGAGCCAGGATTTCAAGCGGCGACTTCACAATGCTGGCTACGATATTATCCGTAGCATCGCTATCGTCTTGATCGTAGAAATGCTCGCTTTTCAACAATTGGCTGATTGTAGGTAGGAGTTCATAATCATTGTCGAATAAGGTCTGCGCAAGTGGCTGAATAATATCCGTTTCGACTTCTTCGCTGATTTTGTCCCGCACGAAATAGCGATATAATTTGCGACAGATATTTCGTGCTGTTTCTATTTCCCCGAAGACCATTTCAACGAAATCATCCAACTCTCTGAACATATCATCCGCATCTACGGCACCAGTGATGGTTTGACTGCCAAAGGCGGCACTAAAGGTTTTATCCGAAGTATCGTGCTGACTATATTGCGCTCGGCCGAGCTGAACTTTGATTTCATTATCAAAATACAAGGGATCACCACCTAATGGTCGATTCGTTTGCTTAAAACCCGAAAGGAGTTTCGAGGCTTCTTGGATATCATCCTCGGTATAATTGGTATAATCGCCGGGACCGATTTGTGACCCCTTACCAATGGTGAAAAGTTCAAAAAACTCACGGGCGTAGTTCTCGTTGGGATTGTTGTCAGTGTTTTGAGTCCCATTTAAATAACGCAGCATCGTATTATCGATCGTCATTTTCTTGGCCAGTTCCTTGTAGCTGCGCGTCGAAAAGTAAAAAAGCATTTGGAGGTAGTCGTAGAACTGTCGCGCCGAACCTGACTGAGCATTGACGATGAAATTTTGATGGAGAAAGAAGATGAGCTTGTGTCGAATTGAATTGTCATGCGATGCCTCGTCTATCCACCAACCCGACGTGTACTGTCGTAAACGAAAGTCAGGACTAATGGGGGCAACACCAAGATTTACCCAGTAATCTCCAGTTTCCCAATCAAGGGGTTCATCTAAGAGTCGGTTTGGAGTTGTAAGGAGACTTTCAACAGCTTCGGAGACAGTTTTAGAAGCAAAGTCGTCAACTAGCGCCGCCGTGAAGCGATAAGTGCCCCGGCGTAGGAGGTGAATGGCTAAGCGACGACCTAAAGTAGCATTGTAAGGTGCTAAAGAGGCCATGATTGGGAGTTTGATCGATTCTTGCCAATATAGTGCGTGGGCTTCCAGGAAATTGGAAACATTTAAATATAGATAGAAAAGATCATATAAACGTTATCGTTTATCGAAAACTATTTTCAATAAAGGCAAGAATTTACCATTTCTCAACGGGCTGAAATTAAAGAAGGTAGCTCAATTCAACTTTTAATATCGTCTCGTCAATATAAGACAGGAGTCAGCTTCGTCTTCATTAAAATCCTTAGGGAATTCTACCTCTACGCCATTATTTGAACAAAGCCTCATTTGATCTGGTCTGATAAACTCAAAAATACAACGTGTCGTTTCAACCAAATCACCGGTAGCTTTTAAGACTATTTTCAACTCTAGGCGATGTGGAATAACTGAGGTATTACATTCATATTGTAAAACGATTTCTTGTCGGTTTTCAATAGTCACCGGACCTTCCCAATCATCCTCTCCAATATCCTTGTACCGAAACTGTCCGGCTGGTAAAAAGTCGATCAAAGTGGTATCAAGATCTTCGACACCTTCCCAAATGCCTTCGAAAGAACCACAGTGTAAATCCTGACCGGATACATTAATACAAACACAAGTAACACAAAGCATGGTAACAAATAATTGAACTTTTAACATGGATAGAAATTTTACTGAGCTTTTAATAATTAAGATGCGGTCGGATCAGAGTTTGGTGGTTTTACTTCTTTTTAGCGCGTAATGAAATTAAAAAGCGGCTTCTACCGATTAGATAGAAACCGCTTTGACCTAAGCAGTCAAATATTCTTTATAGCTTGATGACTTTTCTGACCATTTGTCCTTCTGCATTGGACAAGCGGAGTAAGTAGACACCGCCGGGAAGGTCCGTCATATTTACGGTAAAAGATTGAGTCCCTTGCCAGCGCCAGTTTTGTAGCATCAGCTGCTGGCCGTGCGCAGTCAACAGTTCCATTTGCAGCGCGGTAGCGACCTCCGCTTCCAGCTGGACTTGTAAAATGTCTTCGACCGGGTTCGGTAATAACGTAATGGATTGGATTTGCGGTAACTCATCAATGGAGACTGGATCGTAAAAGATCGTATTACTTGTAGCGATGCAACCATCAACACTGGTGACCACACAATAATAATCGCCCGGTTGGGTAGGCATAAAGGTGCTTTCGGTAGCACCGTTGATGATGCCAGTGACTTGGTCGTACCACTGATAGCTCGCTCCGACACTAGCCGATAAGGTTGCGCCATCTTCGGTAATTTCAGCGGTGAAATTCACAGATACGATTTCAATCAACTCACTCTCATCGGTACATCCCGAAGGGGCCGTGACTTGAATATAGTACTCTCCATCAGCGTCCACCGGAAAGGTGTTCATATTACCTACTTGTATATCATTTGCATCGTACCAGGCATAAATATTGCCAGCCTGCTGTGGAACAGCTATAGTAAGGCCGTTATTGGCACAAATACTGATCACGTTATTGTCAAAACTGATGATTTCACCGATTGTAGATATTTCCGTCTCTGGTGCGGCTAAAGCCTCAAATAATTGAGGAGGAGAGCTGGCGGTACAACCGTTTGTCCCAGTTGCTACAACTTCATAATTTCCACCTAGGGTTGTCGTTAGCTCGGGGAGATCAGTTGTTTCTTCAAATAATTCTCCATCTAAATACCAGGTATAATCAAAGTTGTTGGGGGTCGCATTCAATACAATGTTTTCGTTGGCGCAAAAATCGAAAGTAGTATTTAAAATTTCAATTTCCGGCGGAATAAGTTCCCCAACGTCTATTGACCCACTGGTAGCTGGACAATCATTATCGATGACAGCCAACTGATAGCTCCCCGGAGATGAAATGGTAAAAGTAGAGTCTTCACCTTGTTGAATAATTTCTCCATCCATAAACCAAAGATAGTTATCAAAACCAGCAGGTGCCACTAGTTCAGGTGTTTCGCCAGAACAATAGTCAAAATCCTCATAGTTAAAATCAGATAAATCAGGAATTGGGAAAGTTTGATAGTTAACTACTTCGGAAGTACTCATACAAAGACCAGTGGATATCTCAACGTAGTATTCTCCGCTTCCTTCACTAGGTATCAAAAAGTTCTGATTACTGCCGGTTGGCTGGCCATTGAAATACCACTGATAATTTTGAGCACCTTCAGCAACTTGCAATAAACCAATAGCACCAGTTCCCTGACAAATTCCATCAACAACCAAAGTGGTGTAGTTAGCATTTGGTTTATTCTGAATCTCCGTTTCCGATAAGACAACGTCTCCGGTCGTAGTCAGCAAAATTAGTCCTTCATTGATGTCAGAGGCAGCGATGATACCCGACGGGAAAAATGGATAAACGCCCCAATTACCTTGGTAGCCGGAATAACTATCGTTGACGTGGGTATCGTAATAAGCAACTTGTTGAGGGTTCATTGGATCCGTAAGATCGAAGATTTGAATACCATCGTGGTAATGAGATACAATGGCATGATTCCCTCGGATGAAAGGATTATGCGGAACATTGTTCTCGTGATCCGGAGCCAATAATGGGAACTTAAATGTATTAATAACGGGAGTATTAGCTTGCGCTAATTCGGTCAAATCAATAATGCCGAGTGGTAGACCAAGCGGCACTTCTTCGGCAAAGATGGCATAAGTACCATCCTCGGATACCCAACTACTATGATTATAGCCATTGGTGCCGACCGTTGATAATAAAGTGGGGTTTACGGGATCCGTGAAATCCCAAATGTAATAACCATTCCATCCGTGCGAACAATAGGCGATGTGATCTCGCACGAACACATCATGCACATATTCGCCGCCCGGTAAACTTACACTTGATAGGACCACAGGATTGTTCGGATCTGCATTCAGGTCAAGAACAATCAATCCGTCATTACGCGTATCCGCACCCGCCACGTACATGCGGCCATGATCATAATCGACATAAATATTATGCGCTTTACTAAAGATGTCGGTGCTTTGATACGTTTTAATAATGGTATCCTGAATATTGGTCAAATCAAAGACCATCAGACCTTCGGAGGTGTTATCAGATACCGCGTAGGCATGATTCTGATAAGTTTTCATATCTCGCCAGGTCGTAATATCTCCTCCTTCAAACTCAGCCAACTCCTCTGGATTTGCCGGATCATTGATGTCGAAAAAATGTATTCGGGAAGCGGAGCCAATTATGACGTATTCATTACCTTCGCAATCAACGTAACCCCATATATCGTTATATTCACGTGTTCCGGCAGTGGGAAGTGTATCTGGATCCCATTGCGAAATGACGGTCATGTTAAGGGAGTCTTGAGCGAAGCTCATTTGAGCGATAAGACAAAGGCAAAAAATGAGTCGTACTTGTTTTTTCATATTTTAATTGCAGTTTAAAGTCGCATTCAAATATAACATAATCAAACCATGTGTGAAACGTAGAGCAGCGGATCGTCGCTTTTTGTACAAAAGTAGCACTAAAATGTTGCCATAATTCATGTCGGGAAAAGTTTTGCTAGAAGTCAACCAATTATCGACGCACTTCGTAACGGAGGAGCGCGTGGTGAAGGCGGTAGACAATATTAGTTTCAAAATTCACCGTGGAGAAACCCTGGGCATTGTAGGAGAGTCTGGCTCCGGGAAGTCAGTGACTTCTTTGTCGCTGATGCGTTTGGTACCACAACCTCCAGGGAAAATTGTATCTGGCGAAGTTTTACTCCATCATGCAGATGGTACTCCGCTAGATCTATTGCAACTCCCCGAATCGGAGATGCGTAAGTACCGTGGAAATGAAATGGCCATGATTTTTCAAGAGCCGATGACCTCGCTTAATCCGGTTTATACCTGTGGTAATCAGGTGGTAGAGGCGATTCGCTTGCATCAAGGTTTATCGGCCGAAGATGCGAAGCGAAGAACCATTGAATTATTCGCTCAGGTACAACTACCCGATCCGGAGCGCATCTTTCGAGCTTATCCTCATCAATTATCCGGAGGACAAAAACAGCGGGTCATGATTGCTATGGCGATGTCTTGCAATCCTTCGATCTTGATCGCAGATGAACCCACTACAGCCCTTGATGTCACGGTGCAAAAGACCATTTTAGATTTAATGGCCGATTTAAAGGCGAAAATTGATACGTCGATCGTCTTTATCACCCACGATTTGGGAGTAATCGCTGAGATCGCTGATCGAGTTCTGGTCATGTATAAAGGTAAGATTGTAGAAAAAGGAACGGTGGAGGAGATTTTTTCACGACCTCAACATCCTTACACTAGGGGACTTTTAGCTTGTCGTCCACCGCTAGATTATCGATTACGGCGTTTGCCGGTCATCGAAGATTTTTTAGAACAGAAAGTTGATGACAATGGTATGCACGCCGTGCAAGAAAAAGAATTGGATAGCCGCTTGCTAGAAAGAATTCCGGCCAATGAAACAGCACAACGCTTAGTGCACTTACAAGAACAAAAGCCACTACTTGAAGTGGAACAGTTAAGCACTTGGTTTCCTGCGAAAAAGAATTTCTTCGGCAAAGCCTTAAGTTACATCAAAGCTGTCGATGAAGTTAGTTTTTCGGTTTATCCGGGAGAAACTTTAGGGCTAGTAGGGGAGTCCGGCTGTGGCAAAACCACTTTGGGGCGGTCGATCTTGCGATTAGCACCAACCCGTGCGGGGCACGTCACGTACAATGGGAAAGCTTTATTGGAACTCTCGGACCGAGAGATGAAGGATTTACGCCCCGAAATGCAAATCATTTTTCAAGATCCGTACTCTTCATTGAATCCAAGATTGACAATTGGCCAAGCTATTTTAGAGCCGATGGAAGTTCATGGCCTGCACGGTACCCAAGCACAGCGAAAAGAGAGAGTTATAGAATTACTAAAGGAAGTGAAGCTTGAACCAGAACATTTTAACCGCTACCCACACGAATTCTCGGGTGGACAGCGGCAAAGGGTTTGTATTGCACGCGCCTTAGCATTGAATCCCAAATTCATCGTTTGCGACGAGTCCGTATCGGCACTGGATGTATCGGTGCAAGCACAAGTATTGAATCTATTGGTGGATCTCCGCCAAAAATATCAATTGACTTACATCTTCATCTCGCATGATCTGTCAGTAGTGAAATTTATCAGTGATCGTATGATTGTTATGAATAAAGGAAAAATCGAAGAAATGGGGACGGCGGATGAGATTTATGCTAATCCCAAATCTGCCTATACGAAAAAGCTGATTGATGCAATTCCCCGAGGAGAACTATAGATAAATTGATGAATTTTAGCCCTTTTGGAGATAGATTTGTTTGTTTTTAACGGCTGATATGGATGATACATTACGAGGTTTTTGATCTCAAGTTTGCTCCTTAATTCAAATTAATGATGAAAATGAGTAGGAATTTGGGTAGCTGAGGGAACAGTTTAGTTAAAAAAGGCGTTAAAAAATGTTAAACAAACGAACCAAAGTGACTTCTGTGGTAACTTTAATATAGAAATATGCAACACTTACGATCAGAGGTTGTCATTTTGGTATGAATTTATATGTTATTGGTCGATTAAATGTGACCAATTGTGATAAATAATAAACCTTTAATAGAGGAAAAAGAAAAGCCTCAAAGCCAAGAAAGCATGAAAAGTCTTAACGTTCGCAATCTTTTATTCGGTCTGCTGATAGTATTCAGTTTCGGCTCCTACGTGTTCATCAACAACGCGGGAACTGATTTTGAAGTTCATCCTAATTGCAGTGCCGCTAAAGTTTTGGAAGACGAAGACGCTAAAGAGGTCGCTTTACCCGAAATTCAGATTGTCAAAAAGCTTTTGGAAAAAGGTAAAGAAATGCTGCCTGCAACGCGTTTCTAATTCTCAAAACGATCTACTTGTTTTTATTACGTTTATTCCAGTAGCGTAGCAATCCTGCTACGCTCATCCAACTCGGATTTGCACTTTCGTATACTTCAATTTCTATTTGGTTTAATCCAACGTCTCTTAGTTCTTGGGCGACATACGCACTGAACTGTTCTATCATTTGTTCTTGCGTGTCTCCTCGATCTTGGTACGTCTTAATCACGTCGGCCCAGCTGCGATAGCGTTGTCGAAGCGCCTTACGATGTGCAGCTAGATCACCACTGACTGCCCCAAAATGGGCTAGATAATAAGTGTCAACGGGCAAGGTGCTAATCAAGTTCAGCGATTGATCCCAGGCTTCGAGATCAATATCCGGAGGCGGACAAGGCGGCATCACGATCCCTTTTCCAATTTTCACACCGCCCACATCACCGGTAAATAACGCATTACCTGCTTGCCAGGCGATGTGATGAGTTGCGTGTCCCGGACTATGCCAGGCAGTGAAAGCGGTATCGCCAACCTGCAATATTTCGGCATTAGCCATCGGAACCAACTGCTGCTCGTCGATGGGATGCATCTCTCCCCACAGGCTATCCATTTGATCTTGGTAAATACGTTTAGCGGAGAGCATAAGTCGTTCTGGTGCGGCAAGATGGGGAAGTCCTACCGGATGCACAAACACCCTGGCCCCGCGTTGAGCAAAATACCAAGCAGCACCTGCATGATCTAGATGGATATGGGTAAGTAACACATAGCGAATATCCTCTAGCTGATAACCAATTTTTTCAACGCCCGTCTGTAAATTCGGAAGCGTGCTATGTGGACCAGTTTCAACTAGAACCGGTCCCACAGAAGTTTCAACCAGATAAGACGCAATGGCTTGTGGCTTATTTCGAAAATGAAGATCAATCAGGTGTATTTTCATAATAGATTTAATGGTTAATAGCCCGCAGCCTGTCCATCTTTGCGGGATTCGGAAGCGCCATAATAAACTTTATTCTTTGCATCCCACATAATAGCTTGGTAGCCACCATAACCGCCAAGATCAAAGCGAATGCGGTGGCCCATACGCATGAGTTGGCGAATACTTTCATACTCAATGCCCTTTTCTAAAGCCACCTGTCCACCATTGGTCATTTGGCCTCCAGTGGGTTCGGAAGACCCAAAGTGTTGGATACGAGGGGCATCTCCGGCTTCTTGTAGATTCATACCGAAATCAATCATATTTACCAATATTTGTACGTGTCCTTGTGGCTGCATCGCACCTCCCATGACCCCGAAACTCATGAATGGTTGCCCATCTTTTGTTACAAAAGCTGGAATAATGGTATGAAAAGGCCGCTTGTGTGGTGCATATACATTGAAGTGTCCTTCCTCTAAAGAGAATAGCTCACCACGGTCCTGGAGAATAAAGCCAAGTCCATCTGGTGTCATCCCGGAGCCCATCCCTCGGAAATTACTTTGAATTAATGACACCATGTTTCCATACTGATCTGCAACGGTGAGATAGATGGTTTCCCCATGTTCCAAGTCACCGGCAGGGTAGGAGCGCCCCGCTCGCTGATCGTTGATCAATTGGCGGCGTTCCTCTGCGTAGGATTTAGAAATGAGCTTGTCGACGGGGATTTGGTTGAAATCCATGTCTGCATAATACTTCGCACGGTCTTCGTAGGCTAGTTTTTTAGCTTCGACGAAAGTATGAATGTATTCCGCACTGCCAAATCCCATCCCTTGGAGGTCGTAAGCTTCGAGCACATTGAGGATTTGTAGCGCTGCAATGCCTTGACCATTTGGAGGGAGTTCCCAGACATCATAGCCACGATAGTTCGTTGATACGGGCTCTACCCAGGTTGAGCTATGCTCAGCCAAATCACGTTCTGAGAGCAGTCCACCCTGCTCGCGAATGTATTTGACAATGGTTTTTGCAATGTCGCCCTGATAAAATGCTGCTCTTCCCCCCTCTGCAATCTGTCGGTAGGTATTAGCCAGATAAGGATTACGAAATAGCTCACCTTTGGCGGGAGCTTGTCCGTTGGGCATGTACGTCTCTTTAAAACCCGGATACTTTTGTAGAAAACGTGCACTACGTCCCATGTAGTAGGCAATCAATTCCGAAACGGGAAAGCCTTCTTCGGCGTAGCTAATAGCCGGAGCTAATATGGTTTGCATGGGGAGTTTCCCAAATTTATCGTGCATTTCAAACCATCCATCTACACAGCCTGGCACCGAAACGGGTAAAGGGCCAAAGGCTGGAATCTTTTCGTAGCCGTTATCTTTGAAATAATCGAGTGTCAGCTCGAAAGGTGAGCGACCACTGGCGTTCAGTCCATACAATTTCTGGGTTTTCGCATCCCAAATAATCGCAAACAAATCACCTCCAATGCCGCATCCCGTTGGTTCCATTAATCCAAGCGCGGCGTTAGCCGCAATGGCGGCATCAATAGCCGTTCCACCTTGTTTTAAAATATCCAGGCCAATTTGGGTAGCTAAAGGTTGACTGGTACACACCATGCCTTTGGCCGCAATGACTTCGGAACGTGTGGCGAAATTTTTCCCAGTGATGCGATCTTGTCCATAAAGAGAACTAGACAAGCATAATAGCGCCAAGGAAAAGAGATGGAAGCATTTCATTTAACTAAGATTTGGGCGTGAAATTGAGGGATACACTGTTAATGCAATAACGTTTGCCAGTTGGTGCCGGGCCATCATTAAAGATATGGCCTAAATGGCTACCACAATTGGAGCAAAGCAGTTCGATGCGTTTCATGCCGTGACTCAAGTCAGGGACTTGCTCAATGCTAGCTGATTCCAGTTCCCCCCAGAAGGCTGGCCAACCGCAACCTGAATTGTATTTCTGTTCCGACGAGAAGAGCTTGAAATTGCAAGCAGCGCAAGAATAAGTACCATGGTCATAAAAATGATCGAACTTACCCGAAAAGGGACGTTCTGTTCCTTTCTGCCTTAACACGCGGTAGGCTTCTGGATCAAGCTCTTTTTGCCAATCTTCTTCAGATTTTTCAATATTATATTTCATGTGTAATATTATTTTACTCAGTTAAAATTTTCTCGCTAATAAAGTTTTATAAAAATCAGACTATAAGCCCGTTGTCATTAATGGTATAGCCATTTAAAAATGCCTTGGTGGTCATGCGCTTGCGTCCTTGCAATTGAAGCTCCAAGACTTCGATATATCCATCAGCTGTCGAGAATTTTATCCAATGCTTTTGATCGGTAAAAACACGTCCAGGAAGATGATCGTGTGCTTCCTGTGTAGACTTGCTGCGGTAAATTTTAAGTTTCTGCTCATCGAGTGATGTCCAGGCCGTAGGGTAGGGACTGAGTCCCCGAATAAAGTTGTGCACTGCAACACTCGTTTGATTGAAATCGATCTCACATGTCTCGGTAAAAATCTTTGGTGCTTTTGTCACCAGAGAAGTGTCTTGTGGTTGTAGCTCGTACTGACCGCTTTCGATACGCTGAACACTTTGCAAGACGACTTCAGCCCCTAAATACATCATACGGTCATGCACTTCTCCAGCCGTTTCATCGGGGCCGATAGGCAGCTTTTCTTGCATAAGCATATCCCCGGTATCGATCTCGTGCTTTAAAAAGAAGGTGGTTACGCCCGTTTCAGGCTCTCCTTTAATGACCGCCCAATTGATGGGTGCTGCCCCCCGATATTTTGGTAATAACGAGCCATGCAAGTTGATCGTACCAATGGGCGGCATATCCCAAACTACGACAGGAAGCATACGAAATGCAACAACGACTTGTAAGTCTGCTTGTAGACTACGGAGTTCTTCCACAAACTCTGGTGCTTTTAAATTCTTTGGCTGCAAGATTCTTAAGCCCTTCTCCTTGGCGTATTTCTTAACGGCGGATTCAATCAGCTTCTTATTACCACGACCACCGTATTTATCTGTTGCCGTGATGACGCCTACAATCTCGTAACCGTTGCGGACTAAAATATCCAATGATGGCACCGCAAATTCCGGGGTGCCCATGAATACAATTTTTAAACTCATGTTTTTTATAACTTTACAATTCTAAACTTTCCCAAATGATAGACAGCTAGTGGCTGGAACATGTTTCAATGATAACTGTCCGCATTTTACTGTTTCTGAAAGCTTGGGAGAGTTCACTAAATTTGCCCCGAGGAACAATGTTTGTAATTGATGATCTGATAACCTGATTCCAAACATTACACACAACTTTTGACAATAAAACAAAATTTATGAGAAAGCTAAAAGTAATCCTTTGCTTTTTCCTCTTCTTCCTTGGCTGGCAGTTAACTGCTCAGACCGTCAAACTGACCGGCTATGTTTTCGAAGAAAATAACCGAGGTTATCTCAATCTGGTTCAAATCCAAGTACTTAATCGAGCGGATGAACCGGTCCTAACGACCGCAAGCAATCGGGACGGGATGTTTGAAGTGGAATTGCCGACAAACGGGGAATTCACGATCATTGCGAATAAGGATATTTTCGAAACACGCCAGGATGCCGTATCTACCATTGGTCGTAAGGCGGGTGAACAGCTGTTTTTGAAAATGGAGATGCGCCGCAAACCAGGCTATGTATTCGACGTTACGATTGCTGAGAAGCGTAAGAAAAATAATCCCACTGACGCCATCTCCGGTGCCTGGATCGAGGTGTATAACAATACCAAAGAAGAACAAGTCCTATCCTTGAAAGATCATCCGGAGCCAACCTTCAAATGCCATTTCGAAGATGGGAATCATTATACGATCATGATTCGTAAAAAGGGATTTTTCACCAAGCGAATGGAAGCCTACGTTAATGTTGAAGGGTGTATTCTGTGTTTTGATGGTGTTGGAGAGGTTCGGCCTGGCGTATCTGATGTCTTAACGGAAGGGCACAATATGGGAACATTACTTGCTAATGTTGAATTACAGCCAATTGAAATCAATAAGGGATTTGAGGTTAAAAACATCTATTACGATAAAAATAGTGCCCGAATCAAAACGGCCGCTAAAAAGGTTTTGGATCAATTAATCGTCTTGTTGAAAGATAATCCGACCTTACTTGTAGAGTTAGGATCACACACGGATGCACGAGGAAAGGATGCCTATAACATGCGCTTATCCGAAAAGCGTGCTGAGGCCGCCGTGAATTATATCATAAAGAAGGGCGAAATTGACTCTATCCGCATTCAAGCCAAAGGGTATGGGGAGTCACAAATCGTAAATCATTGCAAAAATGGCGTAAAATGCGATGAAAGTGAGCACGTGAAGAATCGCCGTACGGAATTAAAGGTGACGGGCCGTTCAAAAGAAGATCCGAATGATGCGAAAACGCTAGCGGAAATCATTCAGGGTGAGCAATTTGATAAACTACTTGCTGAATTAGAAAATCAAGAGGTCGTTCGAGTCGCTGCGGGCGAAGAACTTCCCGAGGAAATTGCCACACAATTGGAGCAGCAAGAGAAAAAAACAACTTTAGATAGCCTGAATCAAAGAACTACACCCCCTAATGTGGATCAACCGAATGTGATTGAAACGGACACTCTAAGATCGAAATCGGGGATTGAAATTTCAGTTAACGACTCACCCAATGAGAACGAGAAAAAAGAAGCCACTTCAAAGCCGAGCAATAAAAAAGATTACCAGCAACCAGATCAACCCTTATTAAAAAACCGTGACCGTAAAACAAGTAACGAATCGGACAAGTTATTAACTTCTACTACTAACCAACTCTCGACTTTGTCCAACGATTTTAGTGGCTACATGGTTGAATTTTATACGAGTACGAACCAGCTATCGGCAAGCCACGAAATCTTTAGCCGTCATGATGAAATTACACAAGAACTGACCAAAGAGGGAACTCATGCCTACTTGTTTGGTCCTTTTGCGGACTGGCGCAGCGCCAACAAATTCCTCCGTTCTATCGATGCGGAAGCATATCCTCATGCCAAAGTGGTTCGCTATAAAAATGGTAAGCGACTTTACCGAAACTAGGTGCTGCCAGCAAGGTTGTTTACCAAAGTTTCGGACGATGTTTTGACAAATAATTACTAATTTCAGCGGCTGCAACGATAAAAACCAACGACATTGAAAACAGAAAATTTTAGTTGGCAAACCAGTGATGGCTTAAAGATAGAAGCTAAAAATTGGGCGCACTCATCGCCAAAGGGTGTTATTGCCCTAGTACACGGACTTGGGGAGCACATGGATCGCTACGAGCACGTTATTGCTTATTTTCACGATCATGGTTTTGCCACGGTAGCTTATGATCGAAGAGGACACGGGCGATCCGAAGGCCCAAAGGGGCATTGTCCGAGTTATGCGCTGCTGCAGGAAGAGGTTAAGACTTTGCTGCAGCAAACGGAGGCCAGATATCCGGAGCATCCGATCTTTTTGTACGGTCACAGCATGGGCGGGAATCTCGTATTGAACTACTTGATTAGCAATCAGGCCAAATTAGCTGGAACGATTGCTACTGGTCCTTGGATTAAATTGGGGCAGTCGCCTCCGGCTTTGTTATTAGCTTTCGCGCGACTGATCAATAATATCTTTCCGGGGTATACCCAGGGAAATGGCTTGGATGCTTCGCATATTTCAAGGATCGAAGACGAAGTGCAGAAATACAAAAATGATCCCTTGGTGCACGACCGGGTCAGTGCAAGGATGGGGATCGAAATGCTGGAGGCATCAAAGGTATTGGAAGCTTTTCGTGGCGTTTTGTCTTGCCCGGTTCTTTTACAACACGGTGGAGGAGATCAAATTACGAATCCCCAAGCCACTTCAGATTTCGCGAGTCGAATCACAAGTGCTGTAGACCTTAAAATCTGGGATGATTTGTACCACGAAATTCACAATGAAAATATACGCGAGCAGATTTTTGATTATACAATTGATTGGATGAATAAAATATTAGAAAAAAACGCATCTTAAACCGATTCTACCGTTTATCTTGAAATGCCTACCATACCCGAGCAAATCAAGAATACGGTATAAATATTGTGGTTTGTTTTAATATGCTGTCCGACACAGGAAAACACTCAAAATCCTGTTGCAAGCGGCATCGTCGATGAAATGATCTTCTAAAGCATTTCATTCCCTCGAACTGCGCCACCGATGAAGAACAACCCATTAGCATTTACTTAATCTAATGGTTTAGAAAAGCGGAATACAGCCGATGCCCAATAATTTTCCATTTTACAAACAACACGACGAGACGGATTGTGGAGCTGCCTGCTTGCGCATGATTGCGCGCTATCATGGTCGCTACTATTCGCTCGAACATTTAAGGGAGTTGACGTTCGTAGATCGTCAGGGGGTATCTCTCATGGGGATTAGTGATGCAGCTGAAGCGATTGGGATACATTCTCTTGGGGTAAAAATTGATTACGATCGACTGATTGATGATATCCCCTTGCCGTGTATTGCATTTTGGCGGCAGTCGCATTTTGTAGTGGTCTTTAAGGCCAACAAGAAACACGTTTGGGTAGGTGATCCGGCCGCTGGTGTCTTCAAAATGACGCGTAAAGAATTCGAAGAAGGCTGGATTAGTGATCAGTACGAAGGGAAAGGCGTAGGGGTGCTCTTATTGCTCGAAACAACGCCCGATTTTTACGCTACGGACGATCAAGAGGTCGATAAATCCAGCTTAAGCTATATTTTATCCTACTTCCGCAAGCATCGTAAACTCCTTTTTCAACTGGGTTTAGGCTTATTTTTCGGGAGTATTCTTCAATTGTGCATCCCTTTTGTCATGAAGGCGGTCGTCGATATCGGGATATCCCTGAGCGACGCCAATTTCATCATTATCATGTTTATCGCTTACGCGGTGCTGTTCTTTAGCCAGACCTTAGTAGAATCTCTACGTTCGTGGATTTTGCTTCACCTTGGCGTCAGGGTCAACATTAACCTCATTTCAGATTTTTTGGTGAAACTACTTCGCCAGCCGATTCGCTTTTTTGATACCCGTATGAGCGGTGATATCATGCAGCGAATTAGTGATCATCAACGGGTGGAGCAATTACTGACCTCGACCACTTTAACGGCAATCTTTTCGGCTTTTACCTTCGTCATCTTTGGCGTTGTTTTATTCTATTTCGATCCGGTTATTTTGATCATTTTTCTGGTCGGTAGTCTGCTGTACTTGATTTGGGTTTTATATTTTTTAAAAAGAAGAAAAGAGTTAGACTATAAAAGATTTGATCAACTGGCGGCAAACCAGAGTTCCCTGATGCAAATGGTGCAAGGGATTGAGGATATCAAGCTACACAATGCGGAGAAGTATAAACGATGGCAGTGGGAACGAATTCAGGCGCGGCTGTACCGTGTGAGCGCGCGTTATTTAGCTGTGGATCAATGGCAGCGCTCCGGCGCTCGTTTTTTAAATGAATCCAAAAACATTCTCATTTCTTTTGTCGCTGCACGGGCGGTGGTAGAAGGGCAAATGACTTTGGGGATGCTCGTCGCTATTCAATACATCATTGGACAATTGAATGGTCCCGTCGAACAGATTATCGAATTCATCCGGGCCGTTCAGGATGCACGCATTAGCCTGGAGCGGATGAACGATATCCATCAACGCGAGGATGAATCTTCAGGAACGGATAAAATCACAATTTTGCCCGAAAACGGGGATTTACAACTAGAAGACGTTAGTTTTCAATACGGCGGACCACACTCTCCCTGGGTATTGAGCGAGATCAATTTGTTGATCCCGCAAGGTAAAACGACCGCCATTGTTGGTACGAGTGGGAGTGGTAAAACAACTTTACTCAAACTACTACTCAACTTCTATCCTCCTACCGAAGGGAATGTGAAGCTCGGCGATATTCAATTGCAGAATTTTCAAATTCGAATGTGGCGAAACCGCTGCGGTGCCGTCCTGCAGGATGGTTATATTTTCAGTGAATCCATTGCTCGTAATATTGCATTAGGAGATGATATTGTAGATAAAAAACGCTTGTTGAAGGCCGTGAAATTGGCTAACATTCAGGATTTTATAGAGTCTTTACCCTTGGGATACAATACCAAAATCGGCCAGGAAGGTATGGGCTTGAGCCAGGGACAACGGCAGCGATTATTGATTGCGCGCGCTATTTATAAAGATCCGGCTTACTTCTTTTTTGATGAGGCAACGAATGCTTTGGATTCGAATAACGAGCGGCAGATTATGGAAAATCTGGAATCCTACTTCGAAGGAAAGACCGTGGTGGTCGTCGCACATCGATTAAGCACCGTACGTAACGCTGATCATATCATTGTTTTGGATCAAGGCCGAATCATCGAGCAAGGAACACATGAACGCTTGGTCAATTTAGGAGGTAGCTACTATCGCTTGATCAAAAACCAGCTTGAACTCGGATACTAGTTTGTACTTTTACACAACGAATTGATTTATTAAAAATCTATTTAAAAACTGGAAGCACACGAAAACATAGAAATCCGCAGCGAGGAAATTCAGGAAATCCTCGGTAAGCCACCACGTTGGATCGTACGTTGGGGTACTTTGACGGCATTTCTTGCTTTTTGTGTACTCATCTTTGTAAGCTATTTCATTCGCTATCCCGATGTGATTGAAGCACCGATTACGATTACCACGGCCACTCCGCCAGTTGATGTGGTTGCCGAAATTCCAGCAAGAATAGCTGAAGTCAAGGTCGCAGAAAATCAAGATGTCCAAAAAGGTGAACTCTTACTCATTTTGGAAAATCCGGCGCAGCGTAACGATATGGAATTGCTGGAGCGACAACTGGAGGAAGACCTAATCCCGATCAGTGTCTCCAGTTTGCGATCTTTTCGCCCGGATCGTAGTTTACAGCTTGGACCTTTAGAAGAGGTTTATGCTGAATTCCTTCGGCATTATGATGATTATCTGCTTGGTTCTGCCTCAGATTTTGATCGTCAGCGTATTCGGCAAAAGCAAGCGCAGATCAAACGTTACGAAAAAAGTATTGAGTTAGAAGAGACGAAAGAACCAGACATCCAGGAGCGTATCAATTTAGCCAATCGCGAGATTAAGCGCATTCAAAAAAACTACAGCACAAATCCCGAGAAATATTCGGGCCAGTTGGAGAAAGCTATTGCAACACGTACGAGCGCACAAACAGAATTGAAAAATGTGGAAACGGGTATTGTCGCCATCAAGATTCAAATCGAAGAACAGCGTGACGAAATTGAGACCATCCAACAGCAAAGTGGACAGTCCAATGCTAAATTGCTCAGCTTATTGGAAGAGGATGTCAGCAAACTCTTGAGTCGGATTGAGCAGTGGCGGGAGCAATATCTGATTTACGCGCCTGCGAGCGGGCAAGTGACCTTCTATGAGACTTTTTCTAGCGAGCAACAATTTGTGCGGGCCGGAGAGGTGATGCTGACAATTGTTCCCCCAGGGCAAGGAGATATCTTTGGCAGGGTGAAACTGCCATTAGTTGGTGCCGGCAAGGTGGATACCGGACAGGTCGTGATTATTAAACTCAAAAGCTTTCCGTACCGAGAATATGGCGTGTTACGTGGAGAGGTACAGCAAAAAGATATTATTCCCAAAGATGATGTCTATAACTTGCAAGTCAGTGTACCCAAAACGCTGATCACCAGCTACGATCAATCCATTCCTTTTACTCAGGAAATGCAGGGGACGGCAGAGATTATTACTCGAGAACGACGACTCCTACAGCGTTTATTTGAAGGCATTTTTGCTTTTGCCGAAGATTATTAAAGCTTCATCACGTTTTATAATCCCAGTACTTCTTCCGTAAAACTATAGACCGCTTTCTGCAAACCCGGAATATCTTTCGAATGTAAACCTGAAGGAATAACGTGTGTTTTTGCCCCCGGAATAGGAACCACTCTTTTTTGTTCGGCGGGCGTAGCGGCGATGCTTTCGAACCATTTGATCTTATCGATGGAAATGACTTGGTCACAATGTTCGTCATCTTCGTAATAATAGCCAATGAAGAAGGGCTGTTTGACCTTTTTCAGAACGTCTTCGGTCATCGTGGATTCAATCAATGCTTTTAAAGCGATAAGGCCTTCGCTTCGATATTTTACGGTCGTATACTGGGCTTTTGGCGTTCCGATTAAGCCATCCAGCGAGCGATATTTGCCGACTAGCACTTGGGCGAGCTGTGGCCCCCAAGGCATGGTGAGTAGTTCGGTGGCATTGTTGTGTAGATCGATATTGGGGGCGAACATGATCAAAGCCTCAATATCATCGGGTGTTTCGCTGGCCAGATAAAGCGACAAGGTGCTCCCCGTTGAGCAAGACATCAGAATGACTTTTTCGCCAATGAGCTGCCCCACGGCAACGGCTTCTTTAGCCGCGTTGATAAGCTCCGCTGGCTCGAGATCACTGAACGTCTCCGGATTGGAAATACCATGCTGAGGTAGGCGAGGAATATAAAGATTGCATCCGTAGCGTTCCGCAAATTCGATATGCACGGGATTACCTTCCATCGGACTAGCCGAAAAACCGTGTAAATAGACCACACTGTAAGGCGTCTGTCGAACCGAATCCGCCCAGATGAGTCGCGTCTCATTGTCAGGTTTGAGATCGGAGACATTGGCATCTTTAGCGGTAACCCACGCGGTCAAATCTGTCAATGGCATGTTCAACTGGCTGGGTGTGCTATCAATGGGCTGAAAATCTTTTCGAGGGCCAAAGGCGTAGACGGCGATAATAACCGCCGGGATCAGAAAGCGTTTCTTTATACGCATGGGTATTCCTTAATTTTGGGTAAGAGACGAAAAGAAATTATCAATAAGCAATTTTAAATTTAAAAAATTATTGAAAAAACTGACTAAATGGAAGTAGTGAAGTCATTTTTGAATTTTTAGAAAAATGGCGTATCGATAATTCCGTCAAACTGCTTATTTAGATCTAATTACTTTAATATCTTATAATTTTTGGTTATATCAGTATTTCTACAAATCAAAATCACCAACTAACCGTAGAAAACCGTATGCAAGGCAATAAACCCTCGAAAAAAAAGGTCTTTTATCCCATTAGTGACGGATTCAGAGCCTATCTAAGTAGCCACAATCGGACAGCAGACTTGCCAGTACGTTACGAAGATCTCCTGCGTTATACAGCCTCCACAGAACTACTAAATCAGGCGGGCGAAAATACCTATTGGGAGACTGTCTACTATCAAGAATCCGATCGGGAAGAGCTATACCATTCCTTGACGCATATCTACGCGCTTTTGAAAACGGACGGAGATATGGACGTTATTGAGCATTTGGATGTGGCTCGGGTCGACTACTGTACTTTTGGTAATACTAAGCCCTTTCGTATTCGGATTATTAACCGTTTAAACGATAATTACGATCATTTTTATATTAAAAAAGCAGACGCTAGTCGGGTGTACGGACTGGAGTTAGAAGATTTACTTTCACCCAATCACGTGATGTATCTGGTAGATGAAGATACGCTTATAGAGGAGCATATTGCGGGAATACCCGGAGATGATTTTATGAGTAAAAATCTCCAGGATTCTACCTTCAACCAAATTCGCATGGCCAAGGAATTTGTCAAGTTCAACGAGCGCTGTTTTGTGCGGCTGCTTGGCGACATGCGGGCCTATAATTATGTGATTGACATTACCCCGGATATTGAAGGTAATCAGTATCGCATGCGGGCCATTGATTTTGATCAACAGTCTTACGAGGGACGAAAAAGCTTCTATTTGCCACAGTATTTTAAAGAAAACAACCCCATTATCTTCCTCGGATTCGACCATATGACCCCCGAAACCGTTCGACAATATCAACTAGAAGAACGGGCCTTGATCGCTGCACGTGTTAAGGCATCTAAAGAGCAATTTGAATCGCTTTTTGACGTGATGATCCAAGATGAAATATCGAGCCCTACTAAAGTTCAGCAACTCAAGGAAGAACTAGCCTATCACCATAAGGCAGATGTTTTTCTGAGTTGTCAAACGATGGGAGAGATCGTCTTAACCCATATTCACCTCTTATTGCGTAAAGATTTTACCCAAAGCATCTCGAATTGGTAAAGCCAATTGTGAATTATTGCACAGGTGTGTATTCTATGAACTGGCAAATGGCTCCTCCCATTAGAGCCAAGGTGATAAACCAATAGCCCAAATGGATGAAAATGTATTTCCATCCCCGGCGCTCAAATAAAGATACAACGGCTAGAATCGGTAGGACTAGAAATATAGCCATCACACCAGCGTGTAGAGCACCGTGTCCAAATGATCGATACCGACCACCATACTCGCCCATTAATCCTTTGAAGGCTTCTTGAGTGACACTACCAGCTTCACCAACTTCGGGCAATAGCATGGAAAAAATGTGTGTTTGGTGGATGACGACACTAGTCAAGAAGAAGGCGGCCATCAGACCAAATAGATAGGTCAATCCAAATATGACGCCCATGTTCGCCCCCTTGAGCGACTCCTCGGTAAATCCATTGACTTTCATCCAAGCGCTTTTGAACAAAGGGCCATAATAAATCCCACCAACCAAAAGAGGGATGAGTGCAACGAGGAAAAAGATGTAAAAATTAGCAAACATAATTTTGAGTTTAAAGTGATGAATGTCTGTTTCTATATGAATAGAAATGATAAATCCTTCTAAACAGCTTAGGGGAAAATGGCCCAGCAGAAGAGCTGAACGCATCCGGTGGACTACTAATCCTTAATAATATCCTGTGCTTTTATCTCGCTTTACTGGACTTCCAGAGATATAATCATCCAGCTTAAAATAAGGTCTGCTCGGCCGGAGCTAAACCTAAATACTCACAAATCATCCCACCCATGAGGACTAAGGAAATAAACCAGTAACCGAAGTGAATGAGAGAATATTTGAAACCTCGTCGCTCGAAGAGGCCATTAATCGTGATGACGGGCATGATAAAGAAAATGGCGACGGTACCACCGTGAATCATACCGTGAAAGAAGCTGCGATGTCGATCACCATACTTATTCATAAAGTCACTTAAAACTTGTGGTGCTTCGTTTCCGGGCTCAAAGACATCTGGAAATACAAGGGAAGATACGTGCAGTTGGTGAATCACGACACTTGTCAGGAAAAAA
Organism: Saprospiraceae bacterium; assembly: GCA_028285085.1. Taxonomy (GTDB): domain Bacteria; phylum Bacteroidota; class Bacteroidia; order Chitinophagales; family Saprospiraceae; genus JAHDHW01. The sequence continues at coordinate 16,966 of JANQQI010000104.1, read as the reverse complement.
GTGATTAGAATGCTCAGTAAGTAAGTCATGCCTAGAATCCAACCCATATTTGCCCCTTTCAGAGATTCTTTATTAAAATGGTTAACTTTCATCCAAGCTTCTTTGAACAGGACGCCGTAATACACCGCGCCAATGATTAAAGGGATGAAAGCAACGAGGAAATAGAGGTAGAAATTTGTGGGCATGAGGGGTATTAAATTATTAGATTCTGAATGTTTACAGCTGAGTCGAATTGTGTTGTTGATGATAAATATAGTTCATTTTTAATGAAATTTAGAGGTTAACATTATTTTGATAATTACCGATGAAAATGATTAATAGATGAGTAAAATATGTATCAATCCAGATACCCTTTTTAACAGCTTTCAATATGGCTTTTCACAGATCACGGTAGCCCAACCGGGGAAAATGGTCTTTATCTCCGGGCAAGTTGCCTGGGACACCAACGAAAATATTGAGGGGGCGGATGACCTAGCCATTCAAATTGATAAGGCCTTTGCTAATTTAAAAATAGCAATGCAAGAGGCCGGAGGCACATTGCAAGACATTGTCATGCTGAGGATATACAAAGTGAATTACACTGCTGGTGATGGACCTTTGATTACCGAAGGTTTACAGCGTTATTTTGGAACAACTCCTCCTGCCAGTAGTTGGATTAGTGTTCAAGGCTTAGCCAATCCGGGGTTTATGATCGAAATTGAGGCACAGGCGATCATTTGAGTACTCGAATGGCAGATCCGTAAATTTGGGTGGTGAACTGAATTTGATCACCAATTTCAAGGGAAGCTGCTTGATTGATGTCTACAATAACTTCAATGCTTTGCTTGCCGATTTGCACTTTAAGTTTTGTTCCTGAAGTGGTTGGCACAATTGCCTCAATAATCCCTTTAAGCTGTAGTAGACCACCGTGGTGGCTTTGACGTTGTAAGACTTCAATAGCTGAGCCTTCATCTTGAATACGGCCCTTATCGATTGCGAATACCCGATCGGAAAGAGCGGCGATTTCGGCGTAATCATGGCTAATCAGGACCGTCGTCAGCTTAAATTCTCGGTGCAAAGCCAGAATATAAGTCTGCATTTTACGTCGCATGGCAGGATCGAGCGCTGAAAGCGGCTCGTCGAGTAACAAGACCTGTGGTTGTTGAACTAAGGCCCTGGCTAAAGCCACTCGCTGTTGCTGCCCACCGGATAGTTTGCCCGGTTTTAGCTGTTGTAGATCGCCCAGCTCCGTAAGCTCAATGAGATGATCCACTCGTTTTTTATCCCCTCCTTTTGACAAAGCAAAGTCTAGATTCTGTCGAACCGTCATGTTGGGGAAAAGGGCATAGTCTTGAAATACTAATCCAATCGCTCGCTTTTGGGGGCGCAGATTGATACCTCGGCTTTGATCAAACCAACTGACATCGGCTACTTTGATGAACCCCGCATCGGGTGTCATTAATCCCGCCAGCATTCGCAACAAGGACGTCTTCCCAGCCCCGGAGGGCCCGTGAATACTCACAAATTCCTCTGGCCTGATTTGTAAGTCCACCTCTAAAGTCATTTCTCCTTGAGGCGCATGCAACTGTTTACGGATTTGCATTCTAATCATGAGCCCCAACGTTTCAAGTAGCCACCGTTGATCAAGTAAACAGTGAGTAAAATACAAAAGGTGATAGCAAAAAGTACCAAGGAATAAGCATTGGCCACACCATAATTTAAGGCTTCCACTTCATCGTAAATGGCAATAGATGCCACCCGAGTTTGCCCTGGAATGTTACCTCCAATCATCAGGACCACCCCAAACTCACCAATAGTGTGTGCAAAGGATAAAACAATACCGGTAAGTAAGGCTGGCTTAATATTGGGTAAGAGGACTTTGAGCAGGGTAGTGGTGCGAGACTTTCCCAAGGTAGCCGCGGCTTCAGCTAGAGAACCCGGCAAATTCGCAAAACCAGCTTGAATCGGCTGGACCATGAACGGTAAACTATACAGTACTGAGGCGACCACTAAGCCCGGAAATGAAAACACCAGCCGTAATCCCAACCACTGATCCAGCCACTGCCCAAAGGCGTTAGCGGGGCTAAAGGCCAAGAGCAAATAAAAACCGAGGACCGTTGGTGGAAGTACTAAAGGCATGCTAACCAGTGTCTCAATTACCGGCTTGATTTTGTGGCGGGTGTAGGCCAGCCAATAGGCAAGGGGTATCCCCAGTAATACCAAAATCAAGGTGGTAATCAAAGCCAGTTGAAAGGTAAGGACCAGTGGCGTCCAATCAATCATGTGCACTTATTTTTCGGGCACAAGATAACCGAAATCGCGGAGTATTTGCTTGCCGGTAGCACTAAAGAGAAAACTGCGAAATTGCTCTGCCTTGGCTTGTTTATCCGCCGAGCTTTTCAAGATGACCATGCCTTGAATAATTCTGGTGTAGCTCTGCGTGTCAAGTGCCGTCCATTGTCCCTCAGAACGAAGCTGTGGGGAAAGAATAGCGGATTTAGGCACAAAGCCAACTTCTGCAGCTTGAGATAAGACGAACTGATTGGTTTGAGCGACGCTTTCGCCGAAGACGAGCTTGTCGGTTAATTGATCGTAAATCCCGTTGGCTTGAAGAATTTCTGCCGCAGCGCGGCCGTAGGGCGCAATTTGGGGATTAGCTAAGGCCACATGCCGGACGCGATTCGAGCTGAGTAATGCTAAGGTTGGGTTTAGATTTTTGACAGTGCTCCAAAGTACTAATTCACCGTAGGCATAGACTTCGGGGATAGAGGTCGTCAATCCTTTTTGAGCGAGCGTAGTTGGATATTTTAAATCCGCGGAGAAAAAGATATCATAAGGGGCGCCTTCTTGAATTTGTGCCGTGAGCTTGCCGGAGGAGCTGACCACGACTTGGCAGTCAATCCCGGATTCGGCCGTAAAAGCTTTGATCAGTGCACGCATGGCGTATTGCATATTTGCGGCGGTAGCAACTGTAAGTGGCTTAGTCCGGTCGGATTGACAAGCCACGAATAACGTGATTGAGGCCACAAGAAAATACACTAATCGCTTCATGCTGTGAAGATAGAAGTTTTTGACAGCATGAAGGAAAACATGTAAAAACGTACTATCCTGAATTGTAACTATTCTTTGGATAAATACGTCAAATAACAAACATGTCTTATGATTAACCTTCGATCTCTTTTTTTGGGTTGCTGCCTTTTGTGCCTTGGTCTCACCCCGGTAAAAGCACAAGTAGCGGATACTTCCCAGCTTTACAAGACCCTTTTTAGCATGGATAGTCTGGTGTTTACCTACGCTTTTAATGATTGTGATCTTTACGCCTTGCCCGATTTGATTAGTGATGATTTTGAATTTTACCACGACAAGGGGGGCATCACCGATGGAAAAGCCGCGTTTATTAAAACCGCGGAAAATAATATCTGTAACAATCCAGAGCGACCTTTACGAAAACTAGTGGAAGGTACCATGGAAGTTTTTCCATTGAGAAGTAACGGAAAACTCTATGGTGTGGTACAAAACGGTGTCCACCAATTCTTTATTCGTCCAACCGGAGATGCGGTCATTCCGACAGTTAAAGCACGATTCATGCATTTATGGATTTTAGAAGAAGACAAATGGCGATTACGTCGAGTAATTAGCTACGATCACGTGCCCTGGCGCAAGGAATAAATCTTCTCACGTGCTTAATATCGTTGCATACGCGCCTTAAAGAATTTTCCCGGAGGCGTGAGGGTGAAATTCCAGTCCGAAAATAAACTAGGTGACCACAGCGGATCAAAGACCCACACCACATATGAAATATCCGCTTGATCGCAGTAATCAATAATGGCTTCGCCGTAGCTGGCGTCACTGATTACTGGTATGTGCGCTCCCGGTGCATCAGGACCACAATAGCCAATCTCCGTCAAGATTACCGGATAAGTCGCTTTGACAAATCCCCAGTCTTCGTTCCACTTTGGTGCCCAGGGCTGCTCCCGTTTTTGTGGATAAGGATGACTTACGTAAGCAATACCTTCTGCGGCAATGGGCTGATACTTGACCGGGGTGAGATCATAAGCCCAGTTGAATCCTGCTACCAGGGGAATCCCTTCTCCACCATTTGCTCTGATGATCGTGATCATTTCTTCATTTAAGGCTTTCCAATCCGTCCAATTGCACACCCCTAATTGCCCAGAAAAGGTGGTGGGCTCATTGTACAATTCATAAAAAGCAACGGTGTGATGTTTGCCATAATGTTTACTAATTGTTCGCCAAAATTCAAAAGTTTGCTTGCGTGTGGTTTCGTACATCGGATGCTGAAAAAGTTCCGAGCGGAGATTTCCAATACTGTGCCAGTCGATGACGACGTACATTTCTAACTCGGTAGCCCATTGAACGCCTTGATCTAAAAGTTCTAAGTAAGCACTTTCCCCTCGTTCAGTCCACGCGGTTGGGTGTACCGGAAAGCGCACTAAATTAGCGCCCCAGCTTTTAATTTCTTCGAAATATGCCTTATTCCAGTGGCCATCTTTTTCCAATTTATCCGGATCACTGGTATTTAATCCTCGAAACACGATGGTTGTACCATCCGGCTTAACAAATTGGTTGCCCTGTACGTTAATTCTGGGCATAGCCGTAGTCATCGCTTCTGTAGGCGTTTCGGCTGAAAAATTGAATAACATTAGTAATTGGAAAAAAAGGGTGGTCAGCATATTAACTTCTGGTTTTGTTTTGAACCCGAAAACTAATATTTTTTGCTAAAAACAAAACATCATAGCCTACCTTTGCACCACCGGAGTTGAAGATTTTGTATGGAAAAAGTCATCTATCGCGATCTGGGCCGGATTAAGTATCAGGCCGCCTGGGATTTACAGCAGGAAATACTAAACGGATTGGTTGCTACCAAGCGACATAATCGGCAACTTGCTATTGATGATCCTGAACGACTGACTCAGCAGCATTACTTGCTATTTTGTGAGCACGCATCCGTTTACACTTTGGGTAAAAGCGGATCTTTAGACCATCTTCTATTGTCAGAAGAAGAGCTTAAAGCCCGAGACATTGAGTTCTATAAAATCAATCGGGGAGGTGATATCACCTTTCACGGGGAAGGCCAGGTGGTCGGTTATCCCATCTTTGATCTAGATTGCTTTTTTACGGATGTGCACAAGTACGTTCGCTATTTAGAGGAGGCGGTGATTCGGACCTTAGCCGATTATGGTCTTTCCGCCACTCGCATTCCGGATTATACTGGCGTTTGGTTGCCACCTAAAGCGGCTCAGCCGGCTCGTAAGATTTGTGCCATTGGCGTACATCTGAGTCGATGGGTTACCATGCACGGCTTCGCCTTTAATGTAAACACTAAATTGGATTACTTCAATTACATCGTTCCTTGTGGGATTAACGATGCGGATAAGGCGGTGACTAGTCTGGCGGCAGAGTTAGGATATCCGGTGGAAATGGAAGAAGTTAAAACCAAATTACGCCAACACTTTGCGAATTTGTTTGGTTTCGTTTTTGTTGAAGAGCAGATAAAACAACCATAAACTAGTCGGTCTACGTAATAAATTTTGGTCAAAGTCGGTTTGTAAATGTAGGTTTAATTGACGATCAAAACTTTTCTTTACACTGGATTGCGTAGTACCTTTACACTGAAAGTTTGACGCTGAGATGAAAAAAGATATTCCTCAATACAAAGTAGAAGATTTAGCGATTGCAATTGTTCCGGGTGAAGAAGAAGAGTTGTGGGATGTATTTGTACTCAACTTGAAAGATGAGAAGATTCGCAGTGTGTTGATCAACTCACGAGGCTACGGCGAATTAGATGGAGAAGAAATCAAAACCACCGTGTTACGGCACTTTTTTGAAGAAATTGGGCCGTTGCAAATTCATAAAATAGAACCCATACAAACCAAATTATTTGATATCACCAACGAATATTGGGTGAGTTTTCAGTATGAAGGTTATATGTATGATAAAAAATATGTGTTTGTGAAAGGAAGCATTTCGGAAATTAACTTTACGCCGATTCCCTTCCTGAATAAGCGGGGTGTGATGATCCGGTAAAAATTATGAGGTTACTCCTGATAACCATTCTTTGTGTGCTCAGCTACTTCACGGCTAGAGCACAAACGGCAAGTACGTACTTTGGACGTGCGATGATGGCCATTGCCCAAAATGACGATCATAGTGCCCGTTTGTTGCTTGACCAGGCCATCGAACGCGATTCTCTCAATGCTTTTTATTACCACACCCGCGCGATGGTCACTGCGGGATTAATGAACCATAATCGCTCCCTGGATCAAATTGACAATTCTGCCTACGTTGCAGCACTTTCTGATTTTGATCAGGCACTCTCCCTTGAACCGGAGAATGCGGATTTTTTCCTGATGCGGGGGCAATTGTTCTATTCTTTTCACGAAAACGGCCGTGCACTCAACGATTTTGAGGCCGCCCATCGCTTTGCCGGAGGAATCGACCAAAAGATCAAAGCGCTGTGCTTCCTCGCAAAGACTCAATTTCAACTGGAGCAAATCCCGGCTTCATTCCGCTATCTCGAAACCGCTTTGCAGTTAGACAGTAGCAATGTTTTCACCCTTAATCACTTGGCCAATCAGTATCTTGAATTACGGATGTACGATCGCGCCCAATTCTATTTTTCCGAAGTACTCAAACTAGCCCCTAACGATCTGGTGGCCTTATCTAACTTCGGCTATTCTGCCTTGCTGGGTGAACAGTATCAAAAAGCCTTGCAAGTATATGATCTCGCGATTGATTTGTTTCCACAAGCTGGGGTATTGTACTGCAATCGAGGGTTCATTCAATACAAATTCAGCGAATACGATCAGGCCATGTCTGATCTCAACCAAGCGATTCGATTATTCCCCGCCAATGCGTATGCCTACAAAAATCGCGCGCTAGTCTTTCTGGCCTTAGAACAAAATGCCGCCGCTTGCACCGACTTGCTCACCGCCCGTGATCTTGGTTATACCCGTGATTACGACCAGGAAGTGGAGCAATTGCTAGAAAAGCACTGTGTGCACTCTTCCATCCAAGACTAGTTATTGTTCTCATTATCAACCTTTTACTCTTTCTACGCTCTATTTGTCCCTTTTCCGGCATACTGTTTGTAATCATATTTTTAATAATATGAAAAGCCTGATTTTATTCACGGCTCTACGAAAAGCTGACTCTCATTACGGTTTTTACGTTTACACAAAGACGAAATCAAAAACTCATGCTACTGACCGCCACCCGGGCAATAACGCTTTCTTTGATTCTTGCTATCTCAGCTTGTAAGGCACCGACACTCTTCGAGACCAACCACATTCCAGCCGCTAAAATGACTGAATTCGTGTTGATGAACCCCGAGCCGCCAACTTTGGCACCGGGCGACAAGATTACCATCAGCATCTGGGGACACAATGATCTGAGTATTGGATCCATCAACAGCCCTTATATGTCGGATGAAGCGACGGGACGTTGGGTGATTTTAGATAAAGAAGGTGAAGTGAATTTACCCAAAATCGGTCGAGTGAGTCTCGTGGACTACAATGTCAAAGAAGCAGCATACTTCCTGGAGGAGTTGTACGCCAAGCACATTGAGAATCCAGTGATTAATGTTCGTGTGCTAAATCACTTTGTGACGGTACTCGGAGAGGTCAAAAATCCAGGGAAGTACCAAATTGATAATGAAGAGGTCCGCTTAGTGCAATTGATAGGGGAGGCAGAAGGACTGACTAAATACGCAAAACACGATGAGATTTTCATCATTAGAGAGGTCGATGGTAAAATGGTCAAATTTCCGGTCAACTTCACTTCTTTAGCCGTGATCAACGAGCGTAATGCCGTGATCCGCCCCGATGACATTGTGTACGTTCCGCCCGTCAAGCGGAAGAAATCCGACGAAGTTATTAGTCGGACGATCCCTGTAGCAAGTATTATTACCGGTGCGGCACTGGTGGTGTCCGCTTTCGTGAGATAAGCCCATGAACTTAAAAAAGGAGTTCAAAATATTAATTCTTCCGGTCCTTCGGGGTTTTCCCTTGTTGTTGACCTTCATGGTATTGGCCTTTTGCCTGGCTCAATACGCTATCCGCTATATGGTACCGATTTACGAAGCATCGGCTTCAATCAAGCTCGACAATCGCGAGTTAGAATCAGGTGACTATACCCTTTTTGATGATGGGACCTCAGCTTCTACCGGTAGTAACTTTCTAACCGAAGTGGAATTGTTTAAATCCAAATCGCTCCGCGAAAAGGTATTGAATAACCTGGATTTCGATGTGTCTTATTATCGGGTTGGAAAGGTTAAACGGATTGAGCTTTACCGTGAATCGCCTTTTATCTTGGATTATCGAATGATTGATTCCAGTCTTTACGATAAGTCCTACTTTTTATACTATAAAGGAGACGGAAAATTCCGCATGTATGCCGATGCCGAGAAAAATCAGTATCTGTACACGCTCACCTTCAATAAAGTTTACGCGGATTCTAATCGATTGAGTCTCCGGGTCCGGCCGAACTTAACGCTGCTTCGTGAAAAGCCTGAAGCATTGCGGGTAGGTGATTTTTTTGAGTTTAAAATTAATGCTACACCTACACTGGTAGCTGGTGTAGATAAATCTAACTTCTTTGTTCGACCGGTGGATAAAGAGATTTACATTGTCAAACTCCATTACAAAAACGAAGTGCCGGAAAAGGCTGCCGCTTTTCTCAACGAACTGATTCGGGTGTACATTGAAACGGATCAGGAGAATAAAACAGCTAAAGCTTCTAAGACTTTAGAATTTATCGATCGGGAATTGGATCGAATTGGGGATGAAATGACAGACGCTTCCAGACGCTTAGCGAGCTACCGAAAAAAACACGAAATCGTTAACCCCAAGCAGGAAACGGAATCCATTTTACGGCAACTCAATCAATACGACATCAATAAAATTGCCATCGATCTGGAAGAGATCGAACTGCGCAATGTGCATGAATTTTTGAAGTCTGATTTAAGCCTTACAGGTTTCTCTCCAAATTTTGAAGCCATCAAAGATGATGTGTTTAAAAACACTTTTCTCCAGCTCAAAAATATGGAAATCGAAAAGATCGAGCTGTCTAAGAAGTATCCGGAGACGAGCCTCGAAATGCGCACAATCAATCGAAAAATCAATGAGCTAAAGGACTTCGTTACCCAATCCATTGATAAAAAACTAATCAATGCCGAGGAGAAACGCTCCGAAATTGGAGCTAGTATTGACGAGCTACAATCGCGTTTTAAATCTTACCCCGGGAAGGAGCGAAAATTAGCGATGCTTCAACGTGAATTCATGCTCAAGGAAGAAACCTATAACTACTTGACTAAGAGGCGAATGGAGCTAAGTATTAATAGCTCTGCGGATCAGCCGCTACACCAAGTGGTCGACTACGCTGTGGTGCCTAAAAAACCAGTTTCACCGAATAAAGCGCTGATTACGGGAGCGGCGGTTTTTCTTTCCATCATTGTCAGCTTGATCCTTATTTATATTCTCAATTTCTTTTTTGCAACTATCCGTTCGGTAGAAGATATCACCGATGAACTGGATCTCCCCGTTATTGGAACGGTGAATAAGCAGCGTAAGCGCGCTTTAGATGCCTCCGATCCGGTTTTGAATCTCTACACGAATATTGCCAACCTCGAGTTTTTTGAAGGCCGTAAGATGATCACGGTCTCTTCCGGTGATCAAAACGAAGGAAAGACCTTCATTGCCGAGCGTTTGGGACGTTTGCTGGCGAGCTACGGCAAACGTGTTTTATTGATTGATATGAACTTCAAGACGCCGCGCCTCAAAAATATTTTTGCACCATCCAAGACAGAAGAAGCAAAGACTAATGCTCCGGTTCCTTCGGCTAATTTTCCACAACCAGATTTCATGTACCTCGCTGAAGATGGCAACGAGATGCCTTCCAGCTTGCTTTTCGCACCTCAGACCGCATTGCTGCTTTCCGAAATGAAGAATAATTACGATGTGGTATTGATTGATACTGCGGCTACGAGTCAACGGATTGATGCGGCGGCGGCGATGCGCTTAAGTGATCTCAATTTGATGGTACTCAGGAAAGGAAAATCCAGGGTGCATCGCTTGAAAAAGCACAAGGCTTTTCTGGATGCTTATAATTTAGAAAACATCCATTGTGTACTCAATGGAACAAACTGATAGATGTTAACACAGATTCTACAACGATTCAAAAGTGGCGGTTTGGTCTTTATTGACCAAGCGTTGGTCAGTGGGACAAGCTTTCTCTCGGGGATTCTGCTGGCGCGTTTTCTAGGGTTGAAGATTTACGGAGAATTTGTTTTGCTGTGGATGGTGATTTTGTTTGCGATGAGCATCGCCCAAGCCTTAATTACCAAGCCGATGCTGTCTATTTTGCCCAAGTTGCGGGCATCGGAGCAAAAAGATTACGAAGGGGCACTGCACACCGCCCAATTATTGCTCAGTATCGGAGCGGGGGTGACCTGCTTTGTGGTATTAGGATTGATACAATACACCGATTGGTTTTTTGATATTTCTTGGCTGCTGCACCTCAAATTAAGTGTGCTAGTTGGCTTGTGTTTATATTACGATTTCAGTCGAAAATACTGTTTTGTAAAAAAGAAATTACGTTGGCCTCTAATCTTGGACAGTTTACTATTCCTGCTTCAGGTTGGTGGTCTATGCTTGCTTTTTGTACAAAGTCTTTTGGATTTATCGCAGACCTTTTCGGTTTTATTGCTGGTTTATACGGTGCTTGTAGTCCTGAGTTTTCGGCTCATTCAACGACCCAACTTTACCTTTTCGGCCTTGAAAAGAATCGTTGATCGGCATTTTGATTTTTCCAAATGGTTGCTGGGGACAGCCTTACTACAATGGCTCTGCGGTAATTTTTTCATCATTGCCGGAGGAGCGGTCTTAGGGACCTTGGCGGTCGGTGCCGTGCGGATTGCTCAAAACACGGTTGGCTTGGTACACGTCCTTTTCTTATCCATGGAAAACCTTGTCCCTGTTTACGCTGCACAACGCTATGCCAAAGAAGGCTTGGAAGGACTGTTACAATACTTACGTCAAATGACGATGCAAATTGGTGTATTGGTCATTAGTCTCTTAATGGTGATGGCGGCCACGGCACCTTGGCTCATTAGTTTACTGTATGGCGCAGAGTACGCTCAGTATAGCTACATTTTGGTGGGCTTCTGTATTTTATATCTCTTCGTTTACATCGGGCACCCTTTACGGTTTGCGCTGCGAACTCTGGAGTTGACCCGTCCTATTTTTATCGGCTACGTTGTTGGCGCCATTTTCAGCTTGTTGATCGCTTATCCCATCTTAGAATATTGGGGGATTAACGGATTGTTGTTGGGAATGCTACTGACTCAAGTTTTGGCCCAAGTCGTATACATCGTAGCAATTGTTAAAATAAAATCTGCTTATGAAAATCATCCACTTGGTTCTGGGGAAAGCTAATCCCGAACGTATGAACGGCGTCAACAAGCTTGTACACGAAATGCTTAGCACTCAGCACCGATTGGGTTATAATGTTGAGTTGTGGGGCATCACGCCGAACCCTATCCACGATTATCCAGATCGTGCTTACCGTACGCGACTATTTCAAGCTCAAAAGAATAAATTACAGCTACCGACTAAGCTCAAAGCCGCTATCGATGGCTTAACGGGGCCTACGGTTTTCCACCTCCACGGTGGATTCATCCCTGAGTTTTATCTAAGTGTACAACGATTCCACAAATGCAATATTCCATACTGCTATACGCCACATGGTGCACTAGCTCCCGCCGCCTTACAGCGTCGGGCCTGGAAAAAGAAAATCTACTTTGAACTCTTCGAAAAGCGCTTGATCCAGAAAGCAGCTGTTTTGATTGCCACGGGACGCTCAGTACTTGATAATGCCCAGCAATTGGTACAGCCACAACGAGCGGCCTTGATTCCAAACGGTCAGCCACCCATTCCTCAGGTATCGGCTGCGCCACGCGAAGAAGAAGGTCTAACTATCGGCTATTGCGGCCGCATCGCGATGGAACATAAAGGGCTGGATTTGCTACTGGATGGTTTCCGAGGATTTTTAGATCAGGGCGGGCGAGCCAAGCTGCATTTGATTGGCGATGGCGCAGAGATGCCTAAACTCAAGCAGCAAGCCGAGCAGCTGAATCTACTACCGCATTTGAAATTCTACGGCGCCCGCTACGGCGACGAAAAATTCGCCCTGCTGAAGACTTTTGATTGTTTTATTCACAGCTCACGCATGGAAGGCTTCCCGGCTTCGGTTTTGGAGGCCTGTGCTTCGGGTTTGCCGTGTGTTGTGAGTAAGCATACCAATGTCGATACTTACATTCGGGATTTCAAAGCCGGCTGGGTGATTGAAAATAACGATCCAAAAGGCATCGCAGAAACCCTTCTGCGCATGGAGAAAGATTATCAAGCTAATCGCTTCAATACCTTAGGACAAAATGCTCAGCGAATGATCGAAGAACGCTTTGATTGGGCCGTCATTTGCGAGGAATTGTACCAGGAATATAACTATGCCTGTACGAAGAATCACGCCTTATCTGCGACGGCTTAGCGCAATATGAAGGATGCACAAAAAATAGAACGTTACCTGTTGATATTTCTGACGATCATGATGACGATCAGAATCAGCAGCTATTTTTCCTATGTGCCCGAATCGGTGGGCTTAACCCGGATTATTAAGATTGGTTTACGTCTTGTCACTACGGCAATCACTATTGTGATGCTGTTTAAGTTTACCGCTAAGCATCCTAACGTGCGAGCACGCTTTAAGATGATTCTGCCGTTTAGTTTCTATTTGCTGTATCTGTTTTTGGGGATCTGTTCCTTGTTTTGGACGACCAATGTAGGATTTAGCTTATTGCAATTGTCGATGACGATTGAGACGACGGTATTTAGTTTTCTATTTTACAAACTCATCTGTTACTACAATGCCGCTTATGACCGTCCTTTTTCGGCCTTCTTGCCAATTTTGAATAAAGCTATTTTTATCCTTTGTATCATCTTTATCATCGGTGCCTTCGTTGACCCGGATAATTTCTATCGAACGACTCACGGCGGGACGGTGGCTCGTCTTGGCGGCTTGATTATCAATCCTAACGAACTTGGGTTGTTGTCCTTACTTGGAATTGGACTGAGCTATATTGATCTGCTTGTCCATGGGCGTGCAAAGTATAATATTATTGCCATTGGAACTTGCTTGGCGGTGTTATTAATGACCCAATCGCGTTCCTCTCTTTTTGGCTTTTTAGTCTTGTCGGGGGTTTATTTGGTCCTTTCCAAAAACTATTACCTCATCATCGGGGCTACTGTGGTGGCCTTTTTTGTCATTCCAATTCTCATCCAAACTATTGTTTTAAAAGATGGAGATATGGAAGAGGTGACCAGCTTTACTGGTCGGAAGGAGTTTTGGGGAGATCTAGTTAATGAATCCTTTCCGAAAAGTCCGATCTACGGCTACGGTTTTATGAGTATCAGCCCAAATACTTTTTACAACAAATATCAAAGTGAACATTCGTACGCGGCTTCGATGGCCCATAATACCTACATCGAGGTGTTGATTAATCTAGGTTTAATGGGGGCTTTCGTCTGTGTAATGCAAATTTTACTCACTGTAGTCGCCATATTATTGGAAAAAGAGTGGCGGGTGCGATTGATGGCATTCTTTATGCTGTTTCCTTTAATGATGAATAACGTAACGGAGTTTGGCATCTTCGGTCATACGAATTACGCGATTATGTTTTACCAATTTGTCTTTTTGCTCTTCACCTTAGAGGCATTTAAAAAGGTAAGTCAACGCGTTAAGCCAGTTCTGCAAAATGAACTATCATGACACAAAAACAAGCTTTTATTGAAGCACTCTTCCGTTGGCTTCAAAATCAACGGTATGTATTGCTCAAGCATATTGACCCAACGATTCATGATCTCGATGATCATTCCGATCTCGACATCCTCATTCCCGAAACCCTTTATGAAGACCTCATCGGCTGGATCCAAACCCAGCCCCATCTGGATAAATGCCGTGTAGAACGTAAAGTGACGATGTCTCAGGTGTTTCTCTTTTTTCAAGATGATCATTTCTTACAGATTGATTTTCTCTTTGGCTTTTTCCGCAAGCAATGGGTGTACATGAACGCCACCCAGGTTTTGGATTATGCTAGTCCTAATACGGAAGGCATCAAACTGTGCAGTCCACATCACTTGCTAGAACATCTCTTTTTATTCAATACTCTGAATTTTGCGGGTATCCCTCAAAAGTATATCGATTACTTTTCGGATCGGGCGCCGCATTTGCAGCAACGCTTGAAGGATTATCTGAATAGTAAGTACCATTTAGCATTTTCTGATTGGTCCACCTTAGCCACTTTCCAGGCGAGCCACCGACGGAAAATCGTGCAGTGTCTGGCCCGCCTGCCCATCAACCAATCCTGGCGTCGGTGGCGCAACCGTTGGCGTTATTTGCAAGAAATTGTAGGCAATATCTGGCTCAAAAGAGGCTTTTCTATGACCTTCAGCGGTGTAGACGGCGCAGGAAAGAGTACAATTCTGGCGGCAACCAAGTCGATTCTGGAAAACAAGTATCGCCGGAATGTTGTGGTTTTACGCCACCGGCCATCATTGTTGCCCATTTTGAGTGCCTTTCGCTACGGCAAGGCGGAAGCCGAAGAACGCTCGGTGAGTAAATTACCCCGACAAGGCAAGAATAAAAGCCGATTGAGTTCACTACTGCGCTTCGCCTATTATTATTGTGATTATTTGATCGGGCAATTGTACGTTAAGGTACGCTATCTATGGCGGGGCTATGTGGTCCTTTACGATCGCTATTATTTTGATTTTATTATCGACGGAAAGCGCTCAAATATTGATCTGCCGCCTAAGATTCCACGCCTGGGCTACCATTTTGTGCATCAACCCCAGCTTAATTTGTTCCTCTACGCAGATGTCGAAACGATTCGTCAACGCAAACAGGAGCTACCTCCCGAGAGTATTCAAAATTTAACCCAAGATTATAAGCAGTTGTTTCGTGAGCTGGGTGCTCGAAAAGCGCTCAAACAGCAGTACGTGACGATTGAGAATATCGATAAGGATGAAACGATCAAACAGATTTTGGAACGCTATAAATCCCTACTATGATTCGAGCCCTTCTTGAAACAGTAGTGCGGTTAAAGAATCCAAAATTTGCCTTGGATCCAGCAGTTAGCAATCTGGCCATTCTACAACTATTTTGGAGTAAAACCTGGGCATGGCTGCGAGGACTCCGATTGATCTTTAGTGGTCAATGGTCTGGCCAAATTTTCATTGGCCGTGGGGTGCGTCTATTCAATACTGTGAATATGCGCTTTGGACGTTGGGTACAACTGGAAGATCACGTCTATCTAAGTGCATTGGGCAAACAAGCCCTCGAACTAGGTAACAATGTGAAAATTGGTGCGTATAGTCGGCTAATCATCTCCACTACATTCAATAATGTAAGTGGATTCATTAAGATTGGTGATAACGTAGGGTTGGGTGAATTTGCTTATCTGGGCGGGGCCGGAGGTCTCGAAATTGGTGCAGACTGTATCATCGGACAATATCTAAGTTGTCATCCCGAGAATCACCATTTTGACCAACTGGGTGTCTTAATTCGACATCAGGGCGTTAGCCGTCAAGGTATCAAAATCGGAGAAAATTGTTGGATCGGTGCTAAAGTCACTATCCTCGATGGGGTAACCATTGGGAATAACTGTGTCATTGCCGCCGGGGCTGTCGTAAATCGCTCATTTCCGGATAATACGGTCATCGGAGGTGTACCAGCCCGTATTTTGAAATCCATTGAAAAAACTGAATCAGTATTGATCCCATGAAACGAAAACACAACATCTTAGCAACTGCCTACGCGGTGAATCCCTACAAAGGATCGGAAGACGGTATGGGGTGGAATATGATTTTACAAATTGCGGCCCACCAACGCGTAATTGCCATTACCCGAAAGAATAATCGGGAGGCGATTGAACGCTACTTGTCAGAAAATAGAGTTCGGGAAGCCAATAATATTCAATTCGCCTATTTTGATTTGCCTTATTACTTACGGTTTTGGAAAAAAGGCGGTCGTGGTGCTCTACTGTATTTTTACCTCTGGCAAATAGGGGTTGCTTTTTGGATATTAAGTAAAAATTGGAAGTATGATTTAGTGCACAATCTGAATTTTCATAATGATTGGACTCCTTCTTTTCTTTGGCTCACGGGGAAGCCATTGGTTTGGGGGCCGATTGGCCATCATCCAACTATTCCCAAACCATTTTTGGTGCCTTATGGCTCGCGGGCCATACGGCGTCATCGGCTGCGCTGGTGGACCAAGCAATGGTTCTGGCACTTTTCGCCTTGGCTAAAGCTGACTAAGCGAAAGGCAAAGCACATCTTCGCTATGAATGAGGAGGTCATTGATACTTTGCAACTTGATACTTTCAAAACCACGATCTTACCGTCGGTGGGTTGTGAGCATCCACGTCTGGTGGAGCATAGCCCACAAGAAGAATTCACGGTACTTTCTGTTGGCCGCTTCGTTTCGCTCAAAGGCTTTGATTTGACCATCAAAGCGTTCGCGACCTTTTTTCGGCAACTTAGCCCGGATCAGCAAGCGCTAACCCGCTTGAAATTAGTGGGTCGCGGGCCGGAGTTAGAGCAAATCCGAGAATGGGTTGCTCAGGAAGGCATCGGCGGAGTTACCGAAATTATCCCCTGGGTAGAGCGGAGCCAGCTTGGACTCATCTACCAAAGTGCCAATCTCTTTTTGTTCCCTTCGCACGAGGGCGCCGGAATGGTAGTGGCCGAGGCCTTATCCTACGGCTTACCAGTCGTTTGTCTGGATAATTGTGGCCCGGGGGCTTTTATTAATGCGAGTTGTGGCCGCAAAGTGGTCTATCAGGATTATGCGGCTACCGTAAATGATCTGGGGCAGGAACTCTTTGCGCTGTACCTGGATCGTAATCTTCGCCAGC
>JANQQI010000103.1 GCA_028285085.1 Saprospiraceae bacterium | reverse complement strand
ATTCTTGATGACAAAGCATTGGAAAATGTAAAAGGTGGTGCTGCAGATGCAGGTCGCGTAAGCTGTGGTCTGTTGTCTATCGCTTGTAACTCTTGCAACACACAAGAAGAAGAAGACGACGCTGAATTGAGCGGCAACTAATTCTTCCCTTTCCGTTAATGGGTGTTACTCTTCGTTGAGTAATACCCATTATCCCATGGAAGGTCTATTTATGATTTATGAAGATTATTTTATTACCATTTTCTCAAAGCTTTAGCCAAAAACCATGAAAACAAATTATCATTATTGCCACAGAATTAATAGAAATAATTTTTCAAAACAAATAAATGTTTGTTGTCTGTCTTTAAAAAGAAATGCACCCTGATTAAATATATATTTATTGAAAACTGAAACAAAAATAAATAGCTGTAAATAATTGATTTTTTGACTAGAATGGAATTATTGTTTTTTAATTAAAATGATAATGCCGCGCAAAATTATTTATCATGCAAGTCCTATCCACAGAAAATAAATTTAGCATTCGACAGTACGTTACGAATGAAGAAAAAAGTTTTTCGCTCATGTCGGGTAATTTATCCAATGCTTTGCTTTGGGCACAAATTGCTTTGCAGGAGCAAAATGAAGAAATGCTTGATGCTTGTGTCAATGTACTTTCTCAGAATATTGATTTTGTCCAGCAACATACCATGACCTATAAATTATCCATTGGTGTGACAGGCTTGGCTTGGGCAATGCAGTTTTTGGCTAACCAAAAAATTCTAACGCCCGCCGACTGTGAAAGCCTGGATGAAATTGATGGCTACATCATTAAGTCTTTAGACGGCAATAAACTTGAACGCGTTTATGACCTGCTACAAGGCCTGATCGGCAAAGGCGTGTATTTGTGTGAACGGAATACCCCGGCCGCTCGGCGGGCATTAGAAGATATTGTCGATTACTTTGAACATACAATTGTGTCACCAGATAAGGATCAGATGGGGTGGATGGATTACCACACTTCCTATTTCGACCAAACAGAAAGGGACGACTTGGGATACTATAACTTAGGACTAGCACATGGTATACCTTCTATCATCGTTTTTCTGGCAAGACTGCATAAAATGGGGATTAAACAAAAGCAGTGTGCGGCATTGATTCGACGCGGAACGGATTTCCTGCTAGAAAATCGCGTTTTGGATGACCCCATCTTTCCTTATCCGTCTAAATTATACCCTCTAAATGGCCAGCTTATCCCTAACGTTTCCAAAATTACCGGCTGGTGTTACGGTCCATTATCTTTGGCGATTGCTTTTTTGGCGGCCAACGATATCTTGGACGATCCCTCCCTATTTGCTGAAGCCCGCGATTTGACCTTGAATGGCGTTGATATGCGGGAAGAGGACATCATGCGAGCGGGCAATAATCCAAAACGGATGGATGTCTACCTCTGTCACGGTACAGCCGGTCTGGCTTATCTCTATCATCGACTCAACCGTACTTTTCAGAATCCTAAATTGACCAAAGCGGTTGAATACTGGCAAGCTTTGACCTACGAGAAGATCCAAGAGCAGCCCGCAGGGTTCTATAAAGCCTGTGGCTTGCTGACGGGGATGACCGGGGTGTGCTTGATTATGAATGATCTGGATCGTTCCACACCGAGCGAATTTCAGTGGGACCGATTGTTTTTGCTGGACCAATTATAATGTTTCAGCCCTGATTCATTCGATGATTTTGTTTTTCCAATTTCAAATGCTTTTATCATGAAACTTGACTTGTCAATTCTGGAGTTTGGCAATATTGCCCCTCCGCAAACATACGCCCATCACGTGATGGATAACCTCTTTAGCTTGGCACAACAACTTGATCAGCTTGGTTTCAAGCGATTCTGGATGAGTGAACACTACGGTCCTGAATTTGCCTGGCATAGCCCCGAGATTTTATTACCTCTATTAGCCGGATATACAGATCGGATCAAGATCGGTCAAGCCGGGGTATTGCTTCGCTACCATGCGCCTTATCGTGTTGCGCATAATTTTACTATCCTCAGTGCACTCTATCCCGGTCGCATTGATCTGGGGGTGGTACCAGCGATGATCCCCAAGGAAGCACTAGAGGCTTTAATTGGTGCGGAACAGCATCCTGGACGTGAGGCTTATCGGCAGAGTGTGGAGCAGTTATTTAAGTATATCGGTGAAAAAAACATCCAGTCTGATGGCCTGTTTTTGCCAATGCAAGGTACCGCTCGCCCCGATATGTGGCTGCTGGGCACCACGGGCGGATCGGTAGAACGTGCGGTGGCTTATCGTTCTAATTTCTGCATTTCTCTATTTCATATCGGTGCGCAGTTCGCCCAACAAAAGGATGTGATTAAGAAATTCAAAGAAGAATTTTACGAAAAACACGGTGAAGTGCCTCCGGGGGTAGCGTCTGTCATCTGTTTATGCTCCGATGACCAGCAACTGTTGGAAAAAGAAAGGCGTATCCTTCGGGAGTCTACTCAGGCCCAAGGTTACATTCTCGGCTCAGCTTCGGAATGCGAAGAGCGTTTGTTGCATCTGGCAGATGCTATGGGACTGGATGAGATTGTTATCAACATTTCGGGAAGCAATCTGGCAGCCAAATCGGAGACGGCTGCTTTACTCGGCGAAGCCCTACTAAAACCCCAGGTCGTCGCCGCATAAATATCACCTTTTTTTAAGGACCATTTTGATCTAATGACTAACGAGCATGTCCTTAGCGGGCAGCGGGCTTTGAGGGGAGATCATATTCTAAACTTCCGGCTAGTGCGTCAAAAAGGTGTCTGTGTCAACCTTTATCAAATCTAATTAGTGATGAACCAATATTCTTTTCACGATCAAATGCTGGTGCGTAGCCCTCTTCGCCCGCAGCGCACCTCTTTCTCCGAGTTAGAGATTCGGGAATTGGTAAGTCAGACCCAAATCCAGGAGGCGATTTATTTGGCTTCGCCTAGTCTCTACACGCGGATGCAGCAATGGTTGGATGGCCGCTTAAAAAAAGAAAAAGAGCCGAAATTGCTCGATGCATTATACAAGTATTTGATGCGGATGCATACCCGTTGCACCCCTTTTGGCTTGTTTGCGGGTTGTACCGTCGGCGAATGGGGAGATAAGACGAAGATTGAGTTCGTCAACGACGCACCACCGAAGCGATTTACGCGTTTGGATATGAATTATCTATGTGCTTTGGCGCAGCATTTAGAAAAACAAACGGAGCTGCGTCCTTATCTAAAATATTATCCCAACTCTTCTTTATTGGACAAGGGAGACATTCTGCATTATGTTGAATACTTCTATCGAAAGAGCAGTCGGTATCATCGCGTCAATGCTGTGGACTTTGACAGCTACTTGCAGGTGGTCTTGCAAACTGCTATCTCCGGGCAAACCATCGCGAAACTTAGTGAAGCACTGATTCATTACGATGCAGAAATCACGGAGGAAGAATCATATGCTTATATCAATGCCATTATTGATGCCCAGTTGTTGGTGAGTGAGCTTGAACCAGCGCTAACTGGCCCAGGCATGCTGACCCAGATCATCGATGTTCTTGAAAAAGCAACGCAACAGAATCCGATTTGGCAACCAACGCTTATTCAACTACAGCAATTACGTTCGATGCTAGCTGAAATGGATGACCGAGGTATCAATGAACAAACTGATTATCGTGCTATAACGGGCCTTGTGGAACAACTAGGCGTGCCCTTTGATCCGTCTAAATTACTCCAAACTGATCTTCGAAAACCGGCAAAAACGGTTCAGTTAAATCGGCAAATTCAAACTCAACTGAAGCAATGCCTGCGGTTTTTGGATCAATTGCCTGCGGGAGGTGAAAGCAAATCTCTCTTAGACTTTATTAATGCTTTCTATCAGCGTTACGAAGATCGGGAAATGCCATTACTGGAGGTTTTGGATACCCAATGGGGGATTGGTTACCCTGTGACCAAACCCAAGGGAGACACGAATCCCCTGACTAAGGATATTGTCTTGCCCAAAGGGCCGGCAAAGGCCCGAAATATTAAGTGGACGGCTTACGAAACCTTTATGTTTGAAACGCTCCTGGCGCATCGGGATGATGCAGAGGTTGATTTATCGAAGTTAGATACCCAAACCATTCAGCAGCCCTCGACGCGGCCATTGATGGATGCGTTGTACTGTATGTTTCGCTTGCTGGACGAGGATCGCCTTCACTTACAATTCGCCAGCGGCAGTAGCGGGATCAATTTAGTGAGTCGTTTTGGTTATGCGGATCCTGAAGTGACTCAATTGCTTAAAGATTTGGTGGTCAAAGAAGATGCACAGACCGACGAAGATTGTGTTATCGCAGAAATTATTCACTTGCCCGAAGCCCGCACCGGAAATATTTTGGCTCATCCCGATGTGCGTTCTTATGAGATCCCTTATCTCGGCAGATCGGCTAAAAGTGAAGCATGCCAAATTCCACTGAAAGATATTTTGGTGTCGGTTAATCCTATGAGCCGTCGAATCATTTTACGCTCTAAGCGTTTAAATAAAATAATTATTCCTCGCTTGAGTAATGCGCATAATTATGCCTATAAATCCTTACCGGTTTATCATTTTTTATGCGATATGCAATTTCATAAAAAGCGACGTTCGCTGCTGTTTTCAAGAAGTAGCCTTGGACAATACTTTAAAAAGACACCTCGCTTCGTTTGGAAAAATATCATCTTACAACCCGCTATCTGGTTTTTGAAAAAAAAGGATTACGTAAAACTGAATATTGAAAATATAGCACAATTTAGAAAAGAGTATAGCCTGCCAGAAAAAATCGTTTTATTGGAGGGTGATAACGAATTACTTTTTGATTTAACTCAGCCATTGTCTGCTCGTATTTTTATACAATCCATAAAAAAATGGAGTGCAGTAGAAATTAGCGAATACTTGTCAATTGATAACAATGTACAGGATTCATTTGGCGAGGTTTGTCATAATGAAATCATTGCCTTTTTACAGAAAGAAAAGCGAGTTGAAAAAAAGAAAAAATCCCTTGTTCCAAAAAAAGAAGTGAATTATCCTTCTGGTTTATTCTTGGGTTCTTCTTGGTTGTATTATAAAATATATACGGATACAACGATAGCCGATCAAATTTTGTCCAATCAAATTGATCACTGTACGCAGTATTTATTACAAAAGGGCTGGATCGATCAATGGTTTTTTATTCGATTTAATGATCCCGAGGATCATTTACGCTTCCGCGTGAAAATTAACCAGCAAGAAAAGATTGGAGATGTTATTAATTATTTACATCAAGTTTTTAAGCCATTAGTCGCATCGGGTACTATCCATAAAATTCAAACTGATACTTATAAGCCAGAGATTTTGCGTTACGGTGAAACAACAATGGCATTATCCGAGCAGTGGTTTATGCACGACAGTCAGGCGACAGTAAAAATGCTACAGCTCGTCGGCGATGACATTCAGGGGACGCTTCGCTGGCTATATACCCTACGTGCTATCGATGAATTATTAAATCAATTCAGCTACTCACTGAAAGCAAAAAAACAACTACTTGGTCAATTGAAAATGGCTTATGCACGGGAATTTAAGTCCGATAAATTTTTACGCAAGCAGTTAACCAATAAATATCGCGAGTCTAAGTCCATTATTTTTCAAATCCTGAAACCTAATCAGGATCCTGATAGTAAAATGGCTCCGCTTTGGCAAGTATTAGAGTTGCAAAGAAAAGCAGCGTACCAATGCATTACAGAGATTAAAACACGTCTTGAAATGCCCTTGGATAACTTATTGACCAGTTATATCCATATGTTGGTCAATCGCATTTTTCAGCGGGACCAACGCAAGTGTGAGCTTATTATTTATGATTTTCTATCTCAGTATTACACTACTCAATCCATCTTGGCCGAAAAAGCGCAAGATGCTAAAAGTATAGATTATGCGGTTTCCAAGTTATAGACAATACGACCAGATGGATTGTGGGCCCACCTGCCTGCGAATCATCGCCAAATATTATGGGAAGAGTTATTCTTTGAAAACGCTCCGTGACTTGAGTGATACGACCCGGGAAGGAAGTAGCCTATCGAGTGTGAGCGATGCAGCGGAGCGGATTGGCTTTAAAACCATCGGTGCCCGTGTTTCTTTTGAACAACTGAAAGAATTGCCTTTGCCCGCTGTGATTTTTTGGGAGAAAAAGCATTTTATAGTCATTTATAAAATTAAAAAGAACAAGGTCTATGTTTCCGATCCGGGTTATGGATTGGTCACCTATGATCAAAATGATTTTATTCGGAAATGGGTGGGAAATAATGCGGATGAACGTACAAAGCAAGGGTTGGTACTTTTGTTTGAGCCCACGCCGGCATTTTATAGTGAAAATAAAGAAGAGAAAAACCGTGAAGGGCAAAGCGAGTTTAAATTTCTGTTGAGTTATTTATTACCGTTTAAAAATCATGGTGTTCAAATTTTGATTGGATTAATTGCTGCGAGTTTATTGCAATTGATTTTTCCATTCTTGACGCAAAGTATAGTCGATATTGGAATCCAAGGCGACAATTTGAATTTCGTTCATCTGATTTTAATTGCTCAGTTATTTTTATTTGTTGGAAAGTTAAGCCTTTCGGTGATTCAAAACTGGTTGCTACTGCATATGAGCTCAAGGATAAATATTTCGTTGATTTCCGACTTCTTTATCAAGCTCACGATGTTGCCTATTGCCTACTTTGATACGAAGATGACGGGAGATTTAATGCGTCGTATTGAAGATCATCAGAAAATAGAGCGTGTATTAACCTCCGGTGCCATAAAAGTATTATTCCCATTTTTTAATCTAATTATTTTTGGATTTGTCCTTTGCTATTATAGTACATCTATATTTTTAATCTTTTTAGCTGGTAGTGTCTGTTTTTTCTCCTGGATTCTATTTTTTATGAATAAACGAAAGGAGTTGGACCATAAAAGCTTTGACTTGTTGAGTGAGGAAAAGAGTAAAGTGATGGAGCTGATTAATGGAATGCAGGAAATTAAACTTCATAATTCTGAGCGTAAAAAAAGATGGTCTTGGGAATATGTGCAAGCGCGGATTTTTAAAATCAAAGTCAAGAGCCTGGCTTTGTATAATAAGCAAACTTCAGGCTCTATGTTTATCAACCAGATTAAAAACATAATCATCACCGCCTACGCTGCACAATTGGTGATTTTAGGCGATTTGACCTTAGGGATGATGCTGTCCATTTCTTTTATCATCGGTCAACTAAATGGCCCATTAGTATCTCTGGTTGATTTTATTTATCAATACCAAGACGCCAAATTGAGCCTGGGACGCCTAAAAGAAATTCACCAAAAAGAAAGTGAAGAACAAGATATTTTGCAAGGCAATAATCAAGTGCCGGAGACGGGAGATCTTGTTGTCCGTGATTTATCCTTCAAATATAAAGGCACCCGCCGACCACTTTTTGAAAACTTGAATTTAATCATTCCACGGAATAAAGTGACGGCGATTGTGGGAGCGAGTGGAAGTGGGAAAACCACTTTGATGAAATTGCTAATGAAATTTTATCAACCTACCAACGGCGATATCAGTATTGGTCCACAGCGTCTGGCCAGCATTAAAAGTTATACCTGGCGAGATCAATTTGGAGCTGTAATGCAAGATGGATTTATTTTCAATGATACCATCGCTGAGAATATTGCGGTAGGCGAGGATGAAGTGGATATTGATCGACTGGTTCGGAGCGTGGAGTTGGCAAATATTCAGCAATTTATTGAAGAGTTACCTCTAGCGTACAATACCCACATTGGGCAAGATGGGGTAGGCTTAAGCGGAGGCCAAAAACAACGCATTTTAATCGCCCGCGCTATTTATAAAAACCCTCATTTCATCTTTTTTGATGAGGCCACCTCTGCTCTCGATGCTAATAATGAAAAAAAAATCACCGAAAATCTCAATACATTTTTTAAAGCCAAAACGGCGGTCATTATTGCCCACCGTTTGAGTACGGTCAAAGATGCGGATAAGATCGTTGTACTCCATCAAGGGAAAATTGTAGAGGAGGGCACTCATGAATCACTGGTCATTAAAAAAGGTGCCTACTACAATTTGGTCAAAAATCAACTCGAACTAGAAAAAATCAATAGCCATGCCTACGCAACAACAACCTAATATCGAATTGCGATCCGAAGAGATTCAAGAATTGTTGGCTCGGGTCCCTTCGTCTATCCTTCGCTGGGGGATTACGGCATTATTTTTCTGCTTACTCTTAGCTTTCGCAGCCGCCTGTTTGGTCAAATTGCCCGAGCGTATCCGCGGCAACTTCGCTCTGGATAGCAGTCACAAAGGAATTATTGAAATTCCGATCGAAAGCTCAGGGATGGTACAAGTCGGGCAGGTGATTGCCGTTGAGCTGGATAACTACCCCAGCGCTAAATTTGGTAAACTCAAAACTACGGTAGATAGTATGGCTTACGATTACCAACGGGAAACCTACGTCGTATATACACCAGATCTGTCAAACCTGGAAACGACCTTCGGGCAAGAGCTCCAGGCTTTACCCGTAGTTACCGGCCGAGCAAGTATCACGGTGGAAGAGCAAGCGGTGATCAAACGCTTATTGCCCTTTATTCCGATCTAGACAAGAAATATTTTCATTTAACCGACGTACTGTCGGGATAGGACGATTCGACTGAGTTCCAGCAAGGTTTGGGACTCAGTTTTTTAGTTTGAATAAATAGAGGAGGTGTTGGTTAAGTAGTTGATTATTAGTGTTTTGTATTTTTTTGGTCTAACTAGTGTATTGTTTTTCTGTCGGCTAAGGCGTGCACTGTTGTCATTTCCTCCGAGCTGTAGACTCACTAATTTTGCTACATAAGTTATCATTAAGCAAAGTAGAGCACTCCGTTAGCTCAGGATTCACTTTTTAATCATTTTTTAAAATTAACAACCATGAGACAGTTATGCATATTACTTGGAATGTTGTTGATCCAATCCCTAAGCGCACAAACTAACTATACTGTCAACGGGAAAGTATTAGACGAGGCCGGCGAGGCGGTGAGCTGGGCAACAGTTGTACTCTACACATTAGAAGATACAAGCTTGATCACAGGCGTATACAGTGATGAATCTGGGCAATTTTCGATTGTAACGGAGCAGGCTAATTGTCTATTGACGGCTTCTTCGGTTGGCATGGGAAAATACAGCCAGACCTTACAATTAACCGAACCCGTGACGACCCTCGCAGATTTTCAGTTGAGTAATGGTGTGACACTCGATCAAATTGAGGTGAAGGCTAAGCGTCTTGAGTTGACTTATCAAAATGGCGTCTTGTCCTATATTCCACAAAATATTTTTGAGGATAATAGCCTCGATTTTCTCAAGACAGTGCCTTTGTTGATGACTGATCGCAACGAAAACTTACTGATCAAAGGCAATAGCGCGAAGGTGCTCATCAACGGAAAGGATTTGCGGATTAGTGGCGAAGAATTGAAAGCCTATTTACGTACTCTGCCGCCTGATCGCATTTTGAAGGTAGAAGTGATTACTAATCCCTCAGCGAAATACGAAGCGGATGGTAGTGCCGGTATTTTGAATATTGTTCTAAAATCAATTCCCAAGAATTTTGCTGGTTCGATCTATTCCAATGTCGTCTATAATGAACGCTGGAGTGCATTGGCTGGCGGCAGTTTCAGTTATTTCGCGGATAAATTTGGTGTAGCACTGTCGTTGCGTCAATCCTACAATGAAGGGTTTAATAATTTGTTCGTCTCTAAGGTCCCCGTTGGTGATGCAAATTCTAAAATACAGTTTACCGATCAGAGTGACACAGAAACCGATTGGAATTTGACCTCTGGGAAGCTGAGCTTAAATTATTTTATCAATCAACGAAATACACTAAGTGGATTTTTTAAAGGTTATCGCCAGCGTTTGGATTTAGGCATTTTAGGGAATACCGAAATCGTTGACAATTCTGTACCATTTACGACCACGTTGAACTCTGATAGTGACTTCAATGACCAAAGTTTTACCGCAGGCTTGGATTATAGTCTGACCTTAGATTCTGCTGGTACCGTCCTCAATATGGAATACTTGCATCTTAATGCCGATAAGGAAAATACGACGGGGCAGTTGACGAAGTTTTTTGAAGGGAATGTGGAAAATGATGATTTTGGTTTGCAAAGTGTCAATGATCAATCCTATCGCTTGCACGCTGCTAAGCTAGACCTAACGTATCCGATTAGTCCAAAAGTCGTTTTGGAAACGGGGCTAAAGTATTCCAATGTGCTCAATCAAAATAATCTGGAATATATTTATAATCCATCCGACCAGCAATATATTCTTACACCGATTGAGAGCAATGCCTACGATTATCACGAGAACATCTACGCCTTTTATCTATCCGGTAATTTGACTTTTGATAATGTCATTCTCAGTCTGGGGAATCGAATCGAATACACCGTTTATGAATCCGAAGTAGATAAAATCGATGGGATTCAGCGTAATGACGATGACTATCTCAATTTTTTCCCCAATATCGGCATCACTTACGTGACGCCTAAGGGCAACGCTTTTTCAGCGTCTTACGGTCGGCGTTTGAATCGACCAAGTTATCGAGATTTAAATCCTTCGATTCTCTACGTTACCCAGTATATCTATAGCCAGGGAGATCCATTCTTGCAGCCAGAATATTCCAATAATTTTGAGATTACGGCTAAAACGGGCCGACTTGTCACCTCACTCTTTGCGAATCTAATTGATCAGCCGCTAGGAGAGTATATCTTACAAAACGATGAGAATCAATCTCTTTTGGTGGTGAAAAATAACCTGGATGAGAGTAAAACGGTTGGTTTGTTGCTATCTTCTGGTTTCGACCTATCTCCCAAAATTGGCTTGCAAGTATCGGCCATCGGGCAATGGCAAAGTAGCCAGCTGGATGACAACACAAACGATGTTTATTCGGCTAACGTTAACGCCAATCTGAATTACCAAGTGAATAAATGGCTGGGACTTAACTGGTCAACTTATTATACCAGTCCCTTCCTATACGGTCTCTACAAAGTGGACGGGCAATTTATCAACAACGCCGGCATCTCCATCAAGCATCACCCTTGGCGCTTCAAACTCAGCGTACGCGATATCTTCCAATCGGGCTTTTGGGATAGCGAAATTACTTCTGATGCCTACATCACCCAGTGGGTCAACCGTTGGCCGACCGGAGTGGTCACCTTCTCCGTTAGCTACCGCTTCGGCAATGGCAAAGTGAAGTCAAAAGGCCGCTACAAAGGCGATGGTTCTACCGACGAGACTAACCGAATAAATTGATTAGGATTTAATGTATACAACGCGACTCTATTGGAGTGAAGGAAGAGGATCATTTATCCTTTTTCTTCCTCCTTTCTCTCAACAAAAGACGTTGCCTTCGCTAAGAATTATTATGCTCCCTTGAATTACCTATTCTATCCACCGAGGTTCCAAGATTCAAATATTTTGCTGTAGACGGGTTGGTAAGCATAAGTATTACCAGCTCGTCTTTTTTATCGTTCAGCACTCGCTGCTATCGGTATGGCCTAACAAAAACTAATCCGTGAATCAACATCACAATAATTGGCAATAAAAATTATGGACTTAAGTTTTCGATCTAGTGACTATCATAGCAAATGATTTAACGTACTTTTTATAAATCATTAGATCAATAAACCTTCAATATGTTTTATTGATTGTTCTTTGCTGCCAGCCTATCCTTAGAAAAGTCTCATGCGTTTTATAAAAAAAAATAAATAATTTTTCAAACGGTATTTCTGAAGCGATGGATTTTTTTTAAGGAAATAAATCGTGGAATTTATCTTACCATTTTCCAACTTTTCTAAAACTTACCTGTCTTTATCCCAGATTCTAATCAAGTTTAATTGCTTTAATCTCTTTTGAAACCAATGCTGGGCAAGCTTGTCAGTCCACTTTGTCGAAGCATCAATCAGGGAGATGGCTTCTAAATACACTACCAAATCATTAAATCATGTCTGGGAAATTATTATCAGCTTTTTTTCTTTTCAATTTTTGTTTTTTGTACGGTGAATTAAATGCACAACGTATCGATTCAGCTACTATTAGCTTACCAAATTTGACAACCACACAGATGTATGAGGACTTTGATTATTTCGTTGAAACAGTTAAGCATTTTAGCCCGCAGACGGCGGTGAGAAAAGCTGTAACTGGAATTGATGCTTTTGAAGAACTGCAGAAAATTAGAAAAAAGATTAATGCCTCAAAAAATGCAAAGGCATTTAATGAGTTGATGCTCAATGCAATCACAGTTCTGCAAGATGGTCATTCCAGCTTTTTGTGGCCTGCCAGTTATGACGATCCATATCTAAAAGAACTTGGTGTGTCAGACGAGGCTATATCCTGCTTTCCAGCTTATTACGAACAATGGAGATCAATAAATGCGGATAAAAAATTCAATCTAAAGCTCGTTTACCTCGACGGCGCATACTATAGCGTGATGCCATTTCAGTACAAAGGGAAAAAATATGAACCGGGTTTAAAATTAAGAACTATTAATGGAATTAATGCGGCTAATTTTGTAGAACAGCTTTATCCTTACTTAAGAAGGATGAGATGGGATTATAATAATAAAAGATACTTTTCGGAGAGCTTTTATTTAGCTTACAATTTGTCCGCGGATGAAGAATTGAGTTTAGAATTTGTAGATGCAGATGGAAACACTATTCAGGATAAATTTAGCTTGAGCCAGAGTTTGAATTATAAGTCTAATGACCAACAAGGAGCGAAGGAAAAAAAAGTAGAATATTTTGACGATGAAGCTATGCTTTACATTAGAGTTCCTAAAATGAATCTTGATTATCTCGACTACTTTCCGACGGAAATAAAATCCAAAGCCTCGGGTGAAAACGTAAAAAAAGTAGTTATAGATATTCGAGGCAACAGAGGCGGAGCAGATAACGTTTGGGTGGCAATTTTAGAATCAATTATAAAGGATCCGATAGCATATGAGATGCTTCTTCTTGCTACGTCTTCTGAAAAAATGAAAGCAAAATATCCTGAGGATTCCCCCAATTGGGAGTCGTATTTTGCAACATTTCTTAATGATTTAGAATTCTCGGTTTTTGCCTCGGGCAGTAGAACGATAGAACCTTCGGAAAATTCTCTAAACTTCGGGGACCAAATTTATTTATTAGTAGATAAAAAAGTGTATTCTTCTGCGGGTGCTTTAATGGCCATTGGACTTTTAGCAGAAAATATTATAGTGGTCGGAGAAAATACGGGCAAATTGCTTGGTAGAGGAATCAATCCACTGGTTTTTGAGTTACCAAATTCTAAAATACTTTATAGATTAGAACCAGTGATCGACTTTCAAAATGTGAAGAACGCAAAAGATGTCTATCATGACGATGTAGAATTAAAAGTTGAACTCACGATTGAGCAATATTTAAAACGAATGAGTTACGAAGGAGATCTATACAGTAAGACCTTCTTATTTACACACGACCCTGTATTTCAAAGTGTCATTCAGCATTAAACTGGCTTTTAGTGAAAGTAAAATATAACGACGATTAGTATTAATCGCTGTTAACAAATTCCTCTTTCGATTTTTCGAAGGGTATCGTTCAAAATACTATTGTGGACTTTTAGTGATATACATAAAAAGGCCTAATAGATATAACCTACATGGCCAGCAAGAGCTGATGACTTCAACGACACAGGATAATCTTTTTAACCTATTTTATTCGAATTCGTATAAGGGTCAAGATCAGCAATCATAATAACTGCTTTTCGTAGAAAACCAATCCGTATTGGGCTTTTTAGAAACGCCTACATATCTGACTTCCCAAAAAAAAGCTCAGTTTTTTGGTAAACCATTTTTCCTTCGATGTATTT
The DNA here is from genome assembly GCA_028285085.1 of Saprospiraceae bacterium. Classification (GTDB taxonomy): domain Bacteria; phylum Bacteroidota; class Bacteroidia; order Chitinophagales; family Saprospiraceae; genus JAHDHW01. Next base: position 8,501 of record JANQQI010000103.1, on the reverse strand, counting down.
ATCCTTATAATTGATTTAGACAATCTACGTAAGCAACTTACATTATGGCTGAGCATCCCTATCCAAATCTATTTCGCCCACTCGATTTGGGATTCACTGAATTGCGCAATCGGACCCTTATGGGGTCAATGCATACGGGCCTTGAAGAAACCAAGGATGGTCATCGCAAGATGGCCGTGTACTTCGCCGAACGAGCGCAGGGTGGGGTTGGCCTGATTGTCACTGGTGGTATTGCACCGAATCGGGCGGGCTGGGTCGCACCTTTCTCTGCCAAGATGTCTACCAAAAAAGAAGCGGGGAAACATCGCGTGATTACCGATATGGTCCACGAAGCGGAAGGTAAAATCTGCATGCAAATCTTGCATACGGGACGTTATGCCTATCATCCCTTTGGTGTCGCACCTTCTCCGCTAAAAGCACCGATTACTCCTTTTAAGCCCTGGCGCCTAACGGGCCGTGGGATCCGCAAAACGATCAATGATTTTGTCAAATGTGCTCAATTAGCGCAATCTGCTGGCTACGATGGGGTGGAAGTCATGGGTTCCGAAGGTTATCTGATCAACCAGTTTATTGTTTCCAAAACCAATAAGCGCACCGATGATTGGGGCGGAAGCTACGAAAACCGCATTCGCTTTCCACTTGAAATTGTTCGTGGGATTCGTGAAGCGGTAGGACCCGAATTCATCATTATTTATCGTTTGTCCATGCTGGATTTGGTCCACGATGGAAGTACCTGGGAAGAGGTCGTACATCTGGCCCGTGAGATCGAAGCGGCCGGTGCAACGATCATCAATACTGGTATCGGCTGGCACGAAGCACGGGTGCCGACGATTGCCACCATGGTGCCCCGTGGCGGCTTTAGCTGGGTGACCAAGCGACTGATGGGCGAAGTCAAAATTCCGCTTATCACCACCAATCGAATCAATACGCCCGAAATCGCCGAAAAAATCCTGGCGGCCGGGCACGCAGATATGGTCTCTATGGCCCGGCCTTTCCTGGCGGATGCAGAATTTGTGGTCAAGGCGCAGAACAATCGTGCCGACGAGATAAATACTTGTATCGGTTGTAATCAGGCTTGTCTTGATCATGTCTTTGAGAAAAAGGCCGCAAGTTGTCTGGTTAATCCTCGGGCTTGCAACGAAACCGAGCTCAATTATACCCCCGTCAACAACAAGAAGAAAATTGCTGTTGTCGGTGCTGGACCGGCCGGCCTATCATTCTCCACAGTAGCCGCCGAGCGCGGTCATGAAGTGCATCTCTACGATGCGGAAGCAGAAATCGGAGGCCAGTTTAACATGGCGAAGCAGATTCCGGGCAAGGAAGAGTTTTATGAAACCCTGAGATATTATCAAAAGCAAATTGAGCTGCAAGGCGTGCATTTACACCTCTCCCAACGGGTAGACAGTGCGTTTTTGACTGCCGGAGGCTTCGATGAAGTGATTTTGGCCACGGGTGTGACGCCGCGTGATATTCGATTACCAGGAAGCGATCACGACAAGGTCCTGTCTTATATCGATGTACTCAAACACAAGCAGGAAGTGGGCCAGCGTGTTGCGATCATTGGCGCGGGAGGTATTGGTTTTGATGTTGCGGAATATCTTACGCACGAAGGGCCTTCGGCTAGTCAGGATTTGGAGTTATTCATGAAAGAGTGGGGGATTGACCGCAATTATGAGCGGCGAGGGGCTTTGACCGAAGCACAGCCTACCTTACCGGCTCGTGAAGTATTCCTCTTGCAACGCTCTAAAGGAAAACTCGGCAGCCGACTTGGTAAAACAACGGGCTGGATACATCGCTCCAGTCTGCGGATGAAGCAAGTGAAAATGATTAGCTTAGTACAATATCAAAAAGTGGACGATGCCGGTTTGCACCTTCTAGTGAGTGGCCAACCGCAGGTATTGGATGTAGACCACGTGATCATTTGTGCCGGACAGGAACCGCTGCGAGAACTGCAAGCTGATTTACAGGCGGCAGGTCTCAATGTCCACCTCATCGGCGGCGCTGATGAAGCTAAAGAATTGGATGCCAAACGAGCCATCGATCAAGGGGCACGTTTGGCGGCGAGATTATAATATGAAACTCGACTTTATTCTCCCATTTGATCTTTTCAAATTAAAGTCTTGGACATAAGCTCTTAGAAATCAGTACTCGGAAGACTACTAACTTAAATCAAATAAACCAAAGCCTTATGCCTAACAGACGTAAATTTCTTCGCCAAACAACCTTGGGATCGTTCGGTGTTCTTACGGGTAGCCTGTGGCAATCTGCCTGTAATGCCCAGACTCTACCTGCCTACAAACCTGGCCAACCTATGGTCATTTCAACTTGGGAGAATGAACCAGCTAACGCTGCCGCCTGGGCGGCGCTTAAGGAAGGAAAATCAGCACTAGATGCCGTTGAACAAGGCGTGCGAGTCCCTGAGGGAGACCCCGAAAATCAAACGGTTGGCTACGGTGGCCGCCCGGATCGCGATGGACGAGTGACCCTCGATGCTTGTATTATGGATCATCTCGGAAATGCGGGCTCTGTTTGCTGTTTGGAGCATATTCGGCATCCTATTTCTGTAGCCCGTAAAGTGATGGAAGATACGCCGCACGTCATCTTGGCTGGCGCTGGCGCGCTTGAGTTCGCACGAGCCAAAGGCTTTGAAGAAGAAGATCTCCTGACGGAGGCATCTCGTGCAGAGTGGGAAGAATGGAAAAAAGAGGAGAACTATCGACCAATCATCAATATTGAAAATCACGATACCATTGGAATGTTGGCCCTAGGTAGTGACGGTAATATGGCCGGCGCTTGTACCACGAGTGGTTTGGCCTACAAAATGCACGGTAGAGTGGGGGATTCCCCCATTATTGGCGCCGGAATGTTTGTGGACAATGAAATTGGTGGCGCGGCCGCTACGGGGATGGGAGAAGCAGTGCTAAAAACGGTGGGCTCATTCCTGGTTGTTGAGCTCATGCGACAAGGCCGCCACCCCGCTGAAGCTTGCAAAGAAGCCGTGATGCGCATTATCAAACGGCAAGCTTATCAGGATATCCAAATCGGTTATATTGCAATGAATAAAGCTGGCGAATACGGTGCCTATTGTATCCATGAAGGCTTTGATTATACCGTCTCGATTGATGGCCAGCATCGTGTTCTGAACTCAAAAAGTTATATGAAATAGTGCTGCTGATCTTCCGAATGAATAATCTTGATTTTGGTGAATAGCTTTGAGGTCAAAGCCCAAATTCAAGGCAGGATCATGCTCAACTAATGCCATAAATCAGCCGTTTAAATACCTGCCAGTCTTGGTTTTTCATTCATAGGCATTTGAATAGATGCTTAGCCATTCTCCCAATTCATAGGGTGGATAATTGCACATATTGCCCTCAATGACTATATTTGCAATCCGTTGGGAAATCTCACACACGTTTCCATTATTGCTTCTGTTTAGAACACCATATCTAAACGATGCGTCCGGCTTAAAACTACTTTTAAAGCCGTTTTTCGTTTTGAAATAATTTGGCCTATGCCTTTCTTCCCCTTGCAGGTGAAAACACAAAAAGCTTCAAATTCTGCAACTCTTCCCAAGTATTCCTTAAGAACCCAGCATCTGGCATCGGTTTTGCAGTAGGGAGAGATGCAATCTTTACTTAATATGAAGATAGGATTTGATACATCCCATGATCACAAACAAAACAGTATGCAGCACGTAAACGTAGTAATAGCTGATGACCACCAACTTTTCATAGCAGGACTCAAAGGGATGCTTGTCGATGTTAATGGATATGAGATGAATCTCTTGGATGTAGCAAATACCGGAGAGGAGTTGATCAGCATACTCAAGCAAAACGTCCCCGATCTGTTGATTCTCGATTTGAATATGCCCGAACGCGATGGTCTGGATGTTCTGGGAACGATTCGAGATCAGTACAAAAGTTTGAAAATCTTGGCACTCACCATGTACGACGAATCAAAGATCGTTAAGTCGGCTTTCAAATCCGGAGTAGATGGATACGTGTTGAAAAGTACCGGTAAGGAAGAATTATTACGAGCGATTGCTGAAGTGTTGGAAGGTAAAACCTACCTGGGCAAAGGGGTAAGCCTCAACTCTGTCATGGAAGGCGCATCCCGTAAGAGCGATAATGCCTTCCATTTTGAAGATCGCTTCATCAAAAAGTACAATCTCACCAAGCGCGAAATTGAAATTCTGCGCTTAATTTCCCTGGCATTAAGTAATAAAGAAATCGCTAAAGAACTCTTTATCAGTGACCAAACCGTAAGTGTGCACCGCAAAAATATCATGCGCAAACTTGGGGTTAGTAATACTGCCGGGCTAATCAAAATTGCCTACGATCACAGCTTGATTTAGGATGCCTGCATGTAGAAAGCGATAATTTGCGGAATCTACATTTTTATTTTTTCTATTTGAAAAATACCATTTTTAGGGTACGAAAGGCATTGGATTTACTCCTATCTTTGTGAAACCATAACCGTGATAAAAATTTAAAATAAATCAAATTCAGTTATTTAACTGATGATGATACATCCCATGAACTGAAATATTATCCTGCACTTACCAAGCTTTTATAACTTGAACATATCCTGACAAACACCATTCTATAAAAGCTTCCTCCCTGATTGCAAAAACTAAGCGGGTTTAGATTTCAGCTGTTTGAATCATTATCGTCTGCTTTATGGCGACCTGATGTAAGAAAGAAGCGTGCTGATAGTTACCTATATCCTGGATTAAAGTCGAAGACTTTCCGGGGCTGTAGTTTTTTGTAAATGACAAATTATAATCGCATGATAAACATCTACTTTACTGCTCTTGTACAGCGTTTAACTCGTTTTGTAACGCTGGTAATCTCTTCCTTGTCTCTACTACATTTTCCTACACTAACTCTTCAAAGAGCTCCTCGTCGTGTGATCCATCGAACACGTGATATCCGTTTGCCGCGCTAGGTCGACGGCTGTCTACAAATACATTTCAAAAACCAACCAATTGTTAAAAATGATTAAACGTATACTGTTATATTTTGCTTTGCTATTGTGGTTCGTTGTGCCCGCAGCGGCACAACCCACTTTTACCTTTCCAACCACTTCGGTTGAGCCTGGTACAGAAGTCACAGTAGATTTAACTGTGGCTGACTTCGCTGATATCCTCAGCATGCAATTCTCCATCAGCTGGGATCCTGCGGTCCTTGAATTTGATACGTTGGATAACTTAGCCTTACCGATGTACTCCGCGATGGATTTCAACTTTACCGTTACTAATGAAGGTAAGTTGGGAACCGTTTGGACGGATCAAAACTTCACCGGTGTTAGCTTAGATGATAATGATGTGCTGATGACCCTGCATTTCACCGCTGTTGGTGATGATGGTTCATCGACCTCCTTCGAATTTATTGATGATCCAACGGATATCGAAGTAGCGGATGCTAACGCTACTGTCTTGGACGTCATCGTAGAAGGCGGAAGCATCAGCATCGATCAGCTGATGACCACCTCTGGCGTGCAGGCTAATGCGTGGATGACACTCCAGCCAAACGAGCCGAATCCTTTTAATAATCAGACCTTTATCCGTTTCGATCTACGACAATCACAAGTCGTTGCACTCGAAGTTTTTGATCTCAATGGTCGTCTTGTACTCGATCAGCGTCAATTCTTCATTGCCGGCGAACATACCTTTCAGGTCGACGCCGCTGCACTTCCCGGAAACGGTACATATCTCTACACGATTAAAACAGAAGATTACTCATTTTCAAATAAAATGGTCTTAATTCGATAACAGATTTAAAAATTTTCTAACATCCCAAATTCCAAGGACACATGAGTAAATTTATCGCTTATCTAACAGCGGTCGGGCTAATGCTGTGTACCACTACGGTATCACTGTTTGCGCAACCCGACTTTAGCCTTGTTCCTTCAAATGCCTCACCCGACTTGGGTGAACAATTCACAATCGACGTGACCGTTGATGGCTTTACGGACATCGTAAGTTTTCAGTTTACGCTCGGTTGGGATGAAACGCTTATTGATTATGTCAGTATTGGTAATTTCACCAGTCTGAATGGATGGAGCGCTGCCAGTGTCAATCCGGCAAATGCTTCAAGTGGATTTATGACTGTATCGTGGAATGATCCCTTGCTGGGTGCACAGACGCTAAGCGACGGTACGGTGCTTTTTTCGATTACCTATGACGTCATTGCTACCGAAGGTGCCATGACTGACATCGGTACGCAATCTTTTCCAATTGCTTTCGAGGTGCTATCAAATACCGGAAGTGGTCTGATGGATATTACCGGAAGTGCGAGCTTACCATCTATCACTATGACCCTAGGCGACGGTGGTTCTGGTGGACCACCCCCGGTATGTGGAGGTTTTTCGGGCTCTGGTCTGGGCCTACACGTTGAATCCGACTCTGCAGCCACTGGTGAGCAGCTTTGCTTGGATGTAACGGTTTGTAACTTCACGGACCTTGCAGGAGTTGGCCATACCATCCAGTTTGATCCAAATGAATTACAATTTGATTCTACGACTAACTATAATTTACAGGATCTCGATGGGGGTGCTTTCGGAACGACAAACGCCGGAAGTGGTTTAATCGCCTTCGCTTGGTTTGATCCAATGGGAGCCGGTGTCACCGTGCCCGATGAGACTGTGATTTATTCTATCTGTTTCACCGCTATTGGAGCAGGTGGTAGTGTAGATACCGTAAAAATAAATGATGCCTTAGCGGCTATTGATATCAACGACAGTGGTGGAATGAGCGTCGATTTGGAAACGGTCGATGGTGTAGCAACGATTACCGGGACTTCCGGTAGCGCGGTTACCGTTTTTGCTTCTTGCGAAACCGGTGAGGCAGGGGATACCGTAACGGTAGAAATTGGAGCTCGTAACTTCACTGATATTGTTGGGATACAATACAGTATGGGCTGGGATGAGACCATTATCGAATTTTTAGATACGGAGTGGACAGGCGTTTTACCTGGTGCTCCGACCTTTAATACAACTGATCCATTGGTCGACAGTGGTCGACTGGTATTTGGTTGGGATGACCCAACTGCAACTGGGCAATCGGTAGCTGATGAGACCATTATCTATCGCGTTCGCTTTATCATTGTTGGATCTGCCTCAGATGTAAGTGCAGTCGAGTTCACGGATGATCCGGCGGCTATCGAAGTCATTCAAAATAATGGTGGCAATCAAAGTGTCCCACTAGCTCGTATTCCTGGAAAGGTTGAAGTGACTGGCGCGGGTTTGCTCACTTTTACAATTGATGATGTAACCGGATGTACCGGTGATACCGTGGAGGTTTGTGTCATCGCAGATAATTTCAATGGGTTAGCCTTAGTGCAATATGATGTGACTTGGGACGATACCCAGCTCGATTTGATTGAAACGGGTAACTACACGCTTGATGGTTTGACAGGTGGTAGCTTCGCTCCACTGGGTACTGATGGTCTACGACTCTTATGGGTACATCCACTGCTAGAACCACAAGTACTAGCAAACGGAACCTGTATGTACACCATGAATTTTGAAATTCTGGGTGCAGATAATACATCGTCTACAGTTGAATTTGATGAATCTTCTACGGTAGAATTTTCTACGGGTAGTGCTCAAGTTACCGACTATACTTTAAATAACGGTACCGTTAGTGTTCAGTGTAGCATGGGGGCTTTAGCAGTATCCGATACGACGATTACTAATGTTCTTTGTAATGGTGAGTCTAACGGCGCGATCGACATTACGGTAGTTGGTGGCTCGGGGTCTTATACTTATGCCTGGAGTAACTCTGCGGTAAGTGAAGACATCAGTGGTTTGGCTGCGGGGACTTATACGGTGACCATTTCGGATGGGATGACTTCAATTATTGAATCCTACGAGGTAACTCAACCCGCAGTACTTAGTGCAAATGCATCTTCTACAGATGTGTCTTGTAACGGTGGCAACGATGGTACCGCTACAGTGAATGTTTCTGGAGGTACAACGGATTATACCTTCGAATGGAGTAACACCGAAGTAACACAATCCATAAACGCACTGACTGCTGCTACTTATACAGTGACCGTGACGGATGCGAATGGCTGTACGACAACGGCTTCAACCGATGTTGGTCAACCAGCGGCTCTGGTGGCTACAATTACTAGTACTACAGACGTGTCTTGTAATGGTGCTTCTGATGGTGCTATTGATTTAAGTGTGACGGGTGGTACCACGGATTATTCTTATGTTTGGTCAAATAGCGCTGTATCTCAGGATTTGAACGGCCTCGGGCCAAATACATATACGGTGACAGTAACCGATGCGAATGGCTGTACGACAACGACTTCAACCGATGTTGATGAGCCAGCCGCTCTAGTAGCTACGATCAGTGGTTTCAGTAATGTCAGTTGTAACGGCGGTTCCGATGGTACGATTGATCTAAGTGTGACGGGTGGTACAACGGATTATTCTTATGCTTGGTCAAATAGCGCTGTATCTCAGGAGTTGAATGGCCTCGCGCCAAATAC
>JANQQI010000098.1 GCA_028285085.1 Saprospiraceae bacterium | reverse complement strand
CCATCAACCGTAGCGAATTGTCTGGCGCTGGTGTAATGTACTACCAGTTGGATACTGAGAATGACTCAGCTACAATGAAGATGATCTTGATCGACTAATCCTCGATTGATCACCGATATAGCTCAAGAGCCGGTTTAAGAATGCTTTGAAATCGGTTTTTGGGATGGCCTCTTCCTGACTTCGGTCGGGAGGGGGCTTTTTCTTTGTCTAAATTGAGTGTGAAAAATGGGTGATGCTATTTGCTAGAGGGAATGGTATGGAATTGTTTAGCTAACAATAGATGGTACTGAATTTGTAATCGTTTTTTAAATATTGATTATCTTTGTATAGTAACTGACAAAAATCTTAACGAAAAGAAAAAATCGATTGTCTGTTTCGGATTCCTGAAAAATAGGCTTTCATTGATTTTGTCAAGTGACTTAAGGTTTTAATCAGTATAAACAAACAGTTTAATTGTGCGTGACTTAGCGATTGGTGCGGCATATTCGTATGCTTCAATCGCTTAAAAAATTAGCTAAAATGCAATCCCATAAATTAACCCCTTGGACATATCTGTCCCTTGCCTTTTTGTTTATTATTTCAGCTTGTTCAAATCCTAGTAGTCCTCCCGTTACTGAATCCAAGGATAGCGCTAATGTGAAAATCTTTGAGCGTGTCCCTTCCTCTAAATCAGGCATTCGTTTCAATAACGAGATTGTTGAAGATCAGCGGTACAATCACATCTTTGTTGATATTTATCAAGGTGCTGGATTAGCGGTGGGGGATATCAATAATGATGGCTTACCAGATGTTTATATGGCCGGAAACCTCGCTGCGGATCGCCTTTATTTAAATGAAGGAGGCATGAAGTTTAAAGACATTTCGGCGAAAGCGCGTATCGGTTTGGAAGGCAAATGGTCTACCGGTGTGGCGATGGCTGATGTCAACGGCGACGGTTGGTTGGACATTTATGTTTGTAAATTTTTGATGAAAGATCCAAAGCAGCGCGAAAATCTGCTTTATATCAATAATGGCGATTTAACTTTCACCGAATCCGCTAAAGCTGCCGGCGTTGCTGATCAGGGATATAGTACCATGGCCAACTTTTTCGATTATGATAAAGATGGACACCTTGATTTGTATGTTGGTAACGAACCACCTGCGGATCGAAAGAGTAGAACCTCCTTTGGTGGGCAAGTGGATTACACCTATACGGATCGATTATTTCACAATAATGGCGATGGTACCTTTACGGATGTCACTCAGCCATCGGGTATTCTGAATTTTAGTTTTACGCTGAGTGTGACCGTCAGTGATATCGACAACGATGGTTGGCCCGATATCTATGTGGCTTGCGATTATGAGGAGCCAGACAAGTTGTATCGCAATAATGGCGACGGCACATTTACCAATATCTTGGACAACGCAATGCGCCATATTAGTACCTTCAGTATGGGAGCAGATGTTGCCGATATTAACAACGATGGTTGGATGGATATCTGTACCGCTGATATGGTCGCTGCCGATAACCAACGCCTCAAGGCGAATATGAGTGGCATGAATCCAGAAAAATTCTGGGCCTTAGCCAATGCGGGTTACCATTATCAGTACATGTTCAATACCATGCAAATCAACAACGGTAACGGTACGTTCAGTGAAATCGGCCAGATGGCTGGGATGTCGAATACCGACTGGAGTTGGGCGACTTTATTGATGGATTATGATAATGATGGTTGGAAAGATTTGTTTATCGCGAATGGTGTACCTAAAGATATTCGTAATAACGATTATATCCGTCGACGTAAAGTCGTGTTGGATTCTCTGGCGGACATCCAACGTGCCCAGGGACTGAAACCACAAGTCGATGTGAATAAATTGATTGCCTTAGCGCCTTCGAAGCGTTTGAAGAATTATATCTTTCAAAATAATAAGGACTTAACCTTTGTTGATCGAACTGATAATTGGGGGCTTGATACGCCGACTTGGTCGCAAGGAGCCGCTTATGCGGATTTTGATCAGGATGGTGATCTTGATTTGGTGATCAATAATATGAATGATGAAGCCCTATTGTATGAAAATAAAACGCAAGATTTAAAATTAAATAACTACTTCCGACTTAAGTTAGAAGGAGACCAACCTATTGGTTCACGTGCTTGGATTTATTACGGTGATAATGAAATGCAAGTGCAGGATTTATCACCCGTCCGTGGTTATTTTTCACAGTGTGAAGCCGTTTTGCATTTCGGAATGGGAGCAACGCCTACTATTGATCGGTTGAAAGTCCTTTGGCCCGATGGCCGAGTGACGGAAAAAACAAATGTTGCGGTCAATCAAGTCTTGACTTTGAAACAAAAGAATGCTGGCCAGGCACAAACAGTAGCCAATGCGTCCACTACCGAAAGTATTTTAAAAGGCCAGGATGCGGCGAATGCCGGTCTGGATTTTCAACATACCGAAAATCAATTTGATGATTTTGCTCGAGAAATTTTGTTGCCACACCGCATGTCTAATCTAGGGCCAGCCTTAGCCAAGGCGGATGTGAATGGTGATGGTATTGAGGATGTCTTTTTCGGAGGTGCTTCCGGGCAAGCGGGTAAAGTTTATTTCCAACAAGCAGATGGCAGTTTTGTCGGACAAAGCAACAATGTTTTTCAAGCCGATCAACTTTCGGAAGATGTTGGGGCGATATTCTTTGACGCCAACGGTGACGGTGCTTCTGATTTGTACGTTAGTAGTGGAGGTAATGATTTTCAGGCTGGTGCTACCAGTTTACAAGATCGTCTGTATCTCAATGATGGAAAAGGCAACTTCCGTAAGGGGCGCCTGCCACGGATGCTAAGTAGTAGTGCGCAGGCGAGCGCCGGGGATTATGACGGTGACGGTGATCTTGACTTATTTGTAGGAGGGCGTCAAATTCCAGGAAAGTACGGTGTCGATCCACGATCCTACATCCTGCGCAATGATAAAGGCAATTTTGTAGATGTTACAGCCGAGATTGCACCGCAATTAGGCAAGGTGGGTATGGTGACTGATGCCGTCTGGTCAGACTTTGATGGAGACAAAGATGTGGACCTTATCGTGGTAGGGGAGTGGATGCCGCTGAGTTTTTTCCGTAACGAAGAAGGCCAGCTCGAAAATGTAACGGCACAGTTGAGCTTGGATCAAACCACCGGATGGTGGAATACGATCACCGCTGCGGATTTTGACGGTGATGGCGATGAGGATTATATCATCGGCAATCTTGGATTGAACATCAAGTATAAAGCATCAGAGGACGAACCTTTCCGCGTCTACGCTAAGGATTTTGATGGCAACGGTTCACACGATGTGTATCTCGCTTATTATGATAAAGATGGGGTATGCTATCCGGTCCGTGGTCGGGAGTGTTCTTCTCAGCAACTGCCGTTTATTAAAAAAGAGTTTAAAACATATAATGCCTTTTCTGTCGCTACGGTAGATGAGGTACTCGGTGAACGTAAAGATGGTGCGGTTGAAAAAGAAGTGAAATTATTTACTTCTGTATACCTTGAGAATCGTGGGGATGATTTATTTGTCATTAAAGCACTGCCGAATGAAGCCCAGATTTCGCCGATTTTTGTAGCGCTGCCTTTCGATTGGAATGGCGATGGACATCTCGACGTTTTGACCGCAGGTAATTACTACGAGCGAGAAGTTGAAACTACCCGGAGCGATGCCGGTATTGGTTGTCTTTTACTAGGAGATGGTCAGGGCAATTTCCGGGCATTAAAACCCTGGGAGAGTGGCTTGGCATCTTACAAAGATGTTCGTTCGGGCTGTATCCTTTTCGATCAAAAGAAAAACCCTAAGGTCGTTTTAGCCAACAACAACGACCGTCCTGATTTGTACACAAAGTAGTCAAAATACAATAGGATAAATCACTGCGCCCGGCTAACTGAATACAGGTAGTCGGGCGTAGTGTTTATCGGAAGAAAATAAGGCGCACTATAATTTTAATTTTAATAATATTATATTTTTTTAAGTCAATGCTGTTTCGTACATTTGTTCAGAAGGCAGTCATATTGCCGAAAAAATACCTTTTTTGAGGTAGAAAACATTTGTACTTAAAGTTGTATATTTGCTCCAGAGATTTACGACACATACGTATTGCAACCAAAGATTGAATCCTTTACATGCCTATGAACAAATTTTCAAATTCTTGAAAAATTAATTCCCAGTTTCCATTTAAGAACATATTACCCAAGTTACCCAAAAAGACACTATCCCTTAAACCTTTCCCAAGACCCATCCCATCAACCGTAACGGACAGTTATTCTTATTAACTGCCACAACCCAAAACCTTTTTTAATTCAGATTTCCATTTAGGAAGTCATCTGCTTCGCATTTCGGCTCGTCCGGAGTTCTAAGGATTGATCTGTTTTGATCAATTTCGATGACCTTCTTGGAACAAAATTATTCTGCTATGTAGCCTTTGATGTCGCTACATGGCCTCTCGTTTCTATGTCCATAATATTCGGTTGCAAAACAATCTATTATATTTTTTAAAATCTATTTAATGCTAAAATCTAATTTCTTAACATCTAAACTTAATCTCATGAAAAAGATGAATCTCTTTCAGCTGGGAGGAAGCGTCAAAGTAGCTGTAGCTATGATGGCCTTTTTCTTTGTGAGCCTAAGTTCATTGAGTGCGCAGTATATCGCGCCTAATGATGCTATGGTTGTTCTGAAGCAGGAGGTAGAATCATTGGATGTTCTGGCTGACCAGACTAACGATGATGATGAACTGATGGATATTCGGTTCAAAAAAGACTACTTCATGTTAGTGCTGAACGATCTGGAAAATGGTACTCAAGTGGGTACTGCTATTCAGGGTAATCGTCCACGCGCTGTACCTCAAACTGCGCCTAACGGTTGGTTGGTGTATTCTAGCCACACTAATGACCTTAAGGAGCGTGCAGACGATATTATCGCCTACACAGAGGAACTCTTGGCTGAGTAATTTTTGGGTGTTACTGTCTGAATGACATCCAAATTCATCAATTCAAATTCAAAAATTTTCAGATCTCATGAAAAAAATGAACATTAAAATTTTAAGCTTCTTTGCTTGTATGTTCTTCCTTGGCATTTCTGCACAAGTGATGGGACAAACATTCAACGGAGCTGGTACACCTGTCACTATTCCCTTAGCGGGAACAGGTGGTTTCCCATGTACGGGTGGACCAACCGAATCTGATGCCAACGTAACCTTGACTGGTGCGATTGGTCCAGATCACT
>JANQQI010000071.1 GCA_028285085.1 Saprospiraceae bacterium | reverse complement strand
TCGGCTCCTTGTCCCAACCTCACCGCTCTAGCCAAATCCGATCCGGCAGCGGCAGCCATCGCAGTTCGAGATTACATCTACGATGGTGTCGATCCTAATGCCAGTCTGGAAGGGATTACGACTACCGGTGGCCGATTGAATATTTTCAATAGTCTCCAACTCATTATGAATAATTGTGGCCCCTGCCCACCGCCATCTAGCGTAGCAATAACTGATGTTACGGGTGATGCAGCAGCTGTGAGCTGGGTAGCGGGTGTCAATGCCGACAGCACGACCCTGCGCTATCGCGAAGAAGGCACCACGGATTGGACCACAGTATCCAATGTCAGTAGTCCACTCATGCTCACAAGCTTGACCGCTTGTACGACTTATGAAGTACAGCTAGAAGCCATTTGCCCGGATAATGAAACTAGTGGTTTCACCAACTCTTCCCTTTTCACTACGGATGGTTGCTGTGAAGCACCAATGGGTTTGGTATTGAGCGATATCACCGAGACTTCGGCTAGTCTTACTTGGGAAGGCGTTTTAGCTGCTGATAATTATACGGTCCATGTTTCCTCCGATAATACAGAGGAAAGCTTTACCGGTATCATCAACACTGGTTTTGTTATACCCAGCCTTTCGCCTTGTACCGAGTATACGGTCGAAGTAGAAACGGTCTGCAATGATGGAAATACCGAAACTTCACAATCCGTTTCATTTATCACCTTTGGCTGCGGGACTTGCTTTGATCTGGCTTATTGTCCAATGGCTGGTGAAGATGCTAGTGAAGAATGGATCGAAAGTATTGAGGTTAATACCTTGCTCAATCAGTCTGGTAGTGATGATGGCTACGGTGATTACACTGGTTTAGGTACTCAACTAATGCAAGGGCTCGCCTACCCGATCACAGTCACGCCGGGTTATGGCGGAACACTCTACGATGAGCGGTTCAAGGTCTATATCGATTTCAATCAGGATGGTGACTTCAGTGGCCCGAACGAGGAGGCCTATGATTCTGAAGGTGGTATTAACGAAGCCACTACTGGTTCATTAGTCATTCCAGAAGATGCTCTTCTTGGTAATACCAGAATGCGAGTAGTGATGAATTGGGCAGGCAACGGCGGAGATGCAGAAGCAGATCTTTGTGAGGATTATGGTTTTGGAGAAGTAGAAGATTATTGTATTGAAATTATTGAATTTGTACAAATCGGTTGTGATCTGCCAACTCAGTTGGATACGATGGAGGTTACAGAAACTACTGCTACTATCATGTGGGTAGACGCCACGGACGACCATGATGATCACAACTTGCGATACAAAAAAGAGATCGATACGGATTGGACGGTCATTAATAATGTTTCTTCCCCTTATCTTCTAGAGCAATTGGAGAACTGTATCGTTTATGAAGTACAGGTTGAAGCCAACTGCTTAGATAATATGACCAGCGGTTATACAGAAAGCAAATTATTTATGACTGATTGCGCTGTTAGCATCCGCAATGTTCAAAATGATTTTGACTTATCGGTATTCCCAAGTCCTTTTATTTCCGAAATTAATCTAAGCTATCGTCAAAGCACGGCCGGCATGACTCAGCTACGCCTTTTCAACGCTGCCGGGCAAATGGTACAACAGCAAACGCAGCAACGCGCCAGCGGTGAGCAACAAATCCAGCTCAACCAGCTAGGACATTTGCCAGCGGGTATTTACCTGCTGAACTTGCAAAGTCCAGATGGGCAAGCAAGCATTCGTTTAGTGAAGCTGTAAGTAATTCTTGAAACTTAACTAGATATTTTCTTAGGCATCCCGATTGGACGAATTGATCCAATCGGGATGTTTTTTGCTTACTATGCTCAGGTAGTAAGCTCTACTCAACAATCCGAAAATGAGTCAAAAGGCCATTTGGGAGTTTTTGCACAACTTCTGTACCTTTAGACGACCAAAATCACTGATACGTATGAAAAAAACATTCCCTCTCCAAATCATTATCGTACTGCTGGCGCTATCCTTTTGTGATATGACTTGCCAGCAAGATGTCGTTAAAAACCCCGAGGTGGTTTCTAACGAGACGCCTTGCATTGACCGAGAAAAGATTGACCCTACCCGTGGATGCCCACGCAATTACGATCCCGTTTGTGGTTGTGATGGTAAAACCTATTCAAATTCCTGCGAAGCCGAAAAAGCGGGCGTGACTAGCTTTACTAAGGGTAAATGCAATGATTGTATTGATCCATCTCGCGTAAAGAAAGCTGATTGCCCGGATATTTATCAGCCGGTTTGTGGCTGTGATGGCAAAACTTATCCCAACGAATGCAGCGCCCGGAATGCTGGTTTAAAAGAATGGCAGCCCGGTAAGTGTGAAGACCAATGTATCGATCGCAGCAAAATCAATCCAGAAGGAATTTGTACTAAAATCTATAAACCCGTTTGCGGGTGTGATGGTAAAACGTATTCCAATTCCTGTGAAGCTGAAAAAGCAGGCGTGACCCGCTGGACGGAAGGTAAGTGTAATTAATTCAAGTTGCGGATAATTCTTTAAGAAAGGTGATGCGTCATTTTTTATTACAAAATCAAAGATTTTTCTTAAAACCTGCCTTATCTCCTTTCATCATCCACAACTTAGTTTGATTAAGTACCTATCTTGGTGAGTTTCTGTTAAAATCCATTTCACAATAAAAATCTATTAACTATAGTTTTTTGAACGGCGGTTTGTTTTTGTAAAAAAGTGAACCGCCGTTATATATGCAGTTTGACGGAATTATCCATAAGTTATTTTTTCCGTCTCTTATATGAATTCTAAAACGCTACTTCATCCCATGGCTTTTACTACAAACCGATTTCTCTCTCTTATTTTCATACTAACCCTTCCCTATTTTGTCACCGCACAAGACACCTATAATCTAAATGGTGACGATAAGGTCTTTGGGCGGAAAGTACGCTCCGAGATGGTATTTTCCAGTAATAATGGAAGTATGACGCTTAAGATGGAAGATCAAGTTATCGATGCTGGTCGCATGCAAATGAAAGGAGAGATTATTGAAGAAGTCTTCTTTATTGATCCCCATACGATTGAAAAGAAATTTATTAATAATCTGCTCGAAACGGCTACCATTATTAATAACGAACCTTACGACCCTAAGATGGAAATAGACTCGATCGTCGGGCAAGAAGTACGTTTTGAAAAGCAAGATTCCAACTGGGTCGTAAAAAACATAGACCAATATCCCGACTACTTACACGAAGATTTGTACGCCGAAGCCGAAATGTTGGAAGGCATGCTTTCTTCTGATTATTATCCCCGGGCGGTGAAAATTGGAGAAAGTTGGGAGCTCGAAGGGCAAGACATTCGTCAATTGCTCGGTTTGCTCGATAGCGATGATATTCGTGGCAAAGCCATTCTCACCTTGGAAGCGGTCGAAGAACATGTAGATGATCTAATTGCCAAAATCAATGTCAAAATCACCTGTCGCGGCGTCACCACCGAAGATGGACTACAAATGAACAGCGACATCAAGTTCGAGATGAACGTTGATCGTTCTTTAAAAACCTTTGTGGATAAAAAAGTAACCGGCATAGGTAAAATGATCATCAATGTACCTATGCCGGAGGAGCAGCCAGGAAAACTGCTTATGTCTCTTGATTTCAGTCTGGAGGCGCGTCAGCTCGTCGTTGATTAGCGAATCAACGTTAAGTCTCCTTTTTTCTCGAAGGCCACACGCTGACCGCACACCGTAGCCGTTCCCGTCGCCAGATAAACGTATACATCCATGGGTTGAGCTTCGCCTTCGTAGCTACCATCCCAAGCGGCGAGCGGATCGTTTGTATTATACACCTCACGCCCCCAGCGGTTGAAGACCCGCAATTGATAATCATTGATGGGCACATTAGCAATTGCTAAGAAGCCATCGTTTTCCATGTCCCCGTCCGGGGTAAAGGCGTTCGGATATTGAAAATCATCTTCGCTGAGCGTGGTGATCGCATCAAGGAGGACCTCATCGATCGATTGAACATCACAGATTCCCGTGACGGTCACTGAATATAAGCCTGCTTCCGCCACTTCGATGGTTGATTCCGTGGATCCTGTACTCCAAAGATAGGTTCCGAAGACATCAGAAGCATCGAGGGTTACGGGATCCTCCGCACAGGCGAAGCCATCATCACCCAAGAAATCACTCACGGGCTCGGGTGGACCGAAAAAGGTCACTTCATCTTCGTAGGTGGTTCCACATTCATCGGTAGCGACAACGCTGTAAGTCCCTGGCTCCGTCACCGTAATGCTCGGATCAGAAGATCCTGTACTCCAATCGTACGTCCCATTGAGGAAGGTTAAGTCAAGTACCACTTCGTCGCCCTCACAAAGGATAGCGTCCGGGCCGAGAATATCTCCTCCTTGGCCAGGACCAAGGATCATCGCCGTATCGCGGAAAATACCGCAAGCTAATTCCACTGCCGCGGAGTATTCTCCGGGATCCGATACCGTCAGAGTAGGTCCTGTGGTACCATCATTCCAGGTAATGCTAATAGGTGTAACATTAGAATTTACGGTCAAAGTCAGCGTCTCACCATCACATAATACGGCATTCTCCGGTACCACGCTCACCATTGGTGGCGTTAGCATAAAAGTATCGGAAATGGTCTGACAATCATTGGTGATGTTGACAATATATTCGCCGTATTCCGGGACGGGAAAATCGGCAGAAGCACCAGCTTGGCCATTTGACCACGCAATTGTCAAATTCTCTTCATCGGAGAATAAAGGCGGCAGCGTGATGGTCAAAGGATCGGGATCACAGAGTACCATGTCCGATATTTCCAGTTTATACGGATAGGTTTGTGAAAATCCAACGAATTGTAAAGGAGTACCATTCAGTTCGATAATCCCAAAATCATACTCATTTTCCAAATAATCTACCTCATCTCCCGGCGCCTCTGGGTTATCAATCACCTCCACGTAATTGGTACCATCATCAACAATCTTTTTTACATAAATTCGACCATCCGGCCCCAACTTCATTTGTCCAATGTTATCGGTGATAATGGTAGCACTAGCCGAAATAGTGTGAATGGCTGTTTTCAGAGAATCCGCTACTTGAATAGAATCGATACAGACATCCAATTGATAGAGATTAAGTTCATTCGAGAGATCGAATTCTGTATAGTATAAGTAACGCCCGGAAGGTGAAAATTCTATGCCGTAAGCCAAAGGGGTGATGAGGTCAGATTTTTCAAAACCCACTATCCGCGGATTCGACAATTGACCAGATTCTGCATCGAACTCATAGATTTCAACACCGCTAGTATCTGCCGTAAAATCATTGAACGAAGATGCAAAACGCGTACCATCAACCGAAAATTTCATCTCCCCAAAGTCACTGGTAATTCCGACATCCGTTTCGGTCAGTTCTATGGGAGAAGGGCTAAATACGGGTACCGTATCCAAACCTTCTGGCCCTACCCGGTAAAGGTTGAATCCGCCGAAAGTCCGACTGGCCACCCAATAGGTCTGCTTATCGGCATGAAAAGCATAAGTCAGTTTTTCGGTCACACTATCGGCCAACATTACATTCTTATTATCCGGCTCAATGTCGCCATTAAAATTATTGAGCGTATCATTGATAATGGAATAATGTAACCCGCGGGTATCTTCGGTAAGTGGCACCCCAGTTAAATCATTAGTTGTGAAAAGATAATATTGGAAGTCATTCGCAGGATTAGGCACAATGATCGCAGACTGCGTACAGGAAACACCGCCTAATAAACCGGTTCCATTAGGCAGCAAGTCGTCATCGCCATTCCAGACAGACACCCCATCAGTGTAATATTTGACTTCGCCACCTGCGTCGCCGATAACGGCTGTCCCTTCCAAATGCGTAATTGGCATTTCATGGCCATCCTGAATGATGGTGGGATTATTAGGATCGGTAAAATCAAGTCCATCGCCGTTACCCCAGTACCAATAATTAGATTGCTGGGCGACAGCACAAGAAGCGGTCAAGAAGAGTAAGAAAAGCGTTAAAATAGGAATTCTCATAATTTCATTGAATTTAAAATGCTTTGCAATAGTTTTCGCGGCTTCTTACGGCATATATAACGAAAAAAGATCAGCTATGGGATAGAAAAACATAAAAAATATCCGCAGGCTGGCAAATATTGGGCTTCCTTCAAATTTTCCCCATCTTTGCCGCTATGAAACGTATCGTGTTAAAGAAGGGAAAAACGGCTGCCGTCGAGCGCTTCCACCCCTGGGTTTTTTCGGGCGCCGTCAGTCGCCGTGAGGGCGACCCCGTCGATGGGGATGCAGTTGAAGTTTATAGTCATGACGACCGTTATCTGGCTACCGGACACTTTCAGGATGGGAGTATTCTGGTGCGGATTTGTTCGTTTGAAAAGACGAATCTCAAACAGAATTTCTGGAATCGTAAAATTAAAGCAGCTTGGCACTACCGCCAGCACATTGGCCTACTGGCCAATGTTCAAACCACTTGTTATCGACTCATTCACGGAGAAGGCGATGGACTGCCTGGCCTAGTCATCGATGTTTACGGTAAAACGGCTGTCGTGCAATGCCATTCCATCGGTATGCATCTCGTCCGTGATAAACTAGCTATTGCCTTACAAAATGTACTAGGTGATGCCTTGACGGCAATCTACGACAAGAGTAGTGCGTCTCTCCCCAAGAGCTATGCCGCCGAGGTTACCGATGGTTACTTATTCGGTGAGGCCGAGCCCGGCGAGGTCCTCGAATACGGTCATGCTTTTGCGGTGGACTGGGAACAAGGCCAAAAAACCGGCTTTTTCCTTGATCAGCGTGAAAACCGTCAGCTGCTTGCTCACTATGCACCGGGCAAGCGTGTGCTCAACGCCTTTTGCTATTCCGGTGGTTTCTCAATTTATGCCCTCAAAGCCGGCGCCCAGTCCGTGGATTCTGTCGATATATCCCAAAAAGCTATCGACTGGACTTCTAAAAATGCCGCTTTGAATACGCCATTTTCGGGCACACACCGAGTTTTCGCCGAGGATGTGATGCAGTACTTCAAGCGCGAAGACTTACCGGATTATGATCTCATGATTGTTGATCCCCCGGCTTTTGCGAAGAGTGTAGCCAAGCGCCACAATGCTGTACAAGCTTATAAACGGTTGAATACATACGCTCTGAGACGTATCCAGCGCAATGGGATTTTATTCACTTTTTCCTGCTCTCAAGTCGTTGGGGAACAGTTATTTTACAATACCATTATTGCTGCAGCCATCGAAGCTAAACGCCGAGTTCGTCTCATGCATCGCCTCACTCAGCCAGCTGATCACCCTGTTGGGCTGTTTCACCCCGAAGGTGCCTATTTGAAAGGATTGGTGCTTTGGGTAGAGTAGTTTTTTGAAAATGTTGCTTTAGTAAATGAGGTTAGATTGATCAAATGGAGCGGTTAAGTGCTCTAGCATCTATCGATTGGGTCGATTATACCATTTATATTTTTCCCAATGCTTTAGTCTTTTCCATCTGCCCTGCAGAAGCTCCAAATCATCCATAAGCTCCCCATTAAGTTCAAGAAATTTTCCACCTAGATCAAAAAGGCATTTATTTAAAGAAGTTGGAAAATAGAAGCGTCCCCGTAAGTAAGATAACGCTATCGTTTGGTCATCAATTAGGAAATCAATGCTCGGAAATCCATAACAATGAAATTGAAAACCATCGATATAATTAATTTTTTGCATTCGCTCTGAAATACGCTCTAAGCTACCTTTCATTTCATTTTTTAAAAAATGTTCATACCTATCTATATCTTCAGATGCTTTTTCAATAAGTGTTCTACTGTCCGTTGTTAATGTCAACAAATTCACCCCAACAGTTATCCCAAGATTTAATCCAGTCTGCTTTTCAAACTGAATCCGAACATCTGCCATCGAAGGAATTCCATTTTCGAAATATAGTTTATATACGCACATTCCCATAATGCATACTGATTTATGTTTCAATTTAAACAGTAAGGTAAGTTATAAAAGATAGGCATCTTTCAATCAAGACTGAAATACTCTCTGATTCACAATCCATTCCTCATCTGGCATCTAAAATCTAACAGTGCAGCGGGTCTAACGTCTACTGTCTAGCATCTCTTACCCTCCATTCTGCTGCGTATCAAAAAGCAAACTTGCATTGAGGACAAACTCAAGATTTTGCACATCACGTATAAAGATAGCACTGCGACGGGTGTCGCGTAAACGCAGTCGGTAGAAGCCCGACATTTCTCCACTAGTGCCTACCGATTTTAAATTGACAAGACGAATACCGCGACCGTGTTGGCGCAATAACTTCGCTAAAGTTTTCTCCTCTTCTTCCCCACCCCGATACGTGATTTGGAGTAAATAATCTTGCCGGTCACGCTGACCGTAATTGAGTAAATTCAATAGTAAAATCACTACACATACCAGCAAGGTCGCCATAACGGCCACCACTTTGAGCCCCACGCCTGCAGCCATTCCGATAGTCAGCGAGAAGAAAATGAACACAATATCCTGCACATCGCGGACAGCCGTTCGAAAGCGAATAATCGACATGGCTCCTACTAAGCCAAAGGCACGCGCTAAGTTATTACCAATAACCAAAATGACCACCGCGGTGATCATGGCCAATAAGACGAGCGCATTGACAAAAGTAGGTGAATAGCTGGGCCCTTTGTAAGTCAGTCGATAGATCAAAGCGATAATCAGTCCACATACCAACGCCACTATCATATTACCCGCGATATCAAATATCGAGGGCGTGAATAGGTCTATGTTCTGAAAATCCTCAATCATTCAGGCCAGTTTCGGTTGTACCAAAAAAACGTCCGTGTACAAAAGTATCCAACGGATTTCGAGGATTGATTTGATCGGCCAAAGCTTCTATCCCCAAGCAGTATTTGGAAGCGGACTCACGTGTTAAACCCAACATACTGACAATTGGCTGCATCCAGGTCGGAAAATAATGATTAAACTTTACTTCGAGGATAAAGCAATTATCTAAAACGTATTGCAGACCGGCTTCCTCATACAAGTTGTCTAAAGTCGGATAAGCCGAAACCCGAAGGTTATAATCGAGCGTAATGCGCAAGTTGTTAGCGGTATCCCCATTTAAGTCCAGCCAGGGTTCTCGCTCGTAAACCACCTTAATCACGGGCTGCATTTGTCGTGAATAGACATGGAATAAAAAATCCTGAGTTTCTGAAGCGGCCTCTACCCGTAGCCCACCATCTGCAGATATTTCATCCGGCGAGCCCCCGTTTAAAATATCCAATGCTCGGAAATAAGGCATGGGCGAGCGTTTTTTCAGGATAGGCTGCTCGTATTTATACTTGATTTCCATGAATACCAACGCTTCTGCGCCGCCTTCATCGTAGCCGCGTAGCCGCACTTTATTCCGATTTTTCAATCCGGCAACTTTGCTGTGATAGCAATTAAAGTCGGGTGTTTCGAAATAAATACTACGCACCGAATAGCGCTGCTGCTTACAGCTCTGTGCAAAATCATCCAGCACCGTATGCGGGGCAATCATGGATCGCAAATCCGCGAGGCGGTCATTGCGAACGAAGTATTTATATTCGTAGCGAAGCATTCGTCTTATATCACTTAGCGCCAATCAAATTTCATCGATCGTTTCAAATATTCTAAAATCCGTACTTTTCCACAGGAGACTTTACAGGCAATCGGCATTCCAACAGAAATGCCGTCCTCAATTCCTGCGATGCGGGCTTTGGCCAAAACCACTACCCGTTGATTCAAATCTATCGTTTTGCGAGTTACTTCCAGTAGCTCTGCCCGAATACTGGAATCTCGCCCCACCAATTGTAAATCAATAGTTGATTGCTGATCAACAAAAGGGCGATCTTTAAGTAAAACGGGAATCATTAAAACATATTCGAGAGTATCTTCTACGATCAATTGATCGCCAGCAGGTCCGGTTTCGAAGCGCATATTTCCCGGGATCGGGCTGTAGAGCTCATATATTTGTGTGGTCGAGTCCAGAAAATTGAGTTCCTTTTGCAAGGCTTTAATCTTGGCTCTGACCAATTGAATTTCTTCGGGTTTATCGCCGGTATCAAAAACAATGATATTGCGCTTAGCCACGTCTACTCTGGCCATGGCCTGAATATAGTTTTGTTCAATTCGCTCAAAATCCATCGGTGCCAATAAGCCTTCATCCAGCATTTTTTGAGCTCGGTCTAGCTGCTGCCGTTGAAAAATCACCTGTGCTTCGGCCATTTGCAATTGGGATTCAGCCAAAAGGATCACGGGATCTTTATCGTTAGCGGCTACATTGCGCAACTGAGCCTGTTCGACAGACAGGGCATTCTGGGTTTGAATTAATTGGGCATTGAGATCATTCGAGCGGATGGTGGCTACGAGAGTGCCGCTATCAATTGGGGTTTCGGCGATGCGGTCAGGATTGAAGCGTATTTGCACCACATCGCCCCGTTCAAATTGGTAATTGGCGTAATCCTGCATCAAACCAGTACGATAATCGTGCAGAGAACTCACCAACGTTCCATCCAGTTGTTTACTTAGGATCCACTCACGAGCGGGGTATACCCTTGCCACACTTTCGAAAGTGTAGGGTACATCAATTGGCAAGAAAACACTGCCGATTAACACGAGGATAATCAGTATAGCCAAAGTGGTACGTAACATAATGCAATTACTATCTCGCTCTCGCCCTCAATAACCAAGAGATGAAGCCATCTGCATTTACCGGAGATCAGGAATGAATAGAAATTTCGATTGTTGTTATAGTTCCATTCCAAAATTTTCTCATAGTAATGAAGGCCTTATCGTATCTCCTTGTCAGTCCAAGGCCAAGGACGTTTATCTCATAATGCTTATTTCAAATCTTATAATAACTAAATAATCAAGGATTGATCCTAAAATCATTTACGTTATACACAAACCTGCTTGAAAAGCGTATCCAAAAGTCTAATATACTCTTAGATTTCGGCTCTCGGTTTAAGGGAAAGATAGCATGCACAATAAAAGGATTTTTTTGAACATTGCCGAAAGTAAAAATAGCTTACTGACCATTATTGGCAGATAGATTACGAATTCTCTTCCTTTTTATCCAATGAAATTCCAAAAGTGGCGTTAATACAAGAAAGCAGGTGTGAGTATATCTTGAAAAAGATAATGATGAGGTCATAATCAAAGCTTTAAGCTTGCAATTCATTCCGTTCACGCAGACCCGACTTAAGCGAACATGAGGACCCAACTCTTGGCGATTTTTTGTTTTTGTAGCATTTATCTGCCGGCTCAATCTAGCATTGGGGTGCGGGGACAAGTCAATAACCTTGATGCACCACTCATTCAGAAGCGCGACTTATTTTCAAGACAGTTTCGGGCAGCTTTTAGCGCAGGATTTAGTGTCATGGCTGAATTCCCATTGAAAAAGAACCTGTTTTTTCAAGCGGAGCTCGTCTTTCGGGAAAATAAAACACATTACCGCCTCAAGGAAACGAATCCCACTTTTCACACCAGCAAGATGCATTACTTGCGCTTACCACTCTTACTCAAATATCAGATCCCTTTTCAAAAGTGGCGTTTCGGATTCACGGGTGGGGCCAGTTTAGGCTACGCCCTTAACGCCCGAGCGACGGAAACACTGGTTATTGGCTATATCCAAACGATCGAGAGTACGAAACTATCACTGGACGCGGAAGGCGTAAATCGCTTCGATTTCAGTCTGATGGCAGGTATTGGTTTAGACCGTCAGTTAGCTCGTCGATTGCGTACTGTTTTGGAATTTCGTTATGACTTCGGCTTGATCGATATCATGAGAGGACCGATCTCTACTTTTTATAATCGTGGATTTATTTTAGAAATGGGTTTAATCATTCCTTTACTCAAGGAATCGTCAACCAACAAGTAACAGGCTTGCGAAATCAGAGCGAAACATTTATTTTTGCCCTGTTTAGACCAAAAACGATAAAACGTATATGAAAAATCCTGTTACACTAATTCTCGTAATTGTTATTGTTCTTCTCGCCGCCTTTACTTTCTATCGTTCATCCAATGGTTCTGGTTCTACTGCTGCTACTGTGGTAGAAGAAGGTGATTTTGCGGGATTTCAAGAACAGCAATTAGCTGGAACCGATCTAGTTAGCTTCACTAAAATGTCAGACGCTGGAATAAAGGAGGAAAGTGGAACGGCTTTGAACAATGTTAAGAACGGTACCTGGTCAACTTACTACACCGATGGCCGAATCAAATCAATCGCTTCATACGCCGCCGGGCAATACCATGGTGTTTATGTTGAATTTAATGATCGCGGGCAAGTGGATGTACAAACCCACTATGATCAAGGTCAACTCGATGGTCTCTGGACAAAGTACCGCTTCGGTACTCGTAAAGAAGAAGAACGCCATTATACCAAAGGTAAGCTCAATGGTCTCCACCAGTTTTTCACCAACACTGGTAAGCTCCAAAAGGAAATTACTTACCGTAACGGTGTTCAGCACGGTCCACTCCGCTTCTACGATGAAGACGGCGTCGTCACCGTAGAATACATGTACGAAAACGGCGAAAAAGTGAGTGGGGGTATTATCGAAGAGTAACCACTAAGGCCCTTTCGTCACAATTACCCGCACCAAATCTTTTTGATTATCATCTGCATCCTGAGTTCCAGGATAAGGATAAGCATTTAATAATTGCACTTTGTAGCCTAAAGCTGAGGCTGCAGTCCCACAATTATCGTGATCGGTGAGGCAATTGCCTTTAGCTTCTAATCGAACAGTTTCCTGCTTGCTCTCTTGATCAACCAGAATGGAAATAAAGGCTTCTCCGGCACGAATACAGTTGGTGTACTTTGGACAGCGACTTTCGGCCTTATCCTGAAAGGTCAGACTTAGCTTCTCGTTAGCCAGTAGCAAGGGTTCATCCCGGATGAGATTCAGAGTGTCCCCCAGAGCATAGACGTTTTCTCCAGCATCTGTTTTTTTCTTATCACATTTATCCAAGAGTCCAACTCCCGAGAGGAGAAGCAAAGAGAAGAGCAAAAATTTCATACTATTAATTTTAGGTATTTTTTCGTGTTCTTGAGTCAAGCAAGTCTCAACAATTCGCCTTATTGCACTTATCGAAGATTTTCACCTTTCCTCCCACCACAGTTTTTTCCAAGAAAGGTGCTTAATTAGGTCGGTAAATTAAGCAAAAACCGAGAAAGCTGTTTATCATTGTGAAAATTGTATTTAATAGACTTTTGCGAATAGCTCCACAATACTTTTAGAACTTAAATTATCAATGAACACGAATTAGGGTAATCCTAAATCGATGACCAAAGTTTAGACTTCCTTATTTTCAACCTCTTTTAAACACCACCAATATGGCCCTCGACTTACAATATCCAATTGGTAAATTTCAGCCCCCTGCTACTATTGATTTGGCACAAGCACAAGCCTGGAATAGCGAAATTACCAGTTTACCGCTGCGGCTACGCGCTGCGGCCGAACAACTCGATGAAGCTGCACTGGATCGGCCCTATCGGCCCGGCGGTTGGACTAAACGCCAAGTGATCCATCACGTCGCGGATAGCCACACCAACGCTTATCTGCGCTTCAAATGGACACTGGCCGAAGATCGACCGCTCATCAAAGCTTATAATGAAAAAGATTGGGCGGAACTGCCAGAGGCAAAATCTGCTCCTATCGACATTTCTTTGCGCATGTTGGAAGGCATTCATGCTCGTTGGTCTCAGGTCATCGCCCATCTATCTGCAGCTGATCTGCAGCGCTATTTTGTGCATCCCGAAGATGGCTTGCATTATACCCTCGGTCATTGCGTTGGCATGTATTGCTGGCACGGGAA
>JANQQI010000070.1 GCA_028285085.1 Saprospiraceae bacterium | reverse complement strand
TTCAAAAATTGCTAATGACAAATAGTTTGCAATTGTGTTGTGATAGAATTTTGATATTCTAGCTGTCAAACTATTACACAAACAAAATCATTAGCTGATGAAAACAATTTTTACCCTTTTGGCCTTAGTGGCCACCACTTCTTTATTTGCTCAATTCTTACCGAATTACAATTTTACCGACACGCTTTATGCAAATTGCCCTTTTGATACAACTGAACAAATTACCCTGATCGAAGACTGGATTATTTATCAGACGCTCGACGATCGCTGGGATGGCCCTATTGATAGTTCGACTTGTGTTGATGTTTTCCCCGGACCATTCAATTCCACCCTGTCTTTTAATCTAAATGATATTGATACGGAAAAGCCGTTTTTTTTCCGTTGTCTGCTTGACGATGAGAATAAAATCCAATTGGAGCCGAACTTCATCTATGAAATTGCTACCAAATTCTCATTTTCTAACCTCTTAGATTTAGGGACAGATTGTGAAAACGGTTTATGTACTGGATTGATACTGGAGTTAGAAGTACCGGACAGTAGCGGAACAGGAACTAACGCTTGGGATTATTATTCGACCCTTGAAGAGGGAACCTCAAGTATTTGCTTTGTGGCGGAGCGTTTTGATAGTTCTTATGTCACCGAGTTTGTGTTAAAATACACCTTCGCAGATGCATCTGACCCCGGCAATGAATGGTGGATAAATCGGGTTGATTTTTTTCCCTATCACGAGGGCAGTTTAATTACAGATGACGCCACCTTATCGGAAGCTTATTGGAATGGTACTCAATATACTGTTCCCATTGAAGAAATATACGGTGCTACATTCGGTTATGAATATGTCGTTGCCTTCCCGGATTCAGTATACCCAAGCCCCGATCAAATGCACTATGTTGAGCTTTTGCCCAGCGAAAATGCAGATACTGCGAAGCCCATAGAATTATTCGTTTGGGAATTAGCCTCGCTTTATTTTCAGCGATACACCGGCATGCGCGGCGGATTATTGGCCGGAAGTGATTCTTTAAGGCATCCACTAACGATTACCGTTACCAACAATTTCTGTATAGGGTTTATTGAAGTGGCCTTTACGGATAATACACATTTGCAGCACCTGGGAGGAAATATCTCCTTTGGTGAGCATAATGCTTGCCTCCTCTTTAAAGATGGTGGGTCGCTAAAAATAGCCTCTCAGACTTTATTGCAATATGGTGTTGATAGAAACGGGATGCTTGGCTTAGGGGCCGGGGGGACGATTAGCTTCTATGAAGGAAGTGAGTTATTGATAGAAAATACAATGGTTCTGCTAGGACAAGGTAATCGGCCCGATGAGCAAATTTATATTGATTTACCACAGGGCGCAAAGCTTTCTTTTGGTGAGAATGCCCATTTGATTCGAGCATCTGGAGCTGCTGCTCCGCAGCGCCTTAATGTTTATATGAACGGAGGCACTTTGGATGATCACCATCTCAGTCCCGACGAGCGGACGTTGATCAATCGCATCTATCCTACACCTGAAGTGAAGCCCGGAGAAACCATTACCATTACACCTAATCCTCTCCAGCATCGCTTGGCATTTCAATTACCCCCATCAGCGCAAGCTGGCCCAATTTATGGCCGAATTTTGAATTATCAAGGACAATTACTGTATCAGTTTCAAACTGAAGTGGATGAAGAAGGTATTGCGCCTGCCATTGATTTATCTGATTGGTCGACCGGTTATTACTTCCTAGAGTTGTCCACCGCGGATGGGCACTGGGTCAGTTCATTTATAAAACACTAGTCCTTGGACGCTTTTCGTCCAACATAGGGTTTCAGCCATTGGCTGGAGCCCATTTTTTTAGAAATAGTTGAAAAAGTGGAGGTGTCTACCTGCCTCTATTATTTGTGATACATCAATGGACAGCTGTCCAGATCGAAACTAAGTGCATCGTCAGCACAGCTACGTTTGACCTTAGCCAGTATGATTCCAGGCTTATTAGTGATATGGAAATAGTAGGTGCAGTCTTCGGTCATGGATTGATAAATGTAAGCGGGAAGTTTTTTGTCGTAATGATGAATGTAGGCGCTTTTGAATAAACTTTTAGGGAGTAAGTTGGCAGTACCCCGGTGTTCCTCTAAGCGACGAAAACGTTTGTCAAGTTTATAAAAAACGAAGTCAAAATGACTGTAGCTAAAATCTTTAGTGGTAAAGGAATAAATATGC
Source organism: Saprospiraceae bacterium (assembly GCA_028285085.1). Lineage (GTDB taxonomy): Bacteria > Bacteroidota > Bacteroidia > Chitinophagales > Saprospiraceae > JAHDHW01. The sequence continues at coordinate 138,328 of JANQQI010000070.1, read as the reverse complement.
TCAACGGGGTGATCTTGCTTGACGCCAATGAAATTGTTGTAGCCGAATTTTGTCAGGTGCTTGGGAAAGTAAAAGGTATCTTTTTCTGAGGTGATGAGTCGCGTTCCGCGAATGCGGCTGGTCGATGGAATGACAAGGGATAGATCTTCTAGAAAAGTGGATTTAAACATTTTGAGGCTATCGACTAAGAGCAAACTTTCCGGTCCGAATAGGGTATCCTGATACTGGAATTCCACGTAGGGAAAGGTCGATACCTCGCGCTGGCAGGCCAAACTGCAAAGTGCAATTACCCAAAGTGTAGGTTTAAGCCAAGACATGACTCAACAATTTTTCATACTAATCACAATAACTGCCGTTCGTGGAGCCAGTCGAAGATGATTTTGTCGACAGGGCTGACCTTAGAGCGATCTTCGTAGCCTAGCCACGCAAAGGATTCAATTTCAGCTGAGGCTTTCAATTCCCCTTGATAGTCTCCAGTGTAGCATTGCATTTTGACCACCACACCTTCGGGATGCCCGTGGGCTTGAGCCTCAAAATTGCCGAGATGTTGTAGTGATTCTGGTAGCAAATCAACGCTCAGCTCTTCCTGGATTTCTCGAATTAAGGCCGTCGCATCGGATTCACCTGGTTCTCGCTTACCACCCGGTAGGTAGTAAACTGTTTTCCCCTTGCTTAGGGTGCTCAGAATCTGTTGATCCCGAATTTCAATCCATGCGAGTTTGTCGATTATTTTCATAAGCTTCTACGAACAGTAATTCATGACGCTGGGGCATCGAAAAATAGTAATAGACTGCCAGCTGGTGCTATTCAAGCCGTATTCCAATATTTTTAGCCTTTTACGTAATGATGCAACAAAGTTAGCAAGCTTTTCCGTAATTCCGCGCTGGGGAATGCCTGATTCCGAATCCGCCTGTTTACGGACAATGTTAAGCTTTTAATCGCCTTACTTTTTCTGGTTCTTCGAATGGTAGGAATTCTTTATTTTAAGGTGATCTAATCGGCGTATAATTCATACAGTATGAGCAAATACATCTATCTCTTCCTCGGCCTTTTTCTTTATGGTGCTTGCCTTTCGGAAAGCGAAAAAGCCCCGAAAAAAATTAAACAACCTAATATTTTGTGGCTGGTAGCCGAGGATTTAAGCGCCATTATTCCACCCTTCGGTGATTCCACGGTGCAAACCCCTAATCTAAGTCGGCTCGCAGCAGAAGGAGTCCGTTATCCCAATGTCTTCTCGCCTGCTGGTGTTTGCGCGCCCAGCCGTGCTGCCATTTGCACGGGAATGTACCCGACAAGCATTGGCGCGCATAATATGCGTACACAATACAATCGTGGGATTATGGACCAATTGGGAATGCAGTTATACGAGGTCGTACCGCCCGCGGAGGTGCGCATGATGAGTGAAATCTTACGATCAAATGGCTACTATTGTACTAATAATGATAAAACCGATTATCAGTTTGCGCCTTCACCTTTGGCTTGGGATGAGAGTAGTCCATACGCACATTGGCGTCACCGTGATGCGGAGCAACCTTTTTTCGCCATCTTTAATTTTGGGATCACACATGAAAGCCAGGTTTTTGGAACTTATGGTCAACGACACCTGCGTTATCAGCCCGGCTTTCCGGCGTCAAAGGAGACAAATCCTGTTCCTGGATGGGGAGTGAACGTTGATTCTTCGGATTGGGATTTATTGGTGCCTGCGGATTTGGACGTACCCGTTCCGCCTTACCTCCCAGATACCGAGGCGGCCAAGAATGACATTCGTCGCGTGTATTCTAATGTGGTGAAATTAGACGAGCAGATTGGACTTATCATACAACAACTTGAGGAGGATGGCTTATTGGAAGAAACCATCATTGTTTGGTACACAGACCACGGTGGCCCCCTGCCGCGGCAAAAGCGCTTGCTGTACGACTCAGGAATACAAGTACCGATGATTATTCGTTTCCCTGAAAAAGCAGGAGCGGGGACCATTGATGAACAGTTGATCAGTTTTATTGATCTTGCACCGACTACCTTCTCTTTGACAGGCATTAAGCCGCCAACTTATTTGCAGGGGCAAGCTTTTCTGGGAACTTACTCTGCGGATCAGCCACGATCTCATGTTTTTGCCGCCTCGGACCGTCTGGATACCGAAATCGATCGTATTCGTGTTGCACGTAATCAACAGTTTAAATACATACGGAATGATTATCCTGAGCGGCCGTATTACTTGCCGATTGCCTACCGAGAGCGTATGTACATCATGCAAGAGTTATTGCGCCTGCGCGATGTGGGACAGCTCAGTCCGGCGCAAGCACAGTGGTTTCGGGAGCGTAAGCCCAAAGAAGAACTCTTTGATCTGACCAATGATCCTCACGAGCTAAACAACCTAGCCGATGATCCGGCCTATGCAGACCAACTTGCTGCATTACGGTCTGCCTGCACGGCTTGGTTAGCGGAGACTGGTGATCTAGGGGATGTGCCCGAAAAGGAACTAATTGAGCGCTTTTGGCCGGGCGGGATGCAACCGCAGACCGCCGCCCCTGAAATGACCTTGAATGATAAAACCGGAGCTATTCAATTGAGCTGCAGCACGCCCGGCGCTTCGCTAGGCTACCAATGGACGAACAACAATGATACTCAACCTACTGCTTGGACGGTCTACTCGAAACCAATCAAACGACCCGCTACAACAACTAAGATGCGACTGATTGCTCACCGCTTAGGTTATCAGAGCAGCGAGGTAGTAGAGATTGAGTTTTAAGAATGAGAATGTACGGGGGCTGCAGGTGTTTTAAGCAATTGGAGGAATCCACGCCCGGCAACTAAGACTAGAGAAATAAAAGTGGACATTAAAAAGATGAAAGCACCGCTTACGAATCCCCAACTTAGGGGCTCCTGAAAAGTCGACGTCCATTCGACCTGCCCCCTTATAGCTTCGGCCGAATAACCATCGCGTGCCCATTGTTCTTGAGCACTCGTTAACGCACGCTCCGCCCAGTTGGGATCAATGATGCCTGTATACAGATAGTGGGTTATTACCATACCAATAGCTAGTGTGGCACTAAAAACAAGACCTGCGAACAGTAACTGCGATGATTTAATAGCGACTTTTTGATGCCTTAAATATCGATAAAGTGCCCAATGCGTGATGAACAACAAAATAGGGAGTAGCCAAGCCTGCATGGCGTTGCCGTTCGTATTATATGTCCAATAAGAAAGGATAGTGATGACGAGACTGAATAAAAGGCCAAGGATGGCACTAGGTTGAACAACGGAGCGCATGGTAGAAATGGTTTTAAAGCTTGTTTGGAAATTATTAGTGAATCTATAGATCAGTCCTTATGAATCATATCTTTTAAAAGTAAGGATTCTTTTTCAAAAATGTCGTGGAGCATTGCTGCCCCAAATCGAGAAGTTCATTGTATAAAGCGTGAAAATTAAATCTGCTCTTGTTATCTTGTCGGCCCTGAAAGGATACACGAGAAAACAAAAATCCGATTCAAAAACCAACTCCCAGCCATGGATAAACTCACGGTAAAAGGCGGTAAGGGTGAAATCATCCTACGTAAAAGCAAGCAACTTGTTGGCTTGAAAACCAAGAAGGAAAAAGATTTGGAACGTACACGCTACGTCAAGGAAAAAGTCTACAATAATTTGGGCGGCTTTCAGGTGGTGAATCTGGATCGTAAGGGACAAACCATCGACGATAGCTTGGATGAAGTCCGGGGGAAGCGAGATATCGAAGTGGGTACCCACGTTTACTACGCCGAAGGTAGCCAACGCCCGTTGGTACCAACCGGAGAGATTTACATCAGTTTTCACGAGAAGGTGAGCGAAGAAGAGCAACAAATGGTGCTGGATGAGTATGAGCTTGAAATTGCGGAGCGACGCAGCCCGGATCGTATTGTGGCGCGCGTCACCAAGCGATCTCCCAATCCCTTAAAAGTAGCGCATTACTTGCAGCAAATTTCCATGGTGCGCGTTGCGGAGCCAGATTTGGATACTTTGCTGGATGAATACGATTTTAAAAAGCCAAGCGATCATCTACTAGACCACCAATGGCACCTACGTAATATCGGCATCGCGCCCGATGTCAATTGGCCCATGAAGCGCGGTGCCGACGCCAAGGTGTTCGATGCCTGGTCGCGTATAGGTAATACCGGCTCAAAAAATGTCGTCATTGCCGTTATCGATAATGGCTTTGATCTATCACATCCAGATCTAAAAGGTAAAATCCACAAGCCCTTTGATCTGTGGACCCAGTCGTCAAACGTTGAGCAGGGCGATCCGCGCTTTACGCATGGGACGCCCTGTGCCAGTGTTGCCTTGGCTGCCTCCAATGGCTCGGGTATTGTCGGTGCGGCTCCCCAGGCTAAGTTTATGCCCGTGAGTGGTACCTCGTTTAGCTTGCGGGCGACCGAGCAAATGTTTGACTACTGCATCAAAAATGGTGCGGATATCATTAGCTGTAGCTGGGGAACAACTGACCCCGCTTTTAACCTCAGTCCACTCAAAGAAGAAGCCATCGCCCGCGCCGCCCGCAAGGGCCGGAATGGAAAAGGCTGTGTAATCGTGTATGCGGTCGGCAACGATGATTTAGATTATGTGAGCTTCTATTCGGCGCATCCTGATGTCATCGCTGTAGCGGCTAGTACTAGTCAGGATGAGCACGCAGATTATTCCAATCGGGGTCGCGAAGTCACGATTTGCGCGCCCTCCAACGGTGATTGGCCCATCATTGCGGCCCGAGCCTGGTGGGATAAAGGCGTATCCTGGGAGACGGGCGATTTCCGCTACTGGCGGGATGGTCGCGCGCGCGGGGATCGCTACAAGCATTTTGGAGGCACTTCCAGCGCGGCACCTTTGGTAGCGGGTATTTGCGCTCTCATCCTGTCGGCCAATCCCGACCTGACTGCCAGTCAAGTCAAGGCGATTCTCACCAAAACGGCGGATAAAATTGGTTCGCCCAGTGAATATTCAAACGGCCATTCGGCCAAGTACGGCTACGGTCGTGTGAATGCGGATAAGGCGGTGGCCGAGGCCATTCGTTTGCGCGAGCTGGGCTCGGCTCCTAAGCCCGAAGTAGAAGAGAACATTAGCAGTGGCCGCGGCTTATTTCGCTTCAACGTGGCCAAGCAAGAGCCGCGGGGCTACGGTGTCCAGATCGGGGCCTTTGCGGAATACGGCAATGTCCTCATTCAGGCCGAAAAGCTCCAGCGCTTATTCTCCGCTCCCATCATTGTCAACATCAACGAGCTAAACGGCAAAACGGTCTACAAGATCGTCGTTGGTGCTTTCAACTCCCGCACCGACGCTCAGAATTTGCTCATCAAAATGAAGCAAAAGGGGATCAATGGCTTTATTCGGAACTTGAAAGCGATGGGGTAGGGGCATCTAAGTTTAAGGCTTATTATCATTCACTTCAATCCAGTAACCGTCGGGATCTTGGAAGTAGATTTGCCGGATACCATCCGGGTGGGTGTCGAAGGTATTCGCTTCACCTTGCCAACTTTCAAAGTGCACATTTTTGGATTTTAAAAAGGTCATGAATTCGTCGAGCTGAGGCGTATTGATGGCGAGGTGGACGTCTTTGTGAGGTTGAAACGCATCGGTGCTTTGGATGAGAGCTGTACCTTATCGTTGAGCTGGAAACATCGGAAGCGCTCGCCGAGGCCAGCGTCGTAAATTTCTTCCAGACCAAAGATATCGATGTAAAACTGTGCACTGGCGTTGACATCTTTGACCAATAAGGCATCATGGTCTTCTCCAATGTAGGCTGAATGCCTAAGTGCGTGAGCGATGTGGAGGGGTGCCGGAACGGCAGACGCAGGCGATAAGCCGGCGGCCGAGCGAATAGCGAGCCCTGAAACGTAGCGACCCGCAGGGGCACGCCCACAGTTATAAAAAGAAAGAGAATACTGTCGGGGCCGAATCCTTTTTCTATTTTTGGGCGTTATTTAGAATACATTGAACTGATTTTAACTTATTGCAACGATCTAAAACGAAATCATTGACTTTTAAAAACTAAGATCAGTTCAGAGAAAACCAAATTATGAAAAATACTTTTTTGATCGATGCGGTGCGTACACCCATCGGCAAATTTACGGGCACATTGTCGCCCATACGTACCGACGATCTGGCGGCGCATGCAATTCGCGAACTGGTAAAACGCCATCCACAATTAGACTTAGCGGCGATTGATGATGTCATCCTCGGCTGCGCCAATCAAGCTGGTGAAGATAACCGCAACGTGGCGCGCATGGCTTTGCTGTTGGCTGGCTTGCCCTGGGAAGTACCCGGTGAAACGGTGAATCGACTGTGCTCCTCGGGCATGTCATCCGTAATTCACGCTCATCGCGCCATCCAGACTGGTGATGGCGACTTGTTTATCTCCGGTGGAGTGGAGCATATGACGCGTGGCCCTTGGGTGATTTCGAAAGTATCTAGGCCTTTTGGACGCGATGCACAAATGCACGATTCGAGCTTCGGTTGGCGTTTTATCAATCCAGCGATGAAAGCTCTATATGGCACGGACTCGATGGGTAATACGGCGGAAAACCTGGCTGAGAAGTATAATATCAATCGCGAAGATCAGGATCGCTTTGCCTTCAACTCGCAGCAAAAAGCAGCTACGGCGCAGCGCTCCGGGCGCTTGGCAAAAGAGATTGTTGGTGTATCGATTCCACAGCGTAAGGCAGATCCCATTTTGTTCGATCAAGACGAATTTATCAAACCGAATACGAGCTTGGAAGTTTTAGCAAAACTGCGTACGGCTTTCAAAAAAGCTGAAGACGGTGGTTCGGTCACGGCGGGTAATGCTTCGGGCCTCAACGATGGAGCCGCGGCTATGCTGGTGGGCTCAGATGTAGCTGTTGAGCGTTACAGCTTGAAACCTCTGGCGCGTGTAGTTAGCTCGGCGGTAGTGGGGGTAGAGCCGCGTATCATGGGCATTGGCCCGGTGAAGGCCTCGAATAAAGCCCTAGCCAAAGCCGGACTAACGATGGCGCAAATGGACATCATCGAATTGAATGAGGCTTTTGCGGCGCAGAGTCTGGCTTGTATTCGCCAATGGGGGCTCGCCGACGATGATCCGCGGATCAATCCTAATGGTGGGGCAATTGCCATCGGTCATCCACTGGGCATGTCCGGTACCCGAATCTTGCAAACGGCTGCGCTGGAATTGCACGAACGGCAAGGGCGCTATGCCTTGGTAACTATGTGTATTGGAGTAGGACAGGGCTACGCAACGGTGATTGAGCGGGTGTAAGAAATTACAATACATCATTTTAGGAAATCTGGAATCTGAATTCTTCAGGTCTGATATCTTAGAATTACTGGCATTTACATCAAAAACACGTAACTTACATTTCAATAATAACACAACTAACATTCTTTAAAGCTTAGAAAAAATAAAATACAATGAGTAAAAAATCAATCTTTAGTTCCTCTAACCCGATGATGGGAGAGAACAAATATCAACAAACGGTACTAGATGCCGGTATGGTCGGCCAGCGAGGTGAAACGATGACCATTCAAGGCGGTATCAATAAAACACTCATCTTGATGATGATCATGCTGGGGACCGGAGTGGTGTCCTACATGATGCCAAATATGTACTTCCTTTGGGGCGGCCTCATTGGTGGTGCGATCGTCATGTTTGTCACTTCTTTTAAGCCCAGCCGCGCCCCGATGCTGGCGCCCGTATACGCGGCCCTCGAAGGTTTGCTGGTAGGAACGGTGACTGCTTTTTATATGCACATGTATGATGGGATTGTCTTCCAGGCGGTGACAATTACGTTTGCGATCCTGTTCGCAATGTTGATGATCTACAAAGCAGGCTGGATCAAAGTGACGGAAAAATTCCGGGCTGGCGTGATGATGGCGGTTGGAGGTGTAATGCTGCTCTATTTGGTAAATATCGTGCTGTACTTTTTTGGCATTTCTATTCCTTTCTTGCACGATGGTGGTCCGATGAGTATCGGGATTACGCTAGTCATTATCGTGATTGCTTCCATGAATCTGCTACTGGATTTCGATAACTTTGAGAAAGGAGAGAAACTGAAAGCTCCAGCTTATATGGAGTGGTACTCCGCAATGGGCTTGCTCTTCACCTTGATCTGGTTGTACCTCGAAATTCTGCGCTTATTATCGTACTTGAACCGCGACTAATTATTGATTTAATATAAACTTGGAGAGCCATTTCGTATTGTCGGAATGGCTCTCTCTGGTCTTAAAATTATGATTTACGAATTCAAAGGTTTCCGGCCGGTGGTACACGAAAGTGCATTTGTGCATCCACAGGCTGCTGTGACGGGGAATGTTATCATTGGCAAAGATGTGTATATCGGTCCGGGGGCAGCGATCCGAGGCGACTGGGGTGGAATTGTGATCGAGGATGGCTGCAACGTGCAAGAGAATTGCACAATCCACATGTTTCCGGGAGTGACGGTGCGTCTGCACGAATCGGCGCACATTGGACACGGTGCAATTATTCACGGCGCGACGATTGGCCGCAATTGCTTGGTGGGGATGAATGCAGTAATCATGGATGAAGTAGAGGTTGGAGAGGAATGCATTATTGGGGCTTTGACTTTTGTGGCGGCCCGGCAGAAGATTGCTCCGCGGAGTCTCGTGGTGGGCAATCCGGGGAAGGTTATTAAAACGGTAAGCGACGACATGATCGCTTGGAAAACCAAAGGGACCCGCTTGTATCAGAGCCTGCCGGCGGATTGCTACGATAGCTTGCAAGTTTGTGAACCCTTGCGTGAAGTACCCGCCGATCGACCGCCACAGGAAAGTTTGTACAATACCTGGGAACAAATCAAGAACAGCTAATGCGGTTTCGCGTTTTCATTTTTCTGTTATGGGGTTGTTTGCTTTCAAGCTGCGAGTCAGCGCCTTCTCAAGCATCTGAAGAGCAAGTAACCGAGCCGCTGCCGACCGGGCTATATTTGCAAGTGCTCGGCATCGCTCAGGATGCGGGCTATCCACAAACCAACTGTCGTAAGACCTGCTGCGCTAAGGTATGGTCAGGGCAGCAGGCTAAGCAACATGTATCTTGTCTGGCACTGATTGATCCGGTGACGAAACAAGCGTGGCTTTTTGATGCAACGCCTGATTTTCGGGAGCAGTGGCAGCAGTTGACAACCGCTCTTCCAGGACTGAATCTGGCGGGTATTTTTCTAACCCACGCCCACATCGGTCATTATACCGGACTGATGCAGTTAGGGCACGAAGTAATGGGGGCTCGTGAGATTCCCGTTTATGCAATGCCCAGGATGGGAAAATATCTGACGGAGAATGGTCCCTGGAGTCAATTGGTAGATTTTCAAAACATTGTACTGCATCCGCTGGTAGCGGATTCCAGCATCGTCTTAACTGGAGACATTCGGGTAACACCGATGTTGGTACCCCATCGTGATGAGTTTTCGGAAACAGTAGGTTTTGCAATTGAACAGCAGGATAAGAGTGTGCTTTTCATTCCTGATATTGATAAGTGGAATCGTTGGGATCGAGATATTCGCACGTTGATCCGTAATTTTGATCGGGCTTATCTGGATGGGACTTTCTTCGCCAATGGAGAGCTACCGGGGCGCGATATGTCTAAGATTCCGCATCCTTTCGTTGCGGAAAGTATGGCCTTGTTGGCCAATTTGCCAAAAGATCAGAGGCAGAATATTTATTTTATCCATTTCAACCATACTAATCCTCTTCTACAAACCGGGCACCCCGCCCGTGATACCGTGTTGCAGGCCGGGTTTAATCTAGCCGCAGAGGGGCAGCGTTTTAGTTTTTGATGGTAACGCAAACCACCTCTATCATCACTTCTCTCGCTCTTCTTGAGATCCTCAAATCATATTTTAATTAAAAAAATACACTTCTGGGGCTTGACAGGTCTAAAAAAAATATCGTACATTTGTAGTGTACTAGTTAAGTAGTACACTAAAACAATAAATTATGATTAGAATACAAAACTTAAGCTACCATTATAAAAAAGACCGTTCCCTGTTTCGGGATTTGGACTTTGAACTGGCGCCGGGGACTATCTGCGGTTTGCTGGGAAAGAATGGCGCTGGGAAAACCACTTTATTGAAATTAATCAACGGCTTACTTTTTCCTCAGGTAGGCGATATCGATGTATTGGGTTTCAAACCTTCGGATCGCCTGCCTGCTTTTCGCTCTGAATGTTACTTGGTACCGGAAGATATCTATTTACCCAAAATGCGCATCCGAACTTACGTTAAACTCTATGCGCCTTTCTATCCACGATTTGATCATAGCCAATTTGCACGATTTATCAGTGACTTTGGTTTAACGGATGATCGTTATCTGCACCGTTTGTCACAGGGCCAAAAGAAGAAAGTCATTTTGAGCTTTGGTTTGGCGACTAATAGCCGTTTACTTATCATGGATGAGCCAACAAATGGCTTGGATATTCCTTCGAAAAGCCAATTTCGACGCTTATTGTCGGCCGCGATTACGGACGAGCGAAGCTTTATCATCTCCACGCATCAAGTACGTGATGTCTCTAATCTCATTGACCCGATTATCATCCTCGATGGTGGGCAAGTGCTCTTCAACGAAAGCATCGAAAGCGTAACGGATAAGCTACATTTTAGCCTACATTTCCGGGAGGGCGATACCGACGGCGCGCTGTACACCGAGCGGACGCCCGGTGGCTACATGGCCGTCAGCGAAAATCAGCACGGTGAATATTCTGAATTGGACCTGGAGGTTTTGTTCAATGCCGTCATCAGCAATCAATCCAGTATTCGTAATATTTTTCAACCAAAACCACTGAAACATGAAGCTTGATCAATACTTTAATCTGACACGACTCATGTACGTCTTACGACTGGATGTGCTTGCCAATTATCGCAAAATCCTCTTCTTCGGTTCCGGAGCAACTTTATTTCTGGGATTTTTAGGCACCTTGTATGCGATGGAGCGCGATAGCTTTGATTTCCATGATATGTGGTTTGGACTAGTCTTTCTAATCGGAGGCACCCTATTTACCGGTGCCAGTTTTGCCGAACTCAACGATGAGCGAGCACGTACGCAATATTTAAACCTACCGGCTTCTTCTTTGGAGAAGTTTATCAGCAAATGGCTAATCACAGCCCCAATATTTGTCATAGTTGCCATCCTTTTTTATTGGTTGTTTACTGTACTACTCGCCGCCTTCACGAATTATTGGTTTGACTTTAGCTTTCCGGCCTTCCAGCCCTTTAATACCCTGAACTGGCTGTTGATCCGTATCTATCTGGTAGGCCAGACTGTGTTTTTAGTAGGCGCCATCTACTTCCGCGGTTTCGATGCGGCCAAAACAGTGTTACTTCTGGTACTCGTAGGCATGTTGCTTTGGCTAGTTGGAGGGGCAACTTTTCGGATTGCCTTCTGGGAAGTGTTTGATGGCCTTGTCTCTATCCGTCCCGATGTGATGAATGTAATGAATGACGATTACAAGGACTTTATTACGAACGACGTCTGGCCATTATTACAAAAGATATTCTGGTTCGGGGTAGCGCCATTGTTCTTGGTTGTGGGGTATTTCAAAATTAAAGAAACTGAAGTTTAGTTATGGATTTTAAAAAGAACCAAACGATATACTTGCAGATCGCGGATTATATCATCGAAAACATTCTAGCCGAAATCTGGAAGCCCGGTGATAAAATTCAGTCGGTCCGTGAGCTGGCCGCGACCACGGAGGTCAACCCCAACACGGTGATGCGGACCTATAGTTACCTACAAGATCAGGATATCATCTTCAACAAGCGCGGTATTGGGTATTTCATTGCCGAAGATGCACTGGATAAGACCCGATCGATTAAAAAAGAGGCTTTTGTCAAGCAATTTTTACCAGAGGTCTTCCGCACGATGGATCTACTGAAAATGGATTTTGACGACTTGAAAAGTTACTACCTCAGTTCTAAAAACGGAACGCATTAATCATTTTTCAATCTTGAATTATCATGAAAACCAGTAATAAAATACTCCTTGGCTTTTTTATGTGTGCTGCCTTCGGCATTATTGCCTTCGTGATTGGTGCACGGGCCAATTCAACGATTAGCTTTCAGGGCGACTTTGCGGGAAATAACCAAGGCAATGGCGCTCCGGCAGAAATAACTATACTTAAAGGCGATGGACAACTCACACCTCGTTCATACTCACTTTCGGACTTTCGCTCGGTTAAGGCCTGGGGAGAAATGGATCTGGTGATCCAGAAAGGGCCTTCCCAAGTGACCGTAACCACCGATGCGAATCTACACGAAGCCCTGACCGTAGCGGCAGAGGGTGGCGTGCTCGAAGTTGGACCCAAAAATAATCACCAACTGCGCGCCACCCAAAACCTGGTCACCATTACCGTCCCCACACTTTCTGGCATTGAATACAGTGGTGTTGCTTCTTTGACATTTAAAGATACACTCACTGTGGATCAGTTCGACTTACGCCTGGATGGCGAATCTACAAGCCAGTTACTGCTCCAGGCCAAGCAAATGAATATCGTCAGTGCAGGCCCGAGCACCGTTGTGCTGAGCGGCCAAGTTGATAGCCTCGACCTTAAGCTCAACGGCTCTGGTAATGTAATGGCATCTGGCCTATTTACGCAATCTGTCTCATTAGCCAGCAGTGGCAATACGGTGACCGAAGTCAATGTGTCTGACCAATTGAACATCCGTGGTGATGGTGAAATCCAGGTCCGCTACCGCGGCCAGCCACGCATCAAGCAGCGCTGCTCCGGTGAGGTCAGCCTCGATTCCTTTTAATTCAATCTAAAAGCGATAGTTATGTTTTTTCTTTCATCAATGCCTACGACCAAAATCCTGCTGCGCGCACTCTATCTACTACTAATAGCTTTACTGTTGTCTTACAGCAAGGGAAATTGCTTAACCATATTGACACAGTCGTTATAAAGAATTTTGTTTCATCATCTTTTTTGTTGACTCGGTTCCTACCCTGTGGAACCGAGTTTTCTTTTTACCCGTTGAAAAGCAGTACCTTTGCCGAAACCTTCGGCGGTAGCAACTGTTAGTAATTGGTGTATCTCATAGCGCGCAATGAATAAAAATAAGATCGACTTTTTTCTCTTGGGGCGGGTATTGGCGTTGGCCAAGCCTTATCGTAGTGTATTCATTATTGCCGGAGTATTAGCGGTAATATTAGCACCACTAGCAACTTTGCGCCCTTATTTAGTCAAAGTCATGGTCGATGATTATATTTTTAATTTTGACCTCCAAGGACTGGTTTTCATTGCAATGCTCTTCGTTGGTGCTTTAGTATTGGAAGTGATTCTGCGCTATGTATTCATTTACACGAGCAGCCTTTTGGGACAGTCTGTGATTCGCGATTTGCGTGTTCGGGTTTTCAAGCATATCACTAGCCTGCGGTTAACCTATTTTGATAGGACCGCAATTGGTACTTCAACGACGCGTACCATCAACGATATTGAAACCATCAATACCGTTTTTTCCCAAGGTGTGATTACGATTATCGCCGATGTGTTGACCCTCTTTGCGGTTTTGGGAATTATGCTCTACACCAGTTGGAAACTTACTCTGGTCTGTTTGACCGTACTGCCATTTCTTATGGTCGCGAGTTATATTTTTAAAGAAAAAGTGAAGGCATCTTATCAAATTGTTCGAACACAGATTTCGAAAATGAATGCCTTCTTACAGGAGCGAATCACGGGGATGCGTATCGTACAAATCTTCAATGCGGAAGAGCGGGAGATGGAAAAATTTAAGGCGATCAATCGGGAGTATACCCAAGCTAACCTCAATTCTATTCTCTACTATGCCGTCTTCTTTCCAGTGGTCGATATTATTTCTGCAGCCTCTCTAGGGTTGATGGTTTGGTGGGGCGCGAGCCACGCTTTGACAGGTGAAGTGACGTTAGGACAACTAGTAGCGTTTCCGATTTACTTGAATATGCTCTTCCGACCGATTCGGATGTTGGCGGATAAATTTAACACGCTACAAATGGGATTGGTGGCAGCTGAGCGCGTTTTTGATTTATTAGATAAGGATGATAAAATTGAGAATAAAGGGGATAAAAAGGTTGAAAAATTGGTCGGTAAAATTGATTTTGACCAAGTGACTTTTGCCTATACAGCCAAGAACGATGTATTGAAAAATTTGAGTTTTGAAATACAGCCCGGTGAGACTCTAGCCATTGTGGGGAGTACCGGATCGGGGAAAACGACGATTATTAATATTCTGAATCGTTTTTACGAAATCCGGCAGGGAAGTATTCGCATTGATGATGTGGATATTCGCGAATATGAATTACAAAGCTTGCGTAGCCGCATCGCGATTGTCTTGCAGGATGTCTTTTTGTTTTCGGGCTCAGTCTTAGAAAATATCACCCTACGCGATGAGCGCATCACTCGGGAATCGGTGATCGAAGCGGCGAAGCTCATCGGCGCCCACGAATTTATTGAGCGCTTACCTGGTGGTTACGATTACGAAGTGATGGAGCGCGGTGCGACACTCTCCATGGGGCAGCGCCAGTTGATCTCTTTTGTCCGTGCACTGGTTTTTGATCCCGATATTCTGATCCTCGACGAAGCCACTTCTTCCATTGACACCGAGACGGAGGCGGTTATCCAATATGCCATCGAAAAACTGATTAGTAAACGGACCTCTATTATTATCGCTCACCGCTTATCGACTATTCGTCATGCTGATAATATTATGGTACTGGATAAAGGTGAGATTGAAGAATTTGGCCACCACGAGCAGCTTTTGCAAATTGAAGACGGCCATTACAAAGAATTGTACGAAATGCAATTCGCCCAAACCACCACCTCTAATTAATTATTATATACTGCCCAGATATCTACTTGAGTGGTATCTATCGAAAGGCTACTTGGAGTCATCAGTATTCTCCAAGGACTCATCGATAAGACCTGCCGTTTTACCAACATTTACGTACATTTAAGAGTTCTAAGGGTAAATAAACTTCTCATTCAGGTTGTGATTGGAAATGAGATGACAACCTACCTTATTTAAATGACTAGCATGCAATATCGTAGAAAAATAGATGTCAATCCTTTTAATTCGATCACCAGCATTTTATTCCTGGTGCTAATTTTCGTTGGATTGTATTATGTGGCCAAAGGAATCTTCACTATTCTGGCCTGGCTGTCGCCAGTACTCTTAATTGGTGCATTGATTATCGACCATCGAGTCGTTGTGGGCTACTGTAAGTGGCTATACAATTTGCTTTTGAAAAACCCCTTGTTGGGGATCGGCGCCATTTTATTGACCTTCTTTGGTTTTCCGGTTATTGCTGGTTTCCTTTTCGCCAAATCATTGTTGTATCGTAAGGTGCGTGAGTTGAAGGATAATTATGAACAGCAGACCCAAGGGGAGTTTGTTGATTACGAGGAAATCGAAGACGAGCCACCGGTACGCTTGAACCTTCCGAACATGGAGCGTCCACGCCGCAAGGACGAAGGCGAGTACGACCAGTATTTTGAATAAAATCGGGTGGGGGAGAGCATTGTCTTGATTTATAGCATCCTACTGGCCGGTGTTTATGCGGGCCTGATGTATCGCTACCGACGCGACTGGTTGGCGACCCCTATCTTCCGCCTTCAACCCCATTTTCAACCCCACACTCGGATTACAGTTTTAATCCCGGCACGTAACGAAGCTGCACAGATCGAGGACTGTGTCCGATCGGTATTAGCACAGGATTATCCAGCTGATCTTTTTGAGGTTATTGTTATTGACGATCATTCGGAGGATGATACTGCGGCTAAAGTAACATCCATCGCTGATGCCCGGCTAAGCCTGTTATCCTTGGCGGAGCATTTGCCGCCGGGCGAGCATCAAGCTTATAAGAAAAAGGCCATCGAACTAGGCATCCAAAAAGCAAAAGGCGAACTGATCGTTTGTACCGATGCGGACTGCCTGGTGCCGCCATCTTGGCTCTCGCTCTTAGCACAATATTATGAGACCGAATCGGTAAAATTTATCGCTGCTCCGGTGAATTTTTACCAGGAAAGTAGTGCCTTTGAATATTTCCAATCGCTTGATTTTACTGGCATGATGGGGATCACGGCAGCTGGCATTCGCGGGAGCTATTTGCATATGTGCAATGGCGCGAATCTCGCCTATGCCCGCGATGCCTTTTATGCCGTTGATGGCTTTCGGGGGATTGATCAGCGTGCCTCCGGCGACGACATGATGCTACTCCAAAAAATAGCGGCTCGATTTCCCGGCCAGATCGGTTTTCTAAAGAGTCACGCCGCGACGGTGCGCACCTGCGCCCAGCCCAATTGGACGGCTTTCTATCGACAGCGCCTCCGCTGGGCCTCCAAATCTCGGGATTATCCCGAGTGGCGAGCGACGGTGATGCTAGGCATGGTTTTTTTATTCTGTGTACAAATTCTATTATCCATTTTGCTGGTGCCTTGGTTGGGATGGCTAGCTGTGGGGCTGACGTTCTCTTTATTCTTGTGTAAAGCCGCGATTGATTATTGGTTTCTGCGAAGTACCGCTCAATTTTTCCAACGTCAGGATTTACTACGGTACTTCTGGTCAGCCCAAGTGTGGCATATTCTCTATATTGTGTCAGTAGGTACTATGGCTAATCTGGTGTCCCGCTACCAATGGAAGGGCCGCACCACACGTTAGAGCTACTCCATATCCAACCTAATTTTGATGCGGAATCGATGAAAGCCTATAATCTGGAAACAGCACTTCGACAACCCGAGCAGATCACTGCTTTGTACATCCATAATCGGGGCTTGCGAGAGGTGCCGGTGGCTATCCAGCATTTTCGAAATTTGCGGGTACTAGTGCTTTCCGCGAATCAATTGACGGAGTTACCCTCATTTTTGCGTGATTTTCCAGCTTTGGAACATCTTGATATTTCTCAAAATCAGATAATTGCCTGGCCCGAGATACTTAGCCATTTACCAAGTCTTCGCCAGTTACATCTAAGTGGGAATCCCATAGCTAGATTCTGGCAAAAAATGCCTGCCTGGCCAAATTTGGAGGTCTTGCATTTGGATGAGATGCAGCTGAAGCAATATCCTGAGTCTATTGCTGAATGTCCGAAACTACGGCGTTTATCCTTGCGGGCTAATCATTTACGTTCTGCCTTGCCGGATTGGTCAATGCTCCCGCTTGAGCATTTGCAACTGGCAAAAAACCGGTTTCGAGACTGGCCCGTTTCAGGCCCTTTGCCCCAATTACAGGTCTTAGATTTAAGTCAGAATAAACTTGAAACATGTATTCCGAGGGAGGGTAATCTACTAAATTTGGAACAGCTTCTTTTGGGCAATAATCGAATTAGTGACTTGCCCTCAAATTTTCAATCACTCCCAGCACTACGCACCTTAGACGTATCGAAAAACCGTTTGTCCACTTTGCCAGCGATACCTTCGCTGAGGTCTTTGCAATTAGCGAATAATCTGATTGAGAAAGTTGTGGGAGATTGGTCGAACTGTACAACTCTGAGAGAATTGGATGTGTCGAAAAACCGGATGATTGATCTACCGCCAGGTTTGGCCGTTATTCCTCGTTTACGCCTCCTCAATCTGAGTGGGAATCCATTGGGAGTACTTCCCGCTTTGAGTAGTGCGCCACACTTAATGAAATTGGAGCTGCGTGGGCATCGTTTCACCGAGTTCCCGACCATCATTTGGCAGATGGATCGATTGCAGCAGTTAGAGGGATTGGGGAGTCAGGTAGATTGTCGCCAGTTATTGCGCTTTATGGAGCAGGCACGAGCGCTAGAAATGGCCCCGGAAGTACGTGGCGCGCTGTATCATTTCTGGAAGCATGATCTTGAGCAGCCGGCTAGAGCTACTTTATGGCAAGGGCTAAAATTTCCACAGCGCGCGCTGCGCCGGAAGTGCCGGGCCGCGCTGCTGGATACCTCTACGCTTTTGACTAAAGGTGATTATTTAGCTGGATTAGGACGACACCAGTTTGATCCCTTGGCCTTGAAAACTAAACTACAACAGGAGGGTATTACCTGGCAAGATCAGATCGATACGCAAACGACCCATGTTTTGCTGGGAAGTGGAGCCATTCCTTTGGCCGCTGAGTTGCCAGATGGAGTACAATTGCTAAGTCAGCAATTACTTTATCGCTTTTTACACCGTAATAGCTATTTACTAAATGAGCCAGCGGAAGTACGCCAAAATCTAGGACGATTACTCACCAGCGGACAAGCGGTATCTATTGGTTTAGCTATTGAAATGCTCAAGCCGGCGGGCCTGCTGGATAGCTTACGCACAGAAGCATTTGTGGCTTGGTACTCGACCACCGTGTCGAGTCAGCGTCGTGCTTTGCGGCGGATGTTAATCTTGAGTGGGGCCGATGAAACCGAAAAGGCGCTGCAACTGGCGAATCTCTTGCGCAAGGCCGTCACCGAAGAGCGCTTACAACAGCTTGTTGACTTAGGAAATTTCGATCTGCAAAAACTCCGGCAATTTTCTTATTTTGCGTGAGTTAATGGTTGTATCACTATGCTTCAAAAGCTCAAAAACTATTTCAACGAACGTTGGCCCGAACTTCAAGACAGGATAATCGTCGCAATCATTGCTTCGGCTATTTTCGGTATTGTTACCTTCCTGATCCGTAGTATTTGGCAGGCTGATTGGAGCAATATCTGGGCTTTTATGGGGGGTAAAACAACAATTGGCAATGGTTGGCTCCTGTGTATCGCTTTAGGCTTTATCATCCTCCTGGGCATCTTGGCGCGACGACTCGCCAGCTTACAGCGCACCCTGATGCAGCAAAAGGAAAATGCTACGGGTTCCTCTTTTCGGCCCTTGGAAGTCATGGATCAGGCCGTCGGTTCCAATGAAAAAGAGATTTGTAAAGTAGATTTAGCAACTCAGCAACTGGATCCGCTTTTATTTGAGCCGCAAGAAGATAACTCCGATCTGTTTTATCTGTTACTCAATGTTTATGATGGCAATAGTGCCACGGCTTTGTTTATGAATTTGACAAATCGACGTCGAGGCATTCGGGTTGAAGGTATTTATGAGGTGATGGGAAAAAGGGATTTGTTGATTAAATTCCGTTATAAGGGCCGTATGCGCATGGAAGAACTTGTGACGCGCTATCGCCATAATTTAGAAAAGAATAAAATTTTATACAAAAACACCACCGACCAAAACGGGGAAGACGATAGTATCCGGTATTTCAATGTGTACCGTGAAATCAACCCTTTTGCCTCTTCTACTGAGTTGCAGATTCGTCGGAAACTATTACATACAACAGCAGATTATTTAAATACCCGCTCTCAACGCGGTTTTATGTTTATCCAATTTTTGCGACACGAAAAGGCGCGTCTCCTTTCGGATTATGTAAATCATCTACGCACTTCGCCCCAGGTCGTAAAGATCATTGAGTCCTTTTCAATTTGTAATAACGATCTGATCATCGATTTCTTCATGCACTGTTCACAAACCAGTAATTTGATCTTGTTGAACAATATGACCGAAGAATTTTTGAAAAAGAACGAACTTAAGGTCGATAAGCACACTTATATTTGTTATAGTTTTAACGAACCAATTGTACAAACCTCTTAAAGTATGATTCAGGTCGAATCACTGCGTGACCAGGCTGAACAACTAATGCAGGACGTATTTGCACGCCATGCAGCCATCCGGGCGTTTCATCTCGATGGGCCGATCGACCAATCCGTTTATCGTCGTCATATTATTGAGGCAATCAATCGGATTCATCTTAATAATAAAGTAGACAGCTATTGTTTACATTTCATTGTTGACCGCCAGACTAATGCTGTTTCCAAAAAGCTGGCGGGCTATCTGGCCGAAGAAATTAGCCACGATGAACTGTTGCTCAAAGACGTAGCCTACCTTGGCTTAGATCAAAAAGCCGTAGAACAAACCGATGTGTTTTTCGCGACCAAGTTACTGATGGGGTACATCCGCTTCGGCATTGATCGGGACGGTGCTTTGCCATGTTTGCTTTGGAATTGGTTTGTCGAATGGTATTCGGATACTTACAATCCTGGCATTACTGAGCGGGCCAGTGTCGCATTTGGCGTTGAGAGTACAAAGGGGATGGTCCAACATTTAGAGATCGACGAGGCTTTGGATCATGCCGTGTTCCTCGACGAGCAAATAAATGATTATCTGATACAGGACGCCGAAAAGGTACAGCGCTATCTCCGCGAATATGTGGAACTAGTAGAAGCTTATTTCCGTGAATTATTGGCTTAAGATCAGGCTTTAAATGACAAGAGCCATTCTCTTTGCAGGGAATGGCTCTTGTTATTTTGAGTAGATGGATTTTTAAACATCAACGTTAGCGTACTTCGCATTAGCTTCGATGAAAGCCCGGCGTGGTGGTACCTCGTCACCCATCAGCATGGAGAAGACGCGATCTACCTCAACGGCATCCTCGATAGTCACTCGACGGAGAATACGTGTGGTAGGATCCATGGTGGTTTCCCACAATTGATCAGCATTCATCTCACCGAGACCTTTATAGCGTTGTACTTTGACGGAATTGTCGTTTTCTCCGCTGGAATAAGCAGTTACAGCCTCTTGTCGTTCTTCGTCATTCCAACAGTAACGGAATTGTTTACCTTTTTTCACCAAATAGAGTGGTGGTGCGGCAATGTAAACGTAACCTTTCTCGATAAGTGGACGCATGTAGCGGAAAAAGAAGGTTAAAATCAAAGTTACAATGTGGCTACCATCGACATCGGCATCACACATGATCACAATCTTATGGTAGCGTAACTTCTCAATATTCAGTATGCGTTCGCCGTCCTTCTCTTCGATACTTACGCCAAGAGCGGTGAACATATTTTTGATCTCTTCGTTTTCGTAAATCTTATGCTCCAGTGCTTTTTCAACGTTCAGAATCTTACCCCGTAAGGGCAAAATAGCCTGAAAGGCACGATCACGGCCTTGTTTGGCTGTACCACCGGCCGAATCTCCCTCAACGAGGAAAATCTCTGATTCCACAGGATCTTTGGAAGAACAGTCAGATAGTTTACCGGGCAAGCCACTACCTGTGAGTACATTCTTTCGCTGTACCATCTCCCGGGCTTTCCGGGCGGCGTGACGAGCAGTAGCCGCCAAGATGACTTTGTCAATGATCTTTTTGGCTTGCTTGGGGTTTTCCTCCAGATAATGTTTCAGCACTTCGCCCACACAACGGGAGACAATACCGGTAACCTCTGAATTACCCAGCTCTCCTTTGGTCTGACCTTTAAATTGTGGCTCTGGTACCTTGACCGAAACGACTGCTGTGAGTCCCTCACGAAAATCTTCACCGGAGACGGAGAACTTTAGCTTTTTGAATAATCCATTTTCATCACCGTATTGCTTGAACAAACGATTGATGGCCCGACGGAAACCATTAACGTGGGTACCGCCTTCGCGAGTGTTGATATTATTAACGAAAGAATAGATGTTTTCTGAAAACGAAGTATTGTACATCAACGCTACTTCAACCTCCACATTGTCTTCTTTTCCCGTCACGTGAATAGGATGCTCAATCAGCGGTGTTTTGGATTCATCCAAATAAACCACAAATTCGGCGAGACCACCTTCGGAGAAAAACTCTTCGGTTTTGAATCCGCCATTTTCACCCTTAACGCGTTCGTCCGTCAATCGGAGACGTAGGCCTTTGTTCAAATAAGCCAATTCGCGCATCCGGGCGGCAAGTATTTCGTAGCGATATTCTGTTGCTTCGAAAATACTGTCATCCGGCTTGAAGGTAATATTGGTACCGGTATGATCAGACTTTCCTACCACCTCTACTTCGGAAGTAGGCTTACCGATTGAATATTCTTGTTGAAAAATTTTGCCTTCGCGATGTACTTCTGCCTTCAAATAAGAGGATAAGGCATTCACACAAGATACCCCAACCCCGTGCAGACCACCGGATACTTTGTAGGTATCTTTATCAAATTTACCACCGGCGTGCAGGACGGTCATAACAACTTCCAAAGCAGACTTTTGCAGTTTTGCGTGCATGCCCGTTGGAATTCCTCGTCCATCGTCCGTAACGGTGATTGAGTTATCTGCATGGATGGTAGTGGTAATGCTGCTGGCATGACCTGCCAAGTGCTCATCGATTGAGTTGTCGACTACCTCCCAGACTAAGTGATGAAGCCCTTTAGAATCGGTACTACCGATATACATTCCGGGGCGTTTTCGAACGGCTTCCAGTCCTTCCAGCGCCGTAATATTACTGGCACTATACTCGCCTTTTTTCGTAGCTGTATCCTTTTTAACTTCTTCTGTATTCATTCTGCAAAGATACGTAAAATTGTTCGGGATTTAAAGCAAAACCGAGGCCCGCTTAGCGCAAGCCTGACCTGCATTCCACAAAAATAATTAACTTGCTAGTTACCCGGCTTTTTCCACCATAAAGTCGGTATAAACCCGCTTGTTTTCTAACGAATGAAAACGGCATCAAGTATAATAATCGGGTGAGCTTACGATCTTTTTTACTGGCTTTTGGCACTTTTTGTTGCTGTTGGGTTGGGATGGATGCTCAAACCTACAGTTTACAGCATTTTACCGACCGGGATGGTTTACCGAGTGTGTATTTGTACGATATGATTCAGCATCCGGACGGGCATTTGTGGATGACGGGAGAATCTGGGTTGTATCGTTTTGACGGCCATGTATTTGAAAAGCATAAGCGACTAGCGAATTTGGAAGGAGAGGTGGTCGATTTTCAAATCGATAATAGTGAGCGATTTTGGTTGAAAAGCCTAAACGGCAATTTTCTGCAATTGCTAGGAGACTCGTTAATTCGAGATCCCTTTGAAATCAGGACAAATACGTACACCTTCATTGAACTTGCCGAAGCGCCCGACGGGCGATTATTTCTAGCCAAACCGGAAAGTGTCTACGTGGCGGATCAAGATAGCGTTTGGCAGTTTCCAGCAGATAGAACCGATCAAAATTTACAAGGCCGTAAGAAATTCCATGTCTGGGGTGATTCAACATTATTGATGTTTACGTTGAAGGGCGTGCATGCCTGGACCGGTGAAAATTATGCATACTGGCCATTCAAGGATGTTCAATTGGAGGATGGGGCATTGATTGTGCACGAGGATGGTGACCGGCTCTTGGTAGGAAGCAGTCATCGGCTGTATTATTTTTATCCCGCTGATGGAATCATAGAACCGGCCTTTGAGGCGTTTTGGCCAGATTTCGCCGTTGGATTATTGAGCGCTTATCTGGATGCGGAAAAACGCTTATGGGTTTTGCTGAGTGACGGTATGATTACGCTTGAACCAGACTTGGATGGTCGCTACACGATCCGTCGTCATTTGAGTGAGCGGACTATGGGAAATATCATCGCCGATCACGAAGGTAATTATTGGATGACAACGGAGAAGGACGGCTTGTATTTTGTATCGCGTCATCTGCTTCGGCAATTGGATTTCCAGGCTGGCAATCAACCCATAGCGATTGTCGAGAGAGATGCTCAAGGGCGACTGTTAATTGGTTTTGAAGATGGTCGAATCGTGCTATTTGATGCAGCGTTGAATGTTTTGGTTGACAAAAAAATCTCACCGGATCGCACTCGCCTCTACGAAGTCTTTATTGACCAAAAGGGCCATTTCCATTTTTTCACCTCTAGTTGTTATCTCGAGTGTGATGCTCAAATACGGGAGGTTCGCCGCAACTGTAATGGATCATTTAAATGTGGACATCCCAGCAATGGAGAGCGACTTTGGTTAGGGACCAATCGAGATGTTTGCTATTTGAAAGGAGATAAAATGGTACCGGTATTGAATACCCGAACATATTCGATCTTGGGTATCGATGCGGAAAATGCCTGGTTGGGAACAGTAGATGGTTTGTACCATTATCGCAATGGAAAACTTAAGCTCATTGGCCAACCAGAATTGCAGGTAGACATTCGAGCCATTCAACAGGATAAAAGTGGTTTACTGTGGATCGGTACTTACGATCAAGGTCTTATTGTGTACGATTTGACTCAGGATACGGTGCTCCATCATTTTACGACTCAGAATGGTTTAAGTAGTAACTACTGTAGAAAAATTTGGTTGGATGATGACTCTGCCTGGTTAGCGACCAAGCGCGGCGTAAATCGAATCTACTATGACTCGAAGCGTATTGAAGTCATTGGACGGGATGAGGGCTTGCCTTCATTGGAAGCAAACGATATTTCTAAAATTGGTGGTCACCTCTACGTTGCGACCAATCGTGGGGTGGTTTATTTTCCGGATAGTATTCGCCTGTGGCGTGACCCTCCGTTGTTGGATATTAAAAGTATTCGTATTGGGGAACGGGACACTAGCTTTTATCCCGAGTATCGCTTAGCGCATTTTGAAAACAACGTTAAAATAGAATTTGTTGGGATCACCTTTTTGCACGCCAAAGATGTAGAATATGCCTATCGAATGGAAGGCGTCGATAAAGATTGGAACTATAGCAAAGTTGGTGTAGCTCAATACCCTGCCCTGCTGCCGGGGCGGCATCGCTTTCGACTGAAGACGCGAACTTATAACACGGACTGGTCGGAAGAAAAGCAGATGACTTTCCATATCGCCAAGCCATTCTGGAAAACACTGTGGTTCATGGTCTTGATGGCCTTAATGATTGGTGGATTAGGCTTGTGGTTAGGATATCTTTGGGTGCAGAATGCTAATCGGCGAGGAAAAGTCGAACGTCAATTGAAAGCCACCCAGCTGACGGCTCTACGTGCTCAAATGAATCCTCATTTTGTCTTTAACGCCCTTAATTCTATTCAAGAATTCATCCTTAGCAATGATAGCCGTGAAGCGAATCGTTACCTTTCTCAGTTTGCGCGCTTGATGCGTAACGTGCTGAACTTTTCGGAAACCAGTCGTATCAGTCTGGAGAAAGAGTTGGAAACTTTACGCTTGTATCTGAGCCTGGAAGCCCTGCGACTAGGGGATCAATTTAACTACGAAATTCAAATTCATCCCGGGATCGACATTCAAAAATCGTTGATTCCACCTTTGCTATTACAGCCCTTTGTCGAAAATGCGATAAAACATGGATTGATGCATAAAAATGGTCCGAAAAACCTTTATATTCGTTTTTATCCCCAAGGAAAAATGCTGTTTTGTGAAATAGAAGACGATGGAGTAGGACGTGAAAAATCTATGGAAATCCGACAGCAAAACCCCAAAATTTATCCATCCAAGGCCATTAGTCTGACGCAAGAGCGTCTAGAACTGCTTAGTGCCATCAGTGATGGAACAATGTCTGTAAAAGTAATTGATCTGTATGATACCTCTGGCGCCGCGACCGGCACTAGGGTGATTCTATCCGTTGCTGAAATCGCCTAAAAAATATTAAAACCAATTATGAACTCGTCGGTTTAAGACGCATGATCCGTTGCTTAAGCAAGACGTTTTTATAAAGCTATGCCTCCGATAAACGAAAAGACACCGGCTACTATTAAAGTCGTAATAGTTGATGATGAAGAGCGCAGCCGCACTATCCTGCAGCAGCTCATCGAGCAGTATTGTCCGCAATTAGAGGTCGTGGCAACAGCACACGATGTATTGAGTGCGGTCAAGGTCATTGATCAATGGGAACCTGAGGTCATCTTCCTCGATATCGAAATGCCTAATTACTCGGGCTTTAAACTCATCGAGCATTACGAAAATATTCCCTTCAAATTCATCTTTACCACTGCTTACGAAACCTATGCTTTACGCGCATTTAAGATGTCGGCGGCCGGCTATCTATTGAAGCCTATTGATATTGATGAATTGATACGTATTGTCGAGAAGGTGATGCTGGAGATTCGCAATGAGCAACAGAATAATACGATTAATGAATCTTTGAAGCCGAATGATCAGTCGCTATCTCGTCGCATCATTATGCCTACACATAATGGCTTGATTTACGTCAATCTTAACGAAATCTGCTATCTCAAATCCGAAGGACGTTATACTTGTATGTTTTTATCGGATGGTACGGAAATGCTGATCACGCTGAGTCTCAAGGGATGCCAAAAGAAATTAGAAAACACGACTTTACTGCGCGTGCACCGTTCTCATATCATTAATCTTACTTATTTGAAAAAGTACGCACGTGGCCGGGATGCTTATGTGTTGCTCGATAACGATATCCGAGTTGATGTCGGGAAAAACTTCAAAGACGACCTTTCACAGGCAATTTCCCTCTTTCTGCGTTAAATATTTTCTTTATTTTCAGAAAATATTGAAAGTTTATGCAAAATGCCTTATTTTGCCTACATGTCTATGCACAGAAAATTTATCAACTTTGATCTTTACTTGCAGCTCATTCTCCTGCTACTGATGGTTGTTTGTGGCGCGGCATTTTTGTTTGGTTCCAGGGAAATCCTTCTTGGGTATTTATGTTTACAGTTCGTTATTGGCTGCTGGCAAGTACTTAGTGGGTTACTCTTGGCCATCAATGGGAGTATTGCCAGAGCGTACTATTTGGCTTCAGTGGTGCTGTATTTTATAATATTGGCCATTGCGGTTTCTGTGTTCAGAACACTGAATTGGAACAGTGGGATGAACTTCTGGATGGTCCTTTCAATTATCATGATTCCTTTGGCTTTTGCCATTTGGTATTTCGAAAGAACATATCGGGACTTTGTTCGTTTGAAGGAGAAAAATGATACTGGAAAAGAGCTAGACGATATACTGGATCACGATTTAATCACCCCAAACCAATCTCGGTATGATTAGCGATACACGCATGAAAACCGATCTACTAGGTCAACTGATAATTATTGTCAGTATTCTACTTTTGTTGGCCTTCGAAAGGCAAATCGCCTGGACTAATTATTTACTGATCGTTCTGGCTTTGTGGCAAGTTGTTAGCGCCATTCATCTCATTGCGGTATACCAATATATTCGCAAAATCAATTTCATTCGAACGATGTTAGTACTCGCACTGAGCTTACCCGTTTGGATTCACCTGATCGGCTATTTTGCTTATTTGCCTGTTGCTGGAGTATTGATTTGGTATTTTGTGCAAACCGTTCGAGATACGCGTATTGTTCTGCGTCGGCCCCGTTCTTTTTGGGATTTATAATAAAAAATCCTTCCTACCATCAACATCCTACCGTCTGTTTTAAACTCATCTAACTTTTTTAAAAGTGATTCTAAATTAAAATTTAGATAAGTCTAAAAAAATCCTCTATCTTTGATCTGCTAATCAGGTCAAACCTATGTTTTCATCAACAGAAGAGAATTATTTAAAAGCCATTTTTAACCTCTCAGTGCGTACCAAAAATCCGGTAAGCACAAATGCAATTTCGCAACGCATGAATACCAGCGCGGCTTCCGTGACGGACATGCTTAAGCGATTGGCAGAGAAGGATTTAATTAACTACGTCAAGTACAAAGGGGTAACGCTGACTTCCACCGGGCGAAAAACTGCTACGATGCTAGTGCGCAAACACCGTCTTTGGGAAGTCTTCTTAGTTGAGCAATTGAACTTTGCCTGGGATGAAGTGCACGAAATGGCTGAGCAATTGGAGCATATCCAATCCGAGGAACTTGTCAATCGTCTGGATCGCTACTTGGGCTATCCTAAATTCGATCCACATGGTGATCCTATCCCGGATGCAAATGGACAGTTCACTTATCGTCAGCAGGTTATTCTTTCGGAATTGGAAGTCGGGGAGGAGGCAATTGTTGTCGGGGTGAAAGAGCACTCACCGGAGTTTTTACAATTTTTGGATCGACTACATCTGCAACTTGGTGCACAAGTGATGATCCAGGAGCATTTTGATTATGATGGTACGATGCGCCTGAAAATATTCCCGGAAGGTGAGCAACTGGTATCGAATAAGGTGGGACAGAATATCTATGTTCAAAAAAAAGAGAAATGATGCGATTTAATTATTTAAGCTATGCACTTACGCTATGGTTGGCGTTTTGTGCGATAGGATCACTTGCCGCACAACAAAAACCGATTGTACTAGCGACCGCTACTATGATCGCGGATATGGCCCAAGAAATTGCCGGAGATCATTTGGACGTGAAGAGCATCGTACCCATTGGCGGCGATCCCCATTCCTATGAACCCACACCGAGCGATGCCCGCCTGGTAGGAGAAGCTGATCTCGTGCTGGTCAATGGCCTGACCTTCGAGGGTTGGCTAGGTGAATTGGTGGCTAACTCTGGTACGAATGCTAAAGTTGTGACGGTTACGGAAGGAATTGTGCCGATCACCAGTCAGGTGTATAAAAACTCAGAAGATCCACACGCCTGGATGGACTTGGCCAGAGGACTAACTTATATTGATAATATTAAAAATGCGCTGGTCGAGTTAGCACCGGAACATGCAGATGGAATTGAGACCAACTACCAGCGATATCGAGATGAAGCGGAGGCACTAGATCGATATATTATGACCGAGATCCAGAAAATCCCTACTAATCAGCGGATTCTCATCACCTCGCACGATGCTTTTCAGTATTACGGCAAGCGCTACGGCATTCGTTTAGAATCCGTTATGGGGACTTCCACCGAAGCGGATGTCCAAACCACGGACATGATCCGAGTGAATAAAGTGATTAAGGAGAATAATATTCCTGCCGTTTTTATCGAAAGCACAATTGCACCTCGTTATCTGGAGCAATTGGCCAAAGACAATAAAGTTAAGATCGGTGGGAAGCTCTATGCAGACTCTATTGGTAAAAAGTCGACGGCGGCGGGCTCTTATTTAGGAATGCTCCGGTATAATACGGATACGATCGTTGCTGCTTTGTCAGAAGTGCAGTCTACGGAAGAAGCTGAGACGGCCGATGCCGAAGAAGAAGGCGGAAATAATTTTATTTATCTCCTTTTGCTGGGCGCTTTATTTATTGGTGGCTTTTTCGTGGTGTTCCGCAAGCTAAATGTGTAAGTTATGTCCTCAATTTCGATAAAAGGTTTATCCGTTTCCTACGAACGCAAACGCGTACTTACCAATATTTTTCTGCAGATCGAAGCGGGCAAGGTCTACGGTGTTATCGGTCCCAACGGAGCGGGCAAGTCGACTTTGTTCAAGTCAATTCTTGGACTCATTGATATTAATACAGGTACAGTTCTTATTGAAGGGCGGCCGATCAAAGAAAAGCGTAAGGAAGTCGTTTATGTCCCACAAAAGAACGAGGTCGACTGGAATTTCCCCGCTACAGTGTTTGATATTGTACTCATGGGCCGCTATCCACACAAGAAGGTCTTTAGCCGTTTAAACCAAAATGATCGGGATATTGCGGCGCGCGCTTTGGTCGAAGTGGGGATGGCTCATTTTAAGGACCGTCAAATCGGTGAGCTTTCCGGGGGGCAGCAACAGCGGGTATTCCTCGCCCGGGCACTAGCTCAGGAAGCAGACATTTTTCTATTGGACGAGCCGTTTGTGGGCGTTGATATTACTACGGAAGAACGGATTATTCAGATTCTACAAAAGCTTGCTGAGCAAAATAAAACACTTCTGGTGGTGCACCATGATCTGTCTTCAGTTGAAAAATACTTTGATCGGGTCATTCTTTTGAATCAACGTCTCATCGCTTACGGCGATACCAACACCACTTTCACCACAGAAAATATTTCTGCGGCCTACGGAGGACAATTGCCTATTCTACACAAAACCGGAATGATGACCGATGGCCGATAAATCTCTGGCCTAAATCCTCTATCTTCGCGGGAAATTATCGTACTATGACTTCCAAAGCCATTACCGAATTGGTTCGTCGTCGTCGGGCCGTTTTCCCGCCGATGTATAAAGATCAACCGATCGATCGTGAAATTATCGAAGAGATTCTGGAAAATGCCAATTGGGCACCGACTCATAAGTTGACCGAGCCTTGGCGCTTTCGTGTTTTTACCGGAGAGAGCCTCGAACGCTTGGCTCAGTTTATGGCCGACTTTTACCGCGAGCACACGCCCGAAGAACAGTTTTCCGTCAAAAAATTTGAAAAAACCCTGTCGAAAGCCCGCCGCTCGGCTTGCGTGATCGCCATCTGTATGCAACGCGACCCCGCAGAACGCGTACCCGAGTGGGAAGAAATTGCGGCGGTGGCTTGCGCCGTGCAAAACATGTGGTTGACCGCCACCGCGCACGGTATCGGTGCCTATTGGAGCACGTCCAAATCTATTTATGCCACTCAGGATTTACTGGATTTACAACCAGGGGAACAGTGCTTGGGGTACTTTTTTATGGGATATCAAGATGGCCCCGAGCTTCCCGGAAAACGTCAACCTATCGATGAGAAAATCCGTTGGATGTAAATTGATTTTTGTGGTAGAAAGGTAAAATGAAGCGATGCACTTCTTCGCATTGTTTGTTCCTTGATTTTTGAAACCAACTTTTTTTAATTTTTTCTAACTGTTATTCAGTTAGTTAGGCAGTGTTTGTTGGAAAACAGTATAATCGATTTATGCCTGCCTCCGGTAGAATGTTCTCGGCAAAGACTGAGAACGATATGCCTAAAAAATAATGCGGCTGAAAACGACCGGCTGGGTGGAGTACTTACCCCCAAGCCCCTCTCCATTCTTTGATCCATCCTTCAATCTTTCATTTTCTAATCCTTCTCGATTTCTCGTTTTCATGCGTCTCAACAATCAAAACATCAAAAAATGGAGTGCAAAACGCTGGATTCCACAGCCCAAATTACATGAATGGCATCTCCTATTCCTTAATCACAACTTACATTAACCAAATGATAAATATCTGATGGATAATAAGTTGTAGAAAATGTAAAATTGCTGTACTTTTGCCCACCGTTAATAAAAGCACTGTATGCACACCAACGATTACAGTTGCTGCAGATTAACAAATAATCATCGAGAACTAATTTTTATTTAACAAAACGATTAAAAATGGGTCAACAAATTACGTATGTTATTCCTGTTCTGGGGCTACTTGCCTTGTTGTATACTTTCTGGAAGTCTTCCTGGGTATCTAAGCAAGAAGTAGGTACCGAAAGAATGGCACGTATTGCTAAAAATATCGCCGATGGTGCGATGGCATTCCTCAAAGCGGAATACCGCATTCTCGCCATCTTCGTAGTCATCGTGGCTGGTTTAATGGCATGGAGTGGAACTAACGAAGGATCCTCTCCATTGGTAGCGCTTTCTTTTGTTTTGGGAGCTATCTGCTCCGCATTGGCTGGATTCATTGGAATGAAAGTCGCGACAAAAGCGAATGTAAGGACGACAAACGCTGCTCGAACTGGTTTAGGTAAAGCCCTTGAAGTTGCCTTTGGTGGTGGTGCCGTAATGGGAATGGGTGTAGTTGGTTTGGGTGTACTCGGTTTGGGTACGCTATTCCTGCTCTACAGTAATATGTTCGGGCTCGATTCAACGGATAACGTGACTAAAGTGATTACCGTGATTACCGGTTTCTCTTTTGGTGCTTCTTCTATTGCCCTTTTCGCACGTGTGGGTGGAGGTATTTATACCAAAGCGGCTGACGTAGGTGCTGACTTGGTAGGTAAAGTTGAGGCAGGTATTCCTGAAGATCACCCACTTAATCCTGCTACTATTGCCGATAACGTAGGTGATAATGTAGGTGATGTGGCTGGTATGGGTGCTGACCTTTTCGAATCTTATGTAGGATCAATTATTGGTACGATGGTACTTGGTGCTGCTTTCATGACTACTAGTGGCTGGACAGATGATTTTGGCGGTCTATCAGCAGTATTGCTGCCATTGGTTTTGGCCGGTGTAGGGATCGTCACTTCGATTATTGGTACATTCTTCGTTCGCGTAAGCGAGGGAGGTGACCCACAGAAAGCTTTAAATACTGGGGAATTCATCTCTGCTGCTTTGATGCTTGGTGCAACTTTCGCCATTGTGAAATGGATGTTGCCGGGCAGTTGGACCTTCGATGGCGTTGAGTTTACCTCTATGGGCGTTTTTTGGGCCGTACTCTTCGGTTTGGCGGCTGGTCTCTTGATCGGTATCGTTACCGAGTTTTATACGGGTACAGGTACTCGCCCAGTAAAATCAATCGTAGATCAATCATTGACCGGGTCAGCGACTAACATCATCGCTGGTTTGGGGGTAGGGATGCAATCGACGGCTATTCCAATCATCATCCTGGCCGCGGCAATTATTGGTGCTCACCACTTCGCTGGTCTTTACGGTATCGCTATTGCAGCTGTAGGTATGTTATCAAATACTGGAATTCAGCTGGCGGTAGATGCTTATGGTCCTATTGCGGATAATGCAGGTGGTATTGCTGAAATGGCGGAGTTAGAAAAAGAAGTCCGTCAGAAAACAGATAAATTGGACGCTGTAGGTAACACGACTGCGGCCATCGGAAAAGGTTTTGCGATCGGTTCTGCGGCTTTGACGACCTTAGCGCTTTTCGCTGCCTTTATTACAGCTTACAATGTTGCTAATCCTGATGCTAAATTAACCGGTATCGATATCACTGATCCTAAGGTAATGGCTGCCTTACTCGTTGGAGGGATGTTGCCATTCTTGTTCTCGGCTTTGTCAATGAACGCGGTAGGACGCGCGGCAATGGATATGATCCAGGAAGTTCGCCGTCAGTTTAAATCAATCCCTGAGCTCAGCAAAGCTTTGGATGCGATGAAGCGCAACGACGGTAAAGAATTCAAAGATTGGTCAGCGGCTGATCAGAAAGATTTCGAAGCGGCTGACGGTAAAGCAGAATACGATAAGTGTGTAGAAATCTCTACTGCGGCCTCTATTCGCGAGATGGTGGTGCCTGGCTTGATCGCCGTGATTTCACCGGTTGTGGTCGGTTTCCTTGGTGGTGCTGAAATGTTAGGTGGTTTGTTGGCTGGTGTAACCGTTTGTGGTGTTTTGATGGCCATCTTCCAATCTAACGCTGGTGGTGCTTGGGATAATGCGAAGAAAATGTTTGAAGAGGGTGTGGAAATCCAAGGTAAAATGTATTACAAAGGTTCCGATGCACACAAAGCAACGGTAGTAGGTGATACAGTAGGTGATCCATTCAAAGATACTTCCGGTCCATCACTCAACATCTTGTTGAAATTGATGTCTGTGGTAGCTTTGGTGATTGCACCTTTCCTATAAGGGTAGCTACTCTATACTACAAGATAAACGAAGCGCATTGTCAAGTGAGTTGGCAATGCGCTTTTGCGTTGGTTTATCTTAGGATAATGGCCTTTGGTAGAAAAGTGTGGAACAAGGCCGTTATTATTACGTTAAAACGGACAATTGGCAGGATTATCGCCAAATAAATTTTGTAAAAAGCCCTATCTTTAAGAAGACAGTTGCTTCTACAATCAAACATACCATTCTTTCGTTTTGTTAAGAGTGTACATTTCAAACATAATACTCATTACAATATTAAAATAAGGTCATTATGAAAATGAGAGGTCCGATATTCTTTTCTCTGCTCGCTCTGGTATTGTTCGTCGGTGCTTTTTTACCACGCCCCGAAGGAACTAATCCAGAAAAGGAAGCAGTGTTGATGCAAACGATGCTCGAAGGACTAAGACAACTCCACTACGCACCTCTGGAACTGGATGATGCGTTTTCTCAAAAATTATATAAACTCTATCTTGATCGTATTGACAGTGGTCGCCGTTGGTTGACTCAGGAAGATATTGTCAAGCTGGAAGTGTACAAAAACGATCTGGATGATGAAGCTCGGGCGAGTTCTTATGAGTTTTTCAATCAATCACTTGAAGCACTCAATGCCGGGATCGAAAAAACAAAAGGATTCTACAAAGATATCCTCGCTCAGCCTTTCGATTTTTCTGTTCAAGAAGAATTCGAAGTGGATGGTGATAAAAAAGAATTTCCTAAGAATGACCTTGAACTACGCGAAAGCTGGCGTCAATTGTTGAAATATGAGGCAATGCTTCGCTTGACGGACAAGTTGGAAGCACAGGAAAAGGATGAAAGCAAAGAAGAGAAAAAATCAATGACAGAGTTGGAAGCGGAAGTTCGTGAGGATTTGACGGAGACTTATGATGACCTCTTTGAGCGCTTGGGTAAATTGCGTCGTATGGATCGTATTAGTGACTATCTCAACGCATTTACTAATGTGTACGACCCTCATACGGGTTATTTTGAACCTAAAGACAAAGAAGATTTCGATATCAATATGTCAGGTACCTTGGAAGGTATCGGTGCACGTCTCCAGACCGATGGAGATTTCACAAAAGTGGTTAGCATCGTTCCTGGTGGTCCCGCTTGGAAGCAAAAGGATCTCGAAACTAGTGATTTGATCATGAAGGTAGCACAGGAAAATGACGAGGAGCCAGTAAATGTAAGTGGCTACCGTATTGATGATGTCGTGAAATTGATCCGAGGTAAGAAAGGAACTACGGTTCGCCTGACGGTGAAAAAAGTAGATGGTTCTATTCAAGTCATTTCGATCGAGCGGGATGTTGTGATTATCGATGAAAGCTACGCGAAGTCTGTAATCCTGAACCAACCGGGTAAGATTGAAAATGTCGGTTATATTAAATTGCCACGCTTTTACGCTGATTTCAATCGCCGTGGTGGCCGCGCTTGTGCCGCAGATGTTGCTAAGGAATTAGACAAATTGAAAGCGCAAAACGTCAACGGTATTATCCTCGATTTGCGTAATAATGGTGGTGGCTCTCTCAGTGAAGTGGTATCCATGTCTGGTTTGTTTATCGAAGATGGCCCTATCGTGCAAGTGAAAGCACGTGGGATGATGCCTAAAGTACAGCGCGATAATAAATCAACAGTACAATACGACGGGCCGCTGATCATTATGGTGAATCAGTTCAGCGCTTCTGCCTCTGAGATTTTGGCTGCTGCCATGCAAGATTACGGCCGTGCGCTAATCGTCGGTAGTAAATCGACTTTCGGAAAAGGAACAGTCCAGCGTTTTGTGGATCTCGATATGGCCATCAGTGGTTACAATGAGATTAAGCCATTAGGTGAGTTGAAAATGACCATTCAGAAATTCTACCGAATTGATGGTGGTTCTACGCAATTGCGTGGTGTGACACCGGATGTTATCCTACCAGATCGTTATCACTTTATCGAGGTAGGCGAGAAAGATCACGAATATCCTATGGATTGGAGCGAAATCTCTGCGGTAAATTACGATAAGCAAAACCGTCTCGGTGATCTGACCGATATCAAGCGCGCCAGCGGCGAACGTGTGAAGCAAAGTGAAGCTTTCCGTATGGTACTCGAAAGTGCGAAGTACCTGGCCGAGCAGCGTGATGATACGCAATATACGCTCAATCTTGAGCAGTTCCGCAAAGAATCTGAGGAGATGGAAGCCCGCGCGGACAAATACGATAATATTTTCACTGAGATTGATAACCTTGAAGTGAATAACTTAGCGGTTGATATGGATCATATCAATTCTGATGAGTCTCGCGTTGCACGCAACGATGAATGGCTCAAATCACTGCGCAAAGATGTATATGTCGATGAGGTATTGTCGATCATGAAAGATATGACGCAGCAATAGGTTTTTCGCCTTAGCGGTTCATCAGGATCACGCAAAGTCATCCAGCCTTGAAATTCAGTTTCCGGGCGCTCGACTTTGCGTGATTTTTTTTTAACTTCCCGAAAGTAGCGGAGCAGATCAGCTTCATTTTACGAACATTTGGAAACAGTACACGACACGTGAATTACCTGACGCTGGAAAATGTCACTAAGTCTTACGGTGACAAAATCCTTTTCGAGAAAGCCAACCTGCATATCAACAAGGGAGATAAGCTAGCCTTGGTGGCGAAAAATGGGACGGGGAAGACGACCCTCTTGCGCGTGATTGCGGGTGAGGAGGCCGGAGAAGGGGAGACCCATCGTATTTTCATCCACCGTGATATTCGGATCGGTTATCTACGCCAGGAGCCCGAATTCCCGG
The DNA here is from genome assembly GCA_028285085.1 of Saprospiraceae bacterium. Taxonomy (GTDB): domain Bacteria; phylum Bacteroidota; class Bacteroidia; order Chitinophagales; family Saprospiraceae; genus JAHDHW01. Next base: position 102,540 of record JANQQI010000070.1, on the reverse strand, counting down.
AAGATTGGACCGTAATGGAAACGGTTTTTGAGAGTGATAATCCATTGATTCAGGCAATTCGGCAATACGAAGAGGCCTTGCTTTACCCCGAAAGTGAAGGGGATATGCAAAAAGCCTTGATGCGCATGGAAGACCTCAAAGCCTGGGATTTCGAAGCACGCATTAAAGAGATTCTTTTCAAGCTTAATATCACGGAACTCGATAAAACGATTGGTACGCTGTCCGGAGGGCAGCGCAAGCGATTGGCTTTGGCCAAACTACTGATTGATGAGCCAGAGTTTCTCATCCTCGATGAACCTACCAACCATCTTGATCTGGATATGATTGAATGGTTGGAGGACTACCTACAGCGCCCCAATCTTACCTTATTCATGGTGACACACGACCGCTATTTTCTTGAACGGGTTTGTGGGATTATTGTCGAGCTAGATCGCGGGATGTTGTACAAATACAGTGGGAATTACTCTGAATTCCTGGAAAAGAAAGCAACGCGTCACGAAAACGAGACCATCGAGACCGAAAAAGCGCGTAAGTTAATGCGCAAAGAACTAGAATGGATCAACCGCATGCCCAAAGCCCGCGGCACCAAGGCGAAAGCAAGAGTCGATGCTTTTGAAGATATCAAGAAAAAGGCGAGTAGAAAGGTCGATCGCCAGGAAATTCAGATCGATATCAAAGGCGCCCGATTGGGGAGTAAGATTGTCGAGCTGAATTATATCAGTAAGCAATTTGGCGATTTTCCTATTGTTCGAGATTTTCATTATAAATTTAAAAAGAACGAACGCGTCGGTATTGTCGGAAAGAATGGAGTAGGAAAGACGACTTTTCTTAGAATGCTGACTAAGGAAACACGCCCCGATAGCGGTACGGTGGTCGTAGGAGGTACTGTACAATTTGGTTATTATACTCAAGATGGTATCCAGCTGAAGCGGGATCAACGCATTATTGATGTGATCACCGATATTGCTGAATACATTCCACTGGCGAAAGGGCAAAAACTCACTGCTAGCCAGTTATTAGAGCGGTTCCTGTTTTCCAAACCACAGCAACAAGTCTACGTGAGTCAACTCAGTGGGGGAGAACGAAGACGACTGTTTCTGCTTACAGTCTTAATGCAAAATCCAAATTTTCTCATTCTTGATGAGCCGACTAACGATTTGGATATTATTACACTCAATGTACTGGAAGAATTCTTATTGGACTTTCCGGGTTGTGTGATCATCGTTAGTCACGATCGCTTCTTTATGGATAAGCTCGTAGACCATCTATTCGTTTTCGAAGGCAATGGGGTGATCCGCGATTTTAACGGCAACTATACCCAATATCGAGAAACCAAAAAACAAGAGCAGCGAGAAGAACGCCAACAGCAGGAACGACAAGAGCCACGTGAAAAGAAAACCCGAGAACGGGCGGATAAGGATAAACCTCGAATGAGCTATCTGGAGCGCAAAGAGTTTAACCGCCTTGAAAAGGAAATTGAGAAGTTGGAAGGCCGCAAGGCCGAAATCATGGGGCAATTCAACGATGCTAGCCTCAGCGGCGAACAGATCGAAGCCTTATCCATTGAGTTGGGAGAAGTGAATAACGCCATCGATGAAAAGGAGATGCGATGGCTGGAGTTGAGTGAGATGGCTTAGGGCAGGAGTAGGAGTAGGAGTAGTTTAAGGTGATAATTCTAAATTATCACCTTAAACTACTCCTACTCCTCTTAATTCAATAGCAAGTTTACTTACCCGCCAATTTTTTCAGCTTATCTTCAAGATCGTACTCATCACCAGGAGAATACCCCGTGTGGTTGTATACGATATTACCATTTTGATCAACTACAAAGGTGTGTGGGATACTCTGTACATTCATCGCACGCTTCAACTCCTCTTTAGTATCCGTAATGATTTCGTATTCCCAACCCTTACTTTCTACCATCGGGCGAACTTTACGTACCGCACGTGAATCATCGATAGTCACCGCAATCAATTCCACGTTGTAATCATCTTGCCAGTCCTCGTAAACATCAGCGATGGCATCCAATTCGCGCTTGCAGGGAGAGCACCAAGTGGCCCAAAAGCTAATAACTGTAATCTTTCCGTTTTTAGCATAATCCTGAACGTTGACGGTGGCACCATCCAGAGTTTTTACCTTTACACTTGGAAGTGTTTTATTCTGAGCTACAACTGCAGTAGCAAATAAAAGAAAGGCTGCAGTAGCTAGTAGTTGAATAACTTTCATGTTCTAACAAATTTTTAAAATAAATATGGAATTTAAATGGCTGTTTTTTGACGTTTTAAAACAATATCTTTTTTCGTCTGAGAAAAACGCTCTAATTTCGATCTATTATTAGGGGAAATCGTACACTATTGGTACGTAAAAATACAACTTAAGACACTTTTTATCTATCAATTAACTTAGGTTTAACGTCTCTTCCCCGCTTCTGCGGATGGAAGAGATGGCTTCAAATCTAAATCATTTTCACATGAAAATTTTGAAAACCTGCATTACTGCGCTTTTATTCTTGGGGATTTGTCAGCTTACTTACGCCCAAGACGGGGAATCACAAAATAATAACGGAGGACGTCTTTCAGGAAGTTTAGAATCTAACGCTAACTTCTTTATGGAGGATACCTTGATCGGTGCGACGAATATTCCACAGTATGATCGCCAGCTCTTTGGTGCTGATGCTTGGCTACAATTGGATTACTCAAATTGGGGATTCGATATGGGCTTGCGTTTCGATCTTTTTAACAACTCTAACCTTCTTAATCCTAATGCATCTTATAGCGATCAGGGGATTGGCCGCTGGTACGTGAAAAAGCAAATCGATAAGCTCGGTATCGCCGCCGGTTATCTCTACGATCAAATTGGTAGCGGCATTATCTTTCGTGCATATGAGCAGCGACCACTGTTGATCGATAACGCACTTTATGGTGTCAAAGCGAGCTATCAGTTAGGTGAAAACTGGGAAGTGAAGGGCTTCACTGGAAAGCAAAAGCGCTTGTTCGAAACTTATGCCACCACTATCAAAGGAGGTAGTATTGAAGGATACTTGGACGGTGGTGAAGAATCCAATTGGTCTATCGCGCCCGGATTTGGAATTGTACACCGTACCTACGATGATGCCCTGATGCAGACCATTGTGAATACCGTCAACACCTACTCGGTAGTGGATAGTATTGCTCCAAAATACAATACCTACGCGATGACCTTCTATAATACACTAACGGTGGGTCCATGGAGCTGGTACGTTGAAGGAGCATATAAATCTCGCGATGTATTCTTCGATGCATTTGCGACCAAAACTAACCGAGATGGTTCTCTTTCTCTCGGGAAGCTGCGCGCCGAAACGGGTAATATTGTCTATACCTCCATCGGTTATGCGCAAAAGGGTTTAGGGATTACCATGGAAGTGAAGCGTACGGAGAACTTTACTTTCCGTACCGATCCATTTGTAACGCTTAACCGCGGTATGCTGAATTTCTTACCGCCGATGACTCGGGTCAATACATACCGTTTGAATGCGCGCTACCAAGCTGCCACTCAGGAATTGGGCGAGCAAGCCTACCAACTTGATGTGCGTTACAAGTTTAACAAGCATTGGAGCTTCAATGCTAACTTCTCTAATATCACCTTGTTGGATGGGTCTTGGAATCCATTTGACAACGGTAATGGTTTGCTGTATCGGGAGCTCTATACTGAGGTAATGTACAAATACAAACGCTTGTATACAGTTACTGCTGGGGTACAAATGCAGCGCTACAACCAAGAGATTTACGAAGTAAAACCCGAGGTGCCGATCGTGGAGACCTTTATTCCTTATGTGGATATCCTCTATAAATTGAGTCGTAAAAAAGCGTTACGTCTAGAATTACAATACATGATCGTTGGTGAAGACGAAAAGGCTTCAGCGAGCTTCGGTGAAAATCTGGGGCAAGATTATGGGGAGTGGTTATTTGCTCAATTGGAGTTCACCATGGCACCACATTGGACCTTTACCATTTCTGATATGTACAATGTATCTCCCGGAAAAAATTCACCGGTCGATAACGACAATGATAAACTACGGATTCACTATCCTCGTGTTGATGTGTTTTACACCTACAAAGCGAATCGTTTCTCTTTGAGTTACATCAAACAAGTAGAAGGAGTTGTTTGTACGGGCGGTATTTGCCGACTGGAGCCTGCCTTTAGTGGGGTGAAATTGGGGATTAGTTCTACTTTCTAGTCTAAGTCGTTATTCTCATTTTAGTAAAAATGACGCTATAAATTGTCATATTGATTTAGAATGCCTTCATTGGATTAGTTGTATCTTAAGCACCCGTTACAACCAAATGATAAAAGCACTTGTTGCTTTATAACAAAAATTATTAGATATGAAAAAGCATATTTTACTCCTTTCTCTGTCAATCTTACTCTTGGCGGGCTGTGATGAGAACATGCCGGTTATTGATTGTCTGAGCTGCCCTTCTAATACAACGACTGAACCACCTGAAGATGAGGATCGCCGGGTGATCATCGAAGAATTCACTGGGGTGCGTTGTGTGAATTGCCCACAAGGGAGTGATGAAATTAAAAACCTACAGGCGATCCATGGCGAACGCCTTATTGCCGTATCCATTCATGCTGGCTTCTTTTCAACGCCATATGCTGACAATATCTTTGACTTCCGCACCCCTGAGGGAACGGATATTCAAGGCCTGCTGGGAGAACCTCTGGGGTATCCTTCGGCAGTAATCGATCGTAAAATATTTTCTAATGAAAATGAACTGCAAGTTGCGCAAGCGAGTTGGGCAGGACATATCGCCGAAGATTTAGCCATTGCTCCAAAGGTGAGCGTGAGCCTGGACGCGAGTTGGAATGATGCAAATCGTCAAGTAGATGTGACGGTTAGTGGTGCGGCGTTCGAAGATGTCAACGATGAGTTGCGTTTGACAGTGTTCATTACCGAGAATAGCGTTTTCGATGTGCAACTTACCCCGGATGGTATCAACAACAACTACGAACATCGCCATGTATTACGTAAAGCACTTTCGACTTTCGATGGTGATTTGCTGACGACAGAAGGATTGGGCGTGAATGAGGATTATAGTAAAACGTATAGTTACGTCCTCCCGGATATTTGGGATGAAACGAACTGTGATATCGTTGCCTTTATTCACTACGGCGGTTCGCCGGGTGAAGTTATTCAGGCCAATGAAGTCCACATTATCGAATAAGACGAGTTGATTTAAATCGGTTCAAATAGAAGGACACTAATCGAAATTGACGGTTAGTGTCCTTCTTCGTTTCCCCTTTTAATCTCTTTATTGAGCTGATCAAAAAGTAGTATTGAAAAAATGGAATAAGTATTGGATCAGCTGGTCCATCCACACTGATTTGAAATACCAAATCATTTCAAGGACATTCTGTCATATCTATTTTCAAATCCCTATCTTTGCCGCCTTAATTGGAAACTTTTCTTAGCATTTTGCGGTATACCGCGTGTAAAGTATAACCTATGAAAGTCTCATTGAATTGGCTGAAAAGCTATTTAGATATCCAACTGTCTCCCGAAGATGTCGGTGATTTGCTGACTAGTATTGGCCTGGAGGTCGAAGGGATGGAAGTTGTAGAAAGTATTAAAGGGGGGTTACGTGGCGTAGTCGTTGGTCACGTTACAGTGTGTGGAAAACATCCTAATGCGGATAAACTATCCTTGACCAAAGTAGATGTAGGGCAGGGAGAAGAGTTACAAATTGTATGTGGTGCACCTAATGTCGCACAAGGCCAAAAAGTACTGGTCGCCACGGTTGGGACTACGCTTTATGACGCAGAAGGCCGCGATTTTAAAATCAAGAAAGGTAAAATCCGCGGAGAAGTATCCCAGGGTATGATCTGTGCCGAGGATGAATTAGGACTGGGAGACGATCATGATGGTATCATCGTGTTACCGGAAGATGCTCCTATCGGTCAGCCGGCCAGTGACTATTATCAAATTGAGAATGACGTTGTTTACGATATTGGATTGACGCCAAATCGTTCGGATGCCACCGCGCATATTGGTGTGGCTAAGGACTTGGCCGCTGCGCTGCGTATCAATCGAGAACTGGATGTAGCGGTAAAAATGCCGGATACCTCAGGCTTTAAGGTTGATAATCAAGAGGTATCTATTGATGTAAAGGTTGAAAATACGACCGCTTGCCCGCGCTATACGGGGGTTACCATTTCTGGAATTAAGGTGAGTGAGTCCCCTGATTGGCTCAAGCAGCGCCTTACGACGATTGGCCAGCGCCCTATCAATAATATTGTGGATATCACCAATTTCATTTTACATGAACTAGGCCAGCCACTGCATGCCTTCGATACAGACAAGATCGGCGGGAATCGCATTTTGGTTAAAACCTTGCCGGAAGGCACGGCATTCACAACGTTGGATGAGGTCGAACGCAAATTGACTACTACCGACTTGATGATCTGCGATGGTGAATCTAAAGGCATGTGTATTGGTGGTGTATTTGGAGGAATTGGTTCTGGCGTGACGGATAATACTACAAGTATTTTCCTGGAAGCCGCCCATTTCAACGCGAAATGGATTCGTCGTACGAGTATGCATCATTTGCTCCGTACCGATGCAGCGACTTGCTTTGAGAAGGGGAGTGATCCAAATATCACGCGCTACGCGCTTGAGCGAGCGGCTTTGCTGATTCAGGAATTGGCCGGTGGTACCATTAGTTCTGAAGTCGTTGATATTTATCCCGAGCCGGTTGCGAAGGTTGAAATCGATGTGAAATACAAACGCGTTAGTCGTTTGATTGGTGTCGATATCCCGGTAACTGAAATCAAAGCCATTCTTGCGGCTTTGGAAATGGATATTTTGACCGAAGATGCCGATGGCCTGCGTGTCGCCGTTCCAACCAATAAGGCGGATGTATTGCGCGAAGCCGATGTCATAGAAGAGATCCTCAGAATTTACGGCTTCAATAAGGTACCAATTTCGGATCAACTACGCAGCACCATCGTGATTAGCGAAAAACCTAATCCGCATCAATTGCGCAATCATGCCGCCGATATGCTGGCCACGCAAGGCTTTCACGAGATTATGGCGGTCTCTTTGACCGAATCCCGCTATTTTCAGGACATCTTGCCCATGCCGGAAGCCGAATTGGTATACGTCAATAATACTTCGAACAGCCATTTGGACGTCATGCGACCAACGATGTTGTTCAGTGGTTTGGAAGCAGTAGTGCACAATCAAAACCGTCAGCACGCTGATCTGCGTTTGTTTGAATTCGGGAAGTCCTATCGCCGAACGGAAGATGATTTCAAGGAAACGAACCATCTGAGTTTATTCTTAACGGGCCGCCGTGAGGCGGAAAGCTGGCAAAATAACGGCACTCAAGGAACGAGCTTTTATCAATTAAAAGCTTATGTCGAGTTGGTTTTGCGCAAATTGGGCATCAGCGGGTACCAGGAATCAGACCTTCAGGATGAAGTCTTCACTTATGCGATGAACTATCATCGTGGCCCGCGTTCGTTAGTGCGCTTCGGAAAGGTACAGGCGAGCATCCAGCGTGCCTTGAGTATCAAGCAGGAAGTCTTCTATGCGATCTTCGACTGGGATGCGATCTTCAAGGCTTTGAAAAAGCATAAAGTCGAGGTTAAGGACTTAACTAAATATCCGAGCGTGCGGAGAGATTTGGCGCTAATAATTGATAATTCGACGAAATTTGGTGATATTGCAAATATTGCCCGTAAAACTGGTAAGAGCTTATTGAAGGCAGTTAACCTGTTCGATATTTACGAAAATGAGGATCAACTTGGCGCGGGGAAAAAGTCCTACGCTGTAAGCTTCGTTTTTGAAGATCCCACCAAAACCCTTAAGGATAAAGAGGTGGATAAGATTATGAACAAGTTAATTCAGTCTTACGAGCAACAACTTAGTGCCACGATTCGGCGCTAAGATTAGAGCAGACTCATTGAGTTTTAAACAAGTTCTAAACCCAACAAATTGCAGCAGACGATCTGACTATGCAGGCACTATCGGAAAAATTGACCAATATTGAACTCAAAGTCCGGCAACTGGCCTTGCGTTTGGAACGTCTGGAAAACGAAAAACAACGCTTATTAGAAGATAATAAAAAATTAAGGACGGAGCTGGTCAAAAAGGATAACCGGCTCGGTCAACTGGAGGAGAAAGTAGCAAAGTCATCTGCCGCTTTAGAATTAAAACGGCAAAATGACCCGGAGCGATCGAAAAAACTGCGGAAAGAAATAGAGCAGTACATTCGGGAAGTTGATAAATGCATAGCGTGGTTGCAAAATAGCTGATAATGGAAGGGAAGGATACTAAAAATATAACGGTGCTAATCGCCGGTAGACCTTACCCCCTCAAAGTGCAGGAAGGTGATGAGGAGGCAATCCGTCAGATTGTCAAAGAAGTAAATGAAAAAATCAACCGATTTCAACTGACCTATACTAAAAAAGATAAGCAGGATTGTCTCGCCATGGCCCTGCTCACTTACGCTGTTGATCTGCATAAAAACCGCCAGGGTAATCATCAGGAACCCAGTTTCGACCCGATTCTCTCCAATAAGATTCAACAACTCGATCAATTGTTGGATCATCTGTTGCAGTAATTATTCTACTGCCTTTTCCAGTTGTTAGTAAAGATATTTAATCACTACGGTGATTATTGCTAGTATGTTGTGTTCAAAGGAACCTGACAATAATTTATTTCATCATATAAAATTTGAATATTATGGACCCAATTATCGGATTGCTCGTCGGAGTGATCGTTGGTGCCTTGATCGGCTACTTTATCGTCCAGTTTTTTGTGAAAAAGACCGCACAAGCGCGAACGGAAGAACTGAATGCGAAAGCTGATCTGGTCGTCAAAGAGGCCCGACTGACTGCAAAACGACTTGTGGATGAAGCGCAGGTGAAATCGGATAAACTCGTGTCGAAAGCGGAGAGCAAAAACGAGAGCATCAAGCAGCGGAAGATTCAGGAAGCGAAAGAGCGCTTTGCGAAGATGAAAGCAGATGTGGAAAAACAAAGAGCTCAGTTGAAAGTGGACTTGAAAGACCGTGAGGTAGAGGTGGTGAAAATGGAAAATTCACTCAAGCAAAGACAAGCCAACCTGCAAAATCGTGTGGATGATCTAGAGCAGCAGGAAGCAGAAGTAAAGACGGTACGTGAAAATCTGGAAAAGCAGATGCGTATTGTGTCTAAGAAAAAAGAAGAGCTGGAATCAGCCAATGAGAAACATATTCGTGCTCTGGAAAACGTAGCAAAATTGAGCGAGGCAGAAGCCAAAGAGCAACTCATCGAAGCGGTGAAATCAAAAGCCGAGATGGATGCGATGGCATTGGTGAAAAACACAATCGAACAGGCTAAGATTACGGCGAATAAGGAAGCGAAGAAAATTGTCATTCAGTCTATCCAGCGCATGTGTGCAGAGTATACCATTGAAAATACCGTTTCGGTATTCAACCTGGATTCGGACGACTTAAAAGGACAAATTATCGGTCGCGAAGGCCGAAATATTCGTGCACTGGAAGCCGCTACGGGCGCCGAAATTGTGGTCGATGATACGCCCGAGGCGATCGTTATTTCCAGCTTTGACCCGATTCGCCGCGAAGTCTGTCGCTTAGCTCTGAAACGCTTGGTTGCAGATGGCCGAATTCACCCCGCTCGTATCGAAGAGGTGGTGGCCAAGACGCGCAAACAGCTCGACGAGCAAATCATCGAAATTGGAGAGCGTACCGTGATCGATCTCGACATCCATGGTCTCGATCCATACCTGGTAAAAATGGTTGGACGGATGCGTTTCCGCTCATCTTACGGGCAAAATCTCCTCAAGCACTCGATTGAAACGGCTCACTTGTGTGCCATCATGGCTGCTGAGTTGGGGCTCAGTCCTAAGCAAGCAAAAATGGCCAAACGTGCTGGTTTGCTGCACGATATTGGAAAAGTATCCGAAGAAGAAACAGAGCTGTCTCACGCTATTTTGGGGATGAAGCTTTGTGAAAAATACAAAGAACACGCGGTGGTCTGCAATGCTGTTGGGGCACACCACGATGAGGTGGAGATGAACAATATCATTTCGCCGATCGTACAGGCTTGTGATGCGATTTCCGGGGCACGCCCGGGCGCACGCCGCGAGATTCTGGAAAGTTACCTCAAACGCATCGGCGAGCTGGAAGAGCTCGCAATGGGACACGAGGGCGTGCAAAAAGCTTATGCGATGCAAGCCGGGCGTGAATTACGCGTGATTGTAGAGAGCGAAAAGGTAACGGACCAATATGCTGACGACCTGTCTTTCATGATTTCTCAGAAGATTCAGGACGAGATGCAGTATCCTGGCCAGATCAAAGTAACTGTTATTCGCGAAAAGCGCGCGGTCTCTTTTGCCCGCTAGCGGTAAAGAATAAATCAAAAAAATCAGGCGGCTGCTCCATTTGGAGTGGCCGTTTTTTGTAAAAATCCTACTCGTGTAAGCTGTGAAATTCCCCGCCTAGACCACTTGCCGGAATATTATTTGGGATTATTGTTCTATCGCCGCTGAATACGGTCTAATCGTTGGTTTTGGCGAATTTTTCACCCATTTTTGAAGCGCTGCGAAAAGTCTCATCTCCGTGTAAAAAAAATAAAATTTGGCTTCCATAACATATAGATATTGCCTACCTTTGCACCGATTTTTAGAAAGCGCGTAACGTATTACTTAAAAGCAGCTACTGATGCGTAGAATTTTTTTGAGTTTTTGGTGCATTCTCAGCCTTGCTGTTTTCGCCACAGCCCAAGACCAACACGGTCACGATAATCACGACGGTCATAACCATGCCGAGCACGCCGACCATAGCGGTCAAGACCACGCTGATCACAGCGGACATGCTCACGCCAATGCTTGTGGCTACACGCACGAAGACGTGTTTAACCCTGGCGCAGTCGCCTTCCACCACATTTCAGATCAGAATATTTACAGTATTGGCCCTGTCGCCATTCCTCTGCCTTGCATCATGTATGTAAAAGATCAGGGGCTTGAGATGTTTTCTTCTGGTGTATTTGAGGCTGATTCACACGGCTCGGGTATCTACGCATACAACCGTTGGGTGATTTACGAAGGATCGGTACGCCGCATTCTGGATAAGCAATTTCCTATGGGGAAAGTGGCAATTGGAGAGCATAATCTCTTCCCGGTAGAGGAAACAATGGACAATGGTAAGAAACGCGATGTGATTCACCTCTGTTACGAGGGTGAAGCTTGGCGTTGTGATAGCAAAAGCTATGCTGATGGCGGCTTCTTAGGTGGAGGCATGTCTTCCTACTACGACTTTTCGATTACTAAGAATGTGATGACGATGCTTATCGTCTTTATTCTCGTCGCTTGGGTCTTTATCCGAGTAGCTCGAGCATATAAAAAACGTGAAGGTCTGGCACCTACTGGTACTCAGAATTTGCTGGAAACTTTATTCGTGTTCATTCAGGATGAAGTTGCTAAGCCTTTCCTTGGTGCTAAATGGGAACGGTACACACCCTTCCTGATGTCACTCTTCTTTTTCATTCTAGCTCTAAACCTGTTCGGACAAATCCCATTCTTTGGTGGTTCAAACGTAACGGGTAATCTGTCTTTCACTTTGGTGATCGCAGTATTGGCTTTCGTGGTCACTACTTTTAGTGGTAACAAACACTACTGGGAACATATCTTCTGGATGCCTGGCTTGCCAGCATGGGTAAAAGTGATCATCACGCCAGTGGAAATCATGGGAATGTTTATCAAGCCATTGACACTGATGTTGCGTTTGTTTGGTAACATCACTGCGGGACACATGGTCATTGTGATCTTCGTTGGTTTGATCTTCATCTTCGGTCAAAACGGTGCAAATCCTGGTGCCGCTTACGGTACAGCGATTGGTTCTACTCTTTTGACCATGTTTATGATGGCAATCGAGTTGTTGGTTGCTTTCTTGCAAGCTTTCGTATTTACGATTCTGACAGCTTCTTACATTGGTGCGGCGATCGAAGATCACCACCACGCAGAAGAAGCACACTAGACGATTATAATCCGACGGGCAAATGCGCTCGTTGCAGACGATTTGAAAATAATTTTTTAATCACACCATAATTTAATAAACATGGTTTCATTAACAGCTATTGGTGCTGGCTTGGCAGTAATCGGTGCAGGTATCGGTATCGGTAACATCGGTTCTAAAGCAATGGAAGCGATTGCACGTCAACCTGAAGCAGTAGGTGATATTCGTTCGAATATGATCCTGATGGCAGCCTTGATTGAGGGTGCTGCTTTGATCGCGATCCTACTGGCTTTCTTCGTATAATCGAAGAGACACCAAAAAGAAAGGGTTGCCGGTACAACGGTTGGTTGGAACGGCAACCCACCATCTTAGAACTTTAATGAATAATAAGGTAGGGGAATAAAGTTTTTGAATTTTTTAAACCTATCTAACTATTAACTCTATTATACAATGATCTTTCTAGCAGATTTCTCACCAATCCGTCCCGAATGGGGACTTCTCTTGTGGTCAACTATCATCTTCCTGTTATTCTGGTTTTTGGTAGGACGTTTTGCTTTCGGTCCAATTCGCGACGCTTTGAAAAAGCGTGAGGGAGATATCCAGGATGCACTGGACGAGGCCAAGAACGCCCGCGAAGAAATGTCTAATTTGAAAGCGCAAAACGAGCAAATCCTCAATGAGGCACGCGAAGAGCGCACCAAAATCTTGCGCGAAGCAAAAGAAGCGAAAGACTCTATCATCAACGAAGCGAAAGCTAAGGCGAAAGAGGAAGCTAATCGCATGATCGCCAGCGCTAAGACGGAGATCGAGAACCAAAAGAACGCAGCCGTAACGGAGGTGAAAAACCAGGCGGGTATGCTGGCCCTCGAAATTGCCGAGCAAGTGATTCGCAAGCAACTCTCCGGCGACAGTGAGCAGGAGAAATTTGCGAATAGCCTGATCGACGAAATCAAATTGAACTAATATTGCCGGTGTCTGTCACCTGCTCAATATCATAACTTATGTCAGTAACCAGAATTGCCGCCCGCTACGCTAAATCTCTGATTGATCTTGCTCAAGAGCAGGACAAATTGGAGAAGGTGCTGGAAGACATCAAGCAATTTCAGACCGCTACGGCCAACCGCGATTTCTATCTGCTGTTGAAAAGCCCGATCATCAATGCTTCAAAAAAGCAGCAGGTGTTCAACGCGCTTTTTGAAGGGCAGTACGACGAGTTGACCCAAGCGTTTTTCCGTATTATCCTAAACAAAGGTCGTGAGGAATATCTAGCAGATATTGCTAATGAATTTGTTAATCAATACAAAGGCATCAAAGGCATTTCAACGGTTCAGTTGACCACTGCTGCGCCTTTGAGTGCAGAAACGGTATCACGCATCAAACAGCAGTTAACGGCTAGCGATGCTACCGATAAACAGGTTGATCTACGCACTAAAGTGGACGATGAATTGATCGGAGGATTTGTTATCGAATTTGATGACAAACTCTACGATGCGAGTGTAGCCAACCGTTTGGCAAAACTTAAGAAAGAGTTTTCCAGTAACGAATACGTCAAGAACTTCTAATTTTTTGTAAATAATTGACTTTACTCTAATTCAAATTAGATAAGAAGTCTCATAAATCCTTAAGATATGGTTGATGTAAAACCTGATGAAATATCAGCGATATTAAAACAACAACTCTCTGGTTTCAAAACCTCAGCAGAGTTGGAAGAGGTAGGTACAGTACTGCAAGTGGGTGATGGTATTGCCCGCGTATACGGATTGACCCAAGCCCAGGCCGGGGAATTGGTAGAATTCGAAACAGGAGTACAAGCGATCGTACTTAACCTCGAAGAAGATAATGTTGGGGTCGTATTGCTCGGTTCCGGCGATGGTATTAAAGAAGGTTCAACCGTTCGTCGTACCAATCGAATTGCCTCTATCGAGGTCGGTGATGAATTCGTTGGCCGTGTGGTTAACCCATTGGGTCAGCCAATCGATGGTAAAGGTGCTATTGGTGGTGAAAAGTACGAGATGCCTTTGGAGCGTAAAGCCCCTGGGGTAATCTACCGCCAGCCAGTATCCGAGCCACTCCAGACGGGTATCAAAGCGATTGATGCGATGATCCCAATCGGTCGTGGCCAGCGTGAGCTGATCATTGGTGACCGCCAGACGGGTAAAACTGCGATTGCGATCGACACCATCATCAACCAAAAGGAATTTTACGATAAAGGTGAGCCTGTTTACTGTATCTACGTTGCTTCCGGCCAGAAAGCATCAACGGTAGCACAGGTGGCTAAAGCACTTGAAGATAATGGTGCAATGGCTTACACCGTGATTGTATCGGCTGCGGCTTCTGATCCTGCACCGCTACAATTCTACGCGCCATTTGCCGGTGCGGCTATCGGTGAGTACTTCCGTGATACGGGACGCCCTGCTTTGATCATCTACGATGATTTGTCAAAGCAAGCGGTAGCGTACCGTGAGGTATCATTGTTGCTACGTCGTCCTCCAGGTCGTGAGGCTTATCCTGGTGATGTATTCTACCTGCACTCTCGTTTGTTGGAGCGCGCGGCAAAAATCATCGAAAATGATGAGATCGCATCACAAATGAACGATTTGCCAGATTCACTGAAAAAAGGTGGTGTGGTAAAAGGTGGTGGTTCTTTGACCGCTCTGCCGATTATCGAAACCCAAGCGGGTGACGTATCTGCCTATATCCCAACCAACGTAATTTCGATTACGGATGGTCAGATTTTCCTCGAATCCAACCTGTTCAACGCCGGTGTACGTCCTGCGATTAACGTAGGTATCTCGGTATCTCGGGTAGGTGGTTCGGCGCAGATCAAATCCATGAAGAAAGTAGCCGGTACCTTGAAACTGGATCAGGCACAATACCGTGAGTTGGAGGCATTCTCTAAATTCGGTTCTGACTTGGATGCAGCGACTGCTGCGGTACTGGAAAAAGGTAAGCGTAACGTGGAAATTCTGAAGCAAGCGCAGTACTCTCCGGTATCCGTTGAGAAACAAGTTGCGATTGTATACCTCGGTACGAATGGCTTGTTAGGTAAAGTACCTGTAAACAAGATTCGTGAGTTCGAAGGTGATTTCTTGACCGCTCTGGAGCAGAAACACCCTGAGGTACTGCAAACATTGGGCGCAGGTAAATTGACCGAAGAAGCAACTAATGCTTTGCGTGCTTTGGCCGCTGAAATGTCTGGCCAGTACGGCAACTAAAATCATAATAAGAGCAGATCCGGCATTCCTCTGAGTGCCGGGTCTCATCATAAAACCAATTCTTCAGAATGGGTGCAAATTTGAAAGAGGTCCGTGAACGGATCAAATCGGTAAAATCAACTCAGCAGATCACCAAAGCCATGAAAATGGTATCGGCTTCGAAGTTGCGTCGCGCGCAAACGGCTATCCAGCAATTGCGACCCTACGCGAATCAGCTGAACGCGATGTTGGTGAATATCCTGTCAAATCTTGAAGGAGATGCCAGCACCTCTTTTGGTGAGGAGCGGGAAATCGAACGCGCATTGATCGTTGTCGTTACTTCGAATCGTGGTCTTTGCGGTGCCTTCAACGCCAATATCATCAAAGCAACCTCGCAGAAAATCAATACCGATTATGCGGATTTGCTGAAGGAAGGAAAATTGGACATGCTATGTATCGGTAAAAAGGGATATGACTATTTCAAAAAGCGTATTCCTGCCGAGCAAATGAATGGCGATCACGTTGAGTTGTTCAGTGACTTGAGCTTTGATAATGTGGCTCAGGTATCACAAAGCCTGATGGATGCATTCGCAGATAAGAAATACGATGCGATTCACGTTTCTTACGGCCGTTTCAAAAATGCGGCGACGCAGTTCCCGGAAGTTGAACAGTTTCTGCCAGTTGCTAAGTTGGAGCAAGAAGAAAACAAAAGCCGCCGTGCGGATTATATCTTCGAGCCAGATAAAGAGTCCTTGCTAGAGCATTTGATTCCAAGTATCCTGCAAACGCAGTTTCAGAAGTGCTTGCTTGATACTCATGCTTCTGAGCACGGCGCGCGGATGACAGCGATGGATAAAGCATCTGAGAATGCAGAAGAATTGATGAAAGATTTGAAAATTACTTACAACAAAGCACGTCAAGAGGCGATTACCAAAGAGTTGTCGGAGATTGTGGGTGGTGCTGCTGCCTTGGGTGGCTAGGCCAAGCGTCTTTGTTGAATATAATGGATCGGGCAAGCTGGTGAATACTGGCTTGCCCGATTTTCTTTAGAATCGGTTTTAATAATTGCGGGGTTATAGCATACTGTTGTAGGGTAGCTTATCTTTGTAATGGATATACGCATTTGTCGTTAAAGGAATTACCTACCAGTTTTAGGTATTATCTATCATACTTTTAACCATAAATTCTTCCCCCATGCTAAAGATGCAACACTTTACTATTCTACTTACTGTTCTTTTATTAACGGCGGCTTGTGGTGGCGATACGCCTAATTCAAACGACTCCACCGCGGATTCGGCTACTGCGGCAGAAGATCCTAAGTCTATTCTTTTTGCGGAGGTAATGGAAGTCCACGATGCGGTGATGCCCAAAATGAGTGAAATGAACCGCCTGCGACGTGACTTGAAAGCATTGCCGGAATCTACACCAGAGACTGCAGCTGCGATTGATTCACTTCTAATGGCAGAAGAGGGCATGTGGAACTGGATGCGTGATTTTAAGACGCTGGATAAATTTGAAGGACAGCCCGACGCTACGGTGCTCGACTATTTAAATAAAGAAAAGGTCATTATCTCTGAAGTTAGTCGGCAGATGTTGTCGAGTATAGACAGGGCTCAAGCGTTGTTAAAAGCTGAGACGGCCCCCGCCCAGGAATAAGTCTATTTAGATTTAAATTCTGAGAATATTTCCTTCGTTACTAAATCCACGCCGGGAAAGCATAATCCCAATGGTGGCCATCACGAAAAGTGAAGTAAATAATATGGCCAATAAGCCATAGTCAACCGTCCCGGCAACGATATCCTTGCACGCTAGGGATACATTGAGAATTGGAATCATTGCAGTAACTGGATTCAATTCAAAACCCGGTAAGAGGCCGATGACCAATGGGATAATCGCGACGATGACCATTGGCTGAATCAGGCTTTGCGCTTCCTTAAACGATTTGGCGTAGATGGCCATGGGAATAAGGATGCCCGCGAAGAAAGTTGTGAGCGGGATCATCATAGCGATGATAATGGCAATAGAACCGGGGGAAAGAATTTGTAAGACGACATCAGAAATATCACTGGGAATATCGGGATTGACTTTTAGTGCGAGAAATAATCCAATAATCGTCAAGAGGCCTGAAATAACGCCGGTCGTAATCACGACGAGCATTTTACCGACAAGCAGCTGAATGCGATTAGCGGGGACGACGAGCAAGGTTTCTATCGTCGAGCGTTCTTTTTCCCCGGTAAAGAGATCGATGGCTGGGTACATCGCTCCCATGAAGCAAAAAAGCACAAACAGATAGGGGAGAAAAGCACCCGCTAATTTACCAATCGATTCTCGTTGGCTATATACATTTTCACGTTCAACTTTTACCGGATCAATCATCGCCAGATTAGTACCTAAAGAATCGAGGCGTTGCTGAAGGATAGCATCTTCATAACTATTCGTAGTGGTCTGGAGCCGGCGGACAAAAGTACGACTGCCAGATTCCCGATAGAAAAGGCGTACGCCCCCGGTCTGACCATTAGCGATGGCGTCATCGAATCCTTCTTCGATGACAAAACCCACATCAAAACTATCGGCTTTGACCAGATCTGAGATGTCAGAAGAGGGGACATCTTCGGTGATCTCGATGTCTTTACGGAGTCGCAACTGTTCCGCCAAATCTGCGCCATTATCATTCGTTTGCAGAGCCACACGAAGAATTTTCGTGCTCTCCTTTTTGTTTTGGCGAGAGGTAAAACTACTGGTGAGTGAAATGATGAGTGGGATGAGGAAAAGCGGCATGACGATCATCGTCAATACTGTCCGTCGGTCCCGTAACATATCTTTAAGTTCTTTTCGGAAGATGGTCAGGATATACCCCATAGCTAGTATCTATTGTTGAGTTAGTTGGCTTTGAATGCGTTGAATGATCAATTGTGTCAGGCGTTTGCGGATTTCGCTTTCATGTTCGACAAAAAAAGCGAATTCTGTAGCCGTAAAATGTCCGATCACAAGGCCGAATAGCAGTTGATGGAAGCTCCGATCCCGGCTAATTTGTTCCTGGATGTAGCGTCGCTGCTGGTCCGGCTTCAAAGTGAAAAATACATTTTTTCTTTTAATAAACTGTTGTTTGCAAATTGAAATCAGCAGATCGTGCTGCAATTTGAGGATTGGCCGGAGCGTCTCGTTCTGAAATTGTTCGGTGGGATGAGCTGCAGGAGCTAGGTCAAGGGTTGGCCGTAGCTGGAGCAGTCCCGAATCGCGATTTTCCATAAAAAATGCGGCTTAGATTGTTTACAAAACCACTAAAAACGCCTATATTTGCGGTCGCTAAACCCAAAAGGTGCGCTACATTAGTGACAAAAGAGAAACAGTGGCCGCTAAAAAGGGTTCAGAAATTGGCGCGGTAGCTCAGCTGGTTAGAGCGCAGGATTCATAATCCTGAGGTCGGGAGTTCAAGTCTCCCCCGCGCTACTGAAAATCAAGGGGTTATAACGAAAGTTGTAACCCCTTTTTCTTTTGTTCAAACATTGTTCAAACAAGTCGCGCTCACCTTCCCCTGCCCCAACGAATTTGCGTAAATGTCGGATAATTTTCATTTTGAATAAGAATAGTTAGAGAATAGACGTAGAATCTATTATGACGTGTTTACGGTAGATTTTTATATTCAGAGTAGATTCTTTGGTGGTATTTCTTTTCGATCTCAGAGATCCTTTCTACTCCAACCTTGTAATCTCTGATTAATTCATAAGCTTGCATTTCCAGTAATTCACAAAATGCTATAAGGATTTTATGGGGTGTTTTCTCAGGGTTATTATATGCTCTTGTTACCGGATGAGAGGGTAAGTCCATTCTATAGTGTAGATGCTTTGCTTCATAATAACCAAAGCGATCAACGATGAATTGATGGAATGGGGATGATGTTTGGCTCTTTTTATCTTTGTTCATTCTTGGATACTTTTGTTGAGCCTCAACTGCATCATAGCCAGCTCAAATGGTGTCCGTAAATTGCAGATAGTGTGCCATAAATGGCAGACTTCAGTAGGGTAGGGCAGGCATTCAGAGCAAAACGGTCACTACCAGCTCTGCAATTCCTTTAAAAGTGAACCTTTACCTTAATTTCTCTTTGATTTTTGTCCGAAAATCTGCAATACTCTGACGGGTATATCCATATAAAAGGATAGCCGTCAGCTATGTATAGTTCTGTTCCATCCCTGTATACCTCTAATGGGCAAAGAAAGTATCTCAATAGCAATGAGCGACAACGCTTTTATGAAAGTACCAAGTTATTGCGCCTAGATAAAAAGCTATTCTGCCAGCTCTTATATTTTACAGGTGCGCGGATAAGCGAAGTTTATAACCTGACAGGATTAAGTGTTGATTTTTCTAATAAGGCTATCGTACTTGAAACGCTAAAGCGGCGCAGCAAAGGCGTTTATAGAGAAGTTCCTATTCCCGATTGTTTAATAGCAGATTTGCAGACCTATACCAACGCTATGGATGATGAAACTGTTCGTTTATGGGCGTTCTCTCTTCGAACAGCAGCACGCTACGTCAAGGATGTAATGGATATGTCAGGTATTACTGGGCAACAATCATCTGCCAAAGGGCTACGGCATGGCTTTGCGGTTTATGCTATATCCAAAGCCCCTATAACTTTGGTGAAGAAATGGCTAGGCCATTCTAAATTGGAGACAACTGAAATTTATCTTAATGTTATTGGTGTTGAAGAGAGGGAAATTGCAAAACGGCTGTGGAATTAACCTATTTCAATTTAACCAAATAACTTTTTAAAAAGCCCCCTACTCCTCAATATATCGTTCTCTTCTCTAACTTCTTTTAATTTGATCATAAGTGTCTTTATTCGTTTCTCAGCAGTTTCCCGTTTAATAGACTCTTCTACTGCCTTGCGATCAGCAAGTGCCCTACCCTCATTTACATCTCGTTGATCGGTAAGTAGTTTTCCTATTGGTGCAGCTACTTCTAATGCTTTGGCTAATTGGGCTTGAGTATTTTTTTTATCTTCAAGTAATTGCTCTCTCTCTGCTTTTAATTGTTCTATAAGACTTTCAGCCCCTTTTAATTTTTCTTCTAATATCAGTTTTTCAAACTGCACACTATTTTGTGTAAAGGTCTGTGCAGTTTTCTTACTTTTACTCGTGTCACCTTGAGCATCTTCGTCTTTCTTCAGATTGCTTAAAATTTTCTCCTGACCATATACTCTTTGTAATTCTGAAAGATCAACTTTCTCTATGCCATCATCATCTTTGGTCGTACTGATCCCCTTCTTGGTTATGTGGTTATAAAATGTCCGCCTGGATACCCCAGCCAATTCAGCAGCTTTTGTTTTGTTTACCAGCATATATAACTCCTGTGTGAAATCATGTGAACCTTACACACTGACTACACAGTATACCTGTAAATAAGAAAACTGCAATTGCATACCGATTCACAGAAGCAAAACCTTAATTGTGCAAAATGCACATAAATTGCACACCAGCACCACAACATTTTCACGTAAAGTTTACGGCAATTACTCACCTTCTGCACATATAATACGGTGTGTACTATATGAGCAATAAATATCCCTATATCAATGTAAAGGCTGATCAGTAAGACTTATAGGATATTTTATAAATCGCTGTGTAGTGTGCAAAATGTGTATAGTATTGTGGGTAACTTTGCACTGTGTTATATTGTGATTCTTCGGAGGCTTGATTCCAAGCTTCCAATTCAAACATCTAAATAACAGGAGAAGCTTTAGCCTTTCAAAAGTACATAAAGAAAAAACCGCAGTTGGCGCTGCGGTTCTTCAAATAGAGCAATGCTCATTTAATCTCTCAATTAAATTGTATCGCTCATTAATTCGCAGTGCAAGAAAAAAAGTGATTTTTGCAATAGTTTTTTGCACCCTGAATTTAAGTTTTTGAATTGTTTGCTTAACTATCTAATGCACCACATATCAAACACCTTTTACCCTCAATTAACCCGTCCTAAACTGTCTCCATTTGGAAATTTAACATCTGAAGACTTAGTACCATCAACTATCTTAGCAAAGTATACACCGTATATGATGGCAGAAATTGACCCTGATAAACCATGTCGCAAAAGCATGGTTGCTCCAAATGATACAGGCGCATTTGTAAAACCTATTAAACAATCATTCATCAAAAACCCTCGGCTTTCTCCAATGTGCCGGATCATGTTAACACTTCTATCTGGATGGGCAGGTAAGGGCGGTGCCATTGAAACTACTATTGGCTCTATTGGTAAGCACCTTTCACGGTGCCGCAGACAAATCCACCGTTACTTAGAAGATGCTGTCGAGGAAGGGTATTTAACTTATTCGAGGCGTAAAGATAGAATAGGGCGATATATAGGGATTAAGGTTCACTTAAACTTTGCCGCTATTAGATTTACGGAGTTTATCAAACCTAAATCAGATAAAAAACTATCGAAAGCCGCAGAAAATATAGATGTGACATTAAAGACAGAGATTAATACGAAAGATTATTTATCTAATAATAATACACAGGATGATACAAAACTTTGGGAAAAGTTAGCTCATCTAGCTACATTATTAGGGTATTTAGATGATAAATTACCATCTTCTTAAGACTTTCTAGGTTAATATTATTTGATTATGGACTTAAATTAAACATCTGTGAACAGATGATAAAAGCCCATGCGTAAATAAACCCTTTGCGAACTAAAATAAAAGTATCTATGTCTGTTGGGGAGGATTATCGGTAAAGGATGTTATAGCCTTATGAATGCAGCGCAAGCAAAACAAATTAAATTAACTGATCTGATGGCAAAGCTTGGCTATGAGGTTAAAGTAGTTGAACGCGGCCGCACTGAGCATAAATATCTGTCAGCTTGGCGTGCGGAGGTTGAACCTTCCTTAAATGTTAATCTTGTAAAAAACCAGTGGTATGACTTTGGAGACGGGGAAGGAGGCAATACACTGGATTTTGCCATTGCCTATTTGTCTAAACACGGAAGGCCTAGTCGCGTAACAGATGCGCTACAATGGCTAGAAGATCAAATGGGCAGACCAAATACTAAACAGTCTAATCGTTTTTCTTTTAGCGAGGATAAATCACAAAAAACGGGTGCACCGCGCTATCTTGAATTTGTGAAAGATAGTCCGCTTAGATCCGAGCTGATCTTAAAATATTTAAGAAATCGCCATGTAAGCTCACAGAATGCGAAGAAGTATCTTCGGGTGGTGCAGTATCGCAACACATCACCGAACGCACCAGGCAGTCTTTATTTTGGATTTGGGCAACAAAATATATCAGGAGGATGGGAAATAAGATCAGCATCCGATTCTAAAAAAGGTAAGTTTAAATCTGCACTTATCGTTCGAGATATAACCGTTCACCCAGGATCGGAGCAGAGCAGGGGGGCTGTATCTGTCTTTGAAGGGATGCTCGATCATCTCTCTTTACTAGAAATGATGAATACGGATCAGCTTCGCGGCGATGCCATTATTATGAATGCGCTTTCATCATATAACCGCACTAAAGTCTATATCGAGCAGCAAGGTTACAATCGTATTAATCTATTCTTAGATAATAACGCTTCCGGCAAAAAAGCAGCCACTAAATTCCAAGAGGATTTTGAAGGCTGTGTATTTGACCAAAGCCCTCTATATCTTCCTCATGTTGATCTTAATGATTGTTTGAGGGCAGGGGATAATCCATTCTTTAAACAACATTACGCAGAGCTGCAGCCCTGATTTATACTTTTCATGCCCCACGTATTTATGCTCTTTATCTTTTAGGTTTTGCATGTAATGTTTAACGGTAAGATTGATCTATGGCGTGATCACTTACAATCCCTACGGGCTATAAATAGCCCTATCTGAAGACTTCGCCTTTGTAAATATTTCCCCTCGGCTTTTTGAGCCGATTCCTCGCGGAATCAAATATTTACATCGAAGGGGATTTAAAGCGCTCCCTATGCCATAGCTCTTATTTCTTCCCGTCATTACATGAAACCAAAAACGAAAGGAGCAATCAAAATGACAAATGAAGTAGAAAAGAAAAAACCAGCCTTAAATATCTTCGTGAGAGTACCCCAATCAGATGGTGATACCCGCTTATCAAAAATCGGTGTAGCCTGGAAACATAGAGAAGGGGAGGGATATAACATCATCCTTGATGCACAACCCATTCCTCATAATGGACAAATTGAGCTTGTAGCTTTTCCTCCAAAAGACTAGGTCAAGAATAAATCAATACAAGTTGCCCGTCGTAAATGATGGGCAGCTGTATAAGCGGTAATAGAGCTGAAGAGGAAAACAAATAATGAAAGCCAATGACTTATACCAACAAGTTACCGATACCATCATTGAACTTTTAGAAGATCATCAAGAGCATAACTACATACGCCCTTGGATTTTGATGGGGCAAGATGGTGACTTTGCCCGAAACCCTTCAACAGGTAATTACTATCGTGGCATCAATCAACTACTTCTTAGTACGCAGCTTTTAAAACGCAAATATCTGAACAATACTTGGATGACGTTTAAGCAGATCAGCAAGCTTGGCGGTAAAGTATTGAAAGGGGAACGCTCATCACCAATAGTATTTTATAAAACGGCATATCTTAATCAGCATAAAAAATATGTGCCGACTGCAAGAGCAGAAAGCATGAGTGCAGAGGAACGCATGGGAAATGGCATTAAAACGATTCCTATGTTAAAACTTTACCGCGTTTTTAACGTCACTTCTCAGACCGAGGGCCTTGATCCTAAATTCTACAAAACCACGCCACAAGAATCGTTACAGGATTTTATCAAAGATGAGCGCGCCGAAGAATTGATAAAGGCCACAGGTGCAGAAATAGAAATCGTAGAGAGCAATCAGGCTTATTATGATCGAGTGGCTGATAAAATCCGTTTGCCACTTCGGTCGCAGTTCAGAGGTCAAGCAGAGCCATTTTATGCAACGGCTTTACACGAGCTTGGGCATTGGACTGGACATCCAACAAGATTGGATAGAACGTTTGGTAAAGCCTTTGGTGATAAAGACTACGGTAAAGAAGAAATTGTAGGAGAATTAACATCCGCATTTTGTTGTGCCGCTTTGGGATTTTCAAAAACGATTACAAACAATGCTGCCTATATCAAGAGTTGGCTAGGTGTCTTAAAGCAAGACAATAAAGCTATTGTACGTGCTGCTAATCAAGCCCAGAAGGCCGCCGATTACATTCTAGCTGGAACACGATATGAAATAACTAAACCTGATATAGGATAGATATAGCATTGGTCTTACTAATAGATAAGATGGGGAAGGCATATGCTCACCCATAATTATGTCCAAATGATTTTTCTTTTAGTTCGCAAAAACTAAAAAATGAAGTATGCGCATCAGCGCATTCAATCTAAAGTTGTGGATAGTTCGTCTAGGATTAATTGCGTCTTTGTCTAAAGGTCACGGGGTCACTAAACTAAGGGTAGCAAGATATGGTTATTACACGTGTAATAACTCCACTACGTTCCATTTGACCCGCGTAAAAACCAATCTTGTAAAGGGGAGAGAATCTCCCCGTTTAATCCCCTGGTGCATTCGCACTTTTAAAAATGATCTTAAATTTTTGTTTTATGGCCCGACCAAAAAAACAGGTAAGTTTATATTCGACGCGATTTCCTACTGTGCAGGGCACAGAAGAAATGGTGAATACTGCCAAAGCTAAGGCTAAGTCTTTAGGCATGCGATACAGCGATTACGCACGCCAACAACTTACAGGAGAAAATAAACGCGTAAGCGAAAATGATAATGCGCCAAGCTCTTTTGAATTGGCACTTATACATGTGTTCAAAACTGATATTGGACAACATATAAACCAGATGGCAAAAGCTGCTAATCAAACAAAGGTGTTACCTGTAAATCTTAAACAATCTTTGAATCGGTTAGAGCGTTTTATAGATCACGTTCGTTTTTCTGTTCGGCTTGTTGAAGTTTATAACGAGCAAGCCAAAAAAGGTACGTGGCATTCATCCAAAATCTTCACATTCTCATTTACTAATCAGCTCATGAAGGTTGGAACTAACCTTCTGCAATTATCTCGCATTGCTGAGAAAAATGAAAATGCTCTGCTTGAAGATTTAGGTAGGTGCCAGAAAAAACTAACCCCATTAATAGATGGCATGATTTCAAAAATAAAGTAATTAATAAATGATTCCGAAGGTTGCAAGGCGGGGGCATTCATTTAAAGGTGCAGGATTATATTATTTGCATGATAAGGCAAATAATAACGGGGAACGCGTATCTACCTCTGATCGTGTGGCATGGACATACGTTCACAATATGCCAACAGATGATCCAGAAAAAGCCATGCGGTATATGGCATATACATCCATGAATGCAGACCACCTTAAAGAACAAGCAGGGGGAAGTAGAGCAGGACGTAAATCAACCAAGGGAAGTGTTTATTCTTTTAGCTTAGCTTGGCATACAAACGAGACTCCAGAAGAAGATCATATGCGTAATATATCGCTAGATGCTTTGGATCGATTGGGGCTGAAGGACAATCATCAAGCTGTTATTGTTGCGCATCAAGAAACAGATCATGATCATGTTCATGTGATTTGTAATCTGGTTAATATGGAAACAGGCAAAATTGCAAGCGTATCTAATGATCGTTTGATTTTATCAAAATGGGCGCAAGAATATGAACTAGAGCATGGGGTATATTGTGAACAACGTATCAAGAATAATGAGCAACGAGCGAAGCATTCCAAAGATAAAGATCATCATAAAGAAGGGCAGGGTGAATATAGAAGTGATGATACGAAAGCCAAACCTGAAACGGACATTGTTAAGCACCGCGAGAAGAAAATAGACAAGGTTCAAATTCAAGAACTATATCAGCAATCCGATAGCGCAGAAGCTTTTCAGGCTGCTTTACAAGATAACGGTTATGAGCTTGCTAAAGGTGACCGTAGAGGTTTGGTATTGGTAGATAATGTAACGGGGAAAGTTCACAGCCTATCACGTCAACTTAAAGGGCTTTGGCAAAAAGACAAAGAAACAGGAAAATGGCGCGGCGGTCTTGAAGATCGGTTTAGTGATTTTGATGCTAATGATCTGATGTCAGTTGAAGAGGTAAGAAAAGCTAATACTTATGATCGGGAACAAGAAAATATTGATCGTCATAATAGAGAACTTGATGCGGCTGATCTAGCGGCAAAAGAAAAAGCGAAGCAAATTGAAAAGTCTACTCAGCAGCGTTCTGATGATAAAAATAAGGACGGGCTAAAAGAAAAAAATACCAAAAAACAGACTCAAAGAGATGCCCTTAAAAATAAATCTGATAGAGAAGTACTACTTCCTCCACCAGCCTATAAGAAACTAGATCGCCAGCAAAAACGTCAGCGCGATATTGATTATGAACTAGCCCAAATTGAAAAAATGCTAGATAAAAGCCATAACGTATCGGCACATGAGAAGCGAATACAGGCTTTACAGGATAAGCTGTCTAAAACAAAACGCGTTGATTTATTTGGGCGAGAGCGTAAGGCATATAATAGATTGAAAGAGCAAATTGCGTTAGCTCAAAAAGGGCTTGATGATATAGCGCAGCGACGCGCAGAGTATTTATCAATTAAGCGTAAACAGATCGAGGAAAAATATCCTGATCCTGATCAACAAAAAACTGTGAATGATCAACCAATCATTGATCTAGAGACAGAGAAGCAAAAACGTATTGAGGAGATTAAGGCGCGGCAATTAAAAGAGGTAAACCGCAGGGAAGATAAGCGTAGCCGCGATGATGGTTATGGACTTGATAGGGGGTAAGAGTAAGACGCGTCTAGGGGGTTATAACGTAGGAGGTTCCAGTTTATTGATAGTTGCATTTCTAGCAGCAAGTTCTTGTTGAAATAATGCCTCTTGTTCTTCAATGTAAGGTCGGACTTGTTCCACGACGCTCCAGCTATCTCTTTCTATAAGTCCTCCATTTTCGTCAAATGTGAGCTTGGTGTGGAGTTCTTGTGCAAATTCACCTGCACGGAGATTTTTACCCATTTCTTGCAATTCTTCAAAGCTGGGCCTTTGGTACATGTCGTATCCTTTCATAGAGTGCATGTTTTATAAACGGTTTGGATAATAAAGAGTTTATCTTGATAAGTCAAATGGGTACATAAATATAAAAGATTGTATATGATAATGTCTAGAGTTTAACAGTTTTCTCTTTTTTCCTTTTCCCTCTCCAATTCTTCTAAATACTCCAGACTTGTGACCTTTTTTAAGGTAGTATTTTCATACTTTCTCAATATTTCTCCTTTATCCCATTCCTCATCAGCAACATCTTCTAATCCTAATTCTTCTCTAATACGTTTGGCATTTTTTAGCCTTATGTCTGCTTGTTCGTCGGCTAAAAACCAGCCCTCAATTATGAACTTAATTAAGTTGGCTTTTGTAAAGCGAATGCCCTTAAAGGTTTGCACATCCAATGATGTTTTAAATGGGAAGGCTTTACTTGTAGGACAAACATCATTAATAAATATTCCATCGGGAACTACAATATTATTGGAAGTCGTATAGTCCTCTGTTAGACTATAGTTATCGTCAATGAGAGCATGATTCCTAAGGCGAGAGGTTGTTGTAACATAAAAATTGCAATGGTTTCCATGTTCTTCCAAACAGTATTTTAAATGAACTAGGGTTCTTGCGGAGGCCTCAAAAACCATCGCCTGTTTGAGGTTTTCGTTCCCATCTTTTTTAAAAATATAAGTTGAGCGTGAACAGGCTAAGGTTCTTGTATATTCATAGCTTAGCAGCGGCGTTTCTTCTTCTCCTCGTGCTTTTCGTTTTTTATTTTCTTTAGCGATGGCCTTATTTTTTGCCTTTTTACTATCAAGCCAATCCTGGATAGCACACAACACATAATGCTGTGACTTGGCATAGGCAAGGTGCTCATTTGGTTCCCGGTTCGTACCTTTAAACAATACCTCATAGACTTTTATCGTATGTTCCGCGCTACGAAAATATGGCGCTAAAATATTCTTATAAACATCTTTTAGCTCTGTATTGTAATCAGGGTCGTGTGATTTTATGCGGATGTATTTAATGAGAGAGTTTGCAGAAGCAAAACCGTTTTCTACTAATTTTTCCCAATAATCATTAGTGAAATACAAATTCTTGTTTAAGGTTTTCTTCTTATCTTTTTCTAATTTAAACCAGAAGTCTTCTTGTACGCGTGTTCGTAAGAATGTTGTGGGGTGTACGCGGCAAGCCATAAAAAACTTCATTACAACATCTCTATTAAAGACTTCTTGTTGGTTCTCATCTTGATTAAATCCCAAGTGATTATTAAAAAGTTGGTGTCTACTAAATCCCGTAAGTTCTCTAATGGTTTTATACGGCCCATTTTTATCCCTGTCATCTATTGGAATACCAACCCTCTTACAATGCTTAAGGATTTCATTCGCATAGTGATTGGCATGGTAGCGTTCTTCTTTAGGCTCCATTTATATTGAGGTTTATCAAAAATAGACATTTTTTTAAGTGCTGGAAAATTTTCCACCATGTTTTGTTGAGATGCTCTTTTTGATGGTGTATTTTCCAGCCTATCTTCTATCCGTATGGAGAATTCTGCGAGTTTTTCTTAAGCTTTGCTATTCCCAAAAATGTAATGTTTTTTTGCTGAGAGCTTACGTTTAAAGCACACGAAATTGCTTAATCATCACTTCACGAGAAACCCACCTTCAAAACGTGTATTCCACTTTCAAGCAAGAAATTACATTCAATTACTTAATTGCACAAAATTTAATTCCATGAAGGATAGATTTCATTCACCTCATAATTCAGCTTTTCACATCGCTAACCGTGTGCTTGGCCATGCCGGACTTGCGTGGGATGTTTCCAAGGCTGTTAGAGCTAAACTTATTTATGATAAAGCCTTTTCTCGGGTAGTTTGGGAAGAGGGTGCTTATAGAGTAAGCATGATGATCATGGCGCTTGGATATACCGATTTAGATAAGCTCAGTGTATCCAACGATCCGAATAATCACATGCAGATACAAATAAAAAATAAATACAATGATGAATTTGATATATCCAGGCCAGGGCTTGTGGCGTAAACGCCTAAGCTATCTGGCAGTCATATGTACAATCAGTACAAACCTTTTTTTTTAATGCGCTGCATATGCGGTTTTTAGAAACCGCGCAGAGCTGCACGGTCTTAGTAGAGGGTGTAGCCGATCCGGTTATATCTGCGGCTGACCTGATCGGAGAGCATTTACAAAACCGCAGAGACCAAACCTCGCAAAGTCCGTATCATCGCATAATTGATTTTATGCAGGTTCCAATAATAATGAAGACACTTGAAGATGCTAAGACTTGGCAAGAACGCCTGCGCTATACAGCGCAGGTATTAAATATGGTATCGCAGATGCTAAAAGTGGGGTCATCGCTATGGTGGGGTTCTATCGGATTAGCAGGGCTTTGGCTGATCCTTGATCTGATTTTTGGGAAGGCAAAAAGATTAGTTTTTGTGCTTTTGTTTTGCGCATTGGCTGTTAATCTTTTTGCCTACATATATCTCCAAAGCCTTTTAGCAAACGCATTCCCGATTTTTTAAAACATTTAAATTGCATGAAACTATGTCAGCAGCAAATAATGATGACGGTACAGGATGCATGGTCATTTTTGTCGTAATAATAAGTTTAGTGGGGTCTTTTATTCAGTGGCTTTCTAAAACCTTATTGCCGATTTGGATGAAAATAAAGGTGTTTCTATCCAATTTTTGGGCCGTGTTCATTGAGCATTTACCGATGATTGGTTTGGTTGTTTTAGGCATTTTCGGCCTTTATTTTTCTGTGCGTTTGGTCAGCTTGATTATCTCTAAAATAGCAGAAATAAACCGTACAAAAAAAGCCGAGGAAGTGGCTAGGGAGAAGGCCAGAGCATGGCGCGAGAGTAAAGAAGGACAAAATGTCATTCAGAGTAGGGAGGTTTACCAAAAGCTGAAAATGGTCAAAACCCTTCGTAAGGCGTTAATTGAAAAGCGGCAAAAACACATGGCCTATGTCAATGAAATGCAACGTTCTCTATCCGCATACCCTACATTAGAAAAGGCTAGATTTGAAAATCACATACGCGTTGCTATGCATATTGTGGAGGACTTAAATCAACAAGAACGCCTTTGTGATGGCTATATCAACGAGCTGAATATACGCCTTAGAGATTTGGAGCGCGAGAAAAAATCTTTGCAGCATTACGGGAGTATGAAAGGCTTTAGTGAACAGTTTGCGGGTCGGTTTGAAATGCTCAAAGACGTAGAGCGCTTTTTGAGCAACTATTACATTAAGACGTATTCAGGAGAGGATGCATTAACATTGAGTGCATTTGATTTAGACCGCATTGATTTACTTAAAGAAGAAGCAACTATGCGGCGCGGCGTTGAACAACATGAAAACGAAAAACCTCTGGATTTAAATGAATTTAATACAGCCCACCGGGAAGCATTAAGTGCAGAAAAAATAAGGCGAGATGATACGGGTAGCTTTTCTGGTTGGACAACAAATATCACTTAAACATGAGGGATTACTTTGGGTATAGGTTTTGGATGACAGCCGCTATCAGTGTTTTGTTTGCAGGGCTTTGGATTTATATCAGCTTGCCGGATGCGGATACGCCGCAAACGACATATAATCATTTTGCGGCTTTAACTGTATGGCTCGCAGCTTTGCTTATTGGATTGGTGTGGCATAGATGGGTTGGCCTTGTCTTGCGCACGCGGATCGAGAAGATACCTTATATCTTGTATACATGTGCAGGATGGGGCGCTGTATTTTATACAGGCGTTCAAGGTTATGAGCTGTATATTTTACATGATGCCCTTTCTTCAAATGATCTTTATTGGGGTTTGGGGCTGTATCTGCTTGTTCCCATGTGTTTGGCTTTTTGCGGACCCTTTTATGTATATGTGAAGGAATGGCTGGCGGAGGTTTCATTTGTTCAGCAGTTTTCTGAAGGTGGGGGAGGATCGGCAAAATGGGGAACGGTGCGTGCGATGTCAAGACTTGGGGCGCAGCTAAAGCAAAGCTTACTTTCATTGTCTTTCTTTAAAGATCAAGGGGTGAGGAGCGGCCGCATAATTTTAGGCCAAGCAACCTTTGCTGATCATCCGTTTGTACCATTTGTCGGAATGAATGATGATAGTAATTTGATCACAACGGGTGTGATCGGATCGGGCAAATCAATATCAGCTATTTGGCTGACTTTACTTTCTTATTTTGGAAGTGTTTTTGTCTATGACCCATCTGGCGAACATACGCTTATGACATTTGAGCGGCGGTGCTCGGATGCGTATCTAAAATCACGTGGCATTATTTCAAACGTTAAGAAACATTTTAAGACGGGCGTAGGGATCATTCTCGACCCGTTCGGTCTTACGCCTTATCCGTCAAATTATTACAGCCTTTTATCGGAAATCAATCCCTTTGCACCGGACGCGCGAGAAATTGTAGAAGCTATTGTTGATGGTTTGGTCTTGCCAGAAGGGCCACAAAATCGTTATTGGGAGGATTTAACGCGCTCATTTTTACAAGGGTTGATTTGTCATGTGCTGACCACGCAGCCACCCGAGCATCATACGTTGCCTTTTTGTCTTGATTTATTATACGGTGTTGACCCTGAATTGGCGATTGTTGATCCTGCACGCTTTAAGGATTTACTTACAGACATGTATGCTAATCCCGCAATGGGCGGTCTTGCGCAGCAAGCTGCACGTGATTTGCATGAAGCAGGAGAAAAACAATATGGCTATGTTCTAACGGGTGTGGCTAACAGTCTTAGATGGTGCGGTGATGAACATATGCGCAGGCACTTATCTAAAAGCGATTTTTCTTTAAAGGATTTTGGTTTGCAAAAAACAGATGATGGTAAGCCGATCATCCAAACTTTGTACGAGATATTGCCCGATGCACGCCAGCATGATATGAGCCGTTGGCTCCGGGCACTTGCTTCTTTAAGCATTGCCTTTATGAAGCAACGCAAGAAAGAAAATATTCCAAAGGTGCCGACACTTTTTATCATGGATGAATTTGCCGCACTTGGTACAAGTTTAAAATCAATATCTGACGGGTATGCCACTTTGCGTAAATACGGGGTCAGGCTTTGGGTGTTTTTGCAATCCATCCAGCAGCTTCAAACCATGTTTAACACACGTTGGAAGGATATGCTTGGTCAATCCAATGTTCAGGTATTGGCAACGGGGATGGGCGATCCTGAGACGGATAAGTATGTGAGCGAAAGATTAGGACGCAGGATTATTCGCCGCTACCAAAGAGGGCGCGGTTTTTTTGGTGGCCTTCGCAAACGTATAATCAGTGAAACATCCAGAGAGTTGTTAACCCCATCGGAGGTGGCCACGAAATTGTCTAAAACAGAAGATGCACAGATTGTCTTTGGAAGCTTATCCAAACACCCTTTGCGTCTTAGGCAAATCTCGTTCAAGCGTCTTAATATTCGCGGAACGATATATAAAAGCATTGGCTTATCAGCCTTTAGAGGGCATATCCCGCCAAAGGGATATGTACCGAAGATACAAGCGCCTGCATTACCTGCTGCGCAAGATCATGTATTGCCAGAGCGCAGTCAATCTTCTTCAAGCGATACGACGCTATCAGACGAAAGAGATGCGGCTTAATGCGGCGCTTAATTATTTAATAATCATTTGAATTTTAATACATGGAAAAGAAGGAATTTAAGGAGCCTTCAAAGTTCGACATTGAGAAACAAGGCTTTGATGATGATTTAGAAAATCTGAAGAAACAAATCGAAGATGAGGTACGCAGCGAAAAAAAACAAGAAAATCGCGGACGTGGTGATGTAAACAGAAACATTGCGAACTGGATGCTGCGCAGCTTTCCTTATGGGAGTTATGCAGCGCGTGATCAAGCCTATGCCAATGATGAAGCTGCGCAAAAGCTAAAGGAACAAAGAATACAAGAAGAGATCGAAAAACGTCTTGCGGAAAAGCAGCGCATATTAGAGCAAAACATCTTTGGAGAAAGTCTTAAGGCGGCCCAGGCCAGGGAACAGGCAAGACAGGAACGAGAGGCCCGGATAGTAGCTTTTAACGAGCGGACACTTAAGAAGCAGGGCGCAGAGAAGGGGAGGGTAGCTGAAAAAGAAAAGGAGCCGGAGGATGATAAGCCTAAAGGCATAGATGTACGTAATACCAATCAGGCAAGTATCAAACGAGATGAAGATTATACATCGGCTGAGAAGTCAGACATTTTATCTGGCTCCAATGACTACGCTCAAGACAAGGCAGCGCGTCTTGAAGAGATTAAAAGCCGTATCGGGAATGAATTTGATCGCGCTAAAGAAAAACGTGATCGGGGTAATGGTATTGATCGTTAGAACAAGACTATGTGCCGGACTAAAAAAAGAAGATAAAAATAAATGTCAAAAGTGAAAGGAAATATAAATGTAATCTGCCTCGAAGAGGAAGCGTTTTACGCTTTACTTGAAGAGGTTGTTAAGCGCACACAGGTAAATCAAAAATTGGAAGCCGATAGATGGATTTCTGATGTGGAGGCAATGAAGCTTTTGAGGATAAAATCTAAGACGACACTTCAAAGGCTTCGGGATGAAGGCAAGATTCGATATTCGCAGCCTACGAAGAAACATATCCTTTATGACCGCCAGTCTATTTTGGAGTATTTAGAAAGGCATTCGAAGGAGAAATTTTGATGCTTTTACCTTCTTTGGGGTAAGGAATGAGAGCCCTTTTTGGAGTTTTATTTTAGATTTTAAACCAATTCAAATTGTTCATCAGCTCGTATGCGTCTTAATTCTAAGAAAAGATGGACATCAAAATTATCTTAATGAAAGAAGAATGGTAAGTAAACAGAAGTTAAAAGGCCGAGATTATTTTTGAGTATATTATATCTATTTATTACTTTTAATTTAAACGCGCATAATGGAAAAAGTTGGATTAAAATGTATTACAAACAAAGATAGTCAAACTTCGATTGTTTTCGTGCATGGCTTTTTATCAGATGGAGAAACTTGCTGGCAAAATAAAAATGGAAACTATTGGCCTGATTTACTAAAAGAAGATTTTAATTGGTTAAATATTTATGTTTACACCTATCAGACGAGTATATTTAGTGGGACTTATAATTTAGGAGATGTCGTAGATGATCTCAAAGAACGAATGAATTTAGAAGGTCTGTTTAATTCTAAAAGAATAGTTTTTGTTTGTCACAGCATGGGAGGGATTGTTGTTAGGAAATTTATTGTCGAACGTAGTATAGACTTAATAGAGCGAAATGTTAACATTGGTTTGTTTTTAGTAGCTTCTCCATCCTTGGGAGCTAAGTATGCAAATTTATTCAAAGCATTAGCAAGTATTGCGGGTAATTCTCAAGCTCAAGCTTTACAGTTTAGTCAGAAAAATTTTTGGCTGAATAACTTAGATAAGGAGTTTCTAAACTTAAAGGAGGCTCATAAATTCGTCTTGAAAGGAAAAGAACTAATAGAAGATAAATCTATTTTTAAGGCATTATCTTTTATGAAACAGATTGTCGAGCCTTTCTCTGGAGCAAGGTATTTTGGAGAACCATATAAAGTTCCTGGATCAGATCATTTTTCGATATCTAAGCCTGAGGATAATAATGCTATACAGCATCGTCAACTCTGCCATTTTATCAAAGAAATAGTAAATGGTGCGGAGTCTGGGAGTAGTAGCGAACATGTAGCCAATAGCGTGAAAGAAAGAATTATTAATAATTTAACAAAGTTGCATAAAATATTTTTGGGGAAGTATATTTTTTTTAAGCACTGCGATGAACTATTGGCTACATTAGATCAGATAGATCAAAGTCTTGAAAATTTAGGACTTTCATATATAGATTACAACAATGTGCGAGAGCTTTCTTACAGTCTAAGAGCTGCTACAATTGAATTCAGTAGTATTGTTGAGCTTAATAGTATAGAGGTTTTGGAATCTAAAAACGCCCAAACTAGAAAAGTGATAAATATGGTAGACCAGATTATAAGATATCTCAATTAATAATGGTCTGCTTTTTGCTCAACTAGGTATAATTTTGCTTCATTCTGAACATTACATATCATCTATTTTACTACAAAAGGTTGCTAAGTCATCTTTGCACCAGCAAGGAGATTTTCTATTTTCCAGTTTCATTAATTATTTAACAAATAAAGATATGTCTTTGGAGAATGAGTTTTTGTCTCAATCTCCAACACTTAGTTTAGAATCAGGCGATGATCTTTTGATAATATGTGTGTTTATTATCAGCATACTTAAAAAAGAATTAGGGCAACCTAGTCAAATTCTGCATGTCACAGAAAGTTTTATGAAAGATGACCTTCTTCCTATTTGTGGCTACTTGAGAATAGACTTAGATAGGTATAATAGAGAATATTCAGAAATCCCCAAGAGAGAAGTGGGGTTGGTAATTCAATCCTTGAAGGAGATTGAGCCGTTGATTGCGAGTTGGGTTCAATACACAGAGTTGGGTAGCAAAGATAAAATCGATTCACGGAATATTGTATATTACTCCATTCTTGATTTGATGGACAAAGCTTTTTTGCAAGTGGAAAAATACTTGCCAGATCAGTATAGGTTGATTTTTTAAACAAAATATATTAACTTTATAAAAAAATAAACAAAATGTTAGTTTTTTACCAAGGTAAACGTAACCCCTTATTTGCGATGAAAGATCAATTGGCTGATATTCAGCAGTTTAGTGAAAGTGTAATAACTTCTTTTGAGGTTTGGGATTACCTACAACCTCGCCATTGTGATGGTTTACATACTAAAGTAAGTTTGATCTTGAATAGCCTAGATCAAAATAAAACGGCTAAACTTTCTTCAAATAGTAATAATTTCATAGGCGAGCGTATTGCAGTAACAAAATTTGGAGAGGATTTGCGTGAAATCTCGAAGTTGATTGTAGACTTCAGATCTTTTACGACTTCACATGATCCTGGGAAAAGGAAAGCTGCGGAGCGAATTACATACATAGCTGAGCGCATTCAATCTTACGCATGTGAACTGCTAACGCAGAGAACAATTTCTTCCTTTAGTCCAGAGCTAAATTAGGAGCAGTTTTTAAATTATTATCATCTAACCTATTTGTATGTTTATGCAGAAGCAAAAACTAAAAGAGAAATTTCAAAATAAAATACATAATAAATTAGGTATCAATGCTTTACCACTTCTTTATGAAGCGGTCTTAGATGAGACTTGTGAGGTTGTTTCAGAAGCAGAGGTTTCGGATGGTATCTTGTTTACCTCTTTACTCAAAACTTATTTGTCATCTTTGAAGCTTCTCTCGTCTTTTTTAAAAGGGATATTGGAAAAATCAAACTCATCTCAAATCACTCTGAGTTATAGAGGAGGGAAATTTATTATTAAAAATTCGGATCCTCTTCTAAAGTATTTCTAAATTATGATTATGCTAAACTGTGTTTAGTCTTGTATTATACCAGATTATTTTTGAGTTAACCTTTCTTTCCTTTTCTGAGTTTCCTCATCTA
Source organism: Saprospiraceae bacterium (assembly GCA_028285085.1). GTDB lineage: Bacteria > Bacteroidota > Bacteroidia > Chitinophagales > Saprospiraceae > JAHDHW01. The sequence goes on along the minus strand of JANQQI010000070.1, from coordinate 65,835 downwards.
ACATCTTTACGAGATAATCTATAACGGGCATCTTAGATTTTAGTACTTCATCAATGTCTAAATCTTCTAGCTTTAGTTTGCTTAAATTGGGATTTATATCCATTTCAAAGTAAGTGAACCACCGTTTTAATATCTTAAATCTTAAGTTTCGAATATCCTTGATTAGTTCAATCCTAGTTCTTTTTTACTATTGGCTATCATTCCAGAGAGTTCATGCGCCAATTCATTCCGATGTTCTTTAAAAGCTTTTATTTTCTCAATATCTTCTTCTGAAATTGCATCATGTTTTTTCAGCCATAAAGACGACGCAATAACTATATCCTGTTTATATAAACTCCGAACTTGGGCTTTATATTTTGTTTTCAGCTCATTCTGGTCTGATCCCATCAAATAAAAGAATTTAACATCTTGTACGATCGTTTCGATTAAAATATCATATGCTATTATATAAAATGTACTTGTGATTAGTTGAAATTTTACTTCTTCTGGATTTAGTAGCTTTATCCAATCTTTCATTTCATATTTTTTATGATGAAACAATCTTTCTATGCATTGAAAGTTCCTCAGAATTGATGTTACTTGAGGCTGAAACCTATAACTGAAAATTAGAATTTTATAAGGGAGCTAAAGAAGAAATGTTATGAGGAGTCATTGCGAGTTCTTACAAAGGAGGGATAATAAGCGTTTTAGGCAGTAGTTAGAGGTAGGTTTTTGGTGAATAGTCATTGACAATAAAATTATATGAAATAATATTATACATAAGATACATTATCACTCATTAGAAATGAACTCCTCTTTCTTGTTACTTCGTTCGATAAATTGCACCATTTCTTGTTTAGTATTTTGCACCCCTATTTACCAAAACTATCCAATCACTAAGTAGACTTGTTCAACTATCTTGAATTTCTGCAACAGCTTGTCGCAGTTTTAATTGTCTCGACAGTGTAGAGAAAATATCGAAACTGAGAGTGCAAATTATCTCCAAAAGTTACATCCTGTCAAGTTTAGTGATTATTTTCCTTTTCTCAATTGCTATAAATCATCATCTCCGATTAAGGATATTACTTTATGTGTCTTGATTCTGATTTTTTGGAATGGTTTAAAGATTTCAATGGGAGCTTTTTTTAGGTGCCAAATGATTCACTTTGAACCTTTTTTTACCTAATTGTTTCAATATCAGATTCCATGAATTTGAAGTCAACTAATTGGTTGTAAAAGAACCCATCTGTTGTTTCAACGTTTACTAAATATTTTCTTGTATTTAAATTACTTAGCAATGCCTTATGTTTGTCTTTTACTTCTTGATTAATTGTAATTAATCCATTTTGATTAGGTATTATATCAAGATTGAAAGTTTCTATTCTAAGTAAAAATGGACGTGTTTTTATTTTAATATCTGAAATATTTGGGGTGCCAAGTGATGGATTGTTTTCATTTGTTTCAAATCCATTTGTTGGAAATAACTCTAAACTTGGAGAAATATAAAGAGGAATCATTCTTTTAAAATAATCTGAATGTTGAATTTGACCAAATACAGAAATTGATATTGAGGTTAGTACCTGTTTTCGCTCTCCACTTGGCGTTATACCTTCTGAATAAAATGGATTGTATTCAATATTTATATCGGTAAATATATTTGAGGGCCACACTATTTTTGTGATCAGGGGTTTGTCATATGGTATTTTAGCAATATCATATCGATCATCGTAATAACATTCTTTTAGAAGCTTTGTACTATTTTTAATCCTGCTTTGTATTTCATCTTCAAAAAACTTATAGTAAAGAAGATAATCGTCATATCTAATCTCTTTAATAACTTGAATTTGGTTATAGGCATCAAAAAGAGAATTTAAGTTAACCTGTGTTTTTTCAAGAAATGTCATTTTCTCTTTTTGCAAGTCTAAATCTAAGAGACCGAACGGTTTAAACGATGCTAGCCTATATTCGACAGGTGCAGATCTTTCCTTGTCAAAATCATTTAAAGCAGTAGAAAGATTTTTTAAAATTTCATTTATTTTATAAGAACTAGAGCTTGATACAACAGGGCTAAATGATTTTATTCCTTGAGAACCATGAGCTAAATAATTTATTTCTACACGCCCATGTTTTGAAATTTCTTTAAAAAGGTTATCAATATCTACCTTAGTATTTCCTTCGACTGATCCAAAACCGCTTGCTTTAACATTCGCGGATGCTGAATATTTAGATATAATTTGATTTTTTATTTCCTTTTCAATATTGGAAATACTAATAATTGCATATACAGATGATTTTCTTGTTTCAAAACGCACATAATGTGTTCCACATTTAGTCGTGAAATCACTAAATTCCCCATCATCTAAGAGTTTTTGGAATTCGCTTTTAAGTTTGGTGTTTTTTAGTTTTAATCTACCATGACTAGTCTCTGCTTTTACTACAAAATATATTGAATTAGAAATATTTCTGAAAAAGTGATTTAGAGTGAAATCATAATCTACAGATCCTCCTCCTTCAAAACCGTCTCCAAGGTTAAGTGAAGCTTTAATATCAGAATGATATGATAATTTAAAGTTGTTACTTATATCTTGGTGTGATGAAATAAATGATGTTGATACAACAGTTTTTACAGCTCCTCCATCAATCCATTCCTTGGTTGTAGATTCTAAACAATCCTGTTTTGAATTGAAAATAAGGTTGTAGTCTATACAACTTCCTAGAAAGAGATTACCAGCAGGATCATATGCAATATTCACATCTTCTTGTCCTTGAACATTTATCAATATAAATGCAAAGAATATTGATATAACTATACGTTTCATAGCGATTATATTATTGTAAATATTCCTTGGATTTTTTCAGGCATATTGAAAAAATCAGTCTCTCTTTCTTCAACATATTTATAGTTTGAATGGCGAAGCATTCCATCTTGTCCTTGTTCACCCCATTCTCCGTTTTTTCCTCTACTACCGACACTCCCAGCAGTTCCAGTATTCCCGCAACCACCATTTTTGCCATCGTCTTGCCATACATCAGGGATGCCTTCTGCTTTTCCTCTTCCTCCTCCACACCCTTTTTTGCCAGGTCTTCCACCTTCTCCACCTTCTCCACCAATACCAGGTCTTCCACCTTTTCCACCTTTGTATTTGGCGGCAACTCTCTTATCAATTCCTTGAAATAGGAAGTCTTGCATTTCTGGCTCGCTAAAATAAATTTCAATTAACCCCCCATTTCCTCCTCTACCTCCATTTCCTCCATCTCCGCCATTACCTCCTCTGCCACCACTACCTGCATTACCTCCCCTGCCTCCGTTGCAAGCAGACCTTCCGCATTCATTACCATTACCTCCGTGTCCTCCTCTACCTCCATTTCCGCCTTCTCCTCCTACTCCCCCTTTTTGACCATTACCTCCATTTCCTCCATTTCCGCCTTCTGCCTCTATATCTATTTTAAGATTACTGTCTAACGATATTTTGTTTAGTTCTAGTAATATATTTGATGAATGAGTCCCTTTACTACCATTACCTCCTTTATCTCCATTTCTTCCTTTGCTACCATTTTGTCCGTTTTTTCCTGAACCACCATTATGACACCCTTTGTTCCAAGCTTTTGGAACAAGTCCGTCCATTTTTACTCCACAACTTGCGTCCCTGCCATTACTTCCACGCCCTCCGCTTTGAGCTTTTTGAGTAATAGGAGGTGCTTGAGTATTATGAGAATTACCATGTTCACCAGTAGTGCCCCGAATACTTTTAATACGAACATGTCCTCCTAAATATTTTGTTGGATAAATGCCTAGATCACTTTTCGTGAAAATTATTCCATTGTTAATAAATTGAATAGAATCAAATTTTAAATATATTCTCTTAGCCTCATCAGTAAATATGTTTTCATCTTGATGGCTTATTTCTATATAGCCTGCGATTAGTAGTTTTTGATTGACTTCACCTGTGATTCCATCACTTTGGATTAATAATTTTTGCGGATTTTTTGGGTCATTGCTTCCCAACTTCAGTACTTCTTGACCTTGTATTTTAAGGCAAATGAGGATTGCAAATACAGCAACATAAATTGTTTTCATGAAAAAGCAATTTTGGAGTTAATATTAAGGATGATAAGTAGTGTATATTCAACTAATATGTACGTATAATGAACATACATTTTAAGTGTTTCAGCTTTTATTTAAGAGGTGAACTCTTTGTAGACGAATAAAATGGAAGTTAGTTAATTATTTTTAAATTACAAAAGTATTGTTATATAAGTAAGTAAGCCAAAGTATTTTTATAATAAATCACACTAGTACTCTGCAACTTAAATTTTTAAAAGTACTTACTTAGGCGGTAGATTTATCTGGCGTGGAAAATCTCTTCTCGATGGGGATAAATCCCCACCCTACGATTCTACCTTTTTATGTTACAGAGTACTAGTAAGATAGTCGTATAGGATTTTACATAAAACATAATAGTTCAACTACTTATAAAGAGAAATATGCTGTAATATTACTAACTTGATAAGTTTTAATTCTGGCGAAAATAAACGCTATGATTGCTTAATCATTTATTAACCTTTTTCATGTTATAGTTTTAGCAATGCCACTATCTACAAATGAGGAAGTTTGGAAATGTCATTTGATCTGACAAATGGATTTAACTCTGCTTCGGATCAGAAAAAACTAGACTATGATAATGACGTAAATATCCTGATGGGCGGTGATGGAATATCAAGCCGTATGAGCATACAAGCAGTCATTGCACTTAATCGTGATAGTCATGAAGAGAGGCTGAAAGAGTTTATTGATCTTATTTTTCAGCTTGCCTATCAACAAATTATTGAAGACATTCGAGAAGCTCAGAAGCTGATATCTGAAGCTATTGAAAAGATGAATGAAATAATCATTCGGGTTGATTCACAAATTGAAGAGATTAACCAAAAGTTACAAAACACCACACAGCAACATCGCGAACTAAATGATGCAATAGAAGCCAAGTATTTTGATAAGAATGAGGATGGGGCATACAAAAACAAAGCCATTACTGATACTATTTTAGCTTATAAACGACGTGTCGGCCAGAAATTACCTGATGATATTTCCTCTGAAATGTTAATCTTTATTTTAAGAGCGCAGCAGGATTTTGAACAGAGCGAGATTGTTCCGGTACTTGAAAATAGTCTTGTACAATTCGATGATTTTAGAAATAAAGTTCAAAGCCAAAAAGAAACTCTTGAAGAAGAAAGTGAACGAATAGAAAACGCTTTAAAAACTATTGATGCTAACGAATCACTAACTGATGAAGAACGACGGATAAGAAAAGCTGAAATCTTAGAACAAGCTTCTATGGCTGCATTAGATGCACAAATGGCTGCGCAAGATGCAGGGATGGAATATGAACAGCTTATTACAGAATTACAAGGAAAAAGCATCCTTGCTAAAGATCTTACTTACATTGAACAAAGCAACAATGAAACCATAGAACTTAATCAGTCCGCACTAGGAGAACTTCAAGAAATAAAACCGCTTCTTTCTCCTATGCCTTGAAGTAAATTATTGAAAGCCAACTATAAATAGTTTATACTGGTAGATATGAACTTTGCGACACTGCATTTTGATACTTATAAAGTTGTAACCTTGCTTAAAGAGCGTGGTTTTACTAAAAAACAGGCTGAAGGTATCATGGAAGCTGTACAGGAGGTTACTATATCCGGCATCGCCACAAAAGAAGACTTACATAAAGTTGAGACTGCGTTGCGCTCAGAAATAACTAAAGTTGAAGCCAACTTACGTTCAGAAATGCACGACATGGAAACCCGTTTAAGTGATAAATTATCTGGCAGTCTTAAATTCCAGATAATCCAGACAATAACAATTGTTGGCGTTATGGTCGCGCTTTTCAGTTTAACCCTAATGGCCTAATTTTTAGTGGTAAAATGATCAGGGTTAGCCTCTTTGTACATTTCCAGTAAATCAGAAAAGACCTTTTTATGCTCGGTGAGTAGATAGTGAAGGCTAATACTTCCGTTTGGTAGATTTCCTTCATATGCTTTTGCACCAACATAGATAAGGGCAATTGCCCCCTGCCCTTCAGGATGAGCATTATCTGAAATGATCTTTACAGGAAAGCCATAAGCTTTGAAATACTTTTCTATGGTTGATACCCATTCATTCGGTGCTGCTTCATTGTCTTTGCCAATAATAAGATAAACACCTATGGTTCTATTATTAGGTATCATTGAAGCATCAATGGCCGCTTTGACATTTTCTAAGCTCTCAAGCTTTTTATCAGCTTGATTGATGATGTCGTTCATCCTGTTGAGAGCATCGGCAATCTGAGCTTGTCTTTCGGTGATCTTGCTGTCTAGGTCACTTTGTCCCCAGGTTGTGTGTGGGAAAATAAGAACAATCACTAAAGCTAAATAGAGCGTTTTATATACTAAAAGTAACCTTCGGATTTTCATGGAAATATGATTTGGCCGAAAATTATATATAGTATGCCAATACGCAATTTTATGAAAATAAAAATGACTTTAGATGTTTGCAGTTAAGAACGCTAAACTTCAAACCTTATGTTGTCTGAATAAAAATGAAATCTTGTGTTAGAGGAGGCTCAACAAAAAAGTTATGTTCTGGGGAAATTTAAAATAATTTTAATATGCCTTCGGCATTACTAATTTTAGCTTGGTTTTCAACAACAGAGTGTTTTCTGTTTTTATAAGATATCTAGTATATTTAGTTTTAAAAATTAAAATAAACCAAAATGTCTTCAAAAATATATCCATTCCAATCGGAATTCGGCGTCATTTATATCGAAGCTGAAGAAAACCACCTTGATCAAACAAGATTTCAAGAGACACAGGAAAATGATGGAGTTATAACAGTTAGGCAAAAAAAAGTTGAAGAATTAGCCCAAGAAGGTGGTCGAAAGTTTGAAAAAGCTTTGGGAATAGTAGAATCTATATCTCAAGCCTTTGTCAAATCAGCTCAAAAGGTCGAACCAGATGAATTTTCCTTTGAAATGGGGTTGAAATTCGATGGGGAGCTGGGTATTCCATATTTAGCAAAGACGGCAGTAGAAGCTACTTTTAAAGTAACCGTTACATGGAAAAAAGAAAAACGTACCGAAAAACTCTCCTCTTAAATGGACATCACAAATGGCATAGTTAGAATTTTAGATGAAAATAATCAAACTATAGGAACAGGTTTCTTGATTGATAAAGAAGGTCATATAGTTACTTGTTCTCACGTAATCATTCCTCGTGAAAGCCAAAAGGAAAATACTATTTTACCAGCTCAAATATCTTTTCAATTTCTAATTGAAGAAGAAAGAAATTTGACTGAGGATTCTGCTCCTCGTAAAGCCATAATTCTTCAGAAGTGGCTTCCTTTTGAAGAGGGAGATGTAGTTGTTTTAAAATTCAATGGTCAACTTCCTAAAAATGTTACGCCTATTCCGCTGGGTAGTTCTGTCAATTTAGAAAACCAAACAAATACTTTTCGCACACACGGTTATTCTGAAAGAGGTGGGATTATCCATAGCGGATCAGAAGGTAAGATTTATGCACGACAAGTTAACAGTAAATGGAATTTCAAAGTATTAGAATTAATTGATGAAGATAAGAAAATCGGACAAGGTTTTAGTGGGGCTCCTGTATACAACAAAGAAAAGAAATGTATAGTAGGAATGGTTTCATGGATCGTTCAGCCTGATGATTTCAATAAAAACGATAAATCTGTTTATGCCATTCCTTCAGAACTTATCAGCTCACTTTATCCGCAAACGATTGCATTGACAGGTGCTATCAATAGGCTCAACCAAGAGGCTTTATCCATTTGTAGAGCACAGATTGATAGCTTATTGCATGATGGCTTAGGCAAAAAATATATCAAGGAGTTATATATACAGAGGAAAATTGAAAAAGACATAAATGATTTTCTTAATCATGATGAAAAGAATAAATGTTTCATTCTTGTTGCTCCAGCAGGTAGTGGGAAAACCAACCTGATATGTCATTTAGCTTCACAGTACAAAGAAAGGCAAATAGCTATTTTACTAGTTGGAAACTTGCTTTCACTTGGAAAGTCAAAAGATATTAGTGAAGGAGTTGCCATTGAACTTAACAACTATAAGAAACTAAGTCAATCAAATATCGAAAATGGACTACTGTTTTTAGCTAATGCTACAACAAGTAAATCTAAGCCAGGTATCGTTTTTATTGATGGGATTAATGAATATACAAGCCCCATTGAAATGCGAAAGGCCTTGGAGAGATTTAATCAACAATTAATAAGTAAAAACCTAAAGGCGGTAATTACATGTAGGGATTACTATTGGGGAATGTATAAGGGATCATATTGGAAGAAAACTTTGTTTAGTCTACCCAATGAAAAAAGTCAGCTATACTCTGAATTCTTTAAATTTTCTGATGAAGAATATAAAAAAGCTATTGAGGTATATCTTACTTATTATCGCATTAAAGGAAAAATATCCGGTTATGCATGGGAACAATGTAAACATCCACTATTACTTAGATTTTTCTGTGAAGCATATAAAGAGCGTGATATAGGAGATGTTTCTGAAATACGCCTAAAACAATTATTTGACCTTTATATTGAAAGGAAAAGTCAATCAATTGCTGAAAGAATGATTCAGCAAGGGGAGGAAAAATTTCTTGATTTTCAAAAAATAGAAATTCAATCTTATTTATTTGATATTGCCCTTTTTATGCTTTCTAAACAATTATCTTCCATATCTTTCTCACAAATACAACAAGTTACTGGAGATAATAGAAAGTATGGTGAGCCAAAATCTATTTATAGTCGGATTAGAGATGAGTTTATAATTTTAGAAGAACATAGTTGGAGACATGATGGTATACCGGAATCAGTCACATTTGTATATGAGGAATTCAAAGAATACTGTATGGCAAAAGCTCTTGCCCTAGATTGGTTGGAAAAAAATAAAACTTCGGAAGGAATTTTATCAAATATAGATTCTATTGCTCAGAGATTTGAGGATTCAACACAACTCATAGGAGTACTGATTTATTTAAATGTCTTTATAACTGAAAGTTGGCGTTTTTCTCTATGGGAACAATTATTATCAAGAAGCGCCAATTGGGAAAAACTAATACTTGAAACAATCAGGAAAATGCCAGAAGAATATTTTGATGAAGGTGTCTCAAATACTATTTATGAGATGCTTACAAATACTCAAGGTAGTCAAAAAAATAAAATTCTTGACCTTTTCAAGACTCCAAAGATATCTCGAAATGTCAATGATAAAGTTGTTCAAAAAGTAGGAAGCCTTGCAAAAGTTAAAGATTTAAAAGTAAGAAGAAGGGCAATTTATGCATTAGGTTTTATGCCTGCCAAACTATCAGTTCCGCTGATATTAGATTCAATAAATGTACATCGAGGGAATACGCAGAAATGGATAGATACATTCGATGGTAATGTAATGAATGCACTTGCTCGAGCTGGGACTATTCCTGCCTTGAGAGAGATTGCTTCAATGGCAATGAAAGTCATGACAACCAACCATGTTTCCACTAATGGCAGTAGATGGTCTTACCCAAGACTAGCAATGATATCGGCTAGCTATTTGGACGAAAAAGGATTCAGTAATCTTGTCGAATTGTTTAGTGACCCAGATGACAATATTGTACGAGGTGCTTTAACCTTAGCTTATGGTGTAAAGAGTAAATTAATCGTCAATCCTTCTATGCTGAGAGAAAGAATAATGCAATTAATTCAAAATCCTGAGGAAATTGATAATTCTAACTCTCGTTATATTGGTAGTCATATCAACACCGATACCACAATTGAAGATTTAGCTATTCTAATTGTTAGAAAAATAAATACTATAATTGCCACGCGTGAATCAAAAGTTTATGATTATAATAGTATAATTGGAAAGATTGTTTTTTATAGAACATACTTTTATGGAAATCATAACTACTTTTTTAAAGTTGTAAGACAAACAGCAAAAACGGCAATGTTACTCCCCTTGAGAAATGAGAAGGTTTCTGGACATATACTCTCCGGCACTGAAAAACCAATTGACGTTGAAATGAATAAAATCGATAAAGAGCAACTGGTGAGAGCAACTAAAACCTTTAATCATAAATATCCATTTTCTAGAAGAGGGCACTCTCTTGAAGTATGGGATGGTACACCTCAATCCTACCTAAGTGATTAATATTAAATCTAATCTAAAGCAAAGAATTAATGAAGCAGAAAAAACTAAGAATTAAGGACATACTATTGTTTTTATACTATATGTAGTCAGTATTGCATACCCTATCATTTTTAACTTAGGCTAAATTTGTTATATGTTCTAGACGTTTATGGAGAGATTTTCAAACCTTCTTTAGCTAGTTCCAGAATTGTAAAGATTAATAGCTCTCATTGTGTATATTAATATACGCATCTTGATAAACTCTGGCCTATCTTAAAAATAAAATTTATGAAATTTCAAAATATGAAAAGTATAATTTATTTCATATTGATTCACTTCTATATTTGAAAAATTTAATCTTTTCCTTGCCTTTTTGGCCGAGAATATATAATAGTAGGACAGTTATATTTGCCAACTAAAAGAAGGAAATATATCTTATGGCATATCATTTTGAACTGTCTCTTTTTGACCAAGAAGGGCAAAGGAAATACTTAAATCAAGATGAGCGTAGACGATTTTATCAAGCTGCGGATACTCAGAAGAGGCAGGATATTAGACTTTTCTGTTTAATGTTGTTTTTCACGGGTGCAAGAATAAGTGAAGTTGTTAATCTTAATAAAACTAGTATCGACTTTTCTAATAAGTCTGTGATTATCCAGACTTTAAAACGGCGTAGGAAAGATATATTCAGACAGCTTCCACTACCTGACTTTCTACTTGATGAGCTGGAAAGGTATATGACTGAACTAGAGACTCATAGTTCTATAATGAAAGATTCGCTATGGAGTTTTTCCACGAGATCAGCTTCTCGTTATATAAAGTCCGTTATGAATGAAGCGGGAATAGAGGGCATTAAGTCTTCTGCATTAGGATTAAGACATGGTTTTGCTGTACATGCCGTTACAAGATTACCATTAACTAAAGTTCAAAAATATTTAGGTCATGCATATTTACAAACCACAGCAATATATGTGGATGTATGTGGACTTGAAGAACGAGAATTAGCTAGGAAGTTATGGATTATTTAAAGGTAAACTTATTAGGTAATTTTAAGGAAACGCATTACAGTTCAGTAAGATTATGTGTTTATGAATATGAAGTTTTGATTTTCTTTGAGGATGCAAGTCGATTTGACTAGACTCTCAGAGTTGCTGTAACTACTGAGGTCGTAGAGAAATGTACTGAGCTGAATTTGAAATTCGTTCATTATACGAATAGATCATATTGAATCAGGCATTTAGTTTTAATATATCCTCAATCCTATTGACTCTACAGGTCTAGTTTATAAAATGGACCATCAATCTTTATTCCTCCAAATTCCCTAATCATTTTAATTCGAAGTTTAGTTAGGTTTTTATCAGCATTATTTTCAGCTTGAGACAATGTTGGTTGACTTACACCTAGAAGATCTGCTGCTTTTTCCTGTGTCAATCCTCTTTCTTCTCTTAAGTTTTTGGCTAGTGCTGCTAAGTCTACTTCATTTATGTAAGTATTTTCCATTAAAAGCGCATTGAAATTAAATAAAGCTAGTCTGTATACTTGCAAATATAGCCTATTTAGCTATATTTGCAAGAGTGAAGAATTTCATATTTCTTTAACTAATAAAACTAGAATTGGAAAAATTAAAAACCATAGAATTATTTACAGGTATAGGAGGAGTCACTGGTGGATTTTTGGATACTAATAAATTCGAACCCGTTTTTTTAAATGATATGGACTTGACTGCAAAAAAGGCGTTTGAATTTAATTTCCCTAGCTATTCAGAAATATACAATACTCAAAACATTAAAGAACTTACGGTAGAATTCATTAAAGAATTTACCAATGACGATTATGACGGAATCTTGGGATGTCCACCATGTCAAGGACTGAGTATGGCAGGATTAAGAAAAGTAGATGATGAAAGGAATAAATTAATTAATGAGTTTCAGCACTTAATACTAGGTCTTGAACCAAAGTTTTTTGTAATGGAAAATGTTCCTGGGTTATTAAAGTCAGACTATTTTAAAGATTTTTATGAAAATACAGGATATAAATATAATATGTGTTTTGATGTTTTGAATGCTGCAGAATATGGTATTCCTCAGTTGAGAAGAAGAGCAGTAGTTATTGGATTTCATAAAGATTATAATGTTTATCCAACTCTTCCTAAGAGAACTCATGGGGGCGAAGGAGAGGTATTTGACTACTTTACAGGCAAGTATGTTGATTTAAAAGATGATAATACTAGAAAAACTTTTCAATTAAAAAGAAAATGTAAACTTCCCCAAAAGAACTTAGTTACACTTGAAGATGCTCTTGGAGATTTACCAGAACAACTGAAGCCAGGAGAAGAGCAACATGAGTATGCAAAAAAACCAGAAACCACTTTTCAACGCATAATGAGAAGGAAAGCCGGTAAAATATTAAAAAACCATAGAGCTTGGGAACATAGTCAAGAAATGATTAATAGAATGAAAAAAATCAAACCTGGCGACTCTCCAATCCAACATGGTAGCAGAAGTAGAAATAAAAGATACTTTTCTCAAGCATATTCAAGATTACATCCTGGCGGTCTTTCAAGAACTGTAACTACAAACTTCCCAAATCCTGGAGGAGGTAGATATACACATTATTCATCTCCAAGAACTATTACTTTGAGAGAAGCTCTAAGAATTCAGAGCTTCCCTGATACATTTGTGTTTGATCACAATGATGTATACCCAACTGATGCAAAAAGAATGATTGGGAATGCCTTTCCTAGACTTTTAGCTAAAAAAATTGCTACTGATATTTATCCCGTATTTGATAATAACTAGTCATACTGTTAGCTATCATCATCAGGGTAATCTTCACCAAAGTCGCCAGGTGCTGCATCACCAATTACTTCTCCTTGCTTTTTAGTGAACTCTCTTAGTTTTTCTAGTTCTGCTTTATAAACAGGTACTGGAGTAGGAGGGGTAGTTCCCTTCACTTTTGCAGTTATTGATTTTCGTAATTTTTGTTTTAACCTACTTAGTGTAGAAACAATTTGCTGCTGTAATTCAATAACAAGTTTATGCCCAAGTATTTTACTCATATTATGAGCTTCTTGGATAACAAATGGCATTAACTTAGGCATCCTGTTTTTAGTAAACATATTGTGGTCAGCATCTAGCGCCCATTTAGTCTTGTGTACCTCATTTATTATTGATGTGGTATTTTTTAATACCCTTTTTTTCATATCAGATTCACTTCCTTGTTTTCTAATTGAATCTAGGAATTCAAAACGAGGAAAAGTAATTTGTGGTGACATACCAGGTTTTCCGATGTAAAACATTCCATAATCAGCATAGACACACATTCGAACATATTCATCCTCAGAAATATCTCCTTTTTTGTAGAACCAAGGGCGCTTGCTTCGTGTACCTTCCTCATATTCTTGGTTCGCTTTCTTTGAGCGATACTCAAAATAATCTACCCAATCGTCTGCATTGTTCATTGGTGAAATACCATCAATAGTTCTTACACGGTAAAGATTAGTAACCATTGCTGGAAACGGACGGACTATTGTACAAGTCTTGTAATATTGATTCTTTCCTCGTAATGGTTCAAATGAGGAAATCAATTTCCTAATCATCATCGTGTCACTAATGATTCCCATCTTTCTGGCCTCCCACCCTGGCGCAATTGGTGCATTAAATTGTCTTCTTGACCCCTTTTTAATGTACCAATTAACTATTCTTGAGAATGTCTTCAACTGTGTTGATTTCACAGCACCACCATAGACTCTTGTTCTAGAATCCATGACATTTCTCAATATATCGTAACTTAACCTTATCCCTTCTCGCACTAACTCTCCATACGCCGATTTATTCTGATAATTACTTAGTTCCCTAGCTTGAGGGGTAACAGTTCCATCTCTAAGTAATAATTTGGGTTTAGGAAAGTGAGCATCTACCATAACGGAGTTTGATCCATATGCAGCTGCTTTTCCTTCAAACAACGATTTATCAATCCGATATTGCACCACATCTAATGCAACTCGTTTCATGTGCTCAAACTCTCCATCTTCTAGATCATCAAACCAAGGTCTCGAAATTATCATTCCCCTATGTCTTGGGTCTTCTAGAGCAGCACGAGTAATTGGTATTCCATGATAGTTTGAATTATAGTTTTCAGGAAAATCCTGCGGTAAGAAAATAAATCCTGCTGCATTATTAAAAGTCAAAAGTAATTTCTCATCATCATAATATGCAGAGGCAGGTAATCCTCTAACCTGACTTGTATGACTAGACGAGTCTGTACCAATAACGACAGATTCATCATTATCAATTTCTTCTTTTGGTATTTCATAGAGCTCTATAAAACTTTCACCAAAGACATGTTTCGCTAACTCTTCTTCAACTTCATCCCAACTTGTTGGATCGACAATTTCTTCTAGACCATTTGAATCATTTTCAATAAGCGGTTCACCATCTTTTACCTCTCTATCATCAATTAATGGAGGACGCCAAATACTTGGCGATATCCCAAGTTCTCCATTTACAAATCGACTAAACGATTTCAATCTTTGCTCAAGCCTCTTTCTATGCTTCTCGTCATTTCGTGATGAAGAATCTCTCAAATCTGCAATATCATAATTCAATTCTTCCACAGAATCTTTGAGCATTTGAATAATTAACGGGATAGGCTTTTCATTTTCCAAGCCATAAGCAGCTTTTGCTAAAACTTCTTCGGAAACTTCCTCAAATTCATCTATTATTTCTACATAATATGCCAATGATTTTACTGGCCCTAATTCCCATAGTGCTTTATCCATTTCTGTTTTAGACAGAGGCTGATAAGATGTAACCCACGGTACTACATTGTAGATAGCTATTCCTTCAGGAGTATCTGATTCATGTATTAAAACTCCTTCAGCAACAAGTTTACCTATCGTTCTATGATATGTAGAAATACTAGCAGTTTCATTAAATCCTGGATACTCATCTAGAATAGGAGAGTTCATAGACATTTTGATATGAGAGTCCTTTTTTGAGTATTTCCAAATTCCTTTTATCGTTTGATAGTATTTATTTTCACTAGCAACTCTTGGATCATTTTTATCTGCTGCGGCTTTAAGAAAACCAACAATCCATATTTCTCTTTCTAGAATTATTCCCTTTTCTTTCATTAAAATAATTTTAAGATTGTATGATTTGGTTACTTCTCCTTGTTGGGAAATGGTCTTCTTTTGTCGCTTGAAAATACATTTGGCGTAGAGCCTCCCACAGTAGTCTTTCGGGTTCTAACCTTAGTTAAAGTGGCATGTTTAATTGTTTCAGATACACCAGTCAAAAGGCAAGTACCCTTTGGTAGTTTAGGAAGTTGCTTTATGATTTCATCCGGTGCATCAGAAAACACTCCTCTAATTGCCTGAAGTTGGTCTGATTCAATAGCAAATATCATCCTAGTTAAAAGCCTTTTAAGTATAGACTTATCCATATCTGCAGGGCTTTGGGTCGTCATAATAAGTCCTATTCTATAGTGACGACCAATTCTAGCAATCTCTCTTAATACCTGAGTTGTTACAACATTATCATCATTAGGAGCTATTAGGTGAGCTTCATCCATAGAAAACACAACAAAAGGAATTTCTCGTTTTTTTGCTAATCTTTGAATATCTCTGGCAATCGATGCTGTAATTAGTCTTAAATCTCTTACAGAATACCCTCTACAATCGATATTGATAATTTTTCCATCTTGCAAATGAGTTTTCCAATCAAATGGATCACCTATATATTTGAAATTACTTAAACTTTTAGCCTTTAAAAGTGCTGGATATAAAGTACCCTTTGCTCCATATCCAATATCATCAGCAACATCTTCTATTTTCTTTACTAGATCATTTACTCCAAACTCCTGTCCTAACTTACTTACTTTTTCATCCAATAATTTATCATGGGCATACTTAATTAGGGAAAAAATATTTGTTGTTTTTGAACGTGCATGCCCAGGGATAGCATCAACAACATCAGCTGCTTGCAAAGCACTAAGTGGTAATGTAAACCCTTCTCCAGGTTTTATATTCATACCACCTAAATCCTTTGTAGCTTCTACCATCTCACCCATTGGATCAATGTTTATTTGGCAAATTTTATGTGCCCAATATTCCTCAGCAATAACGCCTCTTGCATATGACTTTCCTCGACCAATACCACCGCAAATAAATAAATGAGTTTGAATTACATCCCTTTTAAGCCTAACAGGTATGTTAGTAGTATGAATATGTCCTATGTCCAAACCTAAATCTGGATCAGGTGCTAATTCAAGTGCCTTCGAGATTAATTCATCAGATACCTCTATAATTGGCCATCCTGACCTTGGCAGAGTGGTAACATTATTGATATTTAGTGAAAGCTCTTCCTCTCCATTTCTTTTACCATTTGATATAAATGATATTTCCTCCAAGGTATCCGCCTCAAAAGCTCGGTATATAACAGTAGATTGCCCTTCCTTTGCATAGGCAATTTCTATTGGAATCACTTGATTAATATTTGATGATAAAGCATCTTCATGAGGATTATGTTCCCACATTTTTTCAACTCTGACTAATATCAGTATTTTTTCTCCTCCTGGATTCCTACCCTTAACTGCATAAATACGCCCTGGTGCTGGATGCTGTGCTGGGTCTATTCTTGCACATATTTTTGATGTTGTTGGAGTGCCATTATGGCATATAACCTGTCCAATAACTACTTCGTGATCTTCAGTTACTGTTACCTTTCCTAAGCTAGATTCTTTATAAATATTTGCCATATTTTCATTATTTAATTATGCAATATGGTACAAAGATGCAATTCATTTTGCAAAAATGCAAAACGCAAAATGAAAATTTCTTAAAGAAGGCTAATTATTATGAATTACATACTATATTTGTGAATATTTAATTGAATGGGCTTTGTTTTGTAAACTATTTGCTTGCATATGCAATGGGGCCTAAAGAAATATATGGATTACCTATTATCAATCTGTCGTCGAGAAGCTTCCACAAAATCATGCAGTTTCTTTTTCAATAAATCCTTGGGAAGATACTTAGTGATGTATTGACCGACTTTGATATTAACTTGATCGAGTTGCAATAGCTCAATTTGCTCATGATTACCTTCAGCACAAAGAATTAATCCAATCGGTCGCTCTTCTCCTTCTTGCATTTCATGCTTTTCAAGCCAACGAAGATACAATTCCATCTGCCCTTTGTATTCGGCTTTGAACTTGCCAATTTTCAAATCAATAGCGACAAGCCTTCGTAGTTTTCGATGGTAAAATAATAGGTCAAGTTTATAATCCTTATTGTCTATAATCATTCGTTTCTGTCGTTCTGCAAAAGCAAATCCACTACCAAGTTCAAGGAGGAAATGTTCTATTTTATTGAGTATGGCTTGTTCAAAGTCTTTTTCAAGGAAGGTATTTTTCAATCCTAGAAAGTCTAATACATATGGATTTTGAAAGACTAAATCGGGACTAAGTTGGTCGGATTCTCTAAGTTTTTGTAGTTCTAATTTAGCTAACTCCTCTGGTTTTTGTGAAATTGCGGTACGCTCAAATAACATAGATTGAATCTTAGAACGAAGTGTCCGTACACTCCAGTTTTCAACTCGTGCCATCTCAGCATAAAATTGAGCAGCTAACTCTTTTTCTAAGTAAATTATTTCTTTAAAATGTGACCAACTCAATTGTCCCGACGCTGTAGAGACAATTTGAAAATTAGGAAAAGTCTCTGTAAATCGGATACAATGGCGTAACTGTTTCTCACTCCAACCTCTGCCATATTCTTCAGTCAATTGTCTCGACAATGTAGAGACAATCTGCTTTCCGTATTCTGCACGTTCGTTTTTTAGTATCTCATCATTAATTCTTTTGCCAATACTCCAATACATAAGTGTAAGCCCTGAATTAACTGTTTTGCTAACCGCACTCCTTGCGTCGTTAATCATCTGTTGGATTTCAACAAATAAATCTTGTTCGTTATTGGTGATTTGTTTACTCATGATCTTATAGTCGTTCCAATTCAGTTTTCGGTTTAAATTTTAGCACGTTCAAATCTCTACACAATGCATAGAGATTTTAAGAATTCAACACCGCATCCAAAGCATCATCTGCGTCTTTATAAATAAACGCCTTTTGATAGTTAATAGTAGTCGTAATATCTGAATGCCGATACAACTTTTGTAGCATTTGTATCGGGATACGATCTCCTGAGAGCGCACCAAATGTATGCCTTGCAAGGTGCATCGTCAGCTTTTGCTTAATATCAAGTGTTATTCCTAACTGCTTTAGCCATTTGTTGTTGTTCTTAACCGCATAAGAGGTCTTACGTTGCACCAAGTACTTATTCGTAAAGTCGTCAACTGTTTCTAAGTCAGGGAAGATGAGATTATTGTTATCCCCCTCCTCTGACTTGTATTGCTCTAAAATAGCCTGCGCCTTATCTGGAATTTTCAGAGACCCTCGCTTATCGTTTTTACCCATTTGATAGTGCAGTCGGCCGTTATTGAAGTCAGACCATGTTAGTAAGAGGACATCAGAAATCCGCATGCCTGCAAAATAGAAAGAGAATAGCCATAAGTTACGGGCATGATGCATTTTGGGGTGATTAGATAGATCAACCTCTTCTAGCTTTGTTACTTCATCTCTTGATAAGCCTAATTTCTCAGAGTCAGGGAATTTGATAACGATCTTATTTTTGCCAAAGGGGTAGTGTTTGCGGTCAACAAGCCCATCACCAATAGCGCGATTATATATGGTGCGTATCAAAATTAGATAGTTAATTGCTGTGCGCTCAGAAACCTTATGTATTTTAATCAGATGAGCTTTAAACTTGCGTAGTAAAGACACCGTAATATCTTGGAACCTGATGTCCTTACCTTTCAAAAACTCTTTAAAACGTTTTATGCGCGGCACATTAGTATTATATTGATTGTACTTCCCTTCTCCTTTTAAAGCCTCATTATATTGATCTGCCACAGTAAAGAAGGAATTCTTTTCAGGCTTCTTTAAAACATCTTTATGGGCATCCTGCGCAGTGCTTACTTTATCTTCAAGGTCGCCCGTTAAGAGCTTGGTGTTAATCTCTGCCATCTTTTTTGTAAGCAGTGCATTCAATCTGGTCGAATTAGGATGGTTTCTTTTAACCTTCTTTGCTTTTTTGTTCCATTGACTTTTATCAATATATTGCCCCAGAAATACATAGGATGATTTTCGATCCTTGGTGATCCGAATAGCCAATTGATGCTTTCCTTCCTTATTAGGACGATGATATAAAACAGAGCTAAGTGTAAACATGTGAAATCGGTTTGTTCAAACATTGTTCAAACAAATCTACGTTTTTTATGGTTTAAAAGCACATGTTTTGGGTGAAGTGAATGTGTTAAGGTGCTGATAATCAATACAAATTAATTCATATCGATACAGTACGTACAGGATTCATAATCCTGAGGTCGGGAGTTCAAGTCTCCCCCGCGCTACACTGATAATCAAAGAGTTATGTCTTAATTGGCATGGCTCTTTTTGTTTTGGGTACAACATAGGTACAACATTTGGTGGTTATATATACTTTTATTTGCAGCTAAATGGATGCTATCAGTAACAAAACAGCTTGCCATTATAAGAAAGCCCCGATTGACCGTTGTAATCAATCGGGGAGGGTGATGATGCATTACGCATCGCCGAAGTCCTTTTCGAGTCTTTCTTTTGCGTATTCAGCATAGAATTCTTTATCGCCATTTCTAAAAGATTCCCTTGAGCCATTTACAAAATATTCGACTACTATTTTATGAGTAGTGATATCTATGAGAT
The DNA here is from genome assembly GCA_028285085.1 of Saprospiraceae bacterium. GTDB lineage: Bacteria > Bacteroidota > Bacteroidia > Chitinophagales > Saprospiraceae > JAHDHW01. The sequence goes on along the minus strand of JANQQI010000070.1, from coordinate 45,889 downwards.
TGAGTATAGCATTTTCATACAAACACTCACATTTGGCTAATTCCAATTGCGTCTCTAGGTCTGGGCATTCATCAAAAATCTGATTAAACATCCAAATTAAAGTAGCATTGTGATAATCTTTAGTGTGTTCTAGGATTGCTTGGCGGAGTTCAAGATTCCCATATTTATATAATTCAGCGTAGCAGTGAAGTTCTTGGATATATGGTTGGTCATCTTTACTCTTGTCCACATTTATTTGATAGTAATGTAAGTGAGGAAGGACACCGATTGTCTTATGAGCCATAATATCTTGAGTCAACTGAATTTGCATGAATCGAATACGCATTTCTGATTCAAATTCCATTTTGAGTTTCATTATTCCTGTTTTAGGTGGTTAATTGATTTGAACTAGTCTGCTACATACCCTTATATGATATGCAGTACCTAGTCCAAATCAGACCTGAAATCAAAGACTCGTTGGTAAAAAATGGTGGTACTTTATACAAGTCCAACACAATATTTACCATGTTTAAAAGAACATTTTGTATTATAGCTCAACAACCTATTTTCGTCAACATGTTTTATTATGAATACAGTAAAAACCCACTTTCAGAAAGAGGAAAAGATCATGCAGGGCTATATGAATCTTGTTCAAGGAAAAGTTCCAAAAGTAGATGAGTGGATGGAGGAATATATTAAGCGAACAACTCGATCATCTTTACTCGAAGCATTGCATAATTTGATAGATGTACTTTTAAAAGAAGCATGTATAAAGGAACAAATCGATATAAGTAGAACACCGGGAGTATTCAGGATGATGGAGTACATTTTGGAAAAGAACTCACCAGACAAAATAGTATTTCCAATAGAGGTGAAGAAGCAGATCGATTTATTACGTCATAAAAGAGGGCCAATTCCACATAAAGGAAAAACTAAATTTACAATTGCGGAAATACAACTTTATACAGGTATAGCATTTAGAGTCTTGCAATGGTTTTACAATCAGTATTATGATATAAAATTCCCCGATAGTTTGCACGTCATCGAATCTGAAGAAAGTAATGGTTCGATTTTAGCTTTGACAGACCAAACCAAGCCCACCTCCAAAACAGTTGCCACATTCAAAAAACTCTTACAAAAAGACCTAGAACGTCTTGATCGACAATTAAGATGGGATATTAATGATTTTACTCATATAAAGACTAAAGTGCGAGTTGCTGAGGGGAGAAAAGTGTTGCGGCGTAAAAGAGAATTGCAACACGATTTTGGGAACAGGATTCAGAAAAGATGGAGTGAGAAACAGTCATCTCGCTTTTTACTTCTGGGTGAGCCAGGCTCTGGTAAAAGCGTGGCATTACGAAAGCTTTGTATTGACCTCAATGTGTCATGGCGACAATCATACATTTTAGTGTATATTTCACTAAGGGACTGGGATTACTTAGCACAACCTGATATAGAACTGTATATCTATAATACGCTTATTCAGCATAGCAATACTAAAGTAGTTGACTTTATAAAGAAGTATTTTGTTTATATGCTCCGGCATCAGAAGTTTCTTTTCCTGCTTGATAGCTTCGATGAAATACCTGTAATACTGAGCAATTCCAGTAAACGGGAATACATCAGTAAGATTTCCCATGAGCTTAACCAATTTCAGATTTCGACGAAAACTCCTTGTATTGTTGCGTCTAGAAAATTTAAAAGACCTACTGAATTAGACTTCTCACCAGATATTACCTATACCCTAGAATCTCTCACTGAAGTCGATATATTAAAAACATATACGGCTACTTTCAGCAAGAGCAAATTACCTTTTTCTACATTACAGCAAATATACAACTCCCCATATTTATGTGATTTGATGACCTCACCATTAACTATAGCATTCATTCGTTCATATATGGCAAAAAATAGTGGGGCATTACCAGAAAACAAAACAGTATTATATACTAATGTTATTGAAGGAAAGTTAGATGATGCTCTGCTCAGAATAGATGACAGTATAGAAAAGAAGCACATTCTCGAATATGCTAAACAAATCGCAGCTAATGCACAAGAAGATGAGCATTTCGGGCTGAATACCCCAAAAGAAAGCCTAGTACAGACGTTTCGTCTCAAAAAAGTGCCTGTAGAAAAAGCGATTGAGATATTAGAAAGTTGTCACTTAGTTAGGGTTGCAAAAGGACAGAGTCGAGTAGCATTTATCCATCGGAGTATTCATGACTATTTTTATGCACTTCATTGGAAAGATACATATCAAGAATGGGATGATAAAACTATTAAACGAAATAGGAACGCATGCATTATTTTTCTAGAAATCGCTCATGAAACATCTGTGAGAACGCTATTCTGGTTTTGCTGGCAAAAAATGGAGTACCTGCGAGAGCAAACAGGCTACAAAACGAATGAAGCATACAGAGATGGTCTATTCTATCTGCGACTATTGATGGATGGTTTAAGAGGTAAGACTCATATGCTTAGCGATTTTCAGAAGAATCGGATCGAGCAATTTATTGATTTTCAACTAGAAAAAGGCCAAAATCTAATAGTCAAAAAGCATGCTTTAGAAGCAGCCGAGCTGCTTAATTATAGCTATATAATAAACGAAGGGTTCAAGAAATATGGCTTGCAACAAAACAGTTATATTGCAAATATACTTTTTCGGACTAGTAGGAAAATATCACAACTACAAGGTCACACCTATCAGGCGTTTCGATTGCATTATAGTGAAAAATTCAGGAAGACATTATTTAGCGAACCTCGTCTGAGTTTTTGGAGTTACTTGGAAGGACCATTCTACTTTTCTAGTATTTATCGCATATTTCGATTGGCTCGGGTGCTACAAATATATAAATCATCCAAAAGTATCGGTTTGCGGTTTATATTTAATATCGGGCTATTTGCTGTAACTCAAATATGGGTTTGCTATGAATGTATCAGAGTATTTGTTGCTGAGGCAACACAATTTGTAAACATTGGATCATTAGAAGAGGGTTCTAGCCATTTGTTTAATATGGTTCTAATAGTTCCGGGATATTTTTTGATGGTGATCTTTGTATGGTATATAGTCCATTATTTGGTTTTCCTCCCTTACATTACTCAACGGACAGTTATTAGTACTGTACGAGGCAAAAAAAATGGAAATGATGTAGGGATGTTGGAATTTGGTTTTCTTTCCCTTTTGCTCGGAACCAGTAGTCTAATATTCGCTCCTTTTATATCAGAGTCACTTTCTCAAAGTAAAACCATATCAAGTATAATTAGTATGGTAGTAGGGGTAGTACTTATACTATTAAGTCCGGGAGTTTTTCATGATGTGCGCTTATGGCTAAAATCATGGTCTACCGCTTCTCCGAGGTGGATGGCACGGTCAGAACTCGCACAGCAGTTCTACTCATATAAAACAACATTTTTTAGGGTAAGGCTTATGAAGTGGGTGCATCGTACAAATATGGAAATTGACTCCAATAGTGCATGGCCTGATGAAGTATTACCAAATGTGGACGATGATGAGGCTAGTGGGATTATGGCAGAGATGGAAGAAGACTTGCTTGGTCTATCAGACACCTACTGATATTTTTGTAGCATTTCTAGAGCTATGTCTTTAATGCGGTTTCTGAGTTCAATTGGTGAAATAACCTCTACTTCATCACGGAACGATACAATTTCTCGCACTAACTCTCGATTAATAACGGTGAACAGAGATACTCGCACTTCATCAGTATTGCTAGGAAGTTCAACTTGTGAGTGATGGATCGGTTTCGTCAAGACATATTGACCCCTCACAGGGTTGAATGCCAACACAATTTTTTCTGGTACTGCATCTTCAGGTACAGTTACCCCGATGGCATGATGAAAGAATGTATCAATATTTGGTGGTGGGGATGAATATTCCCAGTTAGATGTTTTTATTTCAAGCATACGCTCCAAGCCGAATACAAACACCTTAGCATCTTTATTCTCACGAAATGATAAAGCGAGTAAAAACCAACGGTTGCGATATTCTTTTAATAGATACGGGTGAAGCGTTACCGTGTATGGAGTTGTTCTGTTAAATGGTCGATAAAGGACATCTAGCACCTCATGTTTTTGAATAGCGGTATAAACACGTTCGAAGTTTTCGATACCAGTAGCACCGGGAATAGACTCGAAGTCAACAATATTTGTTTTTGTTGTTTGTTGGTCGATCTGTTTGTCTAGTTTGTGAATCAGCATTTCTACATCACGGAAAGCTGTAAACACACTCATCTGTTTTGCCATATTTATGCTTTCACGGAGTATCCGTACTACAGAGGCAGGGAGTTTTGTATTAAGAATGGAAAACTCAGGGTCTTCATACATATAATACCCTTTCTGGCTACCAGCTATTTTATAGGTAATTATTGGAGCTGGTTCATCAAATACTTTCGCATTTCTCAGATCGCTTATATCCGTCCGAAAGGTTCTCTCAGCTGGCGGTTCATATATACCGATTTCTTCGAGTCTTCGGGCACAAGCATCTATGAGGTCATCTTTTGACCAAATCCTTCCACGATTCCTCAAGCATTTGTCTATAGTTATATAGCGGATAAGTGAAGCATTCGTTTTTGCCATTTTGAGTGGTTATTAGGTTTTTATAACATAAAGTTGGCGAAAAGAAATTAGCTCTGCAACTATTCTGCAGAGCTGTCATAGATATTGGGTTCATATTAAATCATAAAACCCTATTTACTATGTTTCTTTTCGAATCTCTTTTAAAAATTGAGCGCAAACCTAACAAGCTCTACCTCATTACCAAATACTCCATCAAAGCTGCATGGAGTGAATCGTACAAGCGAAAACAAGAACAACTGCAGCAAGAACGTAAAGTACTATTTGCACAGCATCCAGAACTGAAAGAAAAAGACATGCGATGCAGGCTCCTGTTTTTATTGTATGGGGTTCCTGTCTTAGGGCTTATTTCGTCTCTGTTATACATTTTTCATGGCTATGTTCCAGAAAAAGGCGCAGATGTGATGCAGCTCCTTTCTGGGGTCATACTTATACTCTGCATTCTTTATGCTAGTCAGGCTCTGATACATATTTTCAGCAAAAAAAGGCAGAGGAGTATGTATGAGGGTTCGGATAAGTACCATGGGACGTTTGATATGAGCCTGCTGTATATGAAAACGGTGCTGGTATATCTACTAGAGTTTATCAAAACGTTTATTGGTTACTTTGCCTTTCTGTTCATTATCAGGCTTGTATGGTCAATCATCTTACTTGAAACGGGACTCAATGTTTTCATCACTCCAAGTAGCACTCTTGCTTTGAGTGATCTCTATATAGCCGTAGGGATTATACTAGTGGTTTTATTTACTATATCCATTTTGAGTAGGACTCTGAAAAAGAGTGTTGTGACTTCTTGGGAGAAGTTGAACAAAATTCTTGATGGTCTAGAGACCCCGATACCTGCTATTGCCACATTTGTTGCTTAATCTTCTACCTCTTTTATCAGGGCGCATAGATTGTGCGCCCTGTAATAGAGGTGCCAAAATATACCCTCATGAAATTTATCGGAAATATCTTCTTTGCGTTCATGATCACCTTCTGTTTATGGACTGGTGTGAAAGAACTAGCACAATCTGAAACTGCAATTAAGTTTACCCACTGGATTTATATTATTCCCTTTTGGTATCAGGTCTTCTTTTGGTGGGTGATTTTTACGTTTCCAGAGACTGTAGGGCAGCTTCTGCGTCTGATCGGCAATGCTATTAGCAAAGGCCTCACGTTTGCCGCGCATAATTTGGGGCAACTCTTAGAAAACCTATGGAAATACCGAGCAGGTAAAATCATCATCGGTGGCGTAGCCGCGTACCTCGCATACATCATTATTTTCTAACTACAAAATCACATACACCATGAATGTCATTAGCATAGAAGAGCAATCGTTTTACGAATTGCTGGACAAAATTTATGAGCATTTTGAAAAAGAGTATGGCAAGCAAGAGCCAGAATGGGTGGATGAAAAAGAAGCTATGCAGATACTCAATATCAGATCAAAATCGACCCTTTCTAATTACCGCAACCAAGACTTGATACGGTTTTCACAAAGTTCCAGAAAGCTGATTTTATATCATAAACCAAGCCTGATTGCCTTTATCGAATCACATGCGAACATATAAATTTCATCACCAAAACAATATCAGTAATGAATATAACAGATATAGAAGCGTACAAACGTGGCTTCGATAGAGGGTACACGTTGTGTGTCAACAGGAAAAAACTTAAACGCGAAGTAAGTGCGATACTTCTGTCCATTGCCTCTAAAGATTTTCAGAATAATTATGGTTGGGGGTTGCAGGATGGCTACAATACGGGTAAGCACTATGTAAAACGTGAGCTTATTAGTCAGAAGCAAAAAGAGCAGGAGATAGAAGAGCCAAACCTTGATAAGCCAATAGATATCAATACCACCTTTGATAACATAATGCGAACACAACAACGACAAGCAGAAATGCAACAACTACAACAGCAAAGAAATCGAGAGAACGAACAAGAAATCGACCGCTAGATTCACATAAACCAATTTCATAATCCCTGTACCGCAGGTGCATAGTACCTGCGGGTTTTTATACCCTTTTTTCTCATGAAACCACATATGACCACAAAAGAAAAGCTTTTATACTACGCCCTTGTATTCATCGAAAGCATCAAAACTGCTTGGCGGTTTTTCTTTACTAAAAGTGATGCCTCTCCCTACTCTGGTAGATACCTGACCAAACGAGAACAACTCAAACTATTATCAGAGAATAATAGAGGTATTGTCGTTAACGGAAAACTTAGGCTTAGCGGAGAAAAGAGCCATCGGCATTGCTGTGTGATTGGTAGTACTGGATCAGGTAAATCCTCACATATTTTCTTGCCAATGGCGCTTACTATAAATGACCCGATGGTGATTTTAGACGCAAGCGGGTCTCTTTTTAAGCAGACAAGTGGACATCTTAAGTCCAAAGGCTTCCAGGTTCTTAAACTCGATTTTTCAGATGTATCATCTAGTCTCGCATATAATCCACCCCTCAGGGCTGACACCGACAGCAAAAGGAAACGTCTCGCATCAATTCTGGTGGAAACATCACTTGGAGAGGGGAAAGATCCTTTCTGGAACAACAGCGCAAAACAAATTATATATGTAATTATAAGATGTTTGAATGAAGCCGCACCTAAGGAGTATTGTACACTTGCAAATGTTCGTCATCTACTCAATAACCTCCAGTCTAATCCAGAGTCTCCCACTTTTAAATGGGTGATGTATCATGTTTCAGAGGAACTGTATCAAGAGTTTAAGGCGGTGATTCTGGGGAATGAGAAAATGATCAACTCCGTACTGGCAACGGCTCGTACAGCACTAGAACTACTCAGTGATCCCGATATTGCCAAGATCACATCAAGTGATAACTTAGGAGATTTGCAAAAGATTAGACGATCAAAAAAGCCTGTGGCGCTGTTTATCTGCATCAAAGAGACAGACATTAGTTACCTCAATTTTATTGTGTCTGTGGTGTTGGGTGACGTTTTGGATATGTGCATGAATCTCCCTACTGAGAAAGATCGAGATTTATATCTACTGCTCGATGAATTTGCCCACTTCAAAATAAAGGATTTTAGTACGTGTTTGACTACTCTGAGAAAGAGACGAGTGAGTGTCACTTTGGCAACGCAATCACGCTCAATGCTGAGTCATAAGTATGGTGTGCAAGACGCAGAGTCAATTATCAACGGTGGCTGCGCCAGCAGGATAATCTTGCCTGGATCAACAGACTATGCCGAGAATAAGGCTTTGTCAGAACTCTTTGGTTCGCACATGGTGACGTATAAAGGAAAAGAGATGATAAGACCACTCATCACCCCAGACGAAATATATGCCCTAGACAGTGAATCGCTATTTCTCTGCGCAGGATATAGACCTGTGAAGCTCAAACTCTACCCATTTTATAAAGACAAATATTTGCTCGACTTGACCAAGAAAAAGCCGATCAGTTACAGACGAAAGAAACTCCCAGCGGTGAAATTGTTGCGGCTGATAACAGAAGAAATAGAAAAGGCAGACGAAATGATCTAAAGAAATTTCTAAAGCCCTGTACCGATATGCTACTAAGTAATGGTCTCAATTTAATCGCATATGAATACATCAAAAGATCGTAAAGCCTATCTCAAACAAAAAAAGAAAGAGCATAGGCAAAAGAATCGCACGATATCCATTTCATTCCCCAATAGTATTGCTTCCCAAATGGAAAAAGAGGCACAAAAACATAGGCTTAAACTCGCAGCGTATATTAAGCAATGCGTAGCAGCACAGAGAGAAAAGGAATACCTCTTACCAAACGTAGAAGAGGCACAGCAGATAGAAATGCTGCTTCGGAACTATGGGAATAATATCAACCAGATAGCACGACAGTGTAATCGTTCCGAGATACCACCAGCACCAGCAATGCAGCAAGTATATACGCTGCTCAGAAAGCTAGAAACAGAACTGAATGATCTCTTTCGTCGCCCAAGAGATTTGATCGAGTATACCAAAGAAGCATTGGAAGAAAATCCACGGTATGTTGCTCCTTTACTGCATGTTTTATCTACGTACATCAAAGCCCTATGTTCTTAAAAACGCTCCGCCATACCGGTCCATCAATCCGTAATCTGATCTTATATATGGTCAATGGTATGCAGAACAAAGACACTGATTTAATGATAGCGCATAACCTGAGGTCACTTGATATAGAGGACATCATACACGACTTTATTGGCAATGATCACTACCGTAAACAGACAAGAGCCACAACCCGTTGGTATCACGAGATACTCAGCATAGGTGCTCTAGATGCTGATAAAGTCGATGACAAGATGTTAGAACGGATTGCTCAGAAGTATATTGAGATGCGATCACCTAATGCTCTTTGCTTTGCGGTAGCACATACTTCTGAGGCACACAAACATATCCATTTCTGCCTATCAGGAACCGAATTTCGAAACAAAACCACCTTACGGATGGATAATAAGACTTTTCGTGATCTAAGAGTTGGTTTCGAGAAATGGCAACAAAAAGAGCTGCCAGAGTTACAGCATTCTTTGGTATACCTCAACTCTGAAAAAGAAAAACGCAGACAACGTGGCAAAGGGGCATCATTAGAACGGGAATACCAGACTCAAAAACGATTAGCTGCTAAAGGGCAATTAACTAACAAGCAGCAGCTACAAGAAGCAGTACAGCAAGCCTTTTCTCGTAGTAGAACAAAGAAACAGTTTTATGAACGACTGCGTCAAAGCGGAATAGAGACGTATGAAAGAGTTGGTAAAATCACTGGTGTGATAACGAACAGAAAATATCGCTTCACATCTATTGGAATTACCAAATCAATGCTACTCTCGCTTGATCGATTTGCGAGTCGTCAAAGAGAAGCGGAACAGTTACTTAACCATGATGATGGGTATGAGTTGGAACGGTAAACTATTTTTTAACCTAGAAAAAAATGTTTGATGAAACTAATCACAGAAGAAATCAAAACTCGATTTGCCGAAATTGGTGAGCAGAGTAACGATCATGACCCAATTGTAGTCACTAAATTTTTTGTGCCTTGGGGAGCGGCAACATGGCTTGCTACTGAGTATGATGTTGAAAAAAATATTTGCTTTGGTTATGTCAAAGGGCTGGTCCAGGGAGAGTGGAATGATGAATGGGGGAGCTTCTCTATTGATGAGCTAGAATCAATAGAAGGACCTATGGGACTCAAGATAGAACGAGACTTATATTTTTCTGAGGGGAGGTTTAGTGATGTGCTTGAAAAGGCATATTGTGAGCGTCACTTCCCAAAGCTATATACTAAACGACTTGAAAGAGAGAAAGAAGCTGAGAAGCGAGCACGACTAGAGCAAAGACTTACTGAAATGAAAAAACTAGGACAACACCAGAATAGAGATCAGGGGCTGGATAGAGCATGACATGTGTTTAGTTGCACAGTAAAAAAGTAAACCCGAAGATCGAACAGATGTATCTTGTTCGACTTTTTTGTTTAGCTGCAAAGAGGTTGTTTTTCTGATATTTTAGATGTATGATTACGTGCGGTTTCGAAAAATATGGAAGCTTAATACTAAAAGCGATCTATGGTCTTTGAATTATGAGCTCATCAATATGTTATTCAAGTTAGATAGAAGATTGTGAATAATTAGGACCTAAGGCTATCATGAAAAAATGTTAGTATTTGGTACAAAGTTCTATGAGAAAATAATTTATTCTCAGGTATCTGGAATGGGAAGTAACCGAATTTTGGTATATCCTGAGTTTTGAGCCACAATTATAAGCCTTAGTGACTCACTACACATATTTATTCTCTTATTTGAGAGATGTATTTTTGCTTTCCCAGAGGTTGTGAAACCTATTTTAGGATATTTTTCCAAACTACTCTCGATATCATGTCCTGAGACTCCTAATTCTATACATTTTACGCTAGATTGGAGTTCTTCCCATATAGATCGTATATGATCAATATGATCCGCAAGTCTATTTTCCATTTTTTTTGTGAAAAGAAATGCTTTTCGCATGATATTATTAGAATGTTATTTGAAAATGGATTCAGTTTAATTTCCTCTTCTATTATTTGGTATTGCCTTTTTTCTTGCTCGGTGAAAAAAGTACAATCATATTTGAGGTATTCAAGAGGTTTAAAATAACTCAGATATGGATTTGGGCTTAATGGGAAATGGTGATTTTAAGGGGACATGTTTTTAGATTTTTTTTGGTAATTATTGGTTTATATCAGTGATCAATCGTTCTAGCTTTTTTCTACCTCGGTACCCACGATTCGATATCTCTCCTGAAACTACACCAAGCTTCTGGGCGATTTCATGAACCTTGTATCCTTCAAGTCTTAGAAAAAGGACTTCTTCTTCCCGAGCGGTTAGCTTTGCATATTTTGCAGCTATTTTAGCCCTTTGCAAAACTGAAGAATTGTCGTCTCCTGCGACTTGGAGTAGACCAGTATCAAAAAAAGGTTGATCGGGGAGATGTTCTGGAAATGACTCATTAACTGTAGATGCTTTCTTGCGATAATCCGAAGCCCTACATTTAATACATGTATATAAAAGTGCTACTAAACTATTACGTTCAGTCGGACATTCTTTGTCTGGATCAGCGATTCTCTTCAAAACATTTTCAAATGCATCATGGACAATATCCTCTGCTACTTCTGTTGATTTTGTCAAATTCCGGGCTATCATCAAGAACCCTTTCAATTGTTCACTTTTGTACACCTCGTTAAGGAGGACGTATTCGTCGCGCATAAAAAACGCAACTCGAATACGCTACAATCCCTAATGTTAAAGTGCTGAGTATTTGATTAAATAGCTTTTGAGCTATTTAAAGGCGTCTCAGACTTTACGTTTTAGGGTCGCGGCCGTATCCGGCTGTTGGTATTTGCATAATATTTTATTTTAGAATCCTGTATTGGTGTTGATACAGGGGTAAGAGGCAAAGTACAATATGTCTGTAAATGGTTAAGGTTTATTGTTAAATGAATGCCAAAACGGCGCAGACAATTGCTCCCCTTATAAGGCCGAGAATATCCTCGGTTACTATAATAATCGAATTAGCCTATGAAAAAGTCTTTAATCTTTACGAAAAAAAATATTTTTTTCTTTTGTAAGATTTTAGAGGATGGATAATCGAATAATAGAATAGAGTAAGATTGCTCTATTTTATCGCTTAAAATCTCTAAAATATGGAACTTGTTTTTAAAGGTATGACCATTTTAGCATCCTTGCTGACGATAATTAGACATACAGCATGGTTATGCAAAGCCCTAGGATCAGGATTGCCACCAGATGATTCAGATTGATTAGTAATACCTTATTATGTTACTGGTTAAGGCGACAGTCGAGGTATCATTGACAATGATGATGTCTAATGCAGCATTGCAATTATGCAGTTGTCCTTGATGATGGAGTGGTTGCACAGCAAAAAAGCACACCCTAAGGTCGAACAGCTGTATCTTGTTCGACTTTTTTACTGCGCCTTAGTAAGTAGTTTTATGAGTACTTTTCTAATATCTTATACTGCCTTTGATGATATGCCTTTTCTACATCAGAAATACGCGCAGTTCCCACCTGATAGTCTCGGATCAACTCATGAGCATGCATATCCAGTATTTGGCAAAATGCAATGAGTACTTTATGTGGTGTCTTTTCTGGGGAATTATATGCTCTGGTGATAGGGTGAGATGGTAGTCCCATTTGTTGATGCAAATGCCTTGCTTCATAAAATCCAAACCGGTCTACAACGAGTTGATGGAATGGGGATGCTATTCGTTTTTTCATGTCTCTAGCGGCTTTTTTGAGCTGTATAATCAGTGCATTATGGTAGACCCAATCGGGGCTTTCCGAAAATTGCCGATAGTATGTCAACAGGGCAGAATTTTTAAGTGATATAGTCGATTGTGAGCGTGCAAAATGTGGACTAGAGTGGGTAAAAAGCCATTTTAGAGTGAAGTTTTGCTAAAAAGCTTTTTTTTTTTGTCCGAAAATCGGCAATACTCGGACAGTTATATCCCAAAGGATAGCAGCATGCACACAAAAGACTTCTCGCTCTACACCACCAAAGGGCAGCGCAAATATCTCAACAGTGATGAGCGTCGTCGTTTTTTGGAAGCTACCAAAGAGGTGAGGCAGGATAAAAAGCTCTTTTGTCAGTTACTGTATTTTACTGGTGCGCGAATAGGTGAGGTGCATAACCTGACGAGTGTCAGTATTGACCAATCCAATAAAACGGTCGTTTTTGAAACACTAAAAAAACGGAAAAAGGGTGTGTATCGCGAAATCCCAATTCCTGCATTTTTACTCGATGGACTGCAGGCATTTATTCATGGTAGTGGTAATGGTGCTGATGCTCGCCTATGGGATTTTTCTTTGCGGACAGCATCAAGATATGTGAAAGAGGTCATGCACAAAGCAGCTATCACAGGGCAGCAGGCATCTGCCAAAGGTCTGCGGCATGGCTTTGCTGTGCATGCGGTGTCGATTGCTCCGATAACGCTGGTTAAAAAGTGGCTCGGTCATGCTCGGTTGGAGACGACAGAGATTTATCTTGGGGTGATCGGTGTGGAGGAGCGTGAGATTGCTGAGAAGTTGTGGGAAGATTATGCGAAAATTTGACATTTTTAATTGATGGTTTCGTATATTTATTGTTTAAGGAGTATGTGGAATGAGATTCCATTTCTGCACTATGAATATATGTGCTGAGCAATCCGTTAGTATTAAAAATTGTTCTATGAAAAGCCATTAATTTAGTATGAGTAATGATTTAAATCAAATCAAGTTTAAAGCTGCAAGGGCAATTCAATTAGTTGAAGAACTGGAGCATCAGCTGAAAAAAGCGTATAAGCAGACTTTCCAACAATCTGAATCTGAACAATGGAAATTATTTGCGTTATTATTTGCTAGACCTGGTAATATATTGACTAAGGAACAAATTATCCCTAATCTTGACTATTTACATTTTCATAGTGGTAATAATATAGACTTTTATTGCATTGGATATCACAAAATAAATGAAGTTGATCAGAGCAAAAAGATTGTAGTAGAAGTAGATAATGGTTCATGGGGATACAGCAATCTTGATTTTAATAAGTTGCGGCAATATTTTGAAACTGAAACAAGATGGACATATAGCGGACGAACTGATTTAATTCTTGCCAATTATTTAATGAAAAGCGAGGAAATATTTGTTGATTACAGTAATTCTTTAGCATTCAATATAGAAAAAGCAATAGCTTGTAAAGCTATTGCTTCAGTAGAAGAATTCTTCACTGCACTTTCTAATTACCCAGCGCACTCCAAAGGTGAAATACCTACCATTAAAGTTTTTAAGAAACAATATATAGGAATTGGAAAAAAAGTACTGTGGAATTACATTCTTAGTTTTTTGCCTGAATCAATAATTAACTTACCTGAACAGCTTAATACTTTTATGATGCTTGATCTTAGAAAAAATACTACATAAAATGAAAGATAATACATTTAAAGAAGCTGATAAACAATTAGGAGAAGAGGCCAGTGAATTAGAAAGCTCTCTGGTACATCAGACTTACCCTGATACCTGTGCTCTTAAAAGCCAAGAACTAATAATTCGGGATTTTGGATATAAGACTGATTCAGAGCAAATGATAGAAAAAGCCATAGAATTAGGCGCGTATGAACCTGGTGAAGGTTCTAAACCCGAAGATGTCGGTAAATTGTTAGAAGTCTACAATATACCATGCAAGCAGACTGTTAATGGGAATATCTATAATATTGTGTATGAACTTGCGCATGGGCACCGGGTTATTGTTGGCGTTAATTCTGCGGAGCTATCCAAACAGGGATTATATGATATGGAAACTACGTTGGAAAATAGTACGGCAGACCATACCCTTATTGTTACTGGTATTGATTATAGCAATCTTGATGACGTGAAGGTCGTCTTAAAAGATCCTGGAACAGGTGATGTTGCTAAAGCATATCCAATGCAGGATTTTATTGATGCTTGGAGCGATTCCAGTTTTTTTATGGTAAGTACTATACATGCTCCTGAACCTAAGTTAGATTTACCAGAGATGAGGTATTTTGACCAACAAATTGGGCATTTGGAACATATTGGTGAATTACCATATGAACAATTTAAAGTCGTCTATGATCAATTGAACGAAGTCAATTTTAAACGTGTAGAGGGATGGAATGAATTGTGTGAAGGCTTAGCAAAAACCGCCAAAGGTGAGTTAGATACCGAAGAATTGAAAGAACGTTTAGATAATTATATTCAAATAGAAGAAGAGGCAAAATCTGGCATGGAAGAGATTTTTGAAGATACAGAATTCTTACAAGCAGATGAATCAAACCCATATGAGTTGCCTATAGATAACCCTGATACTGAAGATATAGTAGATTCCAATGAAGAATCGAATGAAGACGATGCCGATTCGAGTGATCACTTTTAGTATAATGGCTGTTAATCAACAAACTTATTAAATTATATATGTCCTATCCTAAAAAAGAAAAAACACTCACAATTCTCCACCAACTTGACAAGTTTCAGGAATTACTTGGACTACAAGAATTGAACACAAGTCTTTTGGATTTAAGGAAAAGTATTGAAGGAGGACAGTTTAGAGTCGTTGTCGTCGGAGAAGTCAAAAAAGGTAAATCCAGTCTCATTAATGCTTTACTCGATAATAAAGAGTTGCTTCCCGAATTCAAAGAAATAGCTACTTCTGTTGCCTTTAAAATAATATATGGTGAAGAAGCAAAGAACACAGTTTTTTTTAAGAAAAAATATTCAGAAGCTATCGACGATGATAGTGATTTAGTTGATCTGGAAAACTATGAGGAACTATCAGCAATTACTATATCTGATAGTGATCTAGAAGATTATGGAACAGAGAAGGGAAATCCTGGTAATGAAAAAAATGTAGAGCATATTCTAATCGAATTACCTAACGAAATACTAAAAACAGGAATAGAAATTATTGATACTCCAGGTTTAGGAGGTATGTTTCAGTATCATGCAGAAATCAGTTGGAAATACTTGCCAACCGCTGATGCGGTTTTGCTAGTACTGGATTCTACAGATTCACCCTTAACGAGAGAAGAAAAAAAGTGGATTCATAAGATTAAGAATTTTAATTCAGTATTCCTCTTTACTCAAACGAAAATTGATACAGTGAGTGCATTGCAATGGCAGTCCTGGCAAGCACGCAACCTGAAAATTCTGACTAAACTATTGGAGAAAGATGAAAAAGATATCTTTTATTTTCCTATAAGTTCTGTTTACAAAATTGCTAATCCAGCCCCTAACTCTAAAATGTATCAAAGGAGTGGTTTTAAAGCACTGCAGGATTTTTTCTTTGAGCAATTACAAAAGGAAATCGTTGGGAGTAAATGTGCTCGGGTAGTTGAGTTAATGCAACAAAGTATTTCTGTCAGATTACAGCAATTGAATGAGCATGAGAGGGTAGTTGGAGAGACTTCTATCGAAAAACTCAAAGAGTTACAAAAGGCTTACAAGGCTGCAATTGTAAAAATGAAAGAATTAGAATTACAGATTTTTCCTGACCTGAAGGATGAATTTATGGATGAATTAAGACTTATCGAACATGAAGGTGTTCAAGAAATTAGTAACCTATTACAATCTCATCGACTAAATCCAGAAATCAGCATATATATTCAAAAAATCCAAGAGAGTAATCAGGGAGCAAAAGCAATTAATAAAGATATTGACAAACTTGTTGGAGCATTCACGGATGATATTTCTGAAAAAGCACTAGACTTTTACCAACAAAATATAAGAAAAACTAAAAATTTGGTCAATCAATATACAATAACACTGAATGGACAGCTAGAAAGTATAAGGATTCGTGATCCTAAATTTGACAGTGAACTAGTAGTGGCAGTCCCATCGTTAAGCCGCGAACGGCAACTGGAGCAAAAGCTTCCAATTGGTAGAGCTGATAAGATTCGGTTTGATCAGTGGGATGCTACAAAAAATATGTTTTTCAGCACTTCTGTTGGATCTTCTCTTGGATATACAGCTGGTGCTATTATAAGTGTATTTTTTCCACCTGTGGCTCCCTATCTGGCTGTAGTAGCATTATCAGGCAGTGGTGCAGGCTTATTATTTTCAAATGTTTCGACCAATCAAAAGCGAAAAAAACAAGTACTCAACCACTTACAAAGCTTATTATTAGGTATTGTGAATCAGTTACAAAGGAAGTTCATTAGTCAATATCGTTCAGATATTAGTTCTGTAAGAACACAGGTCAGCAAGGAGTTTCGACGACTGATTCGTGAAGCTAGAGAATTTAATGAACAACATTTAAAACTAATCAAAACGCAAATTAATAAGCGAGGCAAGATCGATCAGGAGGAAGTCAAAGTTATAAAACATAAAATCAGAACGGCAACCAATATGCTTAACTACTTGAAGAATATAGAGAATGGCTAAAGAGCAGAAAATAGAAAATTACAAAATAAAAGATGCTAAATCTTGTGTTTTATCTGTAGATTTTGGTACTTCAAGAACTAAAGCTGCTATTTGGGATTCTGTAAGTGAGCAAGTCCGTATTTTTATGATTGGTGAGGATGAAAAAAACTATATTCCTTCACTTTTTCATCTCGATAAGAGTAGTACAATTACATTTGGTGAGGAGGCTCATGATCTACAAATTTATGATCCATTGGGTGCTTTGGAATATGTGAAATTGCAGTTGGATCAAATGTTACGTGCAGCCAATGGTGAAAAAATAGAGGCAGGTCATCTCTTGACTCAACTTTTTAAATATCTTTTTTATCTTTTCGAAGATAAGATAAAGTCACTTGGGAAAATTACTTCAAAGCAATTGGTGTTAAGCCTACCTGCTCGTTGGCAATTTGAAGATATATATTTGGAAGCGGTAAAAAATACAGGTTATTCATTTGATCATATATCTTTTATTAAAGAGCCTGTAGCAGCTGCCTATCATTGGAAACGACAAGAAAAACCACATTTTCAAGGTTCACTCATTGTAATTGATATAGGTGGAGGAACTGTTGACTGGGCTTGTTTACAAATAAAAGAGGAAGATATACATATCGTTCCAGAATCTTATCCCAAAGGTGTAACAGGAGCGGGCTTAGAGATTGACAAAAGTTTGCTGCGGTTGCTAGTAGAAAAGGTTCAAACATTAGACGAAATTGAAAGAGATCGACTGTTAGATTACATCCAACAGCATAAAATGCTTTTACTAAATTATATTAGAAAAAGTAAAGAACGCTATTCAGCTAAAAAAGGAGAAGATATTATTTTTAATGTGTGCGGAACTAGAATAGCAATTAAGAGAATGACTGTCCAGCAAGCTATGTTGGGAGTCGAGACCCAACGAATTATTCAAAAGTCGTGTAACTATATCCTCAGCGCCTATCAGATAGTACAACAGCCATTAACATGCATTCTGGTAGGAGGAGGGAGTAAAATTGCTGGTTTTGCAGATTTTTTTCGTTCAAAACTAATACAATTATCCGAAGAAAAAGGAATAGAAATAAACTTAGAAATTCCTAGCCAGAGTCATTATACTACAGCATTAGGAGCCATTTATTATTTTCTTCAAAAAAATAGATGGGATATTAGTACAAAGACTAGAATAGAAGAAAAAAATAATAATAATAATTACAGTGTTAAATTTAAGGCGGATTCTTCTCCAATTAAATCACATTTTGATCCTGACAAGATTTAAGAAATCTTACAAATCCCAAAATGCCGACAGATGAAAGTAATGATGATTGGTCATAGTGGTGCTGGAAAAACAACCTATATAGCTGCTATGTACGCAGTTATGCAAAGTGGTATTAACGGTTTTTCCATTAAAGCAGATAAAAAAGACTTACATGAACAATTGAAGTTACTCAGCGATAATTTACAAAAAGGTTACTATCCTAATTCTACAGACATTCATTCAGTCTACAAATTTAATTTACGCTATAACAGTGAGGATGTACTTCCTTTTACTTGGTACGACTATCGAGGCGGAGCCCTTTTACAAAGTAAAAGAGAATCAGATGAAGTAAAAGATTTAGATAAGAAGATTCGTGATTCTAATGCCCTGATTGTGTTTTTGGATGGAGAAAAAATTATGCGTAATGATTATGATGTGCAAAAAGAATACAGACGTACACAACTGTTTATTCAGCGAGCCATATCAAATTTATCTGATGATAGCATCATGCCTATTTCGCTAGTCATTACCAAAGCCGATACACCTGGAATGGATTTAAATAAATCTCCAATGATCAGGCATATAGAACGCACTTGGGAAGCTATGACTCAGAATGAAAAAGTTGTTGGTATACTTTCATCTACTGTTATAAACCAAAATGAAATTGTTAATGTTCACTTTCCATTTTTGAACTCAATGTGTTTTGGATTGAAACGGGAACGAGATAAGATAGAAGGTGAAATCAATAAACATGTAACTAAGGGAGACTCCTTAAATGAAAGTGCTAATATTTTTGATTCGATTTGGAGTGCTATTGTTGGTGAAGAATCATATAAAGAATTGGCTGACAAGGAATACAACAAGGCGAAGCGAAAAATAGCAGTGTATGATCAACTGATTGATCGCACAAATAGAATCATTGATATTATGCAAGATGCTGTAAATAATGGATTTATCTTTATAACGTAAAATTATGATTAATACATTAGGAATTACTGCCATCGGCCATCAAGGCGCTGGAAAAACATGTTTTCTCTACGCCATGTACGCTCAAATGGTATTCGGTCGAAATGGATTCACATTCATGCCCGACGATTTTGACGTAGGTTTAGAATTAGAGGAAGGTTGGCGCCAGATAGTAGAAGAAGGAACTTGGCCTAAAGGAACAGATATACTCCAAGATTTTCTGTTTGAATGCAGTTACTCTTTTGAGCCTATGTTTACATTTAAATGGCATGATTACCGAGGTGGCTTGCTGCTTGCGCGCAATGAACCTGGGACAAATCAAACAAGTGAGAGAGATGAACTCTTTAATCGGCTTCAGAAATCTTCTTCGATATTACTATTTATTGATGCTGATATGATTAAGGAGATGTTAAACAATAATCCCGCTGCCTTTAGAAAATTACGGGTGATTAATCAAATCGTTAGAGAATATCGTAATCACAATCCACCACTACCGATAGCACTAACGATAACAAAAGCTGATAAGTTATTGGAAGAGGAAATGCAAATGGGTATTCGGGTACTTAAAGAACAATGCTTACAAGCTTTGTTTAGAGAGGGTGGAGAGTGGCAGATTATTATCACAGCAGTTGAGCTAGGATCGGATTTATCAGGTAAACAAGGTGAACCAGTGAATGGTACAATTGCCCCTAAAAATATTCATATCCCTGTGTTGTTCCCAATTTATATAACTATGAATCAGCTTTTAGGGAATGCTATGGAAAGCCTTCGGCAACTCCAAAGTGAGCGTAAAGAAGCGAGTGATGTTTACTATAAGGAAAAGGAAAAGAGTGGTTGGAGTAAGTTTTGGAACGGAGATCATTCAGCTGATTACAAAGAAGAAATTGAAAGAGTAGAAGAAAATATAACTTTACAGGAAGATAAACTCGAAAAGCTTCGCAGAGACCTAGAAAATATGGAAAGAGAATTTTTAGAGGGTTGCGCCATCTATTTCGATGGTAAAAAAATGAGGTTCAAAAGTACTAAGGAGATTTAAAATCTAACAACCAATGATGCAATATGCACCAATTATTTATTGTCGGACATATAGTGACCAATCGGATTATCGATCTTTTTTAATCCCAGAATTAAACTTCTGTCCAAAGGCGCAATCTAATGAGTTTACCCAATTCATTCGGCAAGTTATTAATACAGATAATCCGTTATATGGAAATATAACGGAAATGCGATGGACATTCTATCGAAGTGAGAATTTCATATTATGGGGAGCTGGTTTCGAAAATCACTTGTTAAAGGAAATATCTCCAGACTACTATTATGATTTTCAAGGAAGAAAAATTAGGACTTTTGCGGGGGTTGTTATCAATGTACAGAAAGGGGTTGAAAATTTAAAATTGCCATATGCTACGGCTTTTATAGTTGATTTGTTTAGACAATATGTGGTGGGACGTTGGGAAGAACCAGTCGCAGATATACAATATGCACAGAGCGAGAAAATTCGCAATTTTGGAAAGGAAAATATCTTTTATTTATCAGATTTAAAATTAAAGCTAAATACAGAACAATACAATACTAAAGTGTTTCCTTCCCATCCCGAACCTGAATATATCAAGAGATTGTTTTTTGAGGCAATAAAATGTAATAAACAGAAAATAAATGTAGTAATTGGGTTAAATAATAGAGGGCATGCTATTCAATCTGGCTTTATGAACGCTGTTTGTCTAGATGTCGAAGAACCACAAATCTTTGAACAGCGAAAAGGAGAAAGAACTCTTTACCAATTAGAAAAGGAAACTCCCAAAATTAAAAGCAGATATGATGTTTCTCCTACCACTACCTCCCGAAGTAATAGTGGAAAGAGAGTAAATAAGAAAGAAGAACCTAAAAAAAAATGGCTTTGTGACGCAATTCGTGATTTTCTCACAGGGAAAGACCACAGAGAAATTAAAAATTCACCTCATGGTAACTTCCAAAAGAATATGCAAGCTGAAAGATCGGATATAGAGAGAGAGTATTTTCACGATAGACTCGTGGAGGATAAAGAACCAATCCTCGAATCTGAGAATGAGTTACCACCATTAGTGCATTCATCAAAAGAAATTGAATTATCAGTAGATCACCCCAAGTCTACAAAAAAAAGAGTAGTTGCTCAGCTTAATGAGATAAAGAAGATGATTAAAGAGGAACGCTTATCTGAGGATCAATTGTACGAGATAAGATCATATCTCGAAAAATATTTGATAGATTAAAACTCCCATCTTGGACTATCTATCAACTGATATAAAACAATATTTAGAGGAGATTCTGCAATTGCTTTCGCAACATGCTGAAACAGAGGAATTAGCGATAAGCTTGAAGCAGATGAATTTGCCGATGCAGATGCGGCAACAATTTACGTTAGCTTTTATTGGGCAAATGAAATCGGGTAAATCCACATTGTTGAATGCCGTTATTGGTGATGATAAAGCCCCTGTTGGAATCAATGAATGTACTGCTACTGTTAATCGCTTTCTTTATTCAGATGATGTTTATCTGAGGAAATGTTTTAGAGTATACTGGAATAATGGTGATACGCAGGATGAACCTATCAATCAGATTGGATCTTGGATTGGTAGCGGAAGTAATGTTGACGATACTTTGAGGCTTGACTTCTATTCTAATTCTCCTTTTTTGAATCAGGTAAATGTTATTGATACCCCTGGACTAAGAAGTGTTCTCAATAACCATGAACAAACGACTCTAAAGGCTTTAGGGATTGTAGGTAATAACAAAAAAATGGACCAAGTAGATGAAGCAAGTAGAGTCCAAACAGGTATTGCCGATGCAATCCTCTATGTTATTAATCCGATCGGACGAAGTAATGACCAAGCTGTCCTTGATTTATTTGGCGAGAGTTCTAGCCTATCTGGAATTAGTACTTTTAATAGTATTGCTGTTGTACAGAAATGGGAACAGATGTGGCAGAAAATTGATGAAGATTTTGAGAAAGAAACTGCAAATCAATGTACACTTTTAAAGCAACAACTAGCGGATAGAGTTGTTGATGTTATTCCTGTAAGTGGACTTTTGGCGAGATGCTTGGATTGGATACCAGATACACTTTGGCAGCAGCTGATCGACTTAGGGCAGTCTCCTCGTTTAGCTATTGAAGAATTGGTATTCGGTGAGCCTTTTTTTTTGGAAGACGAGATCGCTAATGCTAATTTAAATGTCTTACAGCGACAACAGTTTTATTACCAATTGGCTAATGAGTTAACAAAATATATAAATGAGGTTTCTGCTAAAGCTACATGCTGGACTATTGTTTCCTTTTATTTGAAGCTTATACATAAAGAGAAAATAAAGAACCTGATTACTTTGAAAAGGCGCAGTCGTCAACTCAGTGGCATTGATCATTTGATGACAATTGTTGAAAAAAACTTTTTTCAGCGAGCCGCGATAATTAAAGCTGGAAGTATCCTGGGTAAAGTGTGGAGTCTTTGCGAGATTGGTATTGCTCGTCTTGATCTACTTAGAAATAGCCGTCAAGAGAAGTTGCAAGATGGAAATAAATTGAAAGAGTTATTATTGTACAAAAGTAAAGTTGATGTAGAACTTATTCCTCTCTTGTCGTATTTAGACGCTAACCAAGAAGCCATAGCTGATAATCTTAAAACTATCAATACCAATAAGCAACGTCTTTATCATATATTATCCATTATCAAAGCTTACTTTAGAGGCTATGAGATTGATATGATTGGTATAAAACTGTTGGAAGAAGAAAACTTAGGTTTAACAAAAGAAGAGAAAAGAACTTTAGCTACGTTGTTTGGAATGTATGGCCTTTCTCCTGGTGATCGATTTAATATTAAAGCTTTCTCTACAAATGACTATATTAAAGTGATATCACTTGCTGAAGAGAATCTTAGGATTTGGACATTAAAAGAACTTAGTTCTATAGGGGCGACTAGTATGATTTGTAAACTTGCAATAGAACGAATCAGAAAACTGCTAAATGACTTGGAAAAAATCGCTTCATAAAGTGTAAAGGCGAGTAGTAGAAGAGTTGATGTAATAGTTCGAGCTTCACTCAGGACGTGACTACATATGAAGATTTAGAAACAAAGATGTATCTTTTCCATTTACAAGAGGAAATTAAACTTGGTTCGAACTGAGATAAAAAGTTCGAACTTTCTCCCAGGAGGGCCACCATACAGGAGAATGTGTAGAAAGAAATCCGTTTTGCCTTGTCTGTGAGTGCCTTAAACTCAGTTCGAGCGATGGATTTTTACCATTGCAAAAAATATGGAGCTTAGTAAAAAGTAAAAACGGAGGAAACAGCTCTGCGTGCAGTTTTTTGTCCTTTAGTGTCCAGTTCGAGCCGATACATGTCAGTATCTCACGCTTGGTATTTTTTGTGCCATTTTTATAAGTCTCTACTGCGGTACGAGCAAAATGAAAATCATCTTTTAGCTTTTCTATCCAATTAGTATTCCCCTGCTCCAATCGCAGTAGCTGTTGTTTGAGCAATAAGCTCTTCTGCTTATACCTATTCATGGTTTCTGTATACTGCGTCTCATCAATAACTCCTTTGTTGAGATTGTCGATAAGTCGTTCTCTCATGGCTTCACTATCATTGTATTTTTTTCTAAGCGCTGTCTTTTTTCTGCCAAGGGATTGAGCATTTTGCTGTTGTTGATATTTGTAGCAATCGTAAAATATATCTAAGAACTCTTCTGGGAGTTTCAGACGAGATAACAAATCATGAATCTGTTTCTCTGCTTTAGGGAGTGAGAGATATTTCTGTTCACATGTAATGTTCTTGTTCTTTTTGGTGCATCGCAAGTAGGTGAACGTTTTTTTCTTCCCTGTGGCTTTTATCACCTTAGTATGATCTTCTGACGTGATACCATAACCGCATTCTCCACAAGTGATGATACCACTATGTAACTGCTCATTTTTGTATGGCCTCGTTGTATTTGTTCTGCCAAGTAATTCTTGTGCGTGATTAAATTCAGCAGGGCTTACCATAGCAGTATGTTTTCCTTCATATACCTGTCCTCGCCACGTGTAGTAGCCAGCGTAAAACGTATTAGTAAACATCTTATAGAGGTAGCTTTTACCAAGCGATCGCCCTTTTTTATTCGTGAACCCAATAGCATTGAGTTCTCTGCGTATCATTTCTACAGAATAAGCCCCTGTGAGCAGTTTCTTCCACGCATTATGAAGCATATCAAACCGCTCTGGGTCTTTGTATATTTTGCGCTTTCCAGAGACCGTACCGCTGTCATTGAGATACCCCAATGGAGCGAGCGTGGGTCTGTATCCCTTTTCCAGTTTTTTGTTCATGCCAAACGTTACGCTACTCGCAAGGTCAATGCTATACTGCGTTGCAGCACCAAATTCTACCCCAAGTAAAATCTGATTATCTCCCTCTCTAAATTGTCTGTCTATGGCGTAAATATGTTTAATCTTTTTTTCAATTAGGGCATAACTAATGGCCCCCGCATCTACAGGATTACGAGATAGACGGCTCATTTTCCAGCAAATAATACCCAGTGGCTCTGGACTGCTATAAATATATTCCATCATGTTATTAAACCCTTCTCGTCCAGGCTTTTTAGCTGTTTTTTTATCCCTGAAAATTTTAATTAACTCCACATCTAAATCTTGCGCTGTGCTTTTTACCCAATCAAGTTGGTTAGGCATTGATTGGACTTGGTGCTTTTTGTCATCAGTGGATTTACGCACATAGGCGATGTATTTCATGGAGTGGGATAATAAAAGGGGAAGGTTTGTATTCTGTACTGTAACAGATGTGTGAGATTTTCTCAAATGCTTATTGGGGGTGTTCTGGTGGAATGATAATGAGGAGCATTAATTGGTAAAAATTCTCTGCCCATTTTTCTGCTTGGGCATAGGTGATTTCTTTACCGAGTTGTTTTTCTACCAGAGATTTAAATTCTTGTACAGCCTTTTTTGTGAGCATGAAAACGGGATAAAAAGCCGAGCGAATGTAGCACATTGGTACATGAAAAAAGAAATGAAAATAGATTTCATAAAGGGTGTACTCGGAATGTAAGGATGAACCATTCGTTCATTCACACTACATGCCAAGGCCAAAGCCGATACCGCTACGCGTTCATTTAGAACGGTTTTATAAGCACAAGCGTCCTAGACAGATCATGTTCTGCAAGAGGCACAAAGCAGAAAAGATATGGGATATTGGTATCGGCGCCATCGTCGATATAGACGCTGTACATCCACGACTCATTGCTATGTGTCAGAGCTTGTATATGGAAGACCCTGCTTGGTTTGTGGGCGACACAAAAGCATTGATGGGGTATGAGTTAGAGTAGTAGTACATATATAAAAACAGGCAGCCATTAACTGGCTGCCTGTCTAAGCCCACTACTGAGCATACATTTTTAACGCCACGCAGTGGTGAGAATTAAAAAGAATGATGGAACGTTCGTAGTGATCGAGGTTAAAGATGTAGAATAGACATAGGGAATTTTCCGGCCTAATGGCTTTGTATGTTGCCGAGAATGCAACAGGAAAAGCAACCTCACCATTGGCAAGGCTGCTGATGAAAATGAGACGAACGGAATACTCAGAACTGCTGCGTTCCCGTATATCACACGTCGCCATCAGGAGAAAGGTTGTCATTCCCAAAGACAGCGCCTTTCTAATTACTCTTTCTGTACATTTTGCTGTTGTTGTGTATCTAGTCAATACGTAGTAGTGGTAGATGGCATAATCCCCTCGTCAGCGAACGAATAATAGGCATGCTTTGTCAGTATCAGATGATCCAATACCGATACATCAAGCGCAGAGCCACCCTGGACTATTTTCCGTGTCAATGACCTATCGGCCTCAGATGGGCGTAGGTTCCCACTGGGGTGATTGTGCGACAAGATAATGGAGCACGCATTCGCTTTGACCGCTATGGCGAGCACCTGTTTGACATCAACCACAGTACCTGATGCACCACCGATGCTATGCAAATGGTAGCCAATCACATCGTTACTGCGGCTCAGATAGAGGATATAGAACTGTTCTTCGTATTCTATAATCTCTGTGGTGTAGAGTTTTCTGAACAGCGCATTTGCATCTGCACTAGTGCGTATTTGTTGGCGATCTTCTACAGGGATCGCAGGGCAATAATTCACAATAATCTCAGAAATAATACTGTTGGGTTGCTGCTGTGCTGTACGTTGCATACAGGGTTGTGTTGATCTACCAAAAGCTAATGGACAACACCGATGAAAGAGCGGGGTGTCCAAAGCAAAGGTAGAGTGTGAAATAAACGGTTTTCTTCGTCCGTGAGTACCTATACCTTTGCTGGACGGTTGAACCATACTAGAGGGGTACAGTTTTTCTGAAATTATTGTTAGTGACTCTTTTTAAAGATATGATATTGTACTACTTCTATTTATTGCTAGATGGTTGTATTATGAAATGCCAATACCTTGTATTATGATGAGTTGCAATATTGTTGTAGGCTGGAAATGGAGAATGAAATGAAGAAGCCCCTACTGGGTATTGTGTCCGTGATACATGATGCGTTTTGTGTTGGCAGAGTAGCGTGGAATCATGGGGAGTGTGGGTAGGGGGCAAGTACGCGAGTAGCCCGACAACACCCCAATGCTACGCAGGGTTTGTTCCCGGTCTACTCGCCTCCGCTTCACTGCGACTTGCTCATGGGATTCCCCTGAGAACCCCATGAAAATCTAATTAATACTAGCTTATAATTGAAGTGAAATCCACTATTAGATGGTAAATATCTATATCTTCTAAATCATGATTTCTAGCATGAGATGAGCTATAGCGGTAGTCTCCATCCTCTGCTGAGTATAATGATGAAGATGGTTTTAATTCTTCAAAGTTCTGAGTGGTAGAATCAAGTGAATTGATCTTAGTGGTTAAATCTTCTGTGATCCTTTTTACTTCACCTAATTCTATAAAACCAATCATTCCTCCTATTGGCAATCCATTGCCATATCTATTGGTTATGAAACGATTAATACCATTATCGATGTATGCTTTATTCTTAGTGTTTCTTGACAATCGCTTACACTCAATAATTATATCTCCCAAGTATGAAGCTGAGTCATAGTTTAAGCTGATATCGAAACGTTTTACATCGTCTGTGGATGACGTATCCCTGTTCTCGTTATAGAAACTGAATTTTAGGAACTGGTTATTTCGATTTGCTAATGCAGCTTTGTTTAACAATATAACTGCCTCATTATAAATGTCGTCACGGATAATATTCTCTAAGTTGCTACTATCTTTGGTTAAATCATAAGTCTTCTTAGTTAAAACAACCTGATACCCTTGAAACAGAAACTTTAATCCATTTTTTAAATAGATCAAAAGTATATCCTTCCCATAGCCAAATTCTTCTGCTTTAATAATCATCTAGTTGGTTTGGGGTTTAGCTTGTTGGGGACGAATCAAAGCTGGCAAGAATTCATTTAAGTCTAAGTAAGCTACAGCTTCATGCCAGCATTTATATTCATTAGGCTTGATAATACAGAAAGAGTCCTTGTTAATTATTTTCACATCTTTTTGTATGAAAACCTTATCAGTTATCTGTTCGAATGAGATGACAGATAAAATATCTAATAACTTTTTCTGGTTTTTGTCTTCTTGGTAATTAAATACTTTTCTAGGTTTATTTTTGACTATGCTGAATTGTACTCCAACCATAAAGTGGCTTTGGAAAATATCTATTCTAAAGTATTTTCCTTGCTGATTAAAAATATGCCCAAAGTAGTCTTCGAACACTGCTACATATTTCTCTAGACACCCTTGGTCTACTTTAATAAAGGGTTCACTACCTCCCATGAAAAGTGGTATAGATATTTCCCGTGTATAATCAATTAATGATTGCTCTTGATCAGAGAAATTAAATGCTTTATGAATAGTTTCTTCTATTTCACTTTCTACTCCTTTAGCAATCGATTCTAAATATTCTATGTCTAAATCCATTTTAAGTTTATTACCAAGAATTTTACTTTCTGACTTAGACCTTAGTAGCTCGATTTTAGACTTTACTTCTGTTATTTTATCTACAAATGCTGCTAGAGTTTTATTTTCCACAATTGGGAGGGAAAATTTCTCTAGATTATGAACTTGCTCTCTTTCAATACCTGTCGACGAGCCAGTATTGTATATATAGTAAGAAAAGTATATAGAATTCAGGTATGCCGATAGCATTTTTAAGAACGCAATATCTTCGGTGTTCAAAGCTTTAATACCTGTGGCAGAGTCTCTAAATACTCCCTTTTTCGTAGTAAAAGCTGATATACATTTAAAATCTGAATTGAGTCCTTTTCTTGTCAAAAGGACATTTCCATTAAATAAGCCCTGCTCAAATAATTCTTTTTTAGGTCTGTGCGCAAACTGCCTATCCCATGGATTTTTATTTGAATCAAACCATCTTGTTTTAGAAGAAACCTCGACGTAAAAACTTTGGATATTAGTATTTGTATCTATTAAGGGTAAATCTTTTAAATGAGAAGCATCATTATCATCACCCCCTCCAAGAATAACACCTTGCCTGACAATAAACTTTTTTGAATCTGAGGTTGCCTCTCTAATTGTTTGGTAATTAGTTTTTAAATGCAAAATGAAGTCAAAATCCAAAACATTACCATACAGAAAAACTTTCCAAGCCCAGTCGTAATCAATAACCTTTTCCTGAGTAAATTTCTTGTAGTCGTACTTTTGGATCGTGAGTATTTTAAAGACTCTATATAATTGATTTAATTTAGGGGAATAATGGTGAACTGTGTTATCTAAATTATTGTCGTTAGACCAATTATAGACTATGAATACGCATGGCCCAATAGTGTTTTTAGCTCCTTTTGGTTTTGAGAAAATATGTTTTCTAATAGCAGAGAAATCGACTACTTTTTTTGCTTTAACATGATTAAAGAAATAATTTCTAAAGACATTCGATTGTAGATTATGAAGTACTTTGCTCGTTACGAGTAAGGCGCAGGTTGTTGAATCTGTATTCGCAAAATCAGAGGTTCTAAGTAAGAACGCTTGTGCTATTTCATTATTTCCAACAAGTTTTATCCCCGTATTTCTTACTCCCTTTTGTCCAGAAAACTTTTCTTTTAACCTTGCAAACTCTTCGGGATCGTTTTTTAACCTTTGCTGGGCATAGTCTAAGTAAGGACTATCTTTTACCTTACCCCATGGAGGATTACCTATGATGAAATCTAGTTTTATCCTTCTCAGGCGCTCAACAAAATCATTCGACTTATTCTCTGAGAAATCAGTAGTGAAGAAGTCTGCCTCGAAAAAATTGAAACCATATAAGTAGGGAAATCTAAAGCCTTCTATGTCTTTTGGCTCTTCAATAAAATCAAGTAATGTGATATATAATGAGAAAATCGCTACATCTAATGCTTCTCGATCTTTGTCTATTCCGTATATACTATGGGTAAGTATATTGATGATATCGTATTTGAATCTCTTTATATTATTGGTAGCTACATGTTTGTTGAGGGATTTATACTTCAGTATTATTCTTCTTAGTGTCTCAACTAGAAAAATCCCAGATCCGCATGCTGGATCAAGAGTAGTGCAATGCCAAGTATCTTGATTTCTAAGAAATGGATCGACTGTCTCATTAACAAGGTAATCAACCAAAAAAGGAGGTGTGTAGAAAGCTTTGTTTTTATCTTGCTTTTCTGCTCCCATGAAATACTCATAAATATTACTAACTAGCTCAATTGGGATTACGGAAAAATCATAGATATGAAACAACGAAAGTTGACCAGAAATAACATCTCCGCCTTTGAAAAGACGACTAATAAGTTCTAGACTATTATTCGATAATTGATCTTGTTCATAGCTGCTGTTGGGATTAGATTGTGTACTATTCACAAAGGGGAATAAGTCACCATTAAATATGTCTTGGAGATGGTAAAATAGTTTATATAACTGATTTTTCTCTAATATTATCTGGGTTAAATCCTCTTTTGAGAGATAGTCTCTGTCCGAAAAGTTGATCTTTACTTTTCTATCAATTAAGTATCGGACAAATATCAGTCGACCTAAGATACGGTTGGCAATTAAGGAAGCATCATTTGAATCTATGTTTTGAATCAGCTTCATCCTTGCATCACCTATATTTTTCAGAAGCTTGTAGTCAACTTTATTTTCAGGTTTAAACTGAGAAGCATATTGCTCCCATATTTCGCCTGAAACAATGTTCCAGTATGAAAACTCTCTAATGTCAGCGTTTTCAAGCTCTCTTAAAAGTCCAGTGTTTTCATTAAGATGAAAGCTATTAAAGATTTCTATTTTTTCATTAACCTTTATTACTAATTCATTTCCATCTTCTGAGATCGGGACATCTTTGCCTCTAAGAAAAACTATGATTGGTGCTTTGTTAAAATTCCAACAAAGTTTATGAATCGATAATTCATCCGCGGGGTTGTGAAAGAATAGAATTAGAGGCTCGTTCTTGAAGCAGAAAAATGCTAACGGGTTAATTTTCTCTATAGCTTGCTGAGTCTTGAAAGACAAAACATCCTTCCAAGTGGTGCTCGAAGTGAAAAAGAGACCATTTTGGACAGTGTAATCAAGGGAAAGGATGTTTTTCTTTGGCAAACCGACTGTCTTTTTTCGATAAACAAAATGTTTACTAAATTGATGCAAATATGCCCCAAATTAACGAAATATTGCAACAGTATAAACAAAATATTTCAATTTTGCTGAAAGATAGAGTGTTTTCTCATTTCTATTAACGGCTTTACTCCAACTCCAAAACATCTTCGTATGGCTTAAAAGTACAATTTTTCCACCCTTTTAATGAGCAAAAATCATACAAAGTTTAGCAATATCAATTGTAACGACACTATTGATATAATTTTGTGTATCCTAAGTATTTAACACCGCGTCCAACGCATCATCCGCATCTTTATAAATAAACGCCTTCTGATAGTTAATCGTCGTCGTGATATCCGAATGTCGATACAGCTTCTGCAACATCTGCACAGGTATTCTATCCCCTGATATCCCACCGAAGGTATGCCGAGCAATATGCGTGGTGAGTGGTTTATCCAACTCCATCTTCGCCGCAACTCGTTTGAGATGCTTGTTAAGCGTCTTGGTATTATTAGTCACTTTGAGCTGTATATCCCTCGGGCTGGTTGGATCAGCCTTTTTGAGTTCTGGGAAGACATAGTCATCTGTCCCGTTTTGGTCGGCTTTGTATTGCTCTAATATAGCCGCAGCTTTTTCTGGGATTTTGAGCGATAGGGCTTTACTGTTTTTCCCCATTTTGTAGTAGAGTCGCCCGTCGGTAAAATCTGACCATTTGAGTTTGAGGACATCAGAGATGCGCATGCCTGCAAAGTAGAAAGAAAAGAGCCATACATTTCGTGCATGGTGCTGTGCTGGTACATCAAGTTCTATTTGCTCCAATGCTGTTACTTCTTCCATCGTCAGCCCGATTTTGATCGACTGCGGGAATTTGATACTGATACCACCTCTGCCAAAAGGGTAGTACTTCTGCTCGACTATGCTCTGCTTGATGGCGAGATTAAACAGCGTGCGGATAACAATGAGGTGATTCACAATGGTACGCTCACTAATCTTTCTCGTGCCTTTGAGGTAGGCTTGGAACTGCTTGAGCAGCACAGGTGTGATGTCCTCGAAAGGAACGTCTTTGCCTTTCAGAAACTGCCTGAAATGTTTGATACGTGGTTTTTCGGCATTCACTCTGCTGAACTTACCGTTCTGCTCTAGCTGGGCAATATACGTTTCTGCCAATACGAAAAAGGTGGTCGTGCTATTGGTGCTTTTTATCTGCTCGGTAATTTGTTGCGCCGATACCCTTTCTTTGGTGGTTTCTGCTTCCAACAGCTTTTCGTTCGCCTCGGCTAGTTTTTGTGTGATGTAGTTATTAAGACGAGTGGAGTTGGGGTGAGATTTTTTGACCCGTTGGGTTTTCCTGTCCCAATGTTTCGTATCAACGTACTGTCCCGTATATAGAAAACTGGTCTTTCTGTTTTTGGTGATTCTCACCGCTATGGGAAATTGCCCGTGGGCATTTTTCTTGGTTCTCAGGACTACTTTTATTGATGCCATATACCTATGAATTTTGCTTTGGTTACCCCAAGATACGGAATCTCAGGTACAACATAGGTACAACAAATGGTGTTTTTTTATGGTTTTATACGTGTTTTTATGAAAATAGTGTATTTGTATTTAATTGATAAAGAGGTATTTGTGTGTTTTTGAAAATATTTCCGACAGGATTCATAATCCTGAGGTCGGGAGTTCAAGTCTCCCCCGCGCTACTGAAAATCAAGGAGTTGTAACGAAAGTTGTAACTCCTTTTTCTTTTGTTCAAACAATTTAAGCTTACCTTTCCCTGCCCCAACTATAGCCTTACCCATTTTAGTACCAGCTATAAATTGAATTTTAAACTCCTCTGCTGGATGACTTAAACTATTATGGAGCTTCTAGGTCTTTTCTTTATTATCGTTGAACCTTTCAAAATAGAAACCTATTTGTAATCTTAAACTGCACTATTTAAATCCCCAAATAAATCATTTGGCTTTATCCATAAAATCCGCTGCAAATGCCATTAGGTTTACATAAGATAAATAGATGGCAAATTCTAGTGTTCCCGCTTTCGTTTCTCCGACCGAATCTGATAACTTAAAAACTTTAAATTTTTCAACCTCTTTTATAAATTCCCCTTGATTTTCCAGGTCAGGCTTATATTTTCCATCAAACAAAAATTCGGGAAATTTCTTTTCATAATATGATTGATATCTTTTTAACTCATCTTTATCCATGACGGATAATACAAATGAAATTGTAGATAAGTTTCCATCATTTAAACTAGCATCAGAAGATGATGTAAAGGATTGGCTTCCTTGATGGAGTCTGATTTCTTCTCTCACATTTCCAAATTGGCTTTCTTTAGCTTCATAAGACCTGACAAAACTATGATAATGAAAATCTGATATTGGATTTTTATCATTAAATCCAGAAGGTTGAAAGTTCATCTTTTCAAGTAAGGTTAATTTTTTGTCATGAGTGGAGCTAACTAAATTTTCCAGATATTCGATTGTGATAGGGGCTAAATTATTATTTTTACTATGCTTTTGCTCTGGATAGTTCAACATCATATCGGCCGCAATATTCATTTGAAGTGAGCCTAATAAAAATTCAGTCTCAAAAGTTTTAGGGTGGTCTTTACCTAACTGTGCAAGATATATGTCATAACCTTTACCACAAAAACTAATAGCTTCTCGGTACATTTTCAGGTCGTGATATACTGTTGAGAGATTTATGTAAGCTTCCGCAGTATAGATGTGGCTTTCTCCAAATCTTCTTATCAATTGTTCTACTTCTTTCTCATATAACTCTTTTGCTTTTATAAAGTCTCCATTACTTTGAAATACATAAGCTTTATCTGTGTATAAAAAGATCTTAGTAGTAGAATTCTGAGCTTTCTCATAATCCTTTTTAGCAATTTGTAATTGATGAAAAAGCTTTATTACATTCTGAGTGTGATAATTTTCTTCACCCAATTGTGAACTTAAGATCGAGTAAGATTTTTGAAAAAAATTCTCAGCTTCATCGAATTGCTTATACCCACCAAACATAGAACCTAAAATGACATATAGTTGAGCTACCTCAGGATGGTTTTCGCCAAGTAATTTTTTCTGAAGGACAATGGCTTTATCAATAATATCAATAGCTTCTTGTGGCTTTCCAATTTGGTAATAAATTGTACTTAATTTAGTTAACCTTTTGGGAATAGCTGGATGATTCTCGCCAAAATTATGAATCCCATTTTTTAAAGAAGCTTCAATTAACGCTTTTGATTTAGAAAAATCTTTTAGCGCAAGATAAATGTCTGATAAATTCGATTGAGTAATGCCGATGTCAGGATGGTTTTCTTCTAATACTTCCATCTTTATCTTCAAAGATCTAGACAGACAATCTAAAGCATTTTCAAAGTCCTGTAATTCACCATAAGTAGTTCCTAAGCCATTTAGAGTAACTGCAGTTTTTATATTATTCTCGCCTAAATGTTTTGCATCTATTTCAATAGCTGTTTTAAACATTTTTATTGCATTATCAAGTTTTCCCAGCTGCTTGTAAACAACGGCTAAGTTGGTCATTCGCGTAGCAATTATAGGATTGTCAATGCCAAATTTAGAAATTGACTTTTTTAATGAAATTTCGGCAATCTCTGCGGCTTTTTCGTAATTTCCTGCTTTCTCATAATAGATAGATAAATTACTCTGACCTACCAGCAGGTTGGGGTGATCCTCTCCCAAGTGTTGAGTTTGATAATACAATACATCTTCAAGAATTTCAACGGCTTTTTCATACTTACCAAAATCACCATAGTTTATCGCAAGACTATTTTTAATATTATAAACTTTTGGATGATCCTCTCCGAAAAGATTAATACAATTCTCTAAAACTCTTTCTAAAATCTGAGAACTTTCTTTGAAATCTCCTAACTCTGCATGAACCATACTTACCCCTAATAATGTATCTATTACTTTTACGTGCTGAACGCCTAACTTGCGTTCAAAGAGATTGGATGCTTCCGTCGTTAATTTTAGTGCCTTACCATAATCTCCTAAGTCTTTATAACACATTCCTAGATTAAAAAGGCTATGAGCAGTATGTAAGTCAGTTTCGCCAAACATACTTTGTGATTGGTTTAAAGCAAAAGTTGATAATTCTACTGCTTGTTTATATTCTCCTAAATCTCGACATATAACTGATAAGTTTGACACCATGCCTGGGTGAATCATGTCAAAAAGATCCACATCTCTATTTATAACTTCTTCAAGTAATTCTTTGGCTTTGTGATTATCACCTATACCGGAATACGCTAATGATAAATTAGTCATTCTATCTGTTAAAATTGACTTCGTTTTTTTTGATTTATCCCCATATCTTTCAAGCAAATTTATTCCTCCTTCCATTATATTTATCGAACGCTTATAGTTGCCGAAGACTCTATGAACTCGTCCGAGTTCATTTTGTAATGAAGTGTAGGACTTTACATTTGCTTCACCGTCTGGCAGGGGCAAGTATTTCAATAGAGCGTCACCAAAAGGGACAAATGGAAATTTATCAACAGGGTTGCCTTCGTTTGGGGCGAAATGAAGTAAGTTTTTTACATTTATAATTAGCTGTTCCTTAGAAGTTAAGTCTATTTTAATATGGCCTCTAGTTGCAGATGCGACTAATGAATGGAGAGAGTATATTCCCTTATCCCGGGCTAAATATCCTTTCTTATGAAGCGAATTAAGTGAATTAAGAATTTCTATCGATTCAAAAGCTCTTGAATCTTTTTTTTTAAGTTCTTTCAGTATTTTAAAGAGTAATCCTTTAGAATGTGGGGTCGTTGGAAGTATAGATAGACTTGATAATACTTCTTGCTCATCTTCATCTAGTTTAAGAATTGTTTTGAATAGAATTTGAATATAATTTACAATTCTTTCTTCTTCAGGTAACCGATTATTTTCTTTTAACTCGTTAATATCAATAGCAAATTGCAGTCCTTCATGTTCAATATATCCTGTTTCTAAAAAATTGTGTAGTACCTTTAAAGGTAGTGCCCCTTCTTCTCCTGCTTTTGCGATAAGTTCTATTAATAAGGTATGATATTGAATCTGTTCAAGAATCGATTTTACAGTTGAATCATCTTTTTCGTACCCATAAAAGGTATAAAATAATTCTAAAGCATCATCTTCTGACAAAACACCTAACTCATAAGTATTTAAGTTTGAATTAACTTCTCGTGATGTAATGAGAAAGTGAAAATTTTCGAATGTTGATTGCCACCTCTGTATTGTTTTAAAATTATCTGTATTTGCGTCGTCAATTATTACCAAAGTTTTTGCAGGTAATTTTTTTAAGGCTGATTCAACTTCCGCAACTGCATATTCTCTTTGTAAATCATTTTTTGAATTTAAAATACTAGGTAAAATAGGCAATAGTTTATCGGTAAGACCTAGGTTTTTGAGAAGTCTTACATCAAATAATAGTGCTTCTTCCAAGTCTTTTTTTCCAGTTAGCCATATTATGTGAGAATATATATCCTCAAAAAGAGAGTAATAGTAGTTTGCTAATACACTTTTGCCTATTCCTCCAACTCCGCTGACTAATAACAAAGAATTATTAGTATTTAAGCGGTACATAATTTCTCCTACTTCTTTTGTTCTTCCTATAATCCTTTTTGGAGAAGCAAATAAAATAGAGTTTAATATCTTTGGGGTTTTCGACTTATGTGAAGGAT
The DNA here is from genome assembly GCA_028285085.1 of Saprospiraceae bacterium. Lineage (GTDB taxonomy): Bacteria > Bacteroidota > Bacteroidia > Chitinophagales > Saprospiraceae > JAHDHW01. The sequence continues at coordinate 9,424 of JANQQI010000070.1, read as the reverse complement.
AAACTTCGACTATTTTAGAGATGATCTTAGTAATAAACGTTTCGACATCAACTCCATTAATGCTTTGAGTAATCCGAATACTACTATTAGTAATATCTTGAATAGTGATATTGTTATTCCCTTCTGTTATTGCAATGTTTTGGCCAATTTTAAATCCTTTTATCGCTAAGATGTTCTCAACTATCTTTTTAAGATTCATTATTGATTATTTTTTGAGGAAGTATTAATAGAGATCGTTGAATTGTCAGCACCTTGAATATTGATGTTGTTATTGCCAGTGAACCTAATTTGGTTTAAGTTGTTTTTTAGGCCTTTATCTATCTTTTTAAGCTCCTCTTTGAAAACTTCATTTTTTGAGGCTTCTTCCTCTATCATTTCAACCATTTGAATTAAAGCAAATCTAATTTTATTCTTTGTTAAGTTTGAATCTTCAGATGAGATTGTACCTAGTCGAATTTGTTTCATAACATCATTGTACCTCGCAGATTGCACAATAATTTCTGTGGCCATAGGACTCCCTTTTAGTAGGAGTCTTAATTTTTCTATAGCCTGTTTTAGCTCGTCTTGAGCTATCAGATTACCAATATCTTCTAAAATTTTAAGACCTATTTTCATGGTATGAATTTAACTTACTCCAATGTTTAATTAGTATTTTAATTATAAGTTTGTGATTGATATGCAAAACTTATGTTTCCCATTAATTCCTGATGCGATTTGATATTTATGATAATGTAAGGTATAAAGAATAGCTATTTATTGTATCGTCATAAATGATGATATTCGAAGAGTAAGGAAAGTTTCTCTTTATAACCCTGAGGTCGGGAGTTCAAGCCTCCCCCACGCTACTGAAATATACAAAAGCGCTGTATTCCATGGAATACAGCGCTTTTTTGTTTTAAATTGCAATGGTTGATGATATGCTAAAAAATCTCAACTCACCCGCCGTCGCTCATCACTCAATACGTCCACTTTCACTTTCTCTACCTCTTCTCTAAAATACGCCGGTCGCCATCTCAAATCCCCAAAAATGATCCTAAAGCGATCCTTCCAATTACGGCATTTTTTGACATCCTTCCAGATGTTTTGGTATTCAATGAAATTGATGGTGATGGGATTGTTGGTATTGATGTTTTTGGTGAGACCGTAGATGACTTTTTCTTCTTCGCGCTGGAAGGTGCCGAAGAGTTTGTCCCATAAAGTCAGAAGGCCACCGTAGTTTTTATCCAGATATTTGGGGTTGGAGCCGTGGTGGACCCGATGCACCGAGGGAGTGTTGAAGACTTCGTCGAGCCAGCCTAATTTGACAATCTTTTCGGTGTGGATCCAGGTTTGGTATTGTGCGATTAAGATTAAGCAGGCCATGGTCATAAACGGACTGAAGCCGAGCAGGATCATCGGGATGAGGAAAATCCATTCAAAAATACTTTCCACGATGCTGAGACGCATGGAGATCGTCAGATTGTAATCCTGCGAAGAGTGGTGTACACTGTGGCTCGCCCAAAAGATGCGATGCTCATGCTCCAGTCGATGCATCCAGTAGTAAGTGAAATCTGCGGCAATGAAGGCCGCAATCCAGGTCCAGATATTCATGGGGATACTGAGCGGCGTCAGCCAATGAAAAGGCATAAGCGCTATGATGCCGATCGCCCCAAAAGTCGTCTTTTCGAGCAGTTGATTGATGAAAAAGATCACAAAGTTGGCGCCGGTATCTTTCCAGCGGCGTTCCTTAGAGGTGAAAAAATCCAGGAACACTTCAACGATGATCAGGCCTAAATTGAATAATGCAAAATAGCCAATGAAGATCATAATACCGGACTCTTCAAAAAGGGATACTAATTCAGCAAAACTCATAATAAACTATTTTTGGGTATAATGGATTTTTAAAAACTTGGCGTCAGGATCAGAAGGATCATCAAGCATGAGCACCAATTGCTTAGAGGATATATGATCAATAATGAAAATTAATTCGCTGTCTTTTCCGGGCTGTGATAAATATATGCGTTTTGTTTGTGACTCAATTCGCCATAGCCCCGTTTCCTTTTTTCCTTCGGATACGCTATCGAAAGTCATATCGGGTTTAAAATGGAGATAATCGTTTTTTTCTTTTTTGGCCGGCTTTTCTGAATAAGCATCATAGCTGTATTTTTCGAGTTGCCACTTTTTGGATAAGCTTTGTATCGTAATCGGATCTATTTCGCTATCGGAGGACAATCCATTTGCTGTATTTAAATTGAAGAATAGAAAGACGACTGGTATTTTTAATAAGAAATGCATATTGAGAAATTTGTGAAAAAAGAAATCGTCATACTTGACGCCATGGCATCCAGTATTTAATCATACTATCTCCAATTTAGAGGCAATCGGGAAGAGTTCTTTGTCCGTTTTGGACAGTCTTGAAGAAGCATCAACTATTTGAAGCGTTTAGATCATCTACTGCACTGGGATATAAATCTCGGTCAGCAGTTCCTCCGCTGGGGTATCTGATTCATCGTTGAGATAAAACTCCAAAGTCGGTAAGTCTTCGAGTTCCAACCCCACCTCAGTCATCCAATAGGCATAGATTTTATTGTAGGTATCCATGCAGGATGCATGAGACCCTGGATGGATAAACTTTGCGTATTTCTGTCGTTTGTGTTCCTTGATATTAAATAACCCCTCTGGTGTAATAACATCTGGATTTTGTAAAATAATCGCGGGAGCAAAGCGACAATGAACGCTTTCGCTGATCTCGTTATCATCGAGGATTTCCGCCATTACCGGGGTGTCGTCGGTCAGAATCTCCTTATTTATCGCATAAGCCAAGAGCTGCTCCCAGGTCTGATGGATAGCAGAAATATCTTCGTAAGCTCCCCGGTATTCTAGCGACAGATACGCAAAATCAGGTAGGTATTCAATTGTAAAAGAGAGCTTGGGTTGACCATCTTCTGATGTAGGAGAGATTATTTGCTGATTAATATTTCGTATTGAGTTGCCGCTATTCCGAAAAGCAGAAGGCGAGCAGTTGTACTTATTTTTGAACGCCTTACTAAAGGCCGCAACATCCTCAAAACCAATATCAAAAGCAATATCTGAGATGCTGGTGTCGGAATATTTTAAATACTGGGCGGCCTTTTCGAGTCGGAGTCGTTTGACGTACTTGCCGATGGTTTCATGCTGCAGTGCCTGAAAGATTCGGTTGATGTTACGGTAAGAATAATGACAAACTGCCTCAACCTTTTCAATATTGATATCCTCCTTGAATTGCTCATCGAGATAATTCAACAGTTTCTTATATCGCTCCAACTGAGTACCATTTTGCATTTTAAGGACTTTGATACAAAGTTCGGAATTTCCCGGCGTTTCGATTTGTCATTTTTGGACTTTTGAAAATGTAGAATTGCTACACTGATTTTTCAATTTAACCCTAACTTAAAATAGTTCATTTTTTGAATAAAGATCAATTACCTAATTTCAGCCCACGAAGCCTTTGCTTGATAAAATGAAAAATCAGTTACTCATTCGTTTAAAAGAAGGCGATACCTCTGCCTTCGAGGACGTGTACAAGCTATACGTTGGGAAAATAAGAGCATTCCTCAATCGGATGCACTTGTTGGAGCATGCGGATGACGTGATTCAAGATACCTTTCTCACGCTTTGGAAGCAAAAACACCGCATTGACCTTCAGCAATCTTTCGACAATTATCTTTTTACAATTGCGAAGAATTATGCTCTAAAAGCACTAAAAAAACAGTTGCAATTAGAGCTATCAGAGGCCCCCGAATTGACTTCTCAAAGTGTGTTATCTCCAGACGAAGCGCTGTTTTATCAAGAGCTGCAAAATAGCTTGGATGCTTCGATTGGTAAGTTGCCCAAACGCGCCAAGCAAGTCTTTCAGCTCAAACGAGTAGAAGGACTGACGACCCACCAAATCGCAAATCAACTTAATATTTCTGAAAGTACGGTAGAGAATCACATGAATCGTGCTCTGGCTGCGATCAAAAAAGACTTGTCTTTTCGTTCCTCAATGATTTTGGTATTGATCGACATTGCTCTCCTGAGCTAAGATCATTTTTCTATCATTTTTAAAGTTTACAATTTCTTAATGTACCGGCATTGGGTGTTTCTCCAATTCGAAGGATATACCCTATAAATATAAGACACCACACATGATTAATTTGAGAAGAATATGGACTGCTTACCTGGAGAAAAAAGCGACTCGAAAGGATAAACGAATTTTGACCGATGCCTTGAAGCAAAATGATGAGCAATTGGATGCTATGACCAAGGATATTTGGAAGAAAGCAGAAAACGATCAACAGCAATACACGGAAAAAGATCGGGTATTATTTCAAAAAATAAAGAAACGTATTGACGAAGAAAAAGCACCACAAAAAAAGCAGCGTCAAAGACGATTGCAAATTCGACACTGGGTGGCTGCCGCTTCTTTTATTGGCCTTTTAGGACTCGCCGGTTGGCTGGTGGTTAGCAAACAAAATTCAACGCCGGCAGTAGTTGAATCTATCGTAGGGCCGGGTGAAGACAAGCAAGTTGTTGACTTGCCGGACGGCTCCAAAGTTTGGTTAAATGCGGCTACTCGCTTGAGTTATCAAGAAGACTTTCTAAATGATCGATCACTTGATTTAACCGGGGAAGCCTACTTCGAAGTGGCAAAGAATCCGGATGTTCCCTTTCGAGTCAATTTTGGAAATAATGAATTATTAGTAACGGGGACAAAATTTAATATTCAGGCTTACTACAATGAAAGCGAAGCGCGCGTGCACGTGCGGGAAGGGAGTGTGGCAGTTTATAATGCTCAGGACACCAGTCGTTTAGTGGCCAATGATAAGCTGGCAATACATACAGAAAATGGATCGCATGCTGTAGCTCAAGATGTTTTTGAACTACAAAATATGTGGATTAATCGTCGATTATCTTTTCAGAATGTGCCTTTGGATGAAGTACTGAGAAGCATTGAACGCTACTATGATGTCACCATCGTACAGGAAGAGAATACGAATAAAAAAAGAGAACACTTAACGGCGGTTTACCCAGAAAATATCGCGCTGGATGATTTATTAAAAGGGTTGAATTATCTGCAAAATATCAAATATGACTTTACGACCAAAGACAGTATTACGATAAGATTCTGAGAGCCTATAGAGTACGGAGGAGGGTTAACAGCTGGCGAGCATCACTAACACCTCCTCCGATTTATTAACTAAATAATCAAACAAAATTATGAATTTTTTGCTTAGGAAAGCCGCTTTCATTGGGCTATTATTAATTTCCTGTTGCTCCAGTTTATTAGGCGCACAAGACCAAATTCCCGAAGGGGTAATGGTGAAATTGAAGCCCGGACAATTGGATGCTATCTTCAATCAAATACAGGAACAGACCGATTACTCTTTTGCCTATAATAGTGCCGATGTCGACGAAAAAAAGACATTTGAAGTATCCTCTGAAAAGCAGAAATTAAATGCAGTGTTGCGACAATTATCTAATGATTTTTCACTGGACTTTAATGTCATTGCTCAGGTCATTTATGTGAAAAAACAAATCCTGAGGAGAAATACTAAACCTCAATTTAATCGTGAACTGTCGGGCACGGTGAAATCAAAAGAAGGAGAGCCACTAATCGGTGCTACAGTGCTAGTCAAAGAAACTGGCAATGGTACCGTGACCGACGAAAATGGCAATTTCACTCTGAATGTTACCGAAAAAGCCAAGACCTTACAGGTCGCTTATGTTGGATTTCGAAGCCAAGAAGTCGAAATTGGGGTGGCCTTGAATTTTGATATTGAGTTGGACGTAGATATCGCTTCTTTAAATGAAGTCGTGGTGATTGGTTACGGAACGGGAACCAAGGAAAAATTTAATGGTGCCGTTTCCAAAGTAGATAATGAAACGATCAATCAATTCTCTTCCGCGAATTTTGAGCAAGGCCTGGTTGGTAATATCGCCGGTGTACTGATTGCCGGTAACGGTAAAAATCCTGGTGACAATTCCGTTATCCAAATCCGGGGGCTCAATACGCTAACCGCAGGAACAAATCCTCTGATTGTCGTGGATGGCAACCCGCTGTCTGAGGGAACGCCCTTTAGCTCCATTAGTAGTCAAGATATTGCGTCCATTAGTATTTTGAAAGATGCGGCTTCGGCCGCTATCTACGGCTCAAGAGCCTCGAATGGGGTGATTTTGATTACCACTAAGAAAGGAGAGGAAGGCAATTTAAAAGTGACTTATGATGGCTACATTGGTTTTCAGGAACGGATCGATAACTTTGAATTAACTGATGCTTACGAGACGGCGCTCTTCGATAATGACGCGAGAAATTTTGGTTATCTCTCCGGCGGTGTTGAGCGGAATATTACTGATGATAATGCTACTCGGGATGCTAATGGTGGTGGTAAACGCAGCCGCATTCCAACCTATTTACAATCGTATTTAGACGGTACTCCTAATCTGACAAATACGGACTGGGCAGATGCCGTATTTAGAACAGCACGGCAGCAAAATCACTATATCAATCTGAGCGGAGGAACGCGAAAAACGAACTACTCGGTATCCTTTGGCTATTTCGATCAAGAAAATATCATCATCGCCTCTGATTACAAACGCTATACTAACAATATCCAAATCAACTCCCAAATTAATGATCGCATCCGTTTTGGAATTACTTCGAATACAGCTTTCGTAGACGCTAATCCTACGGGTGAAGCTGGCTGGTCAAACTATGGCCTGGGGGTTGGAGGACAACCGGATCCGGCCTTTTCCATCATTTTGATGCAGCCTTATTATACCGTTTATAATCCAGATGGCACACCGACTATTGCGGCTCAGGTGGATGATAATAATCTCAATTGGGATGGCCCGATTTCAGAAAATACGGTCGCACACGCGGAATTGACGGACTTCACCGAGCGAGAATTTAGAATTTTTGGGAACACTTATCTGGAGATAGAACCCATCGATGGCTTAACCTTCAAGACATCTTTCGGAGGCGATTATAATACAGGCGTAGAAGAGTTTTTCGCTCCTTCGAATATTGGAAATTATCGAACACCGGTGGTGAACAACCTTGCGATGGCTTTTCGCAGTGAAGGTAAGCGCGAAAACCTAATTACCGAAAATCTGCTAACCTACAGAAAAGCTATCGGTCAGCATTCCTTTGATGTTTTGCTAGGCTACAGCTATCAACAGGAGACCAGTAATCGCACTCGACTGGAGAGCAACAATTTTGCGGATGATAACCTCCGGAATATTGCCGGTGCGACTAATCCCACGGCAACTTCCGTAACCAGAAAATGGGCATTAGAATCTTACTTCAGTCGCTTGCAATATGATTTTGCTAATCGCTACTCGCTTTCTGCTTCTTGGCGAAGAGACGGTTCGTCGCGTTTCGGCGCGAATACCAAATACGGTAATTTCACCTCGCTTTCTGCTGGGTGGACGCTGAGCAACGAAGCTTTCTTTCCAGAGGAGAGTCCATTTAGTTTCACTAAGCTAAGAGTCAGCTGGGGCCAAACCGGGAATAACCAAATCGGTGATTTTGCTTCAATTGCCTTGGTATCTCCCGACAATTATGTGATCGATGGCAATCTGGAAGCAGGCTCATTCACCAGCACGTCACCCAACCCGGATCTATCTTGGGAGACCAATACCGCTTTAAACTTTGGGGTCGACCTGGGATTCCTGGAAAATAAATTATTTCTGACGGCGGAGTACTACATTTCGAATACTACGGATTTATTGCTGGAAGTGCCGGTGCCACAACAATCTGGTTTTTCTTCTTCCTTGCAAAATATTGGAGAGTTGGAAAATCGTGGATTTGAGCTGGAATTGCGTGGTACTGGATTTAAGATCGGTGCCGTTGGTATCGGCTTCAATGCCAATATTACGACCAATAGCAACGAAGTGATAGCGCTGGGAACGGGACAAGAACAGATCATTGAAAATAATGGCGGGATGAACTTCTTGACCCGTGTTGGAGAGAGCATTGCCGAATTCTACGCTTACGATATCGAAGGCGTGTATAAATCTCAGGCCGAAATTGACAATAGCAGTGTGACACCGCTGCCGGGTACGGAAGTCGGTGACTATATTGTACGCGATGCGGACGGTGATGGAGTGATTACGCCCGATGACCGTGTGCTTTTGGGTGATTTTAATCCAGAATTGACTTATGGCTTTGGTTTTACGGCGACTTACAAAGGTTTTGATTTTGGAGTTCAGTTTAACGGTATCGAAGGGCGAGAAGTATCGGACCGTATGATATACTACACAGAAAGTGGTGAAGGCTTTTTTGTTCCTTCTCAATACTATTTTGACAATTACTTCTCGGATCGTAATCCCGATGGTTTCTTCAGAAGACCGGATTTTTCCAGCTTCTCTTCAGCGGGGCGTGCCACTCGATCTTCCAGCTTATCGGTTTATGATGGTGATTATTTCAGATTACGCAGCTTACAGATAGGATACACCTTACCGAGTAGAATCACGAGTGCTTGGGGCATAGAAGGGGTACGACTATACGTCACGGGTAATAATCTATTCAACATCACGGATTTCAGAGGTTATAATTCCGATGGCATTGATACGCGCTCAAATGTTCGACAGACTTTGACTCGAGGCTGGATTCAATCGGCTAGCCCATTGACGCGATTTATTGCCTTTGGTGTGAATGCTAAATTTTAATCCTGAAGTTTTATAATTCTCAACTGAATTGTGTGAAAGAAAGACAAGTGGGGGATTTGAGTATTTCAATCAGCTTCCAAAAAATAATTTAAAAATGAAATTCAATTACTATATCATTTTTGGTACCATCATTTCCCTGTCTTTTGCTGCTTGTGGAGATAAATTGGATTTGGTACCTATTACTGAAAAAGCGGCCAATAATTTTTATCTCAGTGAACAGGAGTTAGAGAGTGCAATCATCGGTGTTTACGGCCAATTACAAGATGGTGGTCTGTATGGCCTGGATTTAATCGGCGTGGGAGATATCTCCGGCGAAGATGCTTTCGAAGAAATTGCGGCGAACGACGGTGGTCGATTTGGTCAACTAGATGATTTTTCTACTTTCCCGGGTAATGATTTGGTCGGTGATATTTGGCGTGAATCTTATCGCGGTATTCAGCGCACCAATGTGGTGCTAAACCGTATTGGCGGGATTACTTATGAAGATCCGGCACTGCGGGAAGTGAGAATTGGAGAAATGAAGTTTATTCGGGCCTTATTGTATTTTAATTTGGTCAGACTTTACGGCGATATTCCTTTAGTGATCGAGGAAACGAGTAATCCTTCAGACTTTTTCGGACAAGGGCGTACGGCTGCTGCGCAAGTGTATACCCAAATTGAATCGGATCTGAAAGAGGCGATTGAGAGCTTGCCGACCGATAAATCGCCGGGCCGACCCGCTCGGGGCGCGGCGCAAGCCTTGTTGGGAGATGTT
>JANQQI010000088.1 GCA_028285085.1 Saprospiraceae bacterium | reverse complement strand
GTTTTTTGAGCATACGACCACGTTCCTGAAAGGTCATTTTGCGTAAGGCCGGCCCACCGGTTTGGCGACCGTAGGCCATCATGGCTGCGTAATCGAGACCATCGCTACCGGCCGTACCGATGAGTTCACCAGTGATGGCATTATACTGCGGCAGGCCTTCTCCTTCGTGTGGTACCCATTGGCCAAGGGTGTAATTGGCAAGTTTCATAAAGTTATTTGGTTTAGAGCTGATAGAGCTATCCCCGAGCGGGAGCACAAATATACAACAGCCGCCTGATTTCTTTGTTGCCCAGGGTACAATGATATTAGAGTATCGTAAAAAGATATTGCTATCAATTGCTCCGTTCAACTACATCATGCCTTCGTCCGCAAAGCTGAAATAGCTATTTCCGGCAATGATGAGATGATCAAGTACTGCGAGATCCAGAGATTCACCGGCTTGTACAAGTTTTTGAGTAATATTGACATCCGCTTTGCTGGGCCGGAGATTCCCGGAAGGATGATTGTGTACCAGGATAATACTATTTGCCGTTTTGGTGGTGAGTGCTTTTTGAAAAATGAGTTTGGCATCGACGATCGTACCGGATACACCACCGGTACTAATGCGTTCACGCCCCACCAATTTATTCGCGCGATTGAGCAAGATGATCCAAAACTCTTCATGATGTAAATCATGGAGCAAAGGCGCGATGAGTTCGTAGGCACTAAAACTTGAGGTCACTTTGTTCCGCGGATCAGAGACGCCGGGAAGTTGCCGGCGACGACCAATTTCCATCGCGGCCAGGATAGTGATGGCTTTTGCTTCTCCAACGCCGCGGTATTGCTTCAACTCGTGGACGGTGCATTGGCCAAGGTTTTTGAGGTTGTAATCGACCGCATTGAGGATGCGTTGAGCGAGGGCTAAGGCGCTTTCACTTTGGGTGCCCGAGCGGAGTAAAATGGCCAAGAGCTCTGCATCTGATAGATTATTTTTACCGCGTAGTAACAGTTTTTCGCGGGGTCGATCCATTTCTGACCAGTTTTTGATCGAAATCGTTTTATTTTCAGACATGTTTTGCATTTTGTAGGTGAGAAAAGTGAGGCCCCGCACGATGATGTACTGAGGCCTCCTTCACATACCGATTTGTTAAGCATCGGTTTTGACAAGAACAATTTTCTAGGCGACCGTTTTTTCTTTTTCGGCCAGCCCTAATTTTTCCAGCCGGGCTTTGATACCTCCGGCTTGGCGCTGCAGTGCAACGCTCAACACTTCGATTGATTTTCCTTCGTTGAATAGACTGGTCAAGAGCATTTCGTCTTCTTTAGTCCAAGCATGGAATGCATTAGGGTATTCTTCCCGGATCTTTGCAATGCGCTCTTCATCACGTTCTGCTCGTTTGGTGAAATTGATAAGAATGCGAGATAAGGCCGCTCCCAATTGTTCAACCTCATTTTCAAATAAAATCATGCGTTTACGCTCATACTTGTCTTCGCCCACGGACTTGGATTGTGTGATCACCAAATAGTTAGCGTCATTCTCCGCTTGTTTTAAATCGAGGAAATAAACTTTGTTATTACCATTTACTTTTTCAGAGTACAATACGTTGTTGTTTTTCTTTTCCATGATGTCAATAATTTTGATGGAATGATTAATTCGGTTGTCACTATCTTAAGATTCCGTTTCTCAAAAATTCCATAAATCAATTTCACAAAACATTACACCATTCATTTAAACAACACTCACAATAACCTATATTTCAACCTCTTATATTTTTGAAAAAAAATTGAAAAAAATTCATTTTTCAGAAAAAAAAATGCGCTCTGCCTGATGACAAAGCGCATTTTTCATGCTTTATTTTAATCAACTTTAGCCGTTCTCTAAAGCCTTTTCAAGATCCTCAATAAGGTCATCGACATCTTCAATTCCGACACTCAATCGAATCAAAGAATCGGTCAATCCTACCTTCAAGCGTTCTTCCTTCGGAATGGAAGCATGGGTCATAGAAGCTGGATGTCCAATCAAAGATTCGACGCCACCTAATGACTCCGCCAGCGAAAATAAATTAGTACCACTCAAAATCCGCTTGGCCGCTTCGAAATTGTTCTCTACCAAATCAAAGGAAACCATGGCTCCAAAATCACGCATCTGCTTTTTCGCTGTTTCGTGATTCGGATGCGAGGTAAAGCCTGGATAATATACTTTAGAAACACTCGGATGGCGCTCCAGCGCTTCTGCAATTTTACGTGCATTTTGGCAGGCCCGCTCCACGCGCAGGTGCAGCGTTTTGATCCCGCGCAATACTAAAAAGCAATCCTGTGGACCAGGCACTGCTCCTACAGCATTTTGCAAAAAATACAACTGCTCGGCCAAGTCAGCATCCTTAACTACAATCGCTCCTAAAACAACATCGGAGTGACCACCAAGATACTTCGTCGCTGAGTGCAACACGAGATCAGCCCCCATATCCAAAGGGGTCTGCAAGTAAGGCGAAGCAAAGGTGTTATCAACGCAAACCTTTACCCCTTTAGCCGCGGCCACCTCACAAATAGCCGTAATATCAACCACATTTAGCATGGGGTTAGTCGGCGTTTCTATCCAAATCAGTTTCGTTTTTTCGGTGATTTGCTTCGCAAGTTCCGCAGGGTTTTGCATGCTCACAAACTTGGCCTCCAAACCGTACTTCCCATAAACCCGAGTCATCAAACGATAGGAGCCACCGTAAAGATCATCGGTCGAAATAACTTCATCACCCGGTTCCAGTAAACGCAAAATCGCATCCATTGCCGATAAGCCACTACCGAAACAGATTCCGTGAGTGCCGTTCTCGAGCGCCGCCAGGTTATTTTCTAAAACCGTACGCGTCGGATTTTGCGTGCGCCCGTATTCAAAGCCTTGATGCTCACCGGGTGACGCTTGTACATAAGTCGAAGTTTGAAAGATTGGCGTCATGATGGCGCCCGTTGCAGGATCGGGTTCGATCCCCGCGTGGATAACTTTCGTTCCAAATTTCATGAATGTAACTGATTTAATTCAGTGGGAGGGACTGTGTTTTCTAATATGTATGTTATATGATAGACCGGACTTAAAACCGTCCGGCCTGACTCTCGCTGTCTATTTTTTATTTCAAATATTCATCAATACAAATTGCGAACAATTCTAGAAAGAAATTTTTCATCTAATTTGTTCTGCAACTTCACCGTTTTTCCAAAAAACGGCCTTTTATCAGTCGTAATTTAAGGGTGATTACTTGCGACTTACTGCTTTTCGAATGGCAGCAGCTACATCATTCACACCCAATCCGTATTTATCCAGCAATTCTGTGGGTTTTCCACTCTCTCCAAAAGAATCCTGAACGGCCACCATCTCCATGGGTACCGGCATCTTTCGTGCCAGAAGTTGGGCGATAGAACTACCTAGTCCACCGTTCATCTGGTGTTCTTCGGCCGTAACGACACAACGGGTCTTACTCACGGAATCCAGGATGGTTTCTTCATCGAGTGGTTTGATCGTGTGGATGTTGATCAGCTCACAGCTAATACCTTCGCTAACGAGTTGCTTAGCGGCTTCCACGGCATTCCACATCAAGTGTCCGGTAGCGAAGATACTGACGTCAGCTCCGGGGCTTAACAAAACCGCTTTACCAATCTCAAACTTCTGATTCTCTGGCATGAAGATCGGCCAACCAGGACGTCCAAAACGCAAATAAACCGGACCGTGGTGCTCAGCAATAGCGATAGTTGCGGCTTTCGTTTGATTATAATCACAAGGATTGATGACCGTCATTCCCGGCAACATTTTCATCATGCCCATATCTTCGAGAATCTGGTGGGTGGCACCATCTTCGCCCAAGGTCAACCCTGCATGTGATGCGCAGATCTTGACATTCTTGTGCGAATAAGCAATGGACTGGCGAATTTGGTCGTAGACCCGGCCCGTAGAAAAGTTAGCAAAAGTACCGGTGTAAGGAATCTTGCCTGCAGTAGCTAATCCAGCGGCGATGCCCATCATGTTAGCTTCAGCGATACCGACCTGGATAAAACGTTCGGGAAATTCTGCTTTGAAAGCCTGCATTTTAAGTGACCCGAGCAGGTCTGCCACCAAAGCAACAACCTGATCATTTTGCTGACCTACTTCATGCAGCCCGGCCCCAAAGCCATCGCGGGTTGCTTTCTTACCAGTACTGACAATATTTTCGAGCATAATTAATGCTTAGAGTTTAAGAATAAGGAATTAGATTTTGAAATCACCCAAGGTTTCGGGCAATTGAGCCAGAGCCGTTTCGGTTTGCTCTGCGTTTGGTGCCACGCCGTGCCATTTGTGGGTTCCCATCATGAAATCGACACCAAAGCCCATTTCGGTTTTCATCAGAATCACAATTGGCTTACCTCGGCCGGTGGCCGCTTTGGCTGCTTCGAGGGTCGTGACCACGTCTTCCATATCATTGCCATTCATGCGCATCACTTCCCAACCGAAAGATTTCCACTTGAGTGGTAGATCTCCCAAACTGATGACCTCATTGTTTGGACCGTCAATTTGTTGACCGTTCCAATCAACAGCAACGATGAAGTTGTCCACTTTGTGGTGGGCCGCAAACATCACGGCTTCCCAAATTTGGCCTTCCTGCAATTCGCCGTCACCGGTAAGGGCATAGACCAATTTATCGTCGCCATTCATCTTCTTGGCTAACGCTACTCCGATAGCCACGGACAAGCCCTGACCTAACGAACCGGAAGCAACACGTATTCCCGGCAAGCCCTCGTGGGTAGCGGGGTGGCCTTGCAAACGAGAATTGATCTTGCGGAATGAGGCGAGCTCATCTACTGGGAAATAACCACTACGTGCTAACACACTATACCAAACCGGCGAAATGTGGCCATTGGATAAAAAGAAAAGATCTTCTCCCTTGCCTTCCATATTAAAAGCCGGGTCGTGATCCATGATATGAAAGTAGAGGGCCGTAAGGAAATCCGCACAGCCCAGAGAGCCACCGGGGTGGCCGCTTGCGGCCAAATGCGTCTGACGAACAATGTCTCGCCGCACTTGACTGGCAATGTCTTGTAAATTGGAAATGTTTGTCATTGAAAGGAATGAATTATAAACCCTTTAAGAATCATCGCAAAAGTAGAAAAATTGCGATAGAAAATAGGGAGTTTATTCATTTTCGTGCTTCGACCATCCGCGATTTTGGATCCCTAAGCGTCAAAAGAGTTGAGTTGACGATTTTAAACCAATTTTTAATGCCGGTTTAAGTATCTTTACTCATAAAGGCGACCGTTTTGAAAACATCTGTCATTATTTAAGAGTTTTGACCATAAATGACGCATTCCGAAGATATACTAAAGGCCAGAGCGGAAGAAGAAAAGGACATCCGACGCCAGCATATTATTAAAAGTGCTGAAGCTGTCATGTTAAGGGTTGGACTGAGTAAGCTTAGCATCAGTGCCGTCGCCAAGGAAGCTAAACTCGCCCAGGGGACGCTCTATTTGTATTTCAAAAAGAAGGAAGACATCATTGCCCAACTCACCGTGAAATCGCGTGAAGAACTGCTAAAGATTTTTCAAGACGGCATCTCTCAGTCAGACGATCCCTTACAGCAAATACGTAATATACTTTACGCCAATCTTCATTTTTATCAGAGTAATAAATTGTACCACGATCTGGTGTCGTTTTATGAAGCTAATTCTGGTTTGGAAGAAACACCCATTTTGCAGGCCGCCAGCCAAAAAATCACTAATCTGGTCGTCTCCGTCTTAGAAAATGCAAAGCAACAGGGTCTGGTAAAAGCCTCTCTCAATACTACTGACTTTGCTTTTGTCATGTGGGGAACTTCTGTCGGTATGGTACAACTTATCGAAGTCAAACACACCCTGCTAACAAACACCCTCAATAGTTCGCTCGATGCATTCTACAATCACTATGTAGATGTTATGGTCGATGGCATTACAGCCTAAAGGGCTCACTCCTCTGCTCTTTTCAGCTCATCCTAAAAATCTTTACTCCACCTTCATTTCTCCTTTTCCACCATTCCACATAAACACCTAATAATCAATTTACTGTAAGGCGCCATTTTTATTTTATTAAAAAAAAAGATTTAAATCGTGAACATAAATGAACGCCGTTCATTTATGTTTTGTGTAATTTCTATATTCCTATACAACTCGTCTTCTATATGATATAACTTTATTCAATCAACCATAACACTAAATCGTAAATAATGAAAATATTAGTTCCTTTTGCCAAGGTGCTAACAGTAATTGCTATGCCATTACTGTTGGTTGGATGCGGTGCCACCGAACCGGATCGCCCCCAAGTGGACGCACCACAACCAGAAGTATCGCCACCATCGGCTTTGATCAAGAAAAGTGATTTATTACTCATGCCGGTAGCCAATGGCGAACGTAAAATGACCTCAGAAATTAATGGTCGTGTGATCCCTGGCAATTCGACCCAAATATTTGCGGAGGTACAAGGTCGAATTGAACCTACTTCGCTGGTGTTTAAAGCCGGGATCAACTTCAACAAAGGTGACATCCTGGTTAAAATCGATCAGCAAGAATTTGCCTTGAACCTCGAAGCCCAGCGTTCAGCCTTTTTGAATGCACTCACCGGGATACTGCCCGACTTAAAATCTGACTACCCGGATAGTTACGAGCAATGGCTGGCTTATGTGGATGCTTACCATTTTGGTAATGCCTTACAAGAGCTACCGGAGCCGAAGTCAAGCGAAGAGAAATTCTTCTTGACGTCCAACCAAGTCTATCACCTCTTTTTTCAAATTAAATCTTTGGAAGAGCGGCTAAGTAAATACACGATCTACGCTCCATACGCCGGCACTATCACTGCAGCCAATATTGACATTGGTAGCCTTGTTTCACCCGGCCAGCCCTTGGGCACGATCAGCAATCGCTACCAATACGAACTGGAAGCCGGCGTGCCGATGAAAGCCATAAACCACCTCAAGATTGGAACGAAAGTCCAATTCACCAATCACCAAACGCAAGGTATTTGGACCGGACGAGTGGCCCGGATCAATAATATTGTTGACCCTCAAACCCAGAATATTCCAGTGTATTTCCGCTTAGAAGGCAAAGACTTACGCACCGGAATGTACCTAGAAGGTCAGATCAAAGCAGACCAACTTGACGCCATTACCGTCATTCCCAATAAGGCATTGGGGAGAGACAAAAGTGTGTTGATTTTACAACAGGACGTCATCCTGCGGAAGGCCGTACAGCCCATTGAATTTCTCACGGATTCTATTATTGTAGAAGGCTTGGAAAGCGGTGATCTCGTGATTCTAGATCAATTTGATATTCCCGTAGAGGGCAGTAAAGTAGAATTATAAACTCAAAATACGATGAAAGATATTTTAAGAACTTTGATCCAGAAGCCTCGAATCGTCGACATCGTTGTTGGGTTGATCATTGTGGTAGGCATAGCAACGCTAGCGAATATGCGCTCCAATTTTCTACCACCCGAGCCCATCAATTTTATTGCGGTTAATGTGGTGTACCGAGGAGCATCTCCCCAAGAAGTGGAAGAAGAAGTAGTCGATAAAATCGAAGATAATCTGGATGGCTTAAAAGGTATTGATCGAGTCACGTCCACTTCGGAGGAAAGCTTCGCCAATATTCGCGTGGAACTTCTAGAAGATGCTGATCCCAATGCAGTGATGCAAGATGTCAGCAATGCCATCGACAAGATTACCACCTTTCCAAAAGGAATGGATGCCCCGGTGGTGTTCAAAGAGGAAATCCTCAATTATACCATGACCGTGGCAATCGTTGGCGATGTCAGCCTGAGCACTTTGAAAGATCACGCCAAGCATTTGAAGGATGAGCTGACTTATTCTCCCAATCTCTCTCAGATTTTCCTGAGCGGCTATCCCGAAGAAGAGATAGAAGTGCGTCTCCGCCGGGATGACCTCCAAGCCTATCAGCTGACTTTCGATGAAGTGGCACGTGCGCTCCAGATGACCAATATCAAAGCTTCTGGAGGGGAGATCAAAAGCGATCAACAAAACATCCTCATTCGGCTGAATAGCCGCAGCTATTACTCCCAGGGCTTAATGAACACTGTCGTTAAAGCATCTGCCGATGGAAAGATCGTTCGCTTAAAAGATCTCGCTGATGTTCAGGATAAATTTGCGGACAAGCCCGCGCAGACTTATGTCAATGGACAGCCAGCGGTAATTTTGAAAATCTTTAGCCGTAGCGAAGAAGATATCCTGGAAAATTCGGTCTTCGTCAATGGAGAAGTTACCAAATTCAATGCACAGCACGAAGTAGTCAAAGCCGAAGTCATTGAAGACAAAGCGGTGTCACTTTCGGATGCTATTGGCACCTTGCGCGATAATGCCTGGCAGGGGATTTTGTTGGTGGTGATTGTTTTAGGCTTATTCCTTGATCCACGTATTGCGTTTTGGGTCGCTTTTAAAATTCCGGTTGCACTACTGGGCATGTTTATCCTATCCAACTTTTATGATTTGACGATCAATCAGGTTTCTTTATTTGGATTGATCATCGTGCTGGGCGTTATTGTGGATGATGGCGTGGTGGTAGCCGAAAATGTCTATCAGCGCTTCCACGAAGGCATGCGCCCCCTTGAGGCAGCAATCAAAGGCACCGTCGAAGTATTTCCGGCCATACTATCTTCGCTGGCGACCACAGCAGTGGCCTTTTCTCTATTCTTTTTCTTTGATGGGCAGCTCGGGGATTACTTCTCGGATATCTCTTTTGTGGTGTGCGCGACCTTATTCGTGGCTTTATTGGAAAGCATGTTGATTCTCCCCGTTCACATTGCGCGCTCTAAAGCACTAGATCACTCCGTGAAGCCATGGAAATTAACCCGTTGGACAAACAATTCGCTGCTCGTCTTTCGGGATAAAATCTACAAGCGCCTCATCAAGGTTTCACTCAAGCTTCCCATACTTGGCATTTTGGCTGTCCTGGGGATCATGGTTCTGACAGTTGGAGCGATGGGCTCAGGGACCATTAAAAGTACCTTCTTCCCAACGATTGATCAGGATGTCATCACCGCCAGACTGGAACTACCTCTGGGTACCAATCAAGCGATCACAACGGCTAAGTTGGCAATGATGGAAGAACAAGTCTGGGCAGTCAACACCACCTACAGTGATCAACGTAGCGATGGCAATCAAGTGATTAAATATGTCGAACGTGTAGTGGGTCCAAAAAGCAATGAAGGGTATTTGAATATTTACATGCTGGAAGGAGATACAAGAGGCATTTTGTCTTTCAAAATAGCCGGGAGCATTCGCGATGCCGTAGGCCCCATCCCCGAAGCATTAAACCTTTCCTACGGGAGTGTAGCGGTATTTGGTAAACCCGTTTCCATCGCTCTGGTCGGGCGGAACATGGAACATTTACGCGAAGCCAAAAATATGGTCCGATCATTTTTGACCCAGCGTGATGACCTCAAAGATGTCACCGATACCGATAAGCAAGGTATGCCAGAGTTAGAAATGGAATTGAAGCCAAAAGCAAAATTCCTTGGCTTGTCGGAAGCACAAGTCTTCGATCAAGTTCGCAAAGGATTTTTTGGGCTGGAAGCACAGAGTATTCAGCGCGGTGACGAAGAGGTAAAAATCTGGCTGCGCTACGATAAAAACGACCGTAAGAGCATCGAAGATTTGAAACAGGCCCGCTTGCAATTGCCCGATGGGCGTAGCTACCCACTCGATGAGCTCGCCAGCTTCAAACCTTCCTCCAATCTTTCCGCAATCAATCATCAGAATGGTATCCGGGAAATACGGGTGGAAGCAGATGTGGCCAGTCTATTAGTGTCTGTTCCCAGTGTACTAGCGGAAGCCGAAGCGTCTATCCTCAAAGAAGTACAAGCTAAGTTCCCCAACATCAAATACACCTTAGAAGGAGAAGCTCGATTATCCGCAAAAACCCAAAACTCCAGCCAGACCCCGGGTACAATGGTTTTGATCATTATCATTGGCATTTTAATGCTGAACTATCGTTCATTTGGTAAGACCATAGCCATTTTGTCTATGTTACCTTTTGCCTTTGTGGGGGTAGCTTGGGGCTCATATTTCCACAACATTCCGGTGAGCATTTTCTCGGGAATTGGAATGATTGCCCTTTGGGGAATTTTGATTAATAATGGACTGGTTTTGATCTCGACTTATAATGAAAAGATCAAAGAGGGATTATCTGTAGGAGATGCTTTACGCTTGGCAGCCATGTCCAGATTCCGGCCTATCGTACTGACTACGATTACGACTGTTTTTGGACTCGCCCCTCTCCTATTCAATAATTCAATTAGCGCCCAGTTTCTAAAACCAACGGCAATCGCCATTGCTTATGGATTGATCTTCGGAATGATCCTATCGCTCATTTTTTTACCCTCAGTCATGCTGATCATTGCCAATCTAAAATACTATTTCAGTCGCTATATCCGACGCATTAAAAACATCACGGCGGCAGATTTAGACATTGAACTGAAAGAAAAACGTAGAGAGCTGGCTTAGTCCATCATAAAACCTTGCAACTAATTATGAAATCAATATATTTTCTTGGCCTTTGTTTACTGGTGTCCACAGCTTGCTGGGGCCAACGCATCAGTCTGGAAGAAGCAATTTCCAAGGCCATTGCTCAGAATCCTTCCATCAAAATCCAGCGTCTGGAGACGAGTATCGCTCAGAATAATGTGTTTAAAGGCAATACTGGTGCATTGCCCGTTATTAACCTGATCGGTGGGGCCTCCTATCTCAATAATCTGACCGATATCAAACTCCGTACGTTTCAAAGCGATCCCGAATTTATTGAAATCGAAGAAGCCGGTGTGGAAAACATCAACGCTAATATTGGTGTCCAGGCCGATTACATTGTTTATGACGGTCAAAAAAGCAGACACCGCTTAGCCCTTTTACAAGGCCTTTCCGATATCGAAAAAGCCGAACAGGAAGTCCTAGTCAATGAAGTCGTTTTGAATGTCACCCAGCTATATCTCGAAATGCTGAAGCTGCAAAACCAAGCCGCTTTCTTGCGGGAAAACATTGCCAACAGTGAAGTGCGTATTGAAAAGGTTAAGGATCGAAAACAGTTTGGCAAAGCCAATCGATTAGATATCCTTCAATTACAAACGGCTTTAAATCGAGATGAAGCCGTATTGGACGATGTGCTCTTGGCACAAAATACACTCAGCAAGGATTTAAATTTCTTCATGGGAGAGCCGTTAGATCAAAGTGTCGAGCTGGTTCCCGTTCCGCTCAGCCTTGACCTCCCGGATGAGGCCAATATGCTTGCTGAGATTCAGGCTAATAATCCACAGTTGCAGCTAGCCCGCTACGGCATTCTGGTCGCGGATCAACAGCTGAAGCTTTCCGAAACCGATCGCCTCCCCACCGTGGGAGCCTTTGCGAATGTCGGCTACCTCTATCAGCAAAACGATGTACAGCAATTAGCAAGGATACACAATGCGGGGGTCACACTCGGCATTAGTGCCAGTTACAACTTGTTCGATGGAGGTGTTCGTAGAAATCGCATCCAAAATGCACGAATTAGTGTGGATGTTGAAAAAAGTAGACAGGAGCTCTTAGGCGAAAGCTTATTGAATCAGGCTTTAAAAGAACGACAACGACTGGACTTGTTGCAATCTCAATTGGCGCGCGAGGAGCGCAATCTAGCCACCTTTGAAGAAGCTTATACCAAGACCCAGGATTTATTTCTCGCAGGCAAAGTCAATAATCTGGCACTCCGGGATGCACAATTAGCGCGTCTGGATGTCCTGCTAAGAATCGACCAGATCAAAATTGATCAATCAAAATCTTACTTGATCCTACAACAGCTGATGGGCAAGCTGGTCGAATAACATCGGATTTTATATTTTAACCGTATAATTGAAAATGGGCAACCGACTGACGTCAGGTTGCCCACTTTTGTTTCTTGCAAAATGATTATTAGGTTCTTTTGCTGTATTAGTTTACAGATTCAGCAAGTTCTTTACCTGGCTTGAATTTTACAACATTCTTACCTGGGATCTGAATAGCAGCACCAGTTTGAGGATTACGGCCAGTACGTGCACTACGGTGAGTAGTTGAGAAGGTACCAAAGCCAACCAGAGCAACTTTGTCGCCATCTTTCAAGCATTGACCAATAGAATCAAGAACGCTGTTCAAGGCGTCAGTTGCCTGACTCTTAGAAATGTTTGCCTCTTCAGCGACTTTGGCGATTAAATCTCCTTTGTTCATTTTAATAAATTTTATAATTTGAAAATTTTGGCACAAATTTATGTGCTGATTAACTCAAAAACAAATGTTTCTAATAAAAAAAGATCAGAAAAACCCAGAATTGATGCGGGTTATAGCGTGGTCTTTACAAAAAGACCCCCTGATCGCAATTTCGATTTTTCTTACGCAAAAAACGTTGTAAGTTTACATATACACCCGTTTTTTTTCTCATTTTTTAACATTTTCTCCATGAAAAGAACGATTGCACTTTGTTTTTTCGTCGTTTTTCTCTTTTTCGGCCTCTCTATGAGCTCGTGCAGTAGTAACAAAACGGGTTGTCCTATCAACGAAAATGCTCACGTAAAGAGTGATAAAAAAGGTAATTTCAGTAAGCGTAGAGGTAAATCTAACCTCTTTCCGAAGCAAATGCGGCGTAAGAAAAAGAAGAAAGGCTAATCCTCTCTACCAACAAAATTACTATTTTTTGTTTTAAACAAGAAAATATTTTGTTTATTTCTTCCTTCGAATTATTCTGTAGCCCTTGGATTTAGGGCTTCTGAGAGCGTTTCACCAATCAGATTGAAAACCGTTACGGTAATAAAAATGCCGAATCCGGGGAAGGTCGCCAGCCACCAGGCACTAATATTTGAGCGAGAACCAGCCAATAATTTCCCCCAGCTGATTTCCTCCGGTGGCAATCCAATAGATAAGAATGATAATCCAGCCTCAGCGAGCACCGCACCGGCAATACCAAAAGAAATTGTAATCAATACCGGCGTTAAAGCATTGGGCAAGGCGTGTCGAACTAAAATGCGCCAATTACTCAAGCCCAAAGCCCGCATCGCTTCGATATACTCTAATTGCCGAATACGCAGTAGTTCTCCCCGCACAAAGCGCGCGATCCCCGTCCAGCTGATCAATCCAATGATCAACATCACATTCAGAATTGATGGCTTTTGTATAATGGCCAGAAAGGCCAGCAATAAAATTAAACCGGGAATCGCATTGCGTGTCTCAATCAATCGCATAATCAATAAATCCAAAGGGATGGTCACCTTGCGGCTGAGAGGTTCCCAAGATCGTAGTACATAGGCTAAAGCATTCAACAACGCCATAATCAAGGCAAAAGTCCCCAGCGCGCGCAACCATTCCCAGCCCAGTTGCGCCCCCTCTAGCAAATAATACCAACGTGGCACAAAGGCATAAAAGACCGCAAAGGGCAACCCCAGCAGATTGAGCCAAAGTCGAATCCGGGATATTTTGAAGCCATTATCACCGAAAAAGCCCGCTAAGGCACCTAAAAATAATCCAATCAAAGTAGCAATCCCCATCGAGATGATACCCACCAGGAGCGCTACCCGCGTCCCACGAATCATTCCGGCCGCCACATCGATGCCTAGATTACCGGTACCAAGCCAGTGACGATAGCGACGGCTTTTCACCTTCTGCTCGGCAAAGGGTCCTTTGTAGGTATTCGCATAATCTGGCGTATTGGCTGAATAGGGGATCAAGGCTAAAATCTTGACGGAACACCGCGTAGTATCATTCCATTGGTTATCACGTAGTGCCGGTGGCCAACCGGCGAGCCCCAAATCGACCGCATATTCCCGAAAAATGGGAAAATAGCTTTCACCATCAATCTTGCAGTAAATCGGCTTCTCGTTGGCCAAGAAGTCCGCAAAAACCGCCACGAAAATCAATACGGCCAGAAAACGCATGGCCAAAACGGCCAGACGACTCTTGCGGTACCGTCGGCGTACTTGCTGCCAGTAAGACTGGTCCGTATTCTTGGCGGTATTTGTAGCGGTTTCACTCATTGGCGACTACGATTTGCAAAGGTGACACGAGGATCGGCCAAGACATAAAGCATATCAGCGACCAAATTACCGATCATCGTCAAGATTGCGGCCAACATGACGATCGTATACACGACGTTCCAATCCTTGCGGATAATGGCTTCAAATAAGTTACGGCCCATGCCGGGAATCGAGAAGATCATTTCGATAATCACCGAGCCGGCAATAACGGCGGGCAGAATTAAGGCGACCATCGTGATCATGGGAAACACGGCATTGCGAAAAGCATGCTTCCAGACCACCTTTCGCTCATCCAGGCCTTTAGCACGAGCGGTGCGGATATAATCCCGTTGTAAAACATCGAGCATACCACCACGCATTTGCCGAGAGACAAATGCCAACCCACCGTAAGTCAAGCAAAATACGGGCAAAATCAGATGATTAGCTGCTTCCCAGAATCGATCCCAAAAAGGAGCCCCAGTGGGTAAATTCCCCAGTCCAACACTCGCAAACCATTTCATGCCGTACTCCGGCGTGGTAAAAAAAATAATCAACATGGTTCCAATCCAGAAAGTGGGTAGGGAGTAAAAGATAAAAAGCAAAAGACCCGATAAACGATCAAACCAGCCATTGCGGCGTACCGCCATCCGCGTCCCCAGAAAAATAGAGACTACAAAGGTGATCACTAGAGCAAGTATATTCATGATGCCTGTCCAGTATAAAGGGACGCGCAACAGATCAGCCACCTTTCGCCCACTGAGACAAGAAGTACCAAAATCTCCCCGAACAAACCGACTGGCCCAGCGATGATACTGATTCTGCCGACCATGCCAGTAAAAGGCAGGGCGATATAATAGGTCAGTGCGTTTTCCACGCTTTAGTAAAGTAAAAGAGCCGGAGAGTCGCTGTAAGTCATCCGCGAGATGTTGGTTTAGATCGGGAAAACGATTTAAAACATCTTCGAGTGTTTTAAATTGAAAATCAATTCGATCCGGTTGATAAAGCACACGCAATAATTCGCTGATGCGCCGAAAGTCGATAATCCCGTTGCGATCCAGCGAATCGGGTAGATAATAGATCTGTCGATTGATCTGACGTACTTCCCGATAATAATCCTGCACGAGCGGCCAATTGCCAAATTGGCCTGTGAGCTTAGTGACGGTTTCTCGTTCATCGCGATTCAAAATCCGATGTAACGTGTCTGGGTAAGCTGCTGCAGTGAAAGAAAAATAAAAGACGGGCAGGTCATATCCATACTGATGTGCCACCCGTGCGTAGGCCGCTTCGGTACGTTCTAAATTGGGATCATCCGTGATAGGTAGACAAGTTTGGATCGGATCACCGGGTGCCAGACGATTCAGGCCAAACACCAGCAATGAAATCACAAATAGTGTAGGAATGAATATGAGGATCCGCTTGAGTAGATATCGAAGCACAGGATAATAACGCTAAAGCAGTAAAAATCTCATCCAACGATTTAAAAGATCGCTGGAGGAGATCATGTTGTAATAGGAACTATTCGTACCAATAGTTTTCGAAGTAACGTGGTCGAACCAAGGACATTTTTACACCTTTCAATCGTTTATTCACCATCACCCGATCTTTAGTCGTATAGTTAAAAATATAGGGCTGCTCGTCGTACAAGATTTCTTGAAACTTCTTGTACAAGCCAGCACGCTTGGTGGGATCCAGAGTCGTGCGAATCTCATCAATAAGCGCATCGGTCTCCTTGTTACCAAAACCAACGCGATTACCTCCACTAGGCGTATCACTGGACGTATGCCAAATCTGACGTGGATCATCCGGGCCAACATCCTGCCCGGCCCCCAGCGAAAAGAGTTCGAAATCTCTGGTTCGCAAATCCTGAATGAGCTTAGCAGCTGCTTTAGTAGCCAAATTAATTTTGATACCCGCTTGTTTTGCCCCGTTTTGAAAGATCAGGCCTTGATCCTGTGCGGATTGCCGTGAAGTCAGCGATAAGTCCAGCTCTAATTCCATGCGCTGGCCATTGATCACTTTATCAACTGTACCATCGTTATTGGAATCTGTCCAGCCCGCTTCGGCTAGCAGCTTTTTAGCCGCCTCAGGATCAAATTCAATGGGCGCCAAATCCTTGTGATAATAAGATTTGAGTGGATGAAAAGGCCCAATGATACGTTCGGCGTAACCAAATTTAACGGTATTGATAATTTCATCTACATTGAATACGTGAGCCAGGGCCCGACGTACACGTTTATCAGACAATTTAGGATCGCGCAGGTTAATCCCAATATAAGTGAATCCTAAAAGCTGTGGAGTGTGGAATTCAAATTTCTCGGTCAGCAGCTCCGTTTTCTGCATCTCCTCAAACTGTATCTCGGGGATCGCCTGCATCACATCGAGTTCTTCGTTTTTCAGAAGGGCGATACCTGCATTAGAATCCTGAATAAACTTGAAGACGATGCGTTTGGGGCGGGCGGTGAGCAGCGGATATTGTTCTCGCAAGGCATCGCCCCACCAGTTGTCTTTTTTCACTAGCGTCAGTTGCTCTCCGGGGCGCCACTCTTCTAGCACATAGGCTCCAGCCCCAAGTAATTTATCCGGGTCACGGCTAAACGGTTGTGATGAAAACTGCTCGGCGAAGGCCGCAACTTGCTCGTTATTCTCGCTGAGGGCTTTCGCTTTTTCGGCATCCAACAAATCAGCCAATAGAATATCTTTCATTAGACCATCAGGATCATAGAGGTATTCCGGGAAGATAAATAGTCCAACGGCTTCGTCGGCTTTTATATACTGCTCTCCCGTAATCACGGTAAAGCGTTTTGGATTATTGGCATCGACTTCAACATCACGAATCACATTAAGGTAAGCGCGATAAGCATCACTGGGCACTTGTGGATTGAACAGTGCTTTGAGCGTAAATACATAATCGTTACCGGTGATGGGCTTGCCGGATGCCCATTCTGCCGTTTCGTGAATCTCGAAGGTGTATTTATTGCCTCCGGCATAAGGGCCTTCGGTAATCGTTTCGATCACGGGCTTGGACTTCACTAGCTGAGGTGATAATTCCAAGGTTTCGGGATCGAAAGACATTAAAGTGGGGAAGATAAACTTTGCGACGTGTAAAGACCAGGAACGGGTCGTCAGCATAGGATTGAGGCGGTCGGGCTCAGAAGTCAGGCGCGACACTACAGTTGTTTCTTTGCTCTCCACCGTATCTGTGGTATCCGTTTGTGGATCAGTTTTGCAGGCTTGCAGGCCCAGAATGAGGAGGCAAAGGGTGAATAAATGAACATGGAATCGAGTCGGCTTGTGCATAAGATCGTCTTTTATCTTTAGGATTTTATAGATTGTGGGAAATGGTATTAGAATACAGTGTAATTAACATGACAACATCCGAACAGGCTGCCATTAGCAGGAAGAGCATACTTATCCTTTATTTCAGGCTTGACTAATCATCCCCCGCGCTAAATATCCGATCCAAGATGCAATTAATAAGATAACGTGCAGAAAATTTTGCCGAAAATCTTTGAATTAGCGGCATAAATTAGACAAACGGCTCCTCTTCAGAAATCAATTGCAATTTGGATGAGCGATACAGACAGCAGCCTTAAATTTAAGTAATCCTCTGGAAAGATGAATAGCAATGCCGCGCCTTTTGCGGGGAAAAGATGAATTAAGGCAGACGTTAGGTTACGAAAATCATTTTAGTAAATGCATTTGCCTAGATCAAAAGCCGTTGAAGGGTCAAGAGGTTTGCAACAAAAATCACTAACTTTGCGCCATGATCGCACGACGAATGTTATGCCTTTTAGGTTGCCTTTGGGGAAGCTATATCACCCTTTCTGCCCAACTCAACATCTTGGTAGGATACAGCGCTCAATATACTCAGGCGAATACCTTGAATACCCTCATCGATCAATACAACGATGAACGGCCATGGTTAGAAGATCGCCTCGACCAACTCAACACCTTACAAGGCTTAAATCTTGGTTTGCGCTATCGAACGCCCAGAGTTGCTGTCGAACTCGGCTGGGTGAATAATTTCAGTACTTTTTCGGCCTCCGGTACAGATCCCAACACCAATGCACTCAGTGAACGGGAATTAAGGATTCGGCTACGCACTTATTATCTGGCCCTAGAGAATACGTTCGGAAAATTTGGTTATGGCCTCTCTTTTGGTGTCAACCACGCGATTATCCGTACTGAAAAAACGGGACGTAGTGATGCGTTTAATGTCATGGAGCCATTCAACACCAGTAGCCGTATATTCGTAAGCTACACTATCGATGCAGGACCATTCCTGTTCTTTTCCATTCGCCCTTATATTAGCATTCCCTGGACATCTCTTGATTTCACACCTTTGGCCGAAGAGTTAGAATTAGAGAGCTTCGATGCGGATCAACAAGGCAATTTTCCAGCGATTGGCATTAGCTTGTTGCTTTTTAATGGCGAGTAGTGACTACTTTTCTGTTTTAGATTTTCCTAAGACCATTTCATTTAGTTCAAATATTTAGACGGAAAATCGTAAATTAACCTCACTTTACATTTTCCTTCTTCCATAGTTTTTCATCTGTAAATACGACAGATGTTAAGCGATTACTGAGTCGAAGGCAGTTCCAAGATACATCCGTACCATACTACTTACTGATATCGAATAAAGAGTGTAACGCTTGTGTGTTATACCTATCTTCTATGTGAATCGTCTATTACGTTTCATCGTGGATTACATCAAATCTTATTAAGTATAAATTTTTTTTAACAACATTTAATATTGGTAATTATGAATGCTAAAGCAATGCTCATCTTAATTATGTCTCTACTCCTGAGTGGACTTCTCCATGCCCAAGACATTTTAATACTGATCAACAATCAAAGAGCAAAAGTTAAAATCATTGAGGTAGGCGATACGGAAATCAAATATCTATTGTATTCTAATTTAGATGGCCCCATCCAGAATATTAAGCGTGAAAAAGTTGATAAAATCGTTTATGAAAATGGTGATACCAAAATCATTTATGAGGATTTGAGCATTAGAGTACCGCTATTCGGCATGAAATATTATAAAGGAAGTTCCAGAATCAAAAAAGATGAATTCATGCTGGTATTACAAGAAAACGAAGCGGCATATAACAGTTTTAGGCGGGGAAAGAGTCTGATCAATGCCAGTAATATCGTAGGTATTCCTTCATCCCTGGTGTTCGGTTGGAATGTGGGCACTTGGGCAGCAGGAGGAGACATCTCTCGCCCCATCACGCTCATTAGTGGTATTTTGACGGGAGGCTCAATAATCGTCGGGTATAGCGGATTGGCTAAAACGAGAAGAGCGCTTGACACATTTAATAATTCGAAAAGTATTGGTCTAAACTTAAAATTGGACCATAATGGAATCGGCCTCGTCTTTAGCTTTAATTAGGATGATTTTTAGCGCTTTTCTCATTCATTTGCTTCATGACAAAAAAATGAGTTATTCCGCCTAAACAGAACAACTCATTTGTACACATAAAAGGAACTTTACAAATTCGACTCACTTACTTCTTGTGTGACTCTCCTCTGTGCGTGAAATTTGGAAATAAGAGACACAATATCTTAATGACACACCTCACGTCCAATACGGTGAAGGCCAGGTGCTCTGTCAATTCAATCTATACGTTGGTGGAAATCGGTTGTTCAGCAGAACGAATGGAGTAGCTTGGAGCTTACTATCTCAAGGCTACAGTTTCATGATGAAGGTGGAATGGGAAATAAAATTAAGCCTTGGTAAAAATTGCAAGATTCGTTCTGCAAGTTGTAGATTAAAAGGTTGATTCTCGTTCCTAATTGCTAAATGTCCTCAGATGTAAATTGTAAAGGTTCTCTGAAAAATTGTATACAACAAAGATAGGGGAATACCCTATGCGGCGCATACCTTAAATTTGGTATTTTTCATATAATATTTTTTTTCATTTTCAACAAGCACTCTACCCCTCCCCTACTATACTGCATCCAACTAAATCAAAGCCCCGAGGCAGAACCTCAGGGCTTGTTTCGATTTATTGGGACTATTTCTTTGTCGTAGTAAGTCGATTATTTATTGAACAGTCAGTGGAATGGTACGCATTCCGCCGTCATCGGCTCGCAGTTGTAACATGTATACACCGGCTACGCTAGGCATCTTAACCGTATGGGTCATCTCAGCCGTTGAAACCTGAATTCTATCCTGGCTGACGAGTTGTCCGTAGCTGTCGAACAAACGTAAGGTCAAGCCTTGTGTACTCTCACTGGTCAATTTCAGATTAGCGACAGCTCCCGTTTGTAATGGATTCGGGAAGACTTCCAGGGTAAAGTTGGCATCAAAATCATTGATACCATCTACCAGATCAACCACCGCTGACCATTCCGTTGTACATCCGTTGGAATCCGTAATGGTTACCGAGTAATTATTTGCTGGCACATCCGTCAGGTCTTCCGTATTGGCGCCGTTGCTCCAGTTGAAGAAGTACGGCGGCATACCACCGGTCACGGTCAGATTCACCGCACCGCTATTATTGCCATCATCGTTAGTCACTTCATCTTCCGTTTCGATCGCGGATAGTACTGTTAAGTTCACCGTTACACTACTATCGCAGCCGGCCGTCGTCGCCAACATTGCATCGTATACACCGGATGTAGTGTAGACATTGCTACCCAACTGATAGCCATCGCCCGCACAAATCGTCGCATCCACTTCTTCTTCCTCTACTGGATTCACCGTCAGATTTAGCGTCACTTCGGTCGGACATCCTTCGTCGGAAGTAATCATTTCGGTGTAAACACCAGTAGCGTTGTAGCTATTGCTACCGATTTGATAGGACTCGCCAGCGCAAATATTTGCATCAATGGTTGCGGCAGCAGGTTCTACGACCAAGCTTAAGGTCACCGTACTGTCACCGCAGCTATTATTTGTGGTAAAGACTTCGGTATAAACACCCGTTTCAGTGTAGTTATTACTACCAAGCGGGTAGCTATCACCTTCACAGATCGTCGCCGAAACAGCCACGCTGGTCATATTCACTTGTAGGTCTAGGACCATCAAGCTATCACAACCGTTGGAAGCAACATAGCTGACCGTGTAAACGCCAGTCTCGGTATAGGTATTCCCTTCAAAGGCATAACTTTCACCCTGGCAAATCTCCGCACCAAAGCTTTGTGATGGCGTATCATTTACCACCAGGTTCAAGGTCACCTCACTCTCGCAGCCCGCCGAACTTTCGACCATGACGACATAGGTTCCGGTATTTTCAAAACTATCATCTCCCAATTCGTAGGCCTCACCGGCACAGATCTGAGCGTTGACAATTTCAAAAGGTTCTACTACGTCCACATTCAAGGTTACTGTACTATCACAACCGCTCATCGTAGTAAAGGTCTCCGTGTAGGTACCCGTACCGACGATATTTTGAGTACCAAATACATAGAATTGGCCTTCACAAATTTCTACATCAAATTCTTGATCGTAAGCTGGATTAACCGTCAAATCCAAAACAACGGTACTATCACAGCCTCCATTAGAGGTGAAATTGTTAGTATAAACACCCGTTGTCGTATAAGTCTGTCCACCGATGGTTACACTCTCACCGGCACAAATCGTTTCTACTAAATTGACGTTAGTATAGCTATCAACTACAGTTAGATTAAGCGTCACCATACTATCGCAACCGGCAGAAGAAGTCATCATTACCGGATATTCACCGGTAGCGCTGTAGGTCTCACCGTTAAATTCATAAGCATCACCATTACACAACTCCACGCTCATCTCGGTATTCATTGGATGAACCGTCAAGTCCAGCTCAATAACGCTTTTACAGGCACCGAAGCTGAACGTATCAACGTAGTAACCGGCGTCTTTATAAACACTAGCACCAACGACCACACTATCGCCTTCACAAATCGTTTCATTCATGCGTAGCAAGTACGTACAGCTAAAGATAGTGATCGCATCATCAACCGAACCCGCAGCGTACATGTGCTTACCGTCTGGGGTTACTGCTACATCCAAAGCACCATCCAAACCAAAGACACCTTCTTCACCGTCAACCTGAGCACCATCAAAGATGAGGGTACCATCAGAAACATCACGACGGAATGCCACCAGTGCATCGTCATTAGAGCAAGTTACGTAAATGTGTTCTCCATTATTACTGATCGTCAAGCGAGATGGGCCATTCATTGAGCTCACATCGCCGACGCCATTTTTCATTTGTCCAACATAAGTTAGAGTACCCGTTTGGTCACGATCAAAGATCGCCAAAGCATCATCGTTGAAACCGGTAGCGTACACTTGCGCATTATCCGGGCTCACTACGATAGAGTTTACTTTATTCAAACCATCCACACCGTCAACACCGTCTTTCACCAGGCCGACATAAGTCAGGGTACCATCATTTTGATCGCGAGAGAAAATCGAGATCGCATTATCATTGTAGCCCGCTACGTAAACATTGCCATTATCCGAGCTAACGGTTACGGCGCTGGCACGATTAAGACCATCTACACCGGCTGAGCCATCCTTGAATACTTCGAGGAAGGTCAATTCTCCGGTTACAGCATTACGGCTAAATACGGCAATGGCATGCTCCCAGAATCCAGTCACATACACATTTTCACCGTTCGTATCCATTGAGATAGAATTCGCGCCGTTCAATCCATCAACGCCGCTCACGCCATCTTTATAACGTTCTACATAAGTGAGTTCTCCTGTTTGCTGATCACGCTCAAACAACACCACGGCTTTATCCCAGAAGCTAGTCGTATATACATGCTTGCCATCCGGGCTCACCATCACTCCGTTAATACCATTCAGACCATCAGTCGTACTTCCATCTTCAATTTTTTGTACAAAATCCAACATCCCGGAAGTAGCGTTCCGGTTAAATGTCACAATTGCATCGTCTACATTACCACCGACATAAACGTGGTTACCATCGGGGCTGACCGCTACTGCTCCAACACCGTCGATGCCCGATACGCCCGTTTGGCTAGCCATTTCTACTTCATTCACACTGAGAGTTCCTCCCGGCATGACGTTGAAATTAGCCAGTGTCGCTGAGCCAAAACCACAGACATACAGGTTGTCGCCATCCTCGCTCATCACGATTCCCAGCGGGTTCGCAATACCGCTTACCCCATTGGTGCCTTCCTGTACCATGGAAACGAAACTTAGAGTACCCGTCTCGCTACGGCTAAAGACGGCTACCGCATCGTCATTACCACCGGTAACGTAAACGTAATTACCATCGGGGCTGACCACGACTGTTTGTGTGCCGCCAAGACCGTCGATACCGCCGCTATC
Organism: Saprospiraceae bacterium; assembly: GCA_028285085.1. Taxonomy (GTDB): domain Bacteria; phylum Bacteroidota; class Bacteroidia; order Chitinophagales; family Saprospiraceae; genus JAHDHW01. The sequence continues at coordinate 5,581 of JANQQI010000088.1, read as the reverse complement.
ATCGGTGTAGGTCGTCATGTAAGTCAACCCTCCACTGGCTAGGTCGCGGTTAAACACTACCAGAGCGCTGGCATCAGAACCACAAACATAAACGTTTTGGCCATCAGGACTCACGGTAGGCGTATAGCCACCCAGCAGACCACTAACGCCAGCGACGCCTTCCACTTGTGCTTCGGCGTAGCTCAACATTCCAGTAGCCAAATCGCGATTAAATACATTAATTGCATTATCTCCAAAACTGGTCACATAGACCTGTTTGCCATTGGGGCTCACGGTCAAGGCCAGTGGATAATTCATATTTGTAATACCACCACTTTCGTCTTCAAGGACTTGTAGCAATGTCAACTCTCCTGTTAATACATTACGACGAAAAACCGCAACGGCATTTTCGTCGGGCCCTGTCACATAAACATGGTTACCATCACTGGGCATTTCGATAGAAAATGCGCCTTGCAAACCATTGATCCCATCTTCATTATCAAAGTAAGAGGTCATATAGGTCAGCATTCCGGTTTCCATATCACGAGAAAACACTACCACGGCATTATCAATTGAACCCGTGGCATACACATGGCGACCTTCAGGACTAACCACAACATCGTAGACGCCGTTCAGACCAGCCACGCCATCAACTTCATTTTTCTTAGATTCGATAAAGGTCAACTCACCCGGTGCAGCTGAACCGGCATCACGGCTGTAAACATTGATCGCATTATCATCATAACTACCGGCGTAGAGAAATTGCCCATCCGGGCTTAGGGATACTGAAGATAAATTCTCCATCTGGGGGCTCGCCATACCCTCGTAGATTAATCCTTCGTAAAATAACTGAGCGGAGACTGTAGAGGCGCTCAATCCTAATACGCAGAATAGGAAAATTAGTCTTCTCAAGTGTAGTTTTAAACTCATTAGATATTCAGTTTTAAAGACTTGTTTCTCAAAAATGTGTAGGCTATCTGTAGGTAGAAATGGGAGGAGACACACAAACCGGGATACATACTAAATGACTAGCATATAACCCGGCTCTTCAGGTCGATTTATAATAATCAAAACTTATACCAAGTATCGAAAGAAGGAAGGTCTGAGAAAGAAGACTTAATTTTTTTGAGAATAGTAGACAGTAGACAAAATAGGCGGATGCTTGATATTGGAGGAATAGACTTTGATCGTTGGGTTAAAATATTTGACCTGATAGATCTTAAACGAAGCAGGGAGGATTAAAATAGACCTCCCTTTTCGTTCTGTTTTTTTAAATTCATCCAAGACGCGATCACTAGTAAATGAAAGCGGGACACTCCAATTTTTTCGGACGGTAGCGCTTGCTACGGAAATCAACGAGCTGGATGACCGAAAACTCGGGCCCACCCTGCCCATAAGAGACCGCACTCAAATCAGAGATATTGATATCGAAGGTGAAGGTCATGTAAGTGTTTTTGTAATCTACACGCAGTGCAGCAATAATAGCATCCTTTCCGACGAAGCCTTGAACCGCATGCCAGCGCATCCAGGCCCCAAAGTAGATTGAAGTGGGTGTTTGTTGACGGCGATCTTTACTGGTTCTGTATTTCCAGAAAGAGCCAAGCGAAATCTCGCGATGCGGCCCCTGATCATTGAACATAAAACTGGGTTTCAGTGTAGACTTACGGCTGATCTTAAAATCACCCGTGCCGTGCACCACCCATTTTCGGTACAAGTGCTGACCGTCGGTCAAAGTTGCTTCATCGGCAAAGGAAACAAATGGGCGATTCAGGTGAAATACCGAAACTCCCAAATGAAAAGCATAATCTTTATTAATGTTATAAAACCAGCCAACTCCGGCTGAGACATCCCAATAATTGACACGAAAATCAGAACCATTTTGGATCAATGGTTCATTGTCAAAGGCAATGGCTTTGGTGAAGTCCACACGATTATTTACGTAAGAATTATTCAAGCCGAAGGCGATGAAATTCTGTCGTTTATCCAATGCTTTCATATACGAGATAGAAAACCCCACTGAAGTAGTCGTAAAATCCAGGTCACCGGCTTTGTCCGATAACACCTGAAGGCCACCACCGATAATATCCCCGCCCGGCAATACGGATAGTTTCATATCCGCAGTACCCGCCATGGTACGGTACCCCTTTGTAAAGGAATTCCATTGGCTCTTGGTATTCGCCGTAAAGCGAATATCGCCATTAAATAATCCAGTCATCGCAGGATTGAGGATCGTGGGAGAAGCGTGAATATGCGAGAAGTGCATATCCTGTGCCTGGGTAGAGAGTACGCCAATGAGGCAAAGCCCCATCAGGGTAAAGCGTAAAAATCTTTTCATGGTTATATATGTAACATGGTTTGCGAAAACGCCTAGGGTGAAATCGTTGATCGCAATTGTTGTGGGGGATGGTTAATTCTAAAGGGGGAAAGTCCGTGGGAGGGGATTGGACTTACAATATTTCAATTTCTATGCCAAGTCAAGACTAGTCACCATTCAGGCAAAATGAATTTACGGTGTTAGTAAGACCATGGTTTTCAAGGACTAAGGTTAGAGGCCCTAAGTCGCTTATTATGGGTAGCGCAGGCATTGCCAAAGCGGCAAAAAAAGAAGAGCCGAAAACAATTGTTTTCGGCTCTTTACCTATTAAATCCAATATGCAGAATATCTTATTTCAGGATAGTTACGTTTCCGCTAATTTTGAACGGCTCATCGTCCAAGCAGTGGCCTTCAATATAGTAGACGTAAACACCCGGATTAAGTGCTTTGCCCCGGAAGGTACCATCCCATTTATTATTAACATCATTCGTTTCGAATACCAATTCTCCCCAACGGTTGTAGATACGTAGCATGGACACATCATTCACGCCTTCGTAGCGGAACTCGAAGTAATCGTTGAAGCCGTCACCATTTGGAGAAATGATATTCGGAATCTCAAATCGGCTGAAGCTACAAGCATCGTTGACTCGGATATTGATCTCATCGGTATTCACACAACCATATTCATCTTCAACCATTACTTCGTAAACCATATTCGCAGATGCTTCCACCTCAATATCACTACAGCCCTCGCAGATGATTTCGCCATCTTGCATCCAGGTAATAAATCCATTTGGATCGTTCGATACTGCACTCACCGTAATGCGGTTCCCTTCGACTACATCAACATTCGAACTTACCGTCAATGAAGGCGGATTGTGTACAGTAACCGTCACCAGTGTTTCAACCGTGGTTCCCATACAGCTCGTCGCAGTTACAGAGTAGGTCGTGGTGCTCGTCGGCGATGCAATTGGATCAGGACAATCTGTACAACTCAAGCCATTAGTTGGATACCATTGTACATCCTCACTACCGTCGATCCATAATTCAATTTCCTCTCCAAAACAGATTTCGTAATCTTCGCCCAACAATTCTATCGCCGGTTCGATATAAAGTTCTGTCGTAACGGTACTATCGCAACCACTAGACGTCGTATAGGATTCGACATAAGTACCAGCAGTAGTTTGGTAAGCTCCTGCCAGATAAATACTATCACCATCACAAATCAATTCTTCTACCAAAATTTCATAACTATCTAATACCTCTACCAGATAGGTCACCAGGCTATCACAACCATTGACCGCATTCAGGGTATCCGTATAGCTACCCGCTTCGGTATAATACTCACCGTTGATGTAGATGCTATCATTGCTACACATAGTGAACGGTAGCGTCATCTCTGGCACAAAAAGGACGGTGAGATTAGTCGTGATTACACTATCACAGCCATTAGCGGCCGTGTAAGTGTCGACATAAATGCCACCAGTCGTTTGCTCGGCGCCACCAACAAAGTAGCTCTCACCACTACAGATACTCACATCAAAGCTTGCAGAGTAAGTTGGCAATACACTTAAGGTCGTAATGATCACACTATCGCACCCCAAGTTGGTTGTCAACGTATCATAATAAGTACCTGGATTTTGCTGTTCGGCGCCACCAACATAGTAGCTATCGCCCATACAAATACTGGCGTATTCCTGAATTTGATAGGTTGGATATACTGCTAGCTCAGTCACCAAGACGCTCGGACAACCAGCGCTATTGATAAAGGTATCCGCGTAAGTCCCCGCGATCGTCTGGTAGGCACCGGCAGCGAAATAACTTTCGCCTTCGCAGATACTGGCCGCTACCGTGGTGCTGTATACCGGCACGACGGTTAAATTCACCGTCACGGAGCTATCACAACCGGCACTGCTGACTAGTACAGCTTGGTAAACACCACTCGCATCAAGATCTGTATTTCCTAATTCGTAAACCTCGCCTTCGCAGATGATCTCGTCGACCTCGACAATAATTTCGTCCGCGACGTTAATCATAGTCAAGATGGTACTATCACAACCATTGGCAGCGCTCAAAGAGTCAGTTAGCGTTGTACTTTCAGTGTAAATTGTACCACCATAAGGATCTCCGTAGCATAACTCTATATTAATCGTATCCACGATATCTGGTAGCACTTGGATTTGAGTGACAATGATACTATCACAACCTTGTGTAGTTTGATAGCTATTCGTCAGACTGGTTGAACTGGTATAAACTACACCGTCATAAGTCTCGCCCTCACAGATCGTCACATTAACCAGTTCGTTATAAATTGGATACACGGTGATATAAGTCGTGACAAAACTATCGCAACTGGTCACTGCGCTGTAGGTATCCGTAAAGTTAGTCGAGCTGTAATACACTTGGCCGTTATACATCTCGCCAGAGCACATTTCAATGTATAGTGTATCGTATTCTAGCTCGTGTACAATTAAGGTTAGGTTAACCGTACTATCACAACCGGCACTTGAAGTTAGCAAGTCGGTATAGCTACCTGCGGTATTATAAACACTGGTACCAACCGTATAACTCTCCCCTTCACAAATCTCTTCGGTCAGGTCAATAGTATAAATGGGGTGCACCGTCAGATTCAAAGTAATGATACTATCACAACCGTTGATGGTCGTTAGCTGATCTGTATAAGTCCCTGTAGCATTATAAGTGCTGGTTCCGACGGTATAACTTTCGCCTTCACAGATATCGGCATTCAAGCTGATATCGTAACTGGGGTGTACCACCAAGTTTAGCGTAACGGTACTATCACAACCATTCACCGTCGTCAATACATCAGTATAAACGCCCGTAGCGGTGTAAGTACTGGTTCCGACGGTATAGCTATCGCCTTCGCAGATTTCTTCATTCAGATCGATCGCGTAAACGGGATGGACCGTCAACATCAGGTTGACTGTACTGTCACAACCATTCACCGTCGTCAATATATCGGTATAGGAACCACTGGTCGTGTAAGTACTCGTACCAACCGTATAACTATCGCCATCACAAATCTCTTCTACCAAATCCATGGTGTAGATCGGATGGACGATCAGATTTAATGTAATCGTACTATCGCAACCTTCTACAGTGGTCAATATATCCGTATAAGTGCCGGTCGTCGTATAGGCGCTAGTCCCTACCAAATAGCTCTCCCCTTCACAAATCTCTGCGTCGAGATTGATGGTATAACTTGGGTGCACGGTCAAGTTCAAGGTAATAATGCTATCACAACCTTCAGTAGTAATCAAGGCATCG
>JANQQI010000012.1 GCA_028285085.1 Saprospiraceae bacterium | reverse complement strand
ATATTGCCTTTAAATACGAGCCCCCAACACCTGACGTGGCCGCTGCCGTGGCCACTACCCCAGCACAACGGCCTGGGACCGGGCAAACGGTTCTAATCACCGGAGCCACTTCCGGCATTGGTAGAGCTACCGCAGAGCTCTTTGCTCGCCAAGGATACCGCTTGATCATCACCGGTCGGCGTGCAGATCGCCTAGAACAGCTGGTGCAAGAATTTGAGGACAATCACGATATCGATATCACTAGCCTCAATTTTGATGTCAGAAATATTGAAGCAGTAAAATCGGCCTTAAATACGCTCACCGAGGAGTGGCAGCACGTTGATTTGCTAATCAATAATGCCGGCTTGGCTAAAGGCTACGATCCCATTCACGAAGGCAATCTTGATCACTGGGAAACCATGATTGACACTAATGTAAAAGGATTATTGTATCTTACTCGAGCGATTGCTCCGCAAATGGTGAAACGTCGAGCCGGACAAATTATCAATATTTGCTCAACCGCGGGCAAAGAGGTATATCCTAATGGTAATGTGTACTGTGCGACTAAACACGCCGTAGATGCTTTGACCAAAGCGATGCGTGTCGACTTGCACAAATACAATATCCGTGTAGGACAAGTTAGCCCGGGGCATGTGGAAGAAACGGAATTTGCTTTCGTTCGCTTCGATGACGCAGAGCGCGCTAAAATTTATGAGGACTTCAATCCTTTGCGCGCTAGCGACGTCGCAGAAGCCGTTTATTACATGGCGACCTGCCCACCTCATGTCAATATTCAAGATATATTGATGACGGGGACACAACAAGCCAACAGTAATTTTATAGATCGCTCGGGCCGTAAATAGTATTTCAGATTACACACTTAATAAAAGATGCGTGGCTGCCTTTTGGCGCCACGCATTTCCTATTTGTGCGGTATTTCAACCGTATTCCACACGATATTAGAGCATCCTTTCTTCTAGTCGGTCTTAATCAAATTCTTGCTAAAGGTCTGCTCGCCAATTTGGATTTGTAAGTGATACACCCCTGCCGGAAAGTCACTTAAATCCAGCTGTTGGTGATTATTTTGTAAAGGTTCTACCAAGACTTGCTTACCGAGATAATCGGTAACAACGAGTAGTCCGGTACTCTGAACGCCTGTTTTAGACACTAATTCGAAAATGCCATTAGAAGGATTTGGGAATACATTAATGTCTTCCTTCAAACGATCATCAACTTTCGTTCGATCCGGCATTTGATCTGGTGCTTCCATAGGTTGGGCGATCACAATAGTTTCACAATACTGGTCTGTACAACAACCTGTTCCATTACCGGAGACCACCGTCAAGCAGACTTCGTAAGTTCCCGGAGGCAAAAGAAAGGCTGGATTTTCATCTGTCGAGGTTTGACCATCATCTACTTCCCAGAAGAAGCCATCGATATCCCAACCGGCAGTACTTTGATTCAGGAATACCCAGAAATTAGATACGATATTCTGATAAGTGAAATCCGCATCGATGATGCAGTTTTGCGGCTCACCACAGTCAAGTGTAACCGATTGAGTAATTGATTCTTGGCAGGTTTCATCGCCATCCATACCGAACACGGTCAAAGTGACATCGTAGGTGCCGGAGGCCGGGAATTCATAAACCGGATTCTCCTCCCACAGGATCGTACCATCTCCCATATTCCACTGGTAAGCGGTGATTTGAGTAAAAGAACCGCTTGTACTATTTTGGGTGAAAGTTACTTCACACTTCTCTGCATTGAAGGTAAAGGCCGGATCGATCTCACAGGCACAATTCACAAACAGGTCTTGCGAAACGGTGCTTGTACAGCAATCGCCTTGTTCGTCTAATCCTGTGACCGTCAGTGTTACCGTGTAAACACCATCATTTTGATAAAAATGAAATGGATTTTCCTCGTCTGAACTATTCCCATCCCCAAAGTTCCAAGAGTAACCAATGATATCTGTATTGTTATTTGAGGTAGACGTATTAGTAAACTGTGTATAGCTGCAGAGTAAATCCGGGAATGGTAGTTCTGCGGTAAATGCCGCCGCTGCCGTACAACTGCAATCTTGAGTTAAAATGCGAATGGTATCCATTACCTCGCAAGCACCATCGTTACCAGATAAGGTTAAGTAATAAATACCCGGCTGGTTAGCGCAAAACTCGGTTGGGTCATTAATGATTATCTGTACATCTTGCCAGAATACTTCCGTCAACTCATAATCTTCCTGAATAGGAAAACACAACGGTAGCTCATCATCACAAGTCTCAGCAATTGTTGGTAGCCCTTCGTACGGCCCGCAACAACTGGCTAAAAAGATATCGTCAATACCAAAATTGTGGCCCAATGCGCTGCCTGTTTCTTGTACGATTTCAACGCTGGTTTCGATATCATCAGCCACAATGGTTTGTACAATTTGGTGCCAGGTATCCACCGGGGTTAGGGTCGACAAATCAATGACGCCGCCTTGTTGTTCACCATTCATACGAACGATGAGCGAAGATTCAATGGAAATTGAACTTACATTCGGTAACACCCAGAAAGAGAACTCCAGGCTTTCACCAATTTCGGTAACAATGGGCGGAGACTTCCAGACCACCGTCCCAGGATTACCACCATCAACGATCATGTATTCTCCATTGGCTGTCCCAAGCGTATGATCCCACAGGCCTTCTACCCAGTTAGGATTATCGCATTTATCTGTGGCCTGCGCTGCGATACAGAAAGAGGATTGAGAGCAATCACAAGCTTCGGTCAAATCAGTTGAAAAACCAGTAGCACCTAAGGCAAAATCACCATTAGTAATCAAATTCACATCGGTGCAGAGCGGAATACAATCCTCCCGAATAATGGTCAAGGTATCCGCTGCTCGACAGCCACTGATGGCATCGATAATGCGAACGATAAGTATCCCTTCAAAATCTCCGTCAATGAAGTAGTTATTGGAAGGACTGACAGTGAGTATCCCATTTTCATCCGCCCAGATGTAGTTGTTGACCGACACATCCGTAAACGCAAAAGCGACAGTGGTTTCGCCTTCACAGAGGGTTAAATCAGCAGCGGACAAACCAACATTTGGATTGGGGGTTAAAACAACATCAAGACCAAAAGATTGATTCAGGCAGTCATCTACCCAAACAAGCGTAGTGATTCCAGCATCTAATCCGGTGACGGTGGTCGACTGTGCATTCGGATCAGCGATGGTGCCATTGCCAAGGATTTGCCAAGTTCCGGTATTCGTACCTGCATTGACAGAGATTGGAATTACCTCGTCACCAGCATTATCGGTACAGCGTCGAACGTCATTGCCTACAATGACCTCATCACAACCACCACATAAATTCATATCATCAAGCCCGTAGTCATGGCCTGAAGATGCCGTATTTTCTTCAAAAAGGGCTAAACTAATCGTAGAAGTTGTGGCAATAAAAGTTCTAGTGACCTCATTCCATTGGCCAAGTGTCAAATTTGCCAAATTAACGGTTGGCCCTATCTGTACGCCGTTCAAGAGAACATTTAGCCGGGCAATGTTGGAAGGTGTACTGACCTTGGGATAGACGAAAAAAGAAAATTCATATTCTGCCCCCACAATTACGCTGACCGGATTTGATCCCCAAACCGTCGTAGGCGTACCTAGGTATTCCGTCCCATCGACCACTAAAAAGTGTCCTGTGGCATCGCCGAAGGTATTATCAAAAACATCTGAGAACCACTGGGTATTCGCGCATTTATCAGTAGGCACACTGGCTACACAAATACTCCCGATAGCGCATTCACATTCGTAGGGTAAGCCCGAGCTAAATCCGGTATTACCGAGTTCGAAATCTCCATTGGTGAGGAGATTACAATCATCTTGCGCTGAAACAGCAATTGAAAATATAGAGCAACAAAGGAATAGAAAAAAAGAGAAGAATCGTCTCCTTTTGGAAACTGTCGTCAGTGTAATCATGATCCGATTTTTTGGTTTTGAAAATTCGATTACACCAAACTTAGGGTAGGAAAAATGGGAGACTGGTTACAAAAAAAGACGATTCTTCTGGACGAAACGAGTGATTTACTGTATAAAGAGTAGAACAGCTATTAGTCAAATATCTCGATATAAGAAATTAATGTGGCCTTAAACAGAAAGCCCAGTTAAGGTCATTCACCTTAACTGGGCCGAAAGCACACTAAGCTGGCTTCAAATGGTTTATTTCAACAAGACCAAACGCCCGGAGTAAGTCTTTGTGGGGCTACTGAGGTGGTAAAAATAGAGTCCATTTCCTGCAAACTGTCCTGCTGCTAATTCCCAATGGTTGAGGCCAGAAACGAGCTGCCGGTTTTCTCGATAAATGACTTGGCCACTAGCGTTGAAAATTTCAAGTTGATACGATTCTGCTTGAATTGCGGTAACCGAAAAGCGCGTTTTTTCTCGAAATGGGTTAGGAAATAATGATAAATCAGCTGGTTTTTCTGCTAAAGATTGCAATTGCAAAGGATGAATACCGTCCTGGAGATCGTATAATTCTGAGCGTAGACGCGTTTCATCCAGGTTGACGAGTTCGGATAATCGCCCTGCTTGTTTAGCAACAAACTGGACTTGTAGCATTCCCTGATCTTCCAGAATAGAGGCACCTTCTACCCTATCCCAGCTCAGTGGAATCAGGCCCCGGGTGATGGAAGAACGCCCCAGATGTTCAGAGCCAAAATCAGGGAGCTGTTGCCCCACTATTTCCAGGTAATCTAAAGCATCCGTATCGAATTGCAGCAACAATTGTAATCCTTTGATGGATATCTCGTTTTCTACATACAAGGTCAATGTCACCTCCTCGCCTCTTGCAAATTGTTGATCTTCAAATTGCAAGGTCACTGGTTCTGCCCGGTCATCTGCATCTCCTAATATGTTTGCCGGATTAGCATTTCCACTGATATCTCCCACTTTAATCCCCACAAAATCTACGGACAAATTGGCTTGCAAATCGCTACATTCGTGGGCTTCGGGAAAGTCTTCGTTCAAAGGATCGAGCGGATCACTGAATACATAATCGCTCTTTACAAAACGCCAGGAATCAGCCGTTACGGTATCCGAAAGGAATAGCGCCAAGCGACGCAGTTCTACGATATCCAAACCGGAGATGGTTCCCGTTAGGTTGACATCTGCAGCAATAAACTTGTATGGTGAATCCAGTGTATCTAGAGTCAGGATATGCTCGCGAATTTTGATGATATCAAAAGTGGTGATCCCATTCCGATCGTTAACATCCTTTTTGGGTAACAAATCACAATTGGTACCCGCGGATAAATTATTTACACTAAAATTTCCATCTATATCTGATTCTACGTTGTCTGCTAAATCACTACCGTAATACACCTCGACACTCTGTACTCCCACTCCTGCTTCAGTAAGAATTTGTCCTCCCATGGATAAATTACCACTAGTAGGCATTTCAACTGAATCCAAAGGAAAACTCATAATCGAGCGACCAAAGGTGGCGGCCACTACCTCATTATTAATTTCATTCCATTCTAAATCATATACACTCACAATCGGCATGTTATTACCCAATCGCTCCCAATTCGTCCCACCATTCAAGGTGCCATAGACGCCAGCATCCGTAGCAATAACGAGAACTTGACCGTTATAATCGGGCAGAATGATGATGTCATTCACCCCAATTTGCGGTAAGTCTCCTGAGATGTCCGTCCAGGTCTCGCCACGATTCGATGAATAGTGAACGTGTGGCACGTACTCGTTATATCGATAGCCGGAATGAGTAACATACACCTTATCTACATCATCCGGAGACGCTTTAACGGAAGTCACATAACGATTAGGCAGATCGGCGTGTAGACTATCCCAACTACTTCCTGTATTCTCAGTACGCCAAACATTGCCATCCGTAGTACCGTAGTACAGCAAGCCTTCTTGTAAAGGGGATTCATCCATTGAAGTAATGGTATGGAATGGACTTCCAAAAATATTACCATCGGTCAAATCATCGCTGATGGTTGACCAACTTGGATTGGAGGTCGAGGAACGGTAAGCACGATAGGTGCCGGTATACAGTACATTAGGATCGTGAGGACTGATAATGTATTGCATATCCCAGTGCCGACGGTCCGAGGAGGTAATGCCTGAATTTGCGGAGGTAAAAGAATCACCACCATTCGTACTGCGCCAGATATTTCCGTTTTGACTCTCGGCGTACATGATATTTGGATCGGTAGGATGAAATCGCATCTGAAAGCCATCGCCACCGAATAGACGCTCCCAGCTGTTAATCGTTGCTTCATTTCCCGTCAACGAGCCATTGTCCTGGGCACCACCGTAGTACATATCCGGCTGATGAGGATTGTAAGCTACCCGGTAGAATTGTGAAGCCGGGATGTTTTCGACATCATTGAAATTCGTTGAACCAGATTCTCGTTTGTACAATCCACCATCCGTTGCTAAAACGATGTCGTTTTGATGATTAAAAATAAGATCGTGATTATCCACGTGCACCGCCGTAGTCGAGCTCGCGGTTAATAACGACCAGCCTGCACCACTGGTAAAAGTGAACCAAGGCGCTACGCCTAGAATATAAATACGATTGTCATTACTTGGGTCAACGCGTATTTTACCAAAATACCAACCAAATCCACCCAGGGCATTGGAGCTTAGACCGGTACTCGGTCCAGTTGGAATTTCTGTCCAGTTGTCACCAGCGTTCGTCGTTTTAAAAATACCCTGTACTTGATGCTCCACCGGATCAACGTAAAGCGCAAAAATATTATCGGTATCCACCCCGGACATTTCTAATCCAACTCTTCCCAAGGTACCACTAGGCAATCCATTGGTCAGTGGAGTCCAATCGTCTCCGCCATTGATTGTTTTGTAAATCCCGCCGTTGGGACCAGACACAAAACTTTCCGTAGCCGCTCGGATACGATTCCAAGCTGCAGCGTAGAGGACATCGGGGTTGCTGGGATCAATCAAAAGATCAATGATTCCAGCTTGATCGCTGATAAAGAGAACTTGTGACCAGTTTTGGCCGCCATCAATTGTCTTGTAGAGACCGCGATCGTTATTGCGCTCCATCGGAATTCCCATAGTAGCCGCGTAGATAATATCCGAATCCGTGGGATCAATCACGATCTTTGCGATGATACCTTGCTCTTGTAAACCGATATTAGTCCAGTTTTGGCCACCGTCAGTACTTTTATAAATACCATCACCAATGAATGGATAGCCGGTCACATTGGGATCCCCTGTACCCACGTAAACTGTATTAGGATCCGCTGGGTCAAGTACAATATCACCGATGGACAAATAAGGTTTGTCTGAAAAAATATCCTCCCAGTTAGCTCCGCCATCTGTCGTTTTGAACACGCCGCCACCGGAATAACCAACGTAGATAATGTCTTCATCACTAGGATGCGTGGCAGCCGTATTGATCCTGGCACCCACATTTCCGGGCCCTTGTACTGTCCACTCTGTCTCGAAACCAGCAAATTGGCCGCTACGAGCAAAACTAGCTACACGGGCAGTCTCTAAAGCATCAAAATAGGTTTCGTAGGGAAAGTTGCGTTCCGGGAAGGCGCGTTGTAAGAAAAACATATCAGCGGGATAACCATTTAGTTTATCCTCTTCTTCAAATTCATTTTCAACAATTGGTGGGGTATCCGGCGAAGTATAGCAAGCCGTCAACAATAAAAGGACAGCTACAAGACGTGTAGATAGGCTCATGGTATTCGGTTCTGTTACTACAAATTTAGCGTAAAACAGGAAGGAAAGCAAAAGGAATTTTGAGTATTAATAGTCGTTTAGGTTTGAAAAAGAAGGAATTATGAACAATCGCGTTCACGTATACATAAAAAGTTCTATTCCAAAGGTCGCTTACATACTACCTTCCATTTCTAATTTCTATGAGTTTACCAGTGGGCTCATCGGTTAAGATGTATAACTTTCCATCAGGACTCATCGTTGCTTTTCTAGAGCGAATCCGGTCGTTTACGAATAATTCTTCCAGGCTGACTACCTCTTGATTTACTAGCTGAATTCGCCAAAGACTGCCTCGAGATAAGCCAGATAAGATAATATCGCCCTGCCATCCGGGGAATGCTGTTCCATTATAAAAGGTCAGGCCAGTCGGTGCAATGGTTTGAAGCCAGTAGTGTACTGGATCTTCAAAGTCGGTACCCTCCATTTCGGGTGGGTTATAATCCTGATTTCGATATTTGCCGGTTGTTTTGATAGGCCATCCGTAGTTCGCACTTGGCTTTAGAAGATTAAGCTCATCCCCTTGGGAGGAACCGTGTTCACTAAACCAGATACTCCCATCCTCAGGATTCATGGTAATGCCCTGCGCGGCTCGAATACCTATGGCATAAATGCCTGCTTGAGCTTCGGGACCAAAATCAGGATTATCATCGGGAATACTGCCATCGTCATTCAGGCGATAAATTTTACCTCTTTTGTCCCTGACATCCTGAGCGATAGGCAAAGGCGGTTCATCCCGTTCGTGATACAACCGTTCGCCAATGGTAATATAGAGCTTAGCATCCAAGCCAAAAACCATTCCGCCGCCATAATGAAATAAGTCAGCGCTGAATGGCTCCGCAACCAGAATTGTCTTGATATCATCGAGTTGGTTGTCGGTTAGTTTAGCACGTATGACTTTAGTCGTTGTGCCAATCTCATTTTGAGCTGCGTACGAGATATAGATCCATTGATTCTGTGTGAAGGCAGGATGTTTCACGATCTCGAAAAGTCCTGAATTATCACGCCGATCTTTGATTCGAATACTATCCGCCAGATCATTGGGAAAACCTTCGATGATCTGTTTGTTTTTTGAAACCAAGTCTACCCGTAGTAAATGGCCGTCTTTCTCCGAAATAATCACATCATTTTCATCCAAAAAGCAAATGCTCCAAGGGTATTTCAAGTCGGTGAGAACGGTAACCTTTTGGGGATTTACTTTTGGGGATGCTTCATTTTGAGGTACCGGGGTTTCGCAGGCATAGAAACCAAATAGTAGGATGAATTGAAAGCAGTTTTTCATGTTGCGGTGAATTAAGCGTTAAATTGTCGATCATCTATCAGCGACTATTCCTAAACAATTCCAACGAACGGCATTCCCACGAGCATCTAAAGGCTCATCGACGATAATATTTTCTTGCCACGCCTGAATTTCAAAACCTAGCTGAATCAATACATCCGATAGTTTATGAGCCGGATAGTATTGTTTCCAATGCTCAGCCTGATTGAAATTGAGTGGTGTGACTAGAATGAGTCGACCATTGGTGTTCAAAACACGGTGCATTTCGCCTAGCCCAGCGTTTAGATCATCGAGACGTTCTAGCAAAAAACTACTGATGATTAAGTCCTGAGTGCCATCAGCAAACGGCAGATCAACAGCTTTGGCGAGACCAAATTGTAAGTTGCTTGACTGAAGACCTCGTTTTTTTATAACCTGAAGAAATCCTTTATCGCGTAGATCGATAGATATTTCTTGGCCTGCAACCCAAAATTCATACGCCTGCTTCAACATCTGATAACTGTAATCGCCCCCCCAACAATCAGCGTTTGGGTAACGCTGAGCGAGATCCCCGATCCAACGACCAACACCACAGCCTAATTCTAAAATTGTTTTAGGGGAAGTATCTGGATAAAATGCTTCAGCAAAATCCAGAACTGCTTGCATGGGGTAAACGCCCCAAAGTTCATCGGCCAGGTGGAGTGCCGATTGTTTTATTACCATGCTATCGTATCGTTCGTAGGGGTCCTTCCTAAAGTCCGACTCCGTTTTAGCGCAGAAAAATGGAATATGACCACGATAAGAAATAGGGGCTTTCATGTGTCAAATTTAGTTAGACTAGGTCGGGAAAACAATTGTTTTTTGATGCTAAACAACTAGAAATTTCTACTTTAGTTATCGAATGCTAGTTTTAGAAGGACTGTGTTTTATTCTAAATTAGCAAGCACTCAATCTTAACCCAATACGTGAAAGACTTTGGGTATGTGAAGGAAAGTTATGGACTGAAGGAAGGTAAATCTGCTGAGTTAGTTACTAAGGTAAAGATTAAAACATTTTGCTTTAGCAGCTCCAGTAAGGATACGTGCTTTTCACTTTCTTTTTCTCTTCATTTTATAATAGGCCTTATCAGCAACATAAATAACCTTTCTCACTTCACAATACGTATGATTTCCTTTTTCATCCTTTAAAAGTGTCGTTTTAAGAATCTCAATTTCATTTTCGTTTGCTACTCGATTCTTAATATCAACTAACTCTTCTTGAGAATAACTGAAAGAAGCATATAGATGGGTTTTGGCTGGTTTTTTAAAAATAATTTCTGCCGATTTATCCCAAACTACATATTCATTTCCTAATAGATTGATCAATTGTACCATCGGAATCGGATCTACTGCGGAGAACATACTTCCTCCGAATATTGAATTGACATAATTCCGGTTTTTATAACTAAGTGGTAATTTAATCTTGATATTCAGTAGGTCATCCGAGACGTAAGTAATTCTTCCTGTACTTCTCCTGTACATTGGCGAGAAGTTAAACCCATACTTAAATAAGGTTTTCCTTTTCAGAAATTTCGTGCCGATTTCTGCTATTCTTTGGTAAAATGACATATTCGATCTGATTAATTGGAAATAGAGAAATGGTCGTTGAGTTGATACAACAAGCGCTAGCATATTTAATTACTCCGAAACACCATCCTCAAATTAAAAAAGCACAGCACCAACACAATCCCTAACCAGATATACATCCAAACCGTTACGGGAATGAAGCCGAAGAGTTGAGCGTATTGTTCTAAGTCAGAACTAGGGCCGACTCGGAAGTCTTGCACAATGTAAATGATGGAAGCGAGGCCGAAAAACATAAGCAGGTCACGATCAAGGCGAGTATAGCGGGCAATGAAGAAAAGGATTGCGGCGAATACGAGTAAGAAGATAGTCGTAAAAATAGTCTTGAACCAGATGATACCACTGATAGCCATCAGTGCCGCCAAAACATAGAGCGTAATCTGCGCGAAGCGTGCTTTACGCGCGCCAATGTAGAATAAAATATTCCCGAAGATCGCGCTGCCAATATAGCCACCGGCGAGGATAACCCCACGTGACCCACCACGTGATAACAAATAGCCACTGCCATCCTGATTGACTACGAGTTCTTCGACACTGCCACCGGTGAGCAACGCGCCGAGGGCATGCCCGAACTCGTGCAGGAAGGTCACCAGCAAGTTGATAGGATAAAGGATCAAAGCGCCAGTCTCCCCACCGAGGTAGCGCAATGCAAGATAAATGACTAGAATAATGACAATGCGCAGGAGGGTATGGCGATCCATGGTCTAAGGATTGATGAATAATGATTTGATTTCCGTCGCTTCTTCGGGTTTGAGGCGGCCACTGAGGATGAGGCGTAGCTGCCGCCGACGTAATGCCCCGGCAAAAAGCTCTTCTTCCTCCTTGGTCAGTGGCAATAAGGATGGCACCTGACAAGGTTTGCGCTCCACATCATCGATCGCTACGAAAGTAAAAAATGCACTATTGCTACGACGATTTTGACTGCCTTTGATGTCAGCAGCGTACACTTGGACATTGACCTCCACCGAAGTTTTGAAAGCACGGGTCACCGTCGCTTCGATGGTAATTACATCACCAACGTGGATTGGTTTTTTGAAGGAAACGTGATCCACAGAGGCGGTCACCACGTGGGCTTCACAGTGTCGTCCCGCACAAATGCCTCCGGCAATATCCATCCAACGTAGCAGGTTACCGCCCATAAGATTACCCAGTGGATTGGTATCGTTGGGCATAATCATTTCGGTCATCACGGTCTTCGACTCAATTACTTTCTTTTCGCGCATAAGCTGTTTTTGGGCGTAGTGGGCCGCCGGTTTAAGAGTTCAACAAAAGTAGTATTCTGATGCTATTTCTGCAACCAGAAATAGATGAATCGTTGTTTATTATCGAAACAATTTCAACTCTACTCGTCGATTGCGCGCCTTGCCGTAATCAGAGCCGTTTTCCGTCTTGGGTTTGGTTTCTCCGTAAAAATAGGTTTGGATTTGATCAACGCCGGCTCCGGCCAGAATCAGGTATTCTCGCACAGCCTGTACACGACGCTGACTAAGTTGGTAATTATACAAATGATCACCCTCATTATCGGTATGCCCTTCCATAATGACTTGCTCTCGTGGATGGTTCTTTAGATAGTATGCGACACGATCCAACATCGGATAATAGCGCTTCAATATTTGTGATTCATCGGTTTCAAACTCCACAACATCCACTTGAATATTGCTCGTCATGTCTTCTTTCTCCGGACAACCATTCAAAGCCGGAATACCTTTGAGGTAAGGGCAGTCGTCTTTAATGTCGGAGATACCATCGTTGTCTGTGTCGGGGCAGCCATCTAGTTCTTCTTTACCTTTGATATAAATACAGCGATCAAAGCGATCTGGAACGCCGTCATTATCACTATCAATACCAGGGATTTTGACCGGGCAGCCATAATTTTCAACTTTCCCCGGTAAAAGTGGACAAGCGTCAATATGGTCCCAGATGCCGTCCGCATCACGATCATTACATCCTTGGTAACGCTCCTCCCCTGCTTCGTATGGGCATAGATCGTTTTGATCCAGAATACCGTCACCGTCGTAATCATTTCCAGTGGCGGCTGGCGTTTTTTTAGTTTTAACCGTCTGCCGTGGACACCCCTTTAAATCTACCTCTCCCGGTACGTCCGGGCATTCATCTTCTGCATCAATGACGCCATCATCGTCACGGTCTTCGGGTGCAGCTGGATTAGCTTTTTGTGGGCCGAAGAGATGGACCGCTGAAAACTCAATGGCGCTATTGTTACTGGCAAATTCACGCAGATTTGAGGTATTCACATCGTAGGCCAAACCAAACTCCCAGTTGTGCGTAGCCAGGGCCGCACTGAGGATAAGTGCATCTTGGCGGCGCTGGGCCAGGCCTAGCTTGAATTTTTGTTGAGGTTTAATGTAAAACACGGCATTGGCCCCGAGCAATAATTCACGAGCGGTGGCTTGACGAGCAAAGAAAACGCGTGGTTCCAAACCAAATCGTTTGCTCAATTGCCACTCCAAAGTACCGTACACAATCGTCTTTAGTGGTAATTTCCGGTTATCGTTAAAATAAGAGGCTTGTGGTGTATTGACGTGGCTAAAGGCTAATCCAATGTCCGCAGTAACCGGTTGATCACCGGGTTTAAAAAATCGCCAATTCACTCCGATATTGATATCCGGTAGCATTAAAGTTCCTCCTTCGAGAATTTCATTATTCCCCAGTTCACCATCGTATCCTTTATCAGGATTGTATTGCTCATCAAAGGTTAAGTTATTGACATCAATCCGCCACTGATCTACTCCCAATTGTAATCCGATTGAAAGGAAATTTTGCTCCCGTGCTAATTGCTTCTTGAATGCGGCACCGACCAAAATATTCGTTCGTTGGAAACCAACATCACTCGTCTTATTTTGATTGAGTAATAAACCGAAGGAAAGCCGTTCATTACTTTTATCGATAAAGCCGCCTAAATTACGATAAGGTGCCTGAATGGCGGTCCATTGGGAGCGATAGATCAGGCCTGCACGCCAGTTTGCGCTATGCATGCCAATCAAGGCCGGATTGAGATATAATGGCTGAGCATTGAAATTGGAATAGTGTGCATCTTGTGCCCAGGTGGTTCCAAGCAACATGCAACATAATACCAATACTGGTAAAAATCGATTTCTCATTGTATGCTTAGCAGTTTGCGTTGACCACAGCCCCTTTTTCTATCTTGGTGTGCCTGTGATCGTTCTATTTGTTGGGTGTTGTATTTGTTCTGTGTGCTATTATCTCAATAAGGAGACATGCCCACTTCGTAGTTCTGATAGGCCACTGGCCAGTTCAACCTTTGCGGTATAAGTATAGGTCCCCATTGCTGCCGGTTCATTTCGGTGGGTACCATCCCAGCCTGCTTGTGGATCAGTAGAAACAAAGATGAGTTCACCCCACTGATTGAAAACTTGTAAATCAAGCCCGGTTATGGTTTCTCCTCGCACCCGAAAGATATCATTGAAGTCATCTCCATTGGGTGTAAAAGCATTGGGTATATAAATCACTGAATCTGCTGGATTACCGGGAATTGGTTCCGCGGTTGGTTCGCGATAAGTGATGTAATTTGTTTTTATTAAACTATCTAAACAACCGAAACTATCTTCAACCGTCAACTGCACCGTGTATATACCAGGACCGCTATAAGTATGCATCGGATTGGGTAGATTTGAATTATTATTCACACCACTTCCAATATCACCAAAATCCCAATCATAGCGCGCAATTGTATTTTCAGTTTGAGCGGAAAAACTCACGGTAGGATCCTCTTCTGAAATATTCAATCGATCTGCAGTGAAATCATCCAAAAAGAGAGGCAAAATCTCGATCGTCACAACTTCAGAAAAGATATTGAACCCCAGCGTATCGGTCACTTGTACCTGATATTCTCCGGCTACACTTACCTCTAGCGTCTGACCAGTGGCATCAGTAATGGGCCAGCCGTCGAAGTACCACTGGTTGTTATTAGGGTAACTGGATTGTAACACGGCGACCTCCTCGTAGCAAAGCATCGATCCGCCTTCCAGGAAGGTGATTTGTGGTGCTTCGGAAAATATCTGGACGACTACTTCTACCGGCTCGGATATGCCGGTACAACCATTAACATCAACCACTTCTACCGTATACATTCCCGATTCAAATACCGTAATGGTTTGGCTGGTTTCTCCGTTGGACCAGAGAAACTCGGTTCCATTACTCGCAATTAAAATCACTGAGTCACCTTCAAAAAAGGTGGTCGGCCCTACCGGTGTAATCTCGGGATCTGGACCGGATTCAACTTCAATATTGATGACGTTAGAAAAATAACTTCCGGTAATATCGGAGGCTAAGACCTGCAGCTCATGTGTCCCCGCCGGTAAACCCAAGGTGGAGAAATAAGCATCGTCTGAGGTTTGCACCGTTTCACCGTTTAAATAAAAGGTATACTGGGTAAAATTATCGGGCACAGCCTGTGCTTCTAAAATTTCACCTAAGCAAAATTGAGAACCGCCTTCGCTCGTGATGACTACGCCAACTTCTTGGGTTTGCAAATTAATCAAGCGACGAACCAGGTTGTTATAAGCATCCGCAACATAGAAATCACCGTCTAACTCATTATAAGCGATGCCGGTAGCACCGTTAAACGACGCAGATGTACCAAAACCATCCTGTCCGCCGGAGATGCCCACTGTCCCTGCAAAAGTAGAGACGACATAGGTAGTCGGCGCCGAAGCCGAAGGAACTATTCGACGAATGACTTGATTGTAGCCGTCGCCGACGAAGATTACGCCAAGTGAATCTACCGTTAAATCCCAAGGATAGTTGAACGTGGCCGTTTGACC
Source organism: Saprospiraceae bacterium (assembly GCA_028285085.1). GTDB lineage: Bacteria > Bacteroidota > Bacteroidia > Chitinophagales > Saprospiraceae > JAHDHW01. The sequence goes on along the minus strand of JANQQI010000012.1, from coordinate 10,141 downwards.
AGGGCCATTCTCATGACCAATGACGCCTGTCCCCGCGATGGTTGTTACCTCACCTTCGGGAGTCACTCTGCGAATCAAATGATTCCACTCATCGGCAACAAGGATATTACCTTGATTGTCAATCGTTAGTCCGTAGGGCCGATAAAACATAGCGTTATTACCAATGCCATCCAAGGCACCGGGCGTATAAGGTAACCCGGCGATAGTACTCACAAAACCATTAGGGTCGATGCGGCGAATGATATGAGTCAGGTGATCGGCCACGTAGATATTGCCGTTGTCATCCATTTCAATCCCGGTTGGATTACCAAAAGTTGCGGAGGTTGAAAATCCATCCGAGGTGCCGTAATTGCCCGATCCCGCAATAGTGGAAACTGTTCCGTCCGGTGTAATCATCCGAATGAGATTATTACGGGTATCGGCTACATAGATATTACCATCGTTACCAATGCAAAGTCCCCAAGGTTCATTGAAAGAAGCGGCCTCGCCTACCCCATCCGTTGAGCCTGTTGTGCCGTTACCAGCAATAGTCGTCACAATACCATCTGGTGATAATTTGCGAATACGATGGCCAAATCGATCCGAGATGTAGACTGTACCATCTGGTCCTACCGCAATGCCGTGTGGATTTGAGAAGGTGGCATCAAAAGCAAGACCGTCGGTGGCGCCCTCTTGCTCGAGAACGCCGGCGACGGTCAGTACTAGTTGTGCCTGAGTATGCTGAATGCCCAGCAAACAGCCAATAATGACAAGTAGTTTTTTCATCTCAATGTGTTTGTTCCAAAAACAATACCAGTACCGCTACACTAGGTAGCGGTTTTACGTAGTGGCTGTTGCTTTTGGCTGACAGACAAATTAACATGTTCCTGTAATTGAGGAATATACACCGGCTCCGCCTCGGTTCCTTCGATCACGTGGGCGTAACGCTCAGAGATATTCTTCCAGGTATACTTTTTATTGGCTATGGTTTTCAGGTTTTCGGCTACCGCGTACAACGGATAGCGATCGATATTGGAAATCACTTCGAAAAGTTCATCCGCAGTATTATAAAAAATGGCTTGGTTGTTCGTCGTTACTCGGTTAAAAATAGCATCGAAGGCAATTACTGGTAGGCGCAAATACATGGCCTCCACTAAAGATGGATTGGTGCCTCCAGCACTGTGACCGTGCACGTAGTAATGTGCGTTGGAACGCAGAACATCTAACTGTTTAATATCATAGATTGGATCCAGCAATTTAAGGTGATCAAACTGCTGATAATATGCTCTTAGATCTTTACCATATTTGCTATTATCCCAATTACCCACGACAACCATCATTTGCTCAGGATATCTAGCAAAAGCATCTAAAATCAGATGGATATTATTTTCCGGCTCAATGCGTGCTACGGTAAAAGCATATTCATTGGCGAGAAATGGGAATTTTTCTAAATCCTCATCTTCAACACGACGCGCTTGGGTATGATCTGCTCCGTATTCGATTAAGCAGCCTTCGACATTGTAGCGAATTTTGGCGTACTCTTTCAGGATACGATTATCGGTGATAATTTCATCAGCAAAGCGGCAAGCAATGCGTTCATTGAGTAAAAGGAACATCTTGGCGAACCAACTCCATTTCGGACGGCGCCATTCTAATCCGTCAATGTTGACGACAATTCTCTTTTTCGGAAAAAATAATTTGAAAATTGGGATAAAAATGCCAGCAGAAACACCGAGTACTAAGAGAGTTTGGCAAGTGTACAGGGCGTGTATCATAGACCAGGCATCGTAAAATACACTTTGATAACCATTGGCCTTAAGTGGAATATACTTAATCTTCGCGCCTTCCCATTCTTCCACTTGTTCTTCCTTGGTGTAGGCTTTGCTACTGCTGTAAACGGTAATGTCAAATCGGTCACTGAGGTTTTGTACCAAATGGTGTACTAGCGTCTCGAATCCCCCGTACTTTGCTGGAACACCTACAGTACCGATAATCCCGAGGGATTTTCGTTGTAGTGTTATTTTCATGTTACTATTGTTTGGCGGGGGGACTGATTATAGAAATTAACATTGGCTTAACCTGTCCTTACTCTCTAATTAGCAATTAGCTTGCCAACATATTCGTTACCGTCACTTCCGAGGATTGAAATGACGTAATAACCCGCGGTTAACAAATTACGATCGAGATAGAAAATGGATACATCCAATCTTTCTTCCCGGACCAAGGTTCGACCCAATGCGTCAGAAATAAATATTCTCTGAATAGTAACATTCTCTTCGGGATTTCCTTTCGGATTAATTTCAATAGTTGCGTAATCGGCACTTAGTGGATTAGGGAAAATCGTCAAGGTCCCCCCTACTCCATTTCGCGGTACTCGAATGCTGTTAACGGTTGTATTAGTAATAATTGGCTCGTTGCGGTCAAAGTAAATTTCAGCTTGATTGGTAATCGTGGTTCCAGGATCTAAATCCGCCAAAGGTTTGATACGATAGGTAACGAAACCGTGGCTGGCCGCTTCATCCGTGGTACTGTCCGGTAGGTAGATATTATCAAATTGCCAAACCAGCGTACGATCATCTTCGATAAAAAAGCGGTGCGCATGGCTAGCTGTTCCTAATTCAATACTTTCTAAATCTAATTCTTCCGAAAGCGTATTACGAATTATCACTTGCTCTACTTCGGCATTTCCAACATTTTGGAAACGTATTTTGTAGCTCAAGACTTCTTCTGGCTCAATTGCACCTTCCGGGAATACCAAGATGTCATTCGGATCGAAGGCACCCACAAATTCTGGGTTATCGGTAGTGGTATTGTCAGTAATATCCAAATCTGTTTCTGTGGCCTCAATGGTTGCCGAAACATTGGCAAAATCACCAATCACAGCAGCCGTTGAAATCGAATCGTAAACGTAGATCGTTTGTAAGCTACCGAAGTCTACTGTACCCAAATTCCAGAAGTAAGTGGTCCCGGAAATAGAATCCCAAGGCAGCGAACTCTGTAATGGTACAATGTAGCTGCCAAAGTCTACGGCCAAGGTTGTATTCGTCGCAGCTGCGGTACCCGCATTGGCAAAAGATATCGCATATAAGCTTTCAAAACCAATACGCAAGGCTGTACTCGACAAAGCAACTTCCAAATCTGGTTGTAATAAACCCGTCGATGGTTCGTAAGCAAAATCAAATCCACAGTAGTTCGTTCCGACATTAGTAATCGAAACCGATTGGCTATTATTGGTACAGTTGCCCGCCCAATTATTTAGATAGCCTTGATTCAGCGTGTAGTTGCCTGCTGCTAGGCTAATCGTGTATTCACCATTTTCATCAGTAAATACCGTTTGGTTGCCCGGTTGAACAGTAATAGCCGCATTGGCCAAGAAGGTTTCACCGCTATTGTATTGACAATCGCCATTTTCGTCGTAGTAAGCCGTTCCACAAACCACAGCTCCACCCTGCTCCACAAAATCCAAACAATCATTGGCTACCTGAGGCCCAAAGCTTTGCACCAAGCCCGAAGGCCATTCGATAACCACTGAATCGATTTGTGGCGCATCTCCCAGGCCAAAGAATTGGCGGATGTCATTTTGCGCACTCAATCCACCTCCAGTTTGGCCATTGACTTCACGCACTTGCCACACATCCTGACCGAAAATATTCGCCAAAATACTGACGCGAGCTCCTAAACCAAGATCATTGGACAAGCTCCCTTCCAGACTAATACAAGCCTGATTGTAATTCAAAATATCTTTATTAATATCTCGATCATTACGGAAAAAGAAGTTATCCGTATGACTGTGGTTGACCACGTAGAGATCAAGATCGCCATCATTATCATAATCCGCCCAAGCTACACCGAATGACTGACCACCACTCTTGGTGAATCCATTGTCAATGGCGCTAAAGTTACCTTCTCCGTCATTAACGTAGAAGAAATTATCCTGATTGGCGTCATTGGTTACCGCTAAGTCTAAGTCCCCATCATTATCATAATCACCGAATGAACTACCGTGTGAATTACCGTTATCCTGGGTCAGCGCATTCTCTGTATTTTTACTAAAAGTGCCATCACCATTATTCATGTATAGAAAATTATTCTGATTACCGGCATTGGCTACAAACAGATCAAAATCACCGTCGTTATCAATATCACCCCAGCTTGCACCTACCGATTTACCACCATCATTGACAATATCCCCTTCAGTAATCTTGGTAAAATTCCCATTGCCGTCATTGCGATATAGCCAGTTGTTTTCGTCGTTGGTATTTACCACAAAAACATCCATATCACCATCATTATCGTAATCCGCCCAAACTCCAGAGGCCGAAGAGCCAGCATCTAGCACGAGTGCAGAGGTGTTATTCTGAGTGAAAGTACCATCACCATTATTATGGTATAACAGATTGAATTTGGTGGCAAAGAAATCCGTTATGAACAGGTCCAAGAAACCATCATTATCGTAATCTACCCAGCTCACACCGTGGCTGTATTGATTGTAGTTCACCGCCGGATCATCCATGATTCGAATAAAGGAGCCATCGCCTTCATTACGGTATAAGAAGTTTTTGAATCCAATGGTATTGGTAACGTAGAGATCAAAATCACCATCATTATCGTAATCACCCCAACTAGAACCAATTGAATTGGCCATGTCGGTACCGATTGGGCCTTCTGTGATGCGGACAAAAGTGCCATCGCCTTGGTTGTTGTATAGACTATTTGGCTTATCGACGTCGTAGTTGGTCACAAATAAATCCGGGTCACCATCACGGTCATAATCCGCCCAGCTTACCCCCCAGTTATTCTCTCCTCCATTGATCCCGTTATCCGTCACTTGACCGAACAAATGGTTCGGATCGTAGAAGAACACCTGAGGTTCTAAGACCTCACCACAAACCGAAGTAGCAGCTACGGTGATTTTTAGACGGTCGCCGGAGGCGAAGTTGTTCATGATTCCGACATCAAACTTCAGGTGGAAGGCACTTGCTGCCACCTCAGTGGTCCCCGGTAAGCCTTGCTTACCTAAGTCAGCGTGTAAATCTTCTTCTTCGAATAGATAAAGGTTACCAGAAGCCGTTGGCGTCGTGATAATTTCACCGGTCGCACCGAGAGGATATTCCAATACGGTTTGACCATCCAGTAGTTGTAAACGCTCCGTACCGGGTGTTTCAACCGTGACACTGACAGAAGACAAAAAGGCTTTGTCTGTGTTTTGGACGATGAGATCGACAGAATTAAAGGTCAGATCAGCATCGTCCGTGGTTCGACTGTCCAGGCTAGCGGTGAAGCTAGCGCTTTGTGGCTGCAGGCTTAGCGTTCGAGCATCTGCCGAACACTCTGCAGCATCTAAATTGGTAGGATAATCGCCACAGCTAAAACCATAGTGGGCGATTATCGCACGTGTTTCGCAACTTGTGTAAGTGGCTTCGATTTCAAGGTTATGTGGGGTGCCATTTGCAATATTCCCCAGTTTAAAGACACCATTTTCCGGGAAAACTTCCAGGTTCGTTGTTTGATCGTATACTTTTTCGATAGTTAAATCGTCGTGGTCATTTTCGATGATCAACCAAGCAAAATTTGCTGTGGTCATTGGGCTATTGTTTTGCAAGGTCAGTTGCCAAGTCTCCGTCTTTTCAATACCCTCAATACTTTCTGCTGCAACAAGCATTTGGAGTTCAGCCAACTGGTGCTCAATAGAATCAATCACCTCTATGGAAGCATCGCTACTTGGATTTCCTAAATCTGTAAAATTAAAGCTCCAGTCTATGATTTCAGACTCACCAGTTGCAGATTGACAATCAGTATCCAAATCCAAATAAATCTGGCCTTTGAATCCTTGATCAGCAGGGTTAACTGCGCCACCATTGGCGACGTAAACATTGCTAAAGTCTATTTGGAAAGTACCACTACCCTGTGGTGTTGCCGCCAACGGAAAAATTTCTTCTATTTCGCTTCCATTGCTTCCTGGTCGATAGTGACGCAAGAATACATTATTGATGTTGTATCCAGTAGGTAATTGAATTTCAGCTGTATTGGCTAGAGCCAAAGCACGGTATTCCGCCGGGAAGTAATCCACTTCGCTATTTTGATTACCAACGAACAAGTTAAATCCTTGGGTGATTGATAATGCACAATTATCGACTTCGTAATTAGCACTACCCTGAGCGGTGAAAGCATAACCAATCACCGATAATACATCTCCTTGCTCACCGCAGCCGTAGGCTGTTCCATTAGGAGATTCCGATAATTCGAAGGTATTAGCAAAATTAAGGTTTACACTGGCCGCACCAATATTTTCTGTGACTTGATATACCGGACGAAGCTCGACGAGGTCACCATTCGCAAAGGTAAATCCATTGAAAGCCATATTGCCTGCCGTTAGCAAGCTATTGATGCTGAAATCAAATTCGACAGTTTGTTGATCGGCACCAGAACTAGTTGTAAAAGGCACATTACTCGCTTCTAACGTATTGCCGGTGCTGGCATCCCAAACCCAAAGACTTGCACTCTGGGGTGTCAAGACCTGGCCATTGGTGATAATGGATTGTGCTTGTCCGAAAGCAAATTCAGGGGTTAACCAAGATGTTTTTACGGTACCGGCAAAAACGGTGGTGATTTCATCGCCCGGTACGGCGCGCTTCAATTTGATTTGCGACTCATCCAAGCTACCAGAATTATCCGGCAGGCGATCATGATCGTTATCCGCTTCGCCGAGCGTCAGGCGCTCTACGGTGAAGCCTTCGAACGTCATTCCTTTGGCACAAACACCATCGCAATGCAGATTAGTAGTCAAGGTCTCACAAACCAGCGGCATGCGATAGGTATCTTCACAGTCGGCTTCCATGAGGTAAGTCAATTGGAAATCGACATCTACCGAACCGTCTGTGATTGCAGGACTAGTTGAACTACAATCTAAAGCCAACTCCAAATTCAACGAAGCATCTGTCAAATCAAATGGCGCTGGATAAGGATAAGTCACCTCTAACAAGCCGTTATTAAAATCAACGATTGTCGGTGTCCAAGTCTCGTTACCTTTTTTGAAAGACAGCGCGGATTGCGCTCCGGCAAAGTAAAGTTCACCGGGAATATTTACTTCCAACAAGATTTCTGTGCTAGCCGAGCTAGGCAAATCTAATTTTGCTGTCGGGAAATTCAGTGTAAAGTTGCCTATTTGACCATCGTTGATATCGGTATCGTACTCCGCAATGGCAACAAAATCTTTTCCTTTCGCTTCCTGCCCCGTACCCGATGTCACAAATTCATCGTAATTACAAGAATTTTGGTAGTACAAATCGTATTTCCAACCAATCAAATCCACTCTTCCACAAAAATCTGTATCACAAGTATAGGTATCCCACTTTAGGCTCAATACATCTCCTGGCGCCAAATTGGGCAAGCCCATAATGAAGCGTCCCCAAGCATCGTATCCCAGACAAGCATATGGTCCTTCACAATCGGTATGGTATACCCACCACGGTAAAATGTGCTGGTAAGAACCATTGTTAATTTTATACTGGATATGGTTGATGTCAATTTTGGAAAAAGTATCATCAAAGCCATTTCCACGATGTTGAAAAAGATCGAGGATCAAGTTCTTCGCCGTCGAACTTCCGCTATTCGTAATTTGTAGTTCCTGCTGATCGGCGCCAGCTGCGGTACAAGTATTAAAACTAGGCGAAGGCACAACGCTTAACTGCGGTGCCTCTTGAGATACTTCGGTATAAGGATAAAGCACGTTGCTATAGAAGCTCGTGCCATTACAATGAAACTTAGTGAAGATTTCAGAACTAACCGCACTACAACCTTTCACCTTGATGGTCTCCGTTACGGTCAAAGTTTCACCGGGATCGAAAGTCCCATTGCCGTTCCCCACTTGCGAAAAGTCATCGCTATCTAGCGTAATTCTATTGCCTGAATTATTTAGTTGGCCAAGATCAACCGCTACTACATCGAGATTATTATTGTTAAAATCTCGAATTTGGAAATAGCCGATCTTCTCTGATCCTGTATTCTCTACCACGATACTACGCTCGAAAGTGGCACCAGATACCTCCGTGGAGTTCATCGGATTGATACTCGTAATGGTCAGTTCCGCAACTGTAGCATCGTAAGACGGGGTACTTACCTCATCAATATAATAGTTCCCGGAGCCATTAGTTTGGTTGGTTTGAAAGAAAACGGTTAGATTGTTACTTTCACCACTTCCATCATCACTCGCTTCCAAGGCACTTGCGGAGTAGGTAAAAGACACGACTTTATCTTTGGGCACTTGGTGTATCCAGAACCAGACACTATGCGAATTTTCGACATAGTATTCATAGGCTGGATAATTGGAGCCATTACTCAAGTCGCCGGTATATACAACATTATCCGGTAGCTCTAAGTGGATATAAACGTTTCGGATCTTAGCACCAAAAGTATTCGTGAACTCAATCTTAAAATTGTAATCCTCACAAGTAGAAATGGCGTCTGGTACTTCGTTCGTGTACGTCAGGTACTGGGCTTGTACCGCAAGAAATGAGAACAAAATAATCCCGAGAGTAGTAAAAGTCTGCTTCATCTGTAGCTTTCTCCTATTTGCTGAACTAAAAACCCGAGAGGCCTAACCAGATCTGGCTAAACGTCTTAGTTGGGTTGTTTAATTAGCTTTGGGAAAGCAGTTGAAACTTCATAAAGGGGGGAATTTATTCGTTCACAAACAAGGCTACATTTATAATGCCAAGTACGGGTCGAACGAATATTGGAATCGAGACTTTGCGTAACAGGATAAAAAATCAAATAATCTAGAATCGAAATATTTATCTAGCTAAAGACGAGTAGATAATATCTTTTTTCTAAATATCAAAAAAGGAAATTGAGTGACACTATTACGGTGAAACTCTTTAAAGGTAGTAGACAATAAAGCTAATAAGAGAAGAAAATGAAGTGCTTAAGCAGATTCAAGTGTAACCACTGAGGAAGGTTGATTGAGCACTGCAGCAATCATCTTTTGGTAAGAAAAGCGAGCGGTGGTTTCGACTGCACCACGGCTTAATTGACGGTATAAATTGGGATCATTGGCCACCTTTTCAATGGTTTGGATCAAAGCAGCGAGTTCTCGGACATCAATCAGATAACCGTTAACATTATTTTGAACGATCTCTACTGGTCCACCTACGGGGGGGGCAATACAAGGCAAACCGTAACACATCCCTTCTAAAAGTGTCATCCCGAAGGTTTCAACCCATTGCTCGGGATGGGATAGGTTAAGGACCAAGCTGGCCCGTTGGAAGAATGGATGCACATTATTTTGGCGCGGGAATATGGTCAGATTGTTAGGTAAGATTTCATCCTTAAAATAGGTGTCAATATCCTCCTGGATAGCATTGATAACCAGCTCAAAGCTTAAATTTGGTAGTGCTTTAGCTATGGATACAAATTCCCGTACACCTTTGTAATCTTTCAATGAGCACAACATTAATGCGATGAATTGCTTACGAAAAGTCGCCGGATGAGATTGGCGATAGTGCTCAGCTTGTGCTTGGAATGTATCAGCCAGGGCGTTGTGCACCGTCCGACTAGGAACACGTGGCAAGCTTTCTTCTTTCGCCAGAAAATCGGATACGAAGATGACTTCGCTTGCGCAACTATTCGCTACCCAACGCAACCAGCGTTTCAGCAATAAGGGGCGCAATGAATGTTCGTGGATATGATAAACCACTCGTTTGCCCATTACTCGGCCGGCCAGAGCAGCACCAAAGGGAAGCAAGGTGTTACAATAAATCGTAATGTCTTGTTGTCTGTATCGCAACAGCTTTACAAAAATCATCAATTGGCTCCACAAGTATAGTATTAAACGGAGATACGGATTCGGATGCCACCGGTATTGAATATTGGAATAACCAACTCCATCTATTTTAGAAAGAAAACCCTCAGTGCCCTTGCTGGTAATAATTTCACAGGAATAATTTGCTGCCAAGTGACCACGTACGACATTAGACAACACCAGCGGGCTGCCGCTATAATCATTGAGTAGGTGGACAAAAATCACTTTGGGCATCATCGGACGGGCGATTTAATTAAACGGAACTGGCTTGTGGCATTTCAGGAGTCGGGATCACTGGCTCAGATATTAAGAGGCTATTATACACTTCGTGGAAAATAGTGCCTTTAACCGTCCAGCGGAAGC
>JANQQI010000004.1 GCA_028285085.1 Saprospiraceae bacterium | reverse complement strand
GTATAGCTCCGACTCTACCGCCATGCCCGAGCCAGAAATCACCGCCGAAGAACCAAGCAGGTAAGGAATGTAGCGGTCGATATAGTTTTTATAAAATTCACCCGTTGCATCTGCACAGGCGTACATGGTATCAAGATTTTTCGCCGTTCGCTGCCCTTGAATGGATCGAAAGCCCTGGTTAGCGTAAACATTGATCTCCTGCAAGAATTCAGGATGCGCCAAATTATCAGCATCAAATACTACAATATATTCGTGATCGCGGCGAAATTGCTCAATGGCATGAATAATCGATTTGGCTTTGAGGCGCAAAGGCGGATCAGGCCGCAGCACCGTTAATTGTTCATGTTCAAGATCCCAATTGCTGATATCACACTCATCAGCGACAAGGTAAATCAAGTGATTCTGATATTTTTGTTTGAGCAAAGACTCGATTAGCGGTTTCGCAATTTCCGCATTTTTGTAGGCCGTAATAATACACCCGTAGTCAAATCGACGATAATCCGTATCGCCAGCTTGCTTGCGCCGAAAAGATTCCCGACTGAAGCGAGAAAGCAGAACCGTCACGGCTGGAAAAACTAGAAAAAAGGCAACCGTCAGGCAGATTATCCAAAAAAGTATCAATAGAATGCTCATGGCACTACACTTTTGTTTTTGATGAAGAATGAGACGCCACCGTTAATACCGGCAAAGGTTTGATAGCTGCACGACTTTCACTTTTGAGGTGCCATAGTACAGCTTGGGTGAAAGCCCGAGCGTGGGCCCATTCTCCACGAATCAGATGTAAAATTACATTTTTGGGGAAAGTCATAAAAATCAGAAAGAGGCTAAACCACCAAACCTGACGACTCGATCGATTACGGCGCATAAACAGAATGCGGTTCCGATTGAGATAATAAGTTTTTAGTGTACTCATTTTGCCAACCGAAACGGATTCCTTATGATGAATCTTGGCCCTTGGCTCAACGTAGATTTCGTATCCGGCTTCACGCATCTTTTCACACCAATCCAACTCTTCGTAATACAAAAAGAAAATCTCAGGCATCATTCCCACCTTTTCCACAACTTCACGACGAACCATCATGGCGGCGCCGTGTACATAAGCGGTAGGATACGGCATTTTGTATTGACCACGATCAAGGGTTTCTGCCCCAATGGTTTCGTTACGGGCCGTGTAGGGATTGACCGGCGTAGTGCCCGCGTACTGGATAAGTTCTCCTTTTTGATGATGATAATCAGGATGATGGTAGATCAACGGACTGACGGCCCCCAATTGAGGGCGTGCCTCGAATAAGGCTAGTAGTTGTTCGATACTTCCCTCAATCAATTCCGTGTCATTATTCACAAAGAACAAATATTCCCCTCGGCTAGCTTGAATGCCCAGATTATTGCCGCCGGAAAAGCCTAGATTCTTTTCGCTACGGATATAAATCAAGTCGGGATAAACCGCCAGTAATTCTTGGTGGGGATCTTCGGGAGAGGCATTATCGACCACGATCACTTCCAAACGAGGATAACTCAGCGTATTGAGCGAATTCAGCATCGCACAAGTGACCTCAGCTTGTTTGTAACTCACTGAAATGATAGAAACTAAAGGTCGGTTTTCAGGCATGATCGGGTTTCGTTACCAAGTATCAGGTATTACCTCAATTACGAGGTACTTTTTACAAAAATACAACCAAATTTATAGACAACTTGAAAAGATCGGGAAATGAAAAACCGGATTTGAAACAGGCTCGTCTCAAATCCGGCTAGTATGTATAGTATCTTAAGATTCTTTTTGAATCATTGCGGGAAGTGTACGCGACAAGATTTTCAAATCCATCGCCATCGAGTAGTTACGAGCGTATTCCACATCCAGCGCAACGCGCTCTTCTACAGTCAGGTTATCTTTACCTTTCTCTGATACCTGCCACAAACCAGTAATTCCAGCTGGCGCAAGGAAGCGGGTTGCCCACTCATCGCGGGTCATTTGTTCTGCTTCGTACAAGGGTAAAGGACGGTTTCCAACAATTGACATCTCACCACGGAGTACATTAAATAGCTGTGGCAACTCATCGAGGCTAGTCTTGCGGATGATCTTCCCGATTTTTGTAATTCGAGGATCATTTTCCAGCTTCACGAAACCAGCCGTTGCTTTATCGCCCTCCTTGGCTTCTTTTGCGTAACTATTAAGGTGCTGCAAATCCTTCAACTTAGCATCTGCATCCTGACACATCGAACGGAACTTCAGAAAATCGAAGACCTGATAGCCAGTTCCCACGCGCTTTGAGCGATAAATCACCGGCCCCTTCGAAGTCGTTTTAACCAACAAGGCAATCAGTAATAGTACCGGACTAAGCATCAATATCATGAAGGAAGCGAAAGCAATGTCGAACAAACGTTTTCCCAGAGGAATACGGAATTTCTGTCGACCTTCCAGCTTTTGATAATTAATCATATCGGCCTTGAAGCGAGACAGAAATTCGACTCGACGCTTCAGATTACGCCAGCTTACTGGCTCAACGTAGCAATCATCCAGTCCTCGCTTAATCAATGTCGCAGGTTTTACCTCGCGGCTATCACTAGCAAAAGCGATGAAAGGAATCAGTCGAAGTTTGGGATGCTTCAAGGTATTCTCGAGCAGAAAGAAGTTATCCGCTTTGAGAAAATTCAAGTCACAGATGATCGCATCGGGCATTGGTACGCCCTGGCGTAAGTCATTAAGTAGTCGATTGTAAACAACCACAGAATGATCTTCAGCTATGAGATTGTAACGATCATCATCATAACCATCGGAAGTAGTCAGACTTCTAAAAAATGGTTTATCAAACCCCAGAAGAATGAACTCTTTTTGCGTTTTTACTTTAGATCGGGTGGTAATCTCGTTCATAGTAAATAAGTAGTGCGTAAGTTTTGATAAATACTTGAGTGTTAAATTCTCTCAAAAAGCCTCAGAATTTGTTTTATCAGTAAGGGGCACTAGGTCAATTAATTGTCGGTGCAAAAATGTTGTCGATCTTTGCGTTGAGTTTTATGGGGTTAAATGGTTTGGTAATAAAGCCTTCTATTCCCAGTTGGTGGCATTGCTCGATGATGCGGGAATCTTCTTCCCCTGAAACAATGATCACCGGGATATCATGGAAAAAACCACTGGTGCGAATATTATTTAGAAAGTCTAAGCCGCTTAAACGAGGCATTGACATATCTAGGATAATCAAGTCCGGGATATTCCCGTAACTCAACCAGACCAGGCCGTCAAAACCGTCCTGCTTGGTGACTACATCATATTGCTTACCGAGAAATCGACTAAACAATAATCGAATGCTTTCGTGATCTTCAATGACCAGTATGTTCTTCTTTTTGTTTTCCATGGTGACTGCATTAAATCCGTGAATAAGCTTCCACCTCCATTGAGAATGAAGCCATATCTTTCAATTTTGGTTATTACGTCAAAAAGAATAATAACTCCAGCGTAGCCGAATAGCCAGCGCGAAGTTTCAACTGAAAGAAGTCAAACGGTTTTAAAAATTAATGCTAGTAGGTTGTGAGGGGACCGGTTATTGGGATGGTAACGGTAAAATGAGAAGGGAACGGATTAATGCGTTTTGTAAGATTCGTTTCCGATCACTTCTTTTTGTTCATGGGACTTCCTGTCAGTTTTTGTTTTTAATTTTAAGACTATAATTTGTATACGTATTTAATACGCTTACAAAGTTAGACAATAATTTATTCAGTTTGTTAATTGGGGGGTCTTTTTTTTGCGGAGGGGTCGAGGAAGTAGGATACAATTACCTTTAACAAATATGTTATACTGCAAAGTTAAGCATAATATCCATGCCCGGAATACCTCAAACAGGGTATTTATCAAATATAAATTATAGGCAAACTATTTGTACTTCATTAGGCTTGAAGTAGCGGTTTAGCAAGCGTAACAGTTGAAAATTGTACGAAATTGTAATACATTGCCGCTGCAAATTTGACCACTGAACATCGTGTGATACAAATATGGAATTATTGTTAAAAATTCTTTTCTGGGTGTGTTTGGCTTTAGTGTTTTACACTTACCTTGGCTACGGAATTGCGCTTTATATCTTATTGAAAATCAAAAATTTATTCAATAAGCGCCCTGCTCCTCCAGCACAAAACGACGATGATCTACCGGAGGTCACCTTTGTCGTTGCCGCATACAACGAATCCGATTATATCGTCGATAAAATCGAGAATAATCTGGAGTTTGACTATCCTAAGGAAAAGATTCACTTCCTTTTCGTCACGGACGGTTCTGACGATGCGACACCAACCTTAATCGATAATTATAACTTTCCGGCAGATGTTCAATGGAGTCTCCACCATCAACCGGAACGCCGGGGTAAAATCGCTGCGGTGGAGCGCATTATGGCTCTTATCAAAAGCCCCATCACCATATATACGGATGCTAATACCTTCGTTAATCGGGGTGCCATCCGCAACATTGTTCGCCATTATCAGGACCCAAAAGTGGGAGCCGTAGCGGGTGAAAAACGTATTACCATGGCCGATAAAGATACAGCGAGCTCAGCCGGTGAAGGGATCTACTGGAAATATGAATCCACCCTAAAAAAGTGGGATTCTGAGCTCTATTCGGTAGTTGGCGCGGCCGGCGAACTCTTCTCGATTCGCACTGAATTGTTTCAGCCCGTGCCTCAAGACACGATCATTGAGGACTTTTTCCTGACTTTGACCATCTCTAAGCAAGGCTACCGGGTGATTTACGAACCTGATGCTTATGCCGTAGAGAACTCTTCGGCTTCGGTAAAAGAAGAGCTCAAACGCAAAATCCGCATCGCCGCCGGGGGTATTCAAGCCATTATTCGGCTCGCTCCCCTACTCAATATCTTCCGTTTTGGTCTACTTAGTTTTCAATACATCTCGCATCGTGTGCTGCGTTGGACACTTACGCCCTTGGCCTTACCGATTCTGTTGTTGGTCAACGGCATTTTGGCCATCTGGTATCAACTACCGTTTTTCCAGGTGATCTTCGGGCTACAAATTCTCTTTTATATCATGGCCTATACTGGCTTTTTATTGGAGAAGCAAAAAATCAAATTCAAGGCCTTTTTCGTCCCTTACTACTTCTGCATTATGAACTACGCCGTCTATCGAGGCTTTATCCGCATCGTTAAGGGCAACCAAAGCGTGCTTTGGGAACGTGCAAAGCGCGCATAATTGAAGTAAGTATAGAAAACGTAAATCTTAATCACGATCAACCTTGATCGGTGGAATTTCTATTTTCAACCCTTTTTAATAATCCTCTCATCCAGACATAATACACTTTTATCGTATTTCGTTACGCTTGCGTTATTTAATTATTTAGTATTGTATTGATTTTCAAAACTTAAAGGATAAAACTAGAATGAAGTATCTCACGCAAATCGGCCTACTTATGGCTATTTTAACGGTTTTTGCCGCTTGTTCTCAACCCGGTGCGACCTCCTCGGATCATGCGCTGAAAAGCATTCCGGCGGATGTGACGGGAGTGACAGAGTTCGATCTGCCAGCTTTGATGAAGAAAGCAGATTTTGAAGCGGTCCGTAAAATGGAATTCTACCAGGAAATGGTAAAAGAAGCTCGCGAAGAAAACCAAACTTTTGGAGATGTCGTTGCAGATCCCGCAAAATCGGGCATCGATCTCGAAAAAAACGCTTACCTAACGACCTACGTTAATCCCGAAAATCCAGAAGAACTATTTACCGGTTTTGTCGTCACCTTATCTGATGCCGCTGCTTTCGAAAAATTGGTCCAAGCCAACGGTGAAGCTAAAATCACTAAAGCGGATGGCTACCAAGTAGCTTCCGGTGGTAGTACGGCCGTCGCCTGGAGCGATCAAACGGCAATAATCGGTGGATTGAACACCCCTTATGCTAAAGTGGAAGACTTTGTGGGTAAATTCTTCGGTGTGGAAGAAGCGAATTCTGTCGCCGGTAATGCTGATCTACAAAAATGCCTTTCTGGCAATCACGATATCAATAGTTGGTTGACCTCAAATGCGCTGGCTAAAAATCAGGATGCACAGATGGCTTTGACCATGGGTGGCTTCAGCGCAGAGGCATTGAATGACAACTTTATTCACAGCTATGTCGATTTCAACGATGGTGAAATCAATAGCCATTCGGATCTGATGTTGCAAGATGCATTGACCAAAGATCTTAATCTGATTTTCAAAGATAAGGTTGGTAAAGACTTGACCAATAACTTGCCTGGCGACAATCAAGGAATGGTGATGACCGCTGCATTTGATTTTGAAGGCATTCAGCAAATGTTGACGCAACGCCCGCAAGCCGTTGGGATGACTAATTTTGCTTTGCAACAATACGGTTTGACACTTGCAGATATCGCCAATACCTTCGGTGGTGATATTGCGTTATCCATGAACGAGGTCGATGGTGAACCTGTCTTGACTTTTGTTACCAATATCATTTCCAATGAGAAGTTGGATAAATTTCTGCAACTCGGAGTTGATTTCAATATGATTGAAAAAATCGATGATACCCACTACCGTATTCTCAACGCACCACCATTGAATCCAACTAAAGTGAGCAATAGTGAAGATCCGATCTTGTTGATCAAAGATGATATCATTAGTATTTCCGGTAACGGTGCTTTCACTGAAAAAATAGCAAGTGGTGGATTTGGCAAAAATGCTAAAGCCCGCGAAATGGCCGGCAATATCTTTGGATTCTACCTCGATTATAGTGCGATCAATGAATTGATGGAGAATAACGATAAAGTGGAAAAGATTAAAGAGATGACCCTGACCACTAAGCGCAAAGACAGCGACTTCAATATGAAGTTTTCGGATGGTAGCACCAATAGCCTCAAACAAGTATTTGAAGCGATTAATGCTGCGTATCTAAAAGATCAGAAGGGCTCAGACATGTAAATGGGTATTTAATCCTAGGTTGAAAATAGCAAGTGAGTCTTTCGCTTGCTATTTTCATTTTTGTTCCCTTTATTCGCAAAAACGATGATATGATCCTACTCAATGATATTCGCCCCGAGCCGATTTTCGAAATCAATCCTCCTCAAAACACAGACATTTGGGCACAATCCCGTCCTTTCAAAGATGGGCAACGCTATTTGATTACTGCGGCCAGTGGAAAAGGGAAGTCTACCCTACTCCACCTCATCTATGGCTTAAGGCAAGACTATGCCGGTGATCTGCGCTGGAACGATGAGGATACCCGTAGCTTCAACGCGGATCGTTGGGCAGATCTACGCAAGCAGGAAATAGCCATCGTTTTTCAGGATTTGCGCCTGTTTCCCCAACTAACGGCCTTTGATAACATTCGTATTAAGCTAGAACTCCACCAGCATAAAACGGAAGCTGAGGTGCGCGCTATGGCGGAACGCTTGGGCGTCGATCATCTTTTGGATACCACTTGTGAAAAGTTATCCTACGGTCAGCGACAGCGCTTTGCTATTATTCGCGCCATGTGCCAGCCATTCAAGTGGTTGTTGCTCGATGAGCCCTTCAGTCATTTGGACCAGCAAAATATCGAAATGGCTAGCCAATTGATCAACGAAGAGGTCGATCAACAGCAAGCCGGACTAATTTTGGTGAGTCTGGGCGAGCGCTATCCGATCAAAATTGATGAGACCTTAGTGCTATAATCCCGCTGGAAGGCAAGCGCCCCAAGGCTTCCCCGATTTGTAGAGATTTTTTTTAATTTTTTTGGGAAATAATTTTGACAAATTGGGTGCAATTGCTTTATATTTGCATCGCTCAAATGAGAGCGCAAAACACTTAAAAATGCGAAAGTAGCTCAGCTGGTAGAGCACGACCTTGCCAAGGTCGGGGTCGCGGGTTCGAATCCCGTCTTTCGCTCTAAGGCCTTCGTTACTGAAGGCTTTTTTTTTATCCCTTCTTTGGTCGATTTGGTAGCTGGAAAGCCAGCTCGTCTTTCAAAGACTTAAGCGAAATTTATCAAAGAACTTTTTTACCTTTACGTCGCAGTTTGAATCATATTCGAACTAGATGTTCTGCCCGAATGGTGGAATTGGTAGACACGCAGGACTTAAAATCCTGTTCCCATTAGGGAGTGTGGGTTCAAGTCCCACTTCGGGTACCAATTGATTAGCCTGAGTCTTTCGACTTGGGCTTTTTTGTTCTCCAGTAAGGTGGATTGAACAAATTAACCTGCTCAATTAGGCGCTTATACAAAAAAGTACCCTGAAGATCATCCAGAGTACTTCCCATTAAAAATTTAATGCTGATCTATTTAACGATCATTTTTTGGCGAGCCAAAGTAGCTCCATTATCTTCCAAAGTGTAGAAATAAACCCCACTGCTTAGGTCATTCGCATTAATGGTAATTTGGCCATCACCAGCCTCAAGCGCAAAGCTGTTTAATGCTTTTCCTTCCAGGTTGTAAATCACCAAACGGGCGTTAGTCTTGTCCGAAGGAATAGTATAATCAATCGTTGTTACGCCTTTAAATGGATTGGGGCGGTTCTGGCGGAGACTGACACCTTCAACGACCATAGAACTGGCACCAAGATCATTCTGAGGAATTGCTGTTTGATCTTTTTCATTTTCCAAGGCCGTGATTCGAGTCTCTAATTTAGTGATCAAATCTTCGTATTTCTGGTTGATTTCCAATTGCTCCGCCAACAGTTCTTGCTGTTGATTGATCATCGCTTGCTGTTCTTTGATCGCTTGTGTCAACACCGGAGTGATCATATCGTAGTTCATAATTTGATAGTCCCCTGGCTGGCCGTTAGCATCGGGTCCAACTTGTACAGCATCGGGCAATACTTGTTGTACTTCCTGAGTAATAAAACCATAGCTCTTGCCACGCTTAAACATATATTGTGGGTACTCATCCACGCGATAATCGTAGCTCACTCCACGCAGGCTATTTACGATTTCAATAGCATTTGGAATGGTCTCGATATTCTTTTTAAAATTACGATCAGAGGTCGTCCAACTGCCTCCAAAGGCTAAACCCGAACCGTATAAAGTGAATAAAACACTACCAAACTGACTGGCCCGGAAAAAACCTAAAGTACGACCACAACCGTTTGTCAGATTAATGCCGCCACCATTAGCAGCATTTCGCTCAATAATGGAAAGTGAGGCACTCTCTCCAAAAACAATAGATGGATTATTACCACGCATGCCGATATTTACGGCTTTGGTGGGGCTGGTTTGCGCTCTAAATCCGTACAGATCACAGCCGTTGATTGGTCCCGGCACACCACCAGATTCTCCAATCGTAGTAAACTTTCCATTTGGATTAAACGGTCCAGGAGGTGGAAAAATCCCCAAATTATTAGAAGGGCTCAATTGCGCAAAAGCACTACTTGCGCTCAAAAGTAAAATCAGGCAAAGGCCTAGTAAGGTGTGAATTTGACGTTTCATGATAAAATATTTAAAATTTAAAAAATAATTGGACTGGCTTATTCAATGATCTGTTGAATAAGCTAAATAGTGGTATCGGTATAATTGAATTACCGATCACCGAGCAAGGGTCAAGCGATTCGTGTTTTTTGTGTTATTTAAACATAGATTGGGCTAAAAACAACTGAGACTTTTTAGGACCAAGTCGTTCTTCTGGAAATTAACATTCCTATTTAACATTAGTATCTCTACTAAGGTAATTACAGGGTAAATCAAAGCAGTCTTTGATTTAACTCCGAATAGAATCTAAGAATCGCTAGTTATTTTTATTGGCAGAGGTATTTAAAAAGGTATTGGAGTAGAAAGTGCAAAAGGAATGGTAGTTAAATGAGGATGGCAGCTAAAAAAGATGAGATGCGGATGATAAAAGAACAGGATGGCGTAAAGAAAGTTTTTATTACTACAGCTTTTTTATTTTTTTATTTTGACGTACATCCTAGATGAGAAAAGAAGTTTGTTGATCAAAGTGATATCAAGCATCCCATTTCCCAAGTATAAACTAAAAAGAATGATGTCCAATTAAAGAGTTGTCTAAATTTAGAAGGTGCCATCTTAGTTTTTCTTTTAAACAACTTATGAAATGATTGTGGATACTCGAAACTCAATTCGTAGCTTTATGTCCCGGAAAACCATATCGATTAAACGTAGCTGGATGATTACAAATAATGAGCTTATCTGAACCCTCGGCGGGGATAAACCATGCGGCCAGTGCTATCCCATCTTCTGCCTTGAATTTTACATTTTCGTAATCCATTCCATAATCCTCCGGCGTTTCTAAAATTGGAGTGGGATGATCAACGGTTACTAATCCTTGCGCCAATCCCTTAATTTGTGTCCTTTGTTCTTCCGTTATCTGTGTCATGCTATTTAGATTTTAAGATTATTGATGACACAAAGTTATGGGGAGTAATTTTTCAAAAAGTATCCAAATCCAAGATATCGTTATCCATTTTTTAGATATTACTATTTGTTCAGATGATTAGATACTTTAGTAGGATCAAATGATGCTAAACGGATAATAATTACAAGATTGTTCGCTTTTAAATTGAAAGTAATAAACGCCTGTGAGTAAGTCCACAATTGAAATTATATAAGTATAATCTCCTTTGGCTAAGTCCGCAGAGATAATGGTTTTGATATGATCTCCTGTGGATGAAAAAACAGATAATTCAACCTGACTATCAATGTTAAGTTGGAATTGAGCGGTCATAAAATCATTGGCAGGATTTGGGAAAACATGGATGTGTTCAAGTTCATTTTCTTGTGGGGTTATTTCATTCAATCCAGTAATGGAATTCAATATTATTCGTCGGAGTAAGTTGGAGTTGTTTTCTGAAACATATAGGGTATCTCCACTAAGACTGGCGGCAATGCCATCTGGATTAGTAAACTGGGCGGTGCTTGCCTCTCCATCCATGGTTCCAGATATTCCTGTCCCCGCAAATTCGTTAACGGTCCCATCTAGGCTAACTCGATAGATTTTATGCCCTCCCGTTGAGGTGACATATAATTGGTTTTGTGAGAAAGTCAAAAATCCAATCGGCGTATCATCTATAGTTGCTAAAACTGATTTAGTACCTTCTAAGTCAATTTTATAGATTTTACCATCATCCAAATTTGCCGCATACAAATAATCGTTGCCATCTATGGCCAGTCCAACGGGTTGGCTTAAACCTGAAGTCAAAGTAGAGAGCTCCCCTTGGCTAGTGATCCTGCTGATAGATCCATTACCGTAATTGGTGACGTACAAATTTCCATCGGAGTCAAAAACAAGATCAGCAGGCTGACTCAATCCGGTCATCCAGGTTGTGACAGTGCCCATTTCGTCAATTTGACTGATCTCTCCGCTAGTGAATTCAGCAACGTACAATATACCCCAATCATCAAAAACCAAACCTGCCGGCTGACTTAAATTATCAGCGAATAATTCACCATTCCCATTTGAGGTAATCCTATAAATTCGAGTACCATTAAATCCACTGCCAAAAAGATCGGAGGCGAAAACATCTCCATTGTCTTTTACTACTAGTCCATTATTAATTCGAGGATTTGGCCCGGCAATGGTTTCTACCGTCTGAGCATCAACAAAAATGGTAGTAGATAGGAAAATAATAATCAATATTCGTGTTTTCATTGATCGTTGATTAATGGTGTACCAAAATTTTTATGGATTGAGTTTTTCCATTACTTGTCTTTTTACAATAATAAATGCCATTAGAAAGGTGTGTAGTGTGAATAACAAATTGGTGATTTCCAGAAGCTTGAATTTCAGACATTAAATGACGAATAAGCTGACCTCCTTGGGAATATAATTGTAAGTCAACTCTACTCGTTTTGTGTAGGGAATAGCGTAGTGTAACAAAATCACCTGCTGGATTTGGCGACAGACCAATGGATTCAATTATAGGGCGTACCACTTCTTCAGTATTAGTGGCTGGATTAAGTTGGATTTCTCTTACTGCATAGGTGACTAAGTCCGAAATATATAATACATCCTGATTCTTATTCGTAGCAATTCCATTAGGGCGATTAAATTCCGCTTCATCTGCGAGGCCGTCAGTCAGTCCGGGGGACCCTGAACCCGCAAATTCAACGACATCCCCCGCTAAACTGATTTGATATATTTTGTGGGTTCCAATTCCTGTAGCGTATAAATGTCCTGTTGCAAAAGTCAGGAATCCTACACCCCAAAAAGATTGATTAGGGATATCAGCAATTAAGGTCAGCTCTTCACCATTTGGACTGACTCTAAAGACTTTACCATCATTAAAGTTGGCAACATATAAGACGTGATTGTTGTCAAATGCCATTCCGACCGGACCATTTAAATCCTCATGATCACTGTGAAGCGTTAGACTTCCATCGGGGGATAACTTAGAAATCCTATTGGTATTGCCGTTGTATTGACTGACATAGAGAGTATCACTTAACGGATCGAAGATAATTCCCGAAGCGCCATTAATTTGAGGGCCGTAAGGCGTTCTACCGCCATTTTCATCCAGCTTATAGACTTGGTGCGTCGCAACATTGGAGGTAAAATCAACTACATACAAATATCCCTCATGATCAAAAGCCAATCCATTGCAGGAGCTATAACCTGTCGAGAAAGTGCTGAGCACACCATCTGTATCAATTTTATACACCGAAGAAGCCCCTGTGCTCGATCCGCCAAAATCTGATCCATATATATTACCTACGCTATCTACCACTAGTGCATCGTTGATGCCACTATTGGGGCCTATAATTGTTGTTACTTCTTGGGCAGCGGCTTCTAAAAAAGCGTGCATAAATAAGCTAATGATAAAGAGTGTTTTAATCCTGTACATTTTCTAGTTATTTTAAAATTTTGGAATAAAGCATAGGATGACCAGGCCAGTATTTGAAGACATACTTGCAATGGATCAATAATTTTTCTTAGGAAACGGGATCTAACTGCCGAGTAAGCCGGAGATAATTTCTCGTTGGAAAGGTGGGATTTGTTCAGGCCAAATAATCAGTAGCTGTTCATTTTCCATTTTAGCAGTGATTCCAATTCGATTTAAATACTCAATGAATGGAAGTGCTTGGACACCATTAATATAACTTTGGAAAAAATCTGTTTGATTTTCTCCATTTAGCTCAGACAATGCATTCTGTAGATCATCAATAGTATATCTCTCATCTGTGCCTCGATATTTTTTGTAAAACTGCCGCATCAGATCATCAATACTTTTTTGATTTTTGCTGGCCTCTCTGATTTGGATATCCTGAATAATGGCCACGAAAAGTCCCCCGGCATAAATGAGTCCCCAGTGATCATGTTTAAGTGTTCCATCTGTCATCGTCAATTGGCCTACTCCGTCATCATTATTGTATCGAGTGTAAAAAAATTGACCGAGCATATCGAAATAGGATTTTTCATTTAAAACACCAACCTTATATAGAGATTTTAAAGTGTAATAATTCGTAAATCCTTCTTTAAACCACTCTACATTATCTTGCTCCGGGATAAATGTTTTTCCATTCCACAGATGGAAAAATTCGTGAGCAAAAATAAATCTGGAAATCATCTGCGCCATTTCATCTCCATCCGGTTCCAGTAAAATGCTGATATCGTTTCCAAGCACTTCTCCATCCGTTACGTTTCCAGAATTCATGATCACCATAGCCTTTTTCAGGCTCTGCCCGGGAGGTGGGATTGGAATCCCTCCAAATAAGTTGACATAGTAATCCAAGACGCCTTCAGCCAAATTAACAAATGCCTCTTTTTGGGCGATAATAGATGGTCCTCCCAGAGCAAATACTAATTCAAATCCCTCTCGTTTTATCCGCAATTCCTCGTGTGTTCCCACAAAAAACATGGCATTAACCAATGCATTATTATTATCTACCTTAAATGCATCTTCTTGATCATCATTTAACCAGGAGCACGAAATTTTCCAATCATTTGGAATATCAAAATCTACCTCAATATTTTCGGGTTCTCCATTCATAATAAAAAGGCTTCGACCGGCACAGAAGACTCCCCATTCTCTGACGTAAGCTACTCCATCAACTCCCCCACTCCATTTGTGGTCTTCGTGATTAATTTTAACCGTATAACTCAATTTGATTTTTTGGTATAAAGGAGCGTGCACTTTCCAACGGCCTTCAGATAGTGATTCCACTATTACGGGTTGGCCTGATGTATTTTGCACTTTTAAATTGTGTATGAATTTTCCCCAGCGGTTAGGAAATTGATTAGCCCCTGGTGCCATATATAGCATACTATCTTGGAGAGTAAAATTCCATTCTATCTGAACCTCTGCCATATTTTCTACACCAATTTTCACACTATAAAATGATACAGAAGTGTCTGGTTGTCCACTTAGGTTATAAGCCCCCAGGAGGAAGATCAATAAATATAAATTGGTCGTTATTTGATTTATCATGGCGTATTTTATCTTTTATTATTCGAAGTCGTAAAGCGAAATCATCACTGAACCAAATTTAAGTGGAATAGAAAATTGAAATGCGACAAATCTTGCTAATCTTTCTCTACCTCAAGTACCATTCGCTAAATGTTTAAAGCACTTTTAGGCTTTGAGGATTATTCTGAATTAGTACATGTTTATTTTGACGAGCATAAGAGGGCGTAAATCCATAAAATTTCTTGAATGCTCTTCTAAAGGTATTGGTGTCCTTAAATCCCAAATGACAACTCACTTCTGAGATAGCGTAATCTTTTTTTTGTAAAATGGTTAAGGCCTTTTCCATCTTAATTCTGAGATGATATTGATAGGGGGTTACTGAAAAACAATTTTTGAAAAGTCGATGGAAGTGATAGGGTGATAACATAGATACTACCGCTGTAGCCTGAAGAGAAAAAGGAATATTCCAATTGTCACGTAAATATTGATATCCGATGAGTAAACGTTCATATTGTTCCTGTACTGTAGAGGTCTTCGGGCCGCTTAGATTATGAAGCCGGGTCGAATGGTCTCGTTGATCATTAATAATAGCCGCGGAGAGTTTAAAGAAGAGAGAAGGATCAATGTTGTACTTTCCAGCTATATCCTTTTTTGATAGATGTCGGGCCAGAGAGAGCAATAGTTTTTGCGTCTGGATATTTTGTGAACGATAAACCCCTGCTCGAAAAATAGGGGTTTGATCTATTGCCTCGACCTTATCCAATTGCTCCTCGAGCGAACGAGCCTTTATTACAGTATAAACATCCCTAAGGGTCTCCGGGGCAATAAAAAGTGATATGGCTTTTCCATGTGCACCAATCGTGGTGACCTCATTGCCATCATTGACAAGCAGATGCTCATTGGGGCAGATGATCATCTCTCGGCCCTGCACCTGGTAACTTTCAAAGCCTGAAACGACAAACTTTAAGGAGTAACTGGAGCGATAAGTAAAATTATTCAGCGTCGAGTTTTCTGAATAATAGATTTGATTCGAAAATTGCTCAGGTAGCTTAGAGGTGGTATAGGTAGAACTTATCTTGGTAAATTGCACGGTCATACATTCTGTTTATCACAGCTTATTGCTGATTTGAAAATGATCCATTAAGCATTCTAACTTCTCCTAAAAGAAGAAGAATTCTTACCGTCCAAACTAAAACAATTAGCCGCAAGGCCTTGAAAACAATGGTCTAAAGCTCCAAATTGATCGACCAAAGTCCAGGTGGAATCCAAACCTGACAGAAAACAATAAAAAGTATCCAACGATCTGGGATAAGTATAAGTCCAGAATACTACATCAGATCTAACTTTGTACTATCATTAACCAAAAACAAATTCTCGGATGAGTACAAAATGGAATACGGCAAATATGCCTTCACAACTTGGAAAAACCTTTTTGATCACAGGCGCCAATAGTGGATTAGGCTTTGGGACTTCAAAAGAATTGGCCAAAAAAGGGGCAAAAGTGATCATGACGGCTCGCAACCTCAAAAAGGGAGATGCGGCCATGACGGCCATAAAAAAAGAAGTCGCCAACGCCGATTTAACCCTGATGCAACTAGATTTAGCCGATTTGAATTCAGTAGAACAATTTGCCAGCGCGTTCAAGCGTGACTTTCAAACGCTAGATGTATTGATCAATAATGCGGGTGTCATGATGCCCAATAACCGCCAGGTCACCAAGCAGGGGTTTGAGCTACAGTTTGGGACCAATCACATCGGGCATTTTGTTTTGACCAACTACTTATTGCCTATTTTGGAACGCACGCCAAAATCGCGAATCGTTACTTTGAGTAGCCTTGTAGCTAAAATGAGCAAAGCGGATATTTACTGGAATGACTTGCAATGGGAGCAGTCGTACGATAAAATGGCCGCCTACGCCCAAAGCAAATTAGCCAATATGATGTTCGGTATGGAACTCCACCACCGTTTGCAGTCAAGAAATAGTCAAACCATCTCTGTACTGGCCCACCCGGGATATACGGCTACCAATCTGCAGAATAATATGGGCTTACAAGGAAAAATTATGAATTTCCTGTTTGCCCAAAAATTGGAAATGGGTATTTTACCCACCTTACGCGCCGCGACGGCGCTCGAGGTAAAAGGCGGCGAATACTACGGGCCAGCCAAAATGGGAAACTGGAGAGGTTATCCCGTGATTAATGTACTTAATCCAACAGCATTTGAGAGGCCAATAACGCAAAGGCTGTGGAGAATCACCGAAGAGCTTATTCAAACGGCAAATTAATAGCAAATGATAAAAAAGATTCTTCCTTATGTATT
This sequence comes from Saprospiraceae bacterium, assembly GCA_028285085.1. Taxonomy (GTDB): domain Bacteria; phylum Bacteroidota; class Bacteroidia; order Chitinophagales; family Saprospiraceae; genus JAHDHW01. The sequence goes on along the minus strand of JANQQI010000004.1, from coordinate 2,159 downwards.
AGGCATCATGCTCTTAGCAAGTGCCGTTGCGCATCTCGCCAACCCGGATTTTTATGCCCCCATGATCCCTGAATTCATACCGATCGGACTGGCGAATGTTCTGACTGCCATCGTAGAAGCAACCGTTGGGATACTACTTTTCTTACCCAAATATCGGCATTGGGGTGGATTGGGATTTTTTATGCTAATGATTGCCTTCTTACCCATTCATATTTGGGATTTATTTAAAGAGAATCCGGCTGTCGGCGCGCCACCTGCGCCTATCATCCGGTTAGTGATTCAATTCCTGCTGATTTATGCCGGATGGTGGATTTACAAAAAGTACAAGCTCATAAAGTAGTCCTTATGAACCAAATCATCCATATTAAATCGATTACCCAATTATTGGACAGCTATGGTGCAGAGAAACCTAAGCACCCTCTGATTGCCATCGTAGATTTGTCGAAAGTGGGGGTAAGCGAAAGCATGTCAAACATCAAATTAACCACAGACCTGTACAGCATAACCCTAAAAACCAAGACACCTTTGCGATTAAAGTACGGTAGAAGTGTGATTGATTTTGCCGAAGGCAGTTTATACGGTTGTGCACCGGGTCAGGTCCTGGAAGTATCAGCAACCGCATCGGCCGGTGAATTTGCAGGATGGGCCTTGTATTTTCACCCCGATCTCATTCGAGGACACAGCCTGGCAAACAAAATTTCGAACTATGGATTCTTTGATTACGAAACCAATGAAGCTTTACATCTATCCGAACAAGAAAAAGACACCTTAAATTCTATTATCGAAAAAATAGAACAAGAATGTGAGACAAACATCGACGAGTTTAGCAGAGATGTGTTAGTGGCGAATATTGAGCTTTTACTGAATTACATTCGGCGGTATTATAGTCGGCAATTCCTTACTCGCCAATCACAAAACACAGACTTGCTATCCCAATTTGAGCAACTGATGAAAGCCTATTTTGATTCTGAACAAATTGAAATGGAAGGATTACCTACGGTTCAATACTTTGCTAAAGCATTGCATTTATCTCCAAGTTATTTCAGTGATTTATTAAAAAAGGAAACGGGAAAAACAGCTAAGGAACACATCCAACTATTTTTAATTGATGAAGCCAAGGACATTTTGCTTCACCCTCATAAAAGTATCTCCGAGGTCGCCTATGAATTAGGTTTTGAATACCCACAGTATTTTTCAAGACTATTTAAAAAGAAGGTGGGCATGAGCCCAAGTAAGTATATCACACAAAACATTTTAAATAATTAAATCAATCATCTCTAGCATCTATCCCATTAATAAAATCAAGAGCGTTCATTATCCCCAATAAACCACTCATGTTATGACTTCCTGTAACAATCTGTAATGAGATTTTTCCTGTACTATTCTCTTTTTTGAGCGCTTCATAAAAAGCATTCACCATCTCAAAAGGCACATCCTCGTCACTTCTACTATGGACAAATAGAATAGGGCAATCTGACTTAAAAAGCTGGATTGAATTTTCTTCAAACGTATTTTGATAAAGAGGTTTTTCAATTTGCTCTACAAAGGACGGATTCATGAAGACCCCGATATCCGGAGGCGTTTTATCACGAAGCGCTCTTAGCGTTATTTGTCCTGTGATGAACTCATCAACATAATTCCAATAAGGCGATTTAAAAATTTTATAGCTGCCAATCTTCCATTCATAAGCGTTGTAGACGCTCAAAACGTAAGTCAAATAACCACTGCTGCTATATGGTTCTTTTTTTTCTAATAAAAATTTCAAATTTTCTACAACGGAGGTTGGTCCCGCTATCGATACCGCACTTCCTATAGACAACGCTTTGATCCTATACCTTGAAGCAAACTCTACAATGGAAAGTGCTGCGTGCCCACCTTGAGAAAATCCGATGACGTGAAGTTCTGGCAAGAATTCTATGTCCAGTGATTGTAATGCCGCCATAGATTGATCTACAAAATCTAGCTGATGGCGAACCGTCTCTTCTTTCATAAAATATACTGGCACCTTTCCTGAGCTGACACCATATCCAAAATAATCCGGTATAAAGGTGATATACCCATTCATGGCCCACAAGGCTTGGATATGCAGAGGGTTGGTCCAACTAGACGCGAGATTTTGCTCGAAGCTGGTACCGTGACAATACAAGACGAGCTTAGTC
>JANQQI010000002.1 GCA_028285085.1 Saprospiraceae bacterium | reverse complement strand
ACGCAAACGAGTTGCAATCCGCTGGATACGGGCTTAGTCGTTACTACCTATGCGAATAGCTTGGGCTGCGATAGCCTAGTCTACCTCCAAACAGATTTGAGTTTATCGGACACGACCTACTTGACGGCGAGCAGTTGTGATCCATTATTGATTGGTCAGGACACAGCTTATTATTCTAACCAAGAAAGTTGCGACAGCATTGTCATTACTACTACCAATTTATTACTCAGTGATACGACTTATTTGACGCAAACGAGTTGCAATCCGCTGGATACGGGCTTAGTCGTTACTACCTATGCGAATACCTTGGGCTGCGATAGCCTAGTCTACCTCCAAACAGATTTGAGTTTATCGGACACAATCTACTTAACAGCAAGTAGTTGTGATCCATCAATGGCGGGGCAAGATACCGCCTATTTGACAAGTCAACTGGGTTGTGATAGTGTAGTGATCACGACGACGAGTTTACTACCTAGTGATACGACTTATTTGACACAAACGAGTTGTAATCCGCTGGATACCGGCTTGGTGATTATCACTTATGCGAACACCTTAGGCTGTGATAGCCTGGTTTACCTGCAAACAGATTTGAGTTTATCGGACACGACCTACTTGACAGCGAGCAGTTGTGATCCGCTGATGGTTGGTCAGGATACGGCCTATTTGACGAGTCAATTGGGTTGTGATAGTATCGTAGTGACCACGACCAACTTATTACCTAACGATACGACTTATTTGACACAAACGAGTTGTAATCCGCTGGATACCGGCTTGGTGATTATCACTTATGCGAATATGCTAGGCTGCGATAGCCTGGTTTACCTGCAAACAGATTTAAGTTTATCGGACACGACCTACTTGACAGCGAGCAGTTGTGATCCGCTGATGGTTGGTCAGGATACGGCCTATTTGACAAGTCAATTGGGTTGTGATAGTATCGTAGTGACCACAACCAACTTATTACCTAGTGATACGACTTATTTGACACAAACGAGTTGTAATCCGCTGGATACCGGCTTGGTGATTACCACTTATGCGAATATGCTAGGCTGCGATAGCCTGGTTTACCTGCAAACAGATTTGAGTTTATCAGACACGACCTATTTGACGGCGAGCAGTTGTGATCCATTATTGGTTGGTCAGGATACAGCTTACTTGACGAGTCAATTGGGCTGCGATAGCGTAGTGATTTCTGCCACGACTTTACTCCTGAGCGACACCACTTACTTATTTGAAACGAGCTATAATCCGCAAGACACTGGCTTAGTCCTAGAAACTTATGCGAATACTGCTGGTTGTGATAGCTTGGTCTATATTCAGACGGATCTAAGTATTTTAGATACAACGCTAGTAAATGCTACCAGTTGTGATCCGCTGGCGGTTGGTCAGGATACAACTGTTTATACGAGCCAATTGGGAGGTGATAGTATAGTGGTGACTACGACAACTCTGCTTCTCGGTGATACCATCTATTTGACTCAAACAAGTTGCAATCCTCAAGATACGGGCTTAGTCCTAGAAATTTACGCGAGTAGCAATGGCTGTGATAGTTTGGTATTTACACAAACGGATTTAATCCTGTTAGACACAACTTATCTATCTCATACCAATTGTGACCCTGCACAGGTTGGTCAGGATACGGCTTATTTGACGAGTCAACTGGGCTGCGATAGTATCGTGATTACCACCACGACATTACTACTTTCCGATACGACCTATTTGTTTCAAAGCAGTTGTCATGCACAGGATACGGGCTTAATTAGCGAGTTATATACCAATATAGCGGGCTGCGATAGTCTGGTTTTGACTTATACGGAATGGATTGCGCCCGACACGACTTATTTACAAACCTTAAGTTGCGATCCATTGGATGTTGGCGTCTTTGTCGATACCCTAAGTAATAGCGTAGGCTGCGATAGTATTTTAATCACCGAGGTAGCGCTTGCTCCGCCACTAATTGACCGAGATACGTTTTACACTTGTGACTCGGCAATTTTGGGGCAGGACACCCTTTGGATGACCAGTACTCAAGGCTGTGATAGTCTTTTGATTATAGAAACGGTTTTAAAAGAAATAGCGGTTCAATATACGGTAGAAGATATTAGTTGCTACGGTGAAATGGATGGTTATCTTCAAATCGATAGTCTAATCGGGGCGCAATATCCGGTGAGTTATCGCTTAAACGATGACTTGCCCCAAAGTGCAGCCTTATTTACGGGCTTAACCGCGGGAAGTTATGTATTGGAAGTCACCGATGCCGAGGGATGTACGCAGCGCATTCAGTTTGAAATCACAATGCCGGATGAACTTTTGGTGGAATTAGGGGATAATCAACTCATCAACCTTGGAGATAGTATTTTGTTGGAAGCCATTACCAATCGAGCGGTGAATCTTTCGACTTGGACGACGAATTATCCTATGGGCTGCGAAAATTGCTTGACGCAAATGGTACAACCATTACAAACCACCCCGTTTGAAGTGATGGTAATGGATGAAAATGGCTGCGTGGCCTACGATCAAATCATTATCAATGTTCACAAAGAACGCCCCATTTATATACCCAATGCTTTTAGTCCCGACGGCGATGGGCACAATGACTTCTTCCAAATTTACCCATCGGCTAATGCCTCTGAAATCAATGTTTTTCGGATTTATGATCGCTGGGGTGCCTTGGTATACGAAGAAAATGGCGTGGTACCAACTGCGCTTCGCGGTTGGGATGGACGGTTGAAAGGACAGCCATTAGATCCTGGCGTATTTGTCTTCTACGCCGAAATTACCTTTTTGGATGGAGTGGTAGAAATGGTAAAAGGAGATGTTACCTTACTACGTTAGTTTTTTTGGTGCAAGCCAGGTATCGTAAATCGTTAGAAAAGTGAAATAGAGTAAACCACTCCAGGCGACACCGATCATCCAGATGGGACGTTCTGGATAGTTCCATAAAATCAACAACCAATCCATTACGGACAAGGCACATACGGCCAGACTTAGCCCTTGCCAACGCGTCGCTTGACTAGGGTAGGCCACCTTAATAGGGATAAAATGTAAAATGGCAAACAGGAAAATGAGTACGATATTGATTGGCCCCGAGAATTGGAAAATGAAGAATAAATAAAAAACCACCAAATTCCAAAGTACGGGAAAACCAACGAAGTAGTAATCTGCCGAAACCATACCCGTCTTCCCATAATATAACGCCGAAACCAGCAAAATGACGAAGGTGCAAGGCAATTGCCAGTCAACTGGTACTAAGGCCGATTCGTAAAAGAAATAAGCAGGAATAATGGCATAGGTCGCAAAATCCACCACATAATCAATGGCTTTCCCATCGACCTCCGGCAACACTTCGCCCACCCGTAACCAGCGGGCAAAAGTACCATCTACACCATCAATGACCAGGCAGATAAAGAGATACGACATAGCCTCTGGCCATTGATGATCCCGAATGGCAAGCATCGCCAGAAAACCGAATACCAATCCCGATGCCGTGAAGCCATGCACCGCCCAAGCACCGAGGCGTTGCCATAGAGTGGGTTGAGCATTTGAATTTGGCTTGATTTTCATCGGATATTGTATTTTGGCCTTACCGAGTGAATTCTTTAAAATGTCATTTTATTGAGTACTATGAATCTTGAAAAGATACTCTAAGGTTATTAAGATAGTAGCATACTAAGCTAAGATTCTTTCAAACAACCTTTGGAGATTTTGGCGTTAAAGCGATTAAATTGTGGGTGGCCTTTTATCAGGAGTTTTCCAGAAGTAAAATAGCGAAGCTATTTTGCTGACCTTGGAAAGGTCGCGGGGGGCAGATTTAATCGCAGCCAAAAGATCCACAGTTGCGGCTTTTTTTTGTTTGTTTTTTCAGCTGTTGGAAAAAATAAACATACGACTAAGCATACATTTTATAATATGTGAAATTTTGCCCCAACGCACTTTCATAATCAATTAGATGCACCTGTTTAGAACTAAATAAATCTAACCAATTTCAAACAAAACCAGGCCGGAGCCTGCAAAATATGACACAAGTATCATCCCCCCATTTACTAATCACAGGCATCTCAGGCTTTCTGGGCTGGTACTTGGCTGAACAGGCTAGCCAGCAATATCGCGTGACCGGAACCTATCATCGCCGGTTCGTAAATCATCCCGCGATAGCGACGCTTCCTCTGGATTTGACAAATACACAGCAAGTGGAGCAATGCTTAGACCAAGACCGGCCTGACATCGTTTTGCATTTGGCGGCGCTCTCGAATGCGAGCTATTGCGAGCAGCATCCGGCGGCTTCTCATGCCGTTAATTTTGCAGCGACGGTCAACTTAGCGCGCGCTTGCGCACAGCGTGGCATCTTCTTGATTTGCGCCTCCACGGATTTGGTATTTGACGGTACGGCTGCGCCCTATGTGGAAACGGATAGCGTTTCACCGATCAGTGTATACGGCCAGCACAAAGCGGAAGCCGAAGTGGTCGTTTTGCAAGATTATCCTGCAGCTGCGATTGCTCGGCTGCCCCTATTGTATGGCACCGAAAGCTGGCAGCCGTCTTTTCTTTCGCATTGGTTTGAGCAAATCCGGCAAGGGCAAACCATCAATGCTTTTACGGATGAATACCGCACGGCGGTGGATGGCTGGACGGCGGCGCAAGGCTTATTGTTATTACTCGCGAACGAAGTAAGCGGGGTTTGGCATCTTGGCGGGCGGGAGCGACTATCGCGCTATGATTTTGCCGTACGTGCGGCGCAAGCGGCGGGCTTGCCTACGGATTTGATAAGGCCCGCGTTGCAGTCTGATTTCAATTTTGCAGCGGCTCGTCCGCCGGATGTATCATTGGATAGCCGGAAGGCTCGGGCGCTGGGCTATCCGGGCTAGAGTGTTTCCAGGCTGCTGATGACTTTATGGAGCCTGAAAGCTTGCCGCTGCGCATCAAATAACTCCATGATCTCGAAGGTCACTTGTACTTGTTTTTGCAGCAAAGTCTCGGGATGACCAATGGCTTTTGCACCGGCGAAAGGTTTCAGCCAAGTCAGGGTAAGGCGTTCGCCGGAGGCCACTTCCAGTACGATTTGACAATAAGGTGTATTTTGAATCTCGACAACGGTACCGACAAGCATCTCTGCGTCTCCCGTTGCGGTATCCAGACTTTGCTTGGCCATGAGCAGAGAAAACTCCATGAAGGTAGGACAACTAGCGGCGAGCTTGACACCGAGTTGTTCGCCCAGTTGATAACCAAAACTTTCGTCACTTAGCTGTGTGGCGGTGTATTCCTGCTCAAAAGCCGCGTAGTGATTTGAAAATGCTTTGAGTAGACATTGCTCAACGATCTTCTCGTTTTCAGTATAAGATTTAGCTTTATCGAACTTGGCCTCCAGACATGCACAGGCACTGGCTTCCGCTAAGGCCATTGCCGATTGAGCAATTGTACTCGTCAGACAAATGCTCCAAATGCTTAGAGTAAGGAGTGTTTTTATTATCATCGTAATTTCCCGTCTGCAAAAGTGCTAGTAGGAGCCATAATACCGGCGAATAAACCATTCCAGAGTAAGTAATCCCAGCAGTAAAAAGAATAACCATTTGAGATGGATGACCGGGCGGGTCTTGGTGGTTTCGTATATCACTGGCAGGATATTACCTTTTTCTTTGATGGTCGTACCGAGTTGATCAAGTTGATCAGGGTAAAAGAGTGCACCGCCGTATTCAGCACTTAACAAGCGGAGTAAACCGTGATCTGCGGTATTTTCGTAAACTTCTAGTTGGATCGGTTGAACGCTAAATTGGCCGTTGTAGGTCAATTGCTCACCGCCACTCATAACGCTAGCACGAAAGCGATAATTACCGACTGGGAACGAGCGATTGGAGAGGCTGTAAGAACGATTGGCGTTGCGGTCAAAAGTGAAATTGAAATCATTGCCCGCCTCATCGGTGATCACAAGAGAAACATCGGGTTCATTGATCAACTCATAACTCTGATTGTATAACTCAGCGTCAAAGTAAATTTCTTCATTCTCATTAAAAATATTCTTATTCAAACTCACCCGAAACTTCCGCTTATCTTCTTTCAGCGTCAGATATTGAAAAGTCTTACTAATCAAACCATCGAAAAGCTGATGATTTTGATGCTGTAAATAGTCAAACAATCGCCATTTCCAAATCCCTTCCGCGCAGAGGACACCAATTTTGGTATTATTCTGCTCTCCGAAAGCGAGCAATGGATATTTGGTATCAATCTTTCCAATACGTTGGAACAACAACACAGAAGCATTTGGATTTTCTTTGAAATCACCGAAGGGGGCGACCAGGGGCGCAAAATTGGGGAGCTTTTGTCGCAGCTCATCGTCGATAGTAAAAAGATTAAAAGCATTATTTAAGCTGGCCTGAACATCATTTGTATTGCGCAAGTCGGCAGTGATGTTCACCAGAGGCTGTACCTGAGTGAAGCGCTGGAAATTCGTTTGTGGCCCGACGATAAACAAACGTGGGATTTGCTGATCATTGAGCACTTTTAGAGCCGCGGCAGCATCTCGGGTTTGGCTGGGCAAATTGTGTAAAACTACAAAATCATACTGCGCCAGATTCAGTGCTGGCTCAGCAATATACTTAATCGTTACCTCGTAGTTTTTGTTGGTCGAAATGCTTTGACGGATTGCCGTAAGGTCTGGGTGAGGTGCATTAGCCAGCAGCAGGATTTTTTGTCGAGCATCGAGAATGTCAACGAAGATATCTTTGCTGTTGTTTGCCCGCGTTTCTTCTCCCTCAATTCCATTTAAACTAATTCGGTAACGTTGTACACCGCTTTTGTCGGCATCGAGAATCACTTCCTGCGTGCGGAAAAAATCATTTTGGTCAATGGTAAGAGGAAACTGTTGTAGGCGGCGTAATTGGCCATTTTCCACCGCAGAGATCGTTAAAACGGTACTACTTCCCACTGCGTTTTGAGCAGTGATATCAACTTGAATCCCAAATTTATCTCCGAGGTAAGCGATCTTATTATGGAATACCCGTTTCAATACTAAATCCTTTTTCAGAGTCGTATCGCCTAGTGCTACGGTATAAATGGGCGCTGAGAGCTTTGCCCCGGCGTAGATGGGATTACTGCCTTCGTTGTAAATCCCGTCAGTAGCCAGAATAACGGCTCCAAGGTTTTGATTGCTGTATTGATCGTAAAGTGACTGTAAAACCTCCGATAGATTACTGACCTTGTCCGTAAAATTAAAATCAATGCCTTCACGGACTTCACTACCGAAGGCATATTGCTTCAGCTCATAGTCGGCCGCCAGCTGATCGCTCAATTGATCCAAGGCATTCGCGTAGACGGCTGAATCAAGATTATTTAAGACCGATTCAGATTGATCTTGCGCAATGACTACGATTGGCTTTTTGACTTCACGGATAGCGGACTTAAGCAGAGGAGACAACAGTAAAATGCTGAGCAGGCTCACGGTCAGGAAGCGGAGTCCTCCCAACAATCCATTGAGCCATCCGGCACGATCCTTAAAGGTGTCGTTGCGGAAATAAAGGACAAGCGCATAAGTCAGCCCAAGTAGAAAGCATAGAATCAGGTACCAGGTAGGATATTGAAAACTGAGATTTTCCATTCAGTAGAATCAGTCGTTAGCGATCAATCGGTTTGTTGTCAGAAATTGGATAGAATGCTCAAATATACAGTGAAGTTGGTTGAAAATAGTGGTTATAATCGTTCTCAAAGTCATCATCTACCTAATTTTAAACAACTTCTATAGATACTAAACGCAACTATAAGACAATGTTGCGTATTGCACCCAATTTTCGAGGAACAAGCGTGCAAATTAATAATAATGCGTATAGGGTAAGCCCTCAATTGTTTTAAAGTTTTCTTAACGAAAGTCCTCATTTGCTTATTTCTGAAAACGCCTTCGTTTATTGTAAGAAGAACTTGCCACTTAGCTTAATAGGAAGAAAATGTTTGAATAGAGTAGGCCTGGTAAGGTTTTGGCGGTGTGTTTTGCAAGTTTTTTATGTTGAAAGTCAACTTTTTTTAAAATTTTTTCACTTTGAATATGAGGGAGTTATGTCGTCGATTTGCAAAAAATACAATATGATTTTATGGAATTTTGGGAAAATGGAATCTATAGATAGTAGAAATATTTCTAGAAACGATTGTATTTAACCATTTGTCCATAAAATGTTCTTGGCAAAGGCTGGGAACGATATGCCCGAAAATTCTTGCGGCCAAAAAATGGTCGGCGGTGGCGGCTGAGGGTGGGTCCCTCCCTCAAAGCCTACCACTATCGCAAATTTTTCCAAACTTAACTTCTGATCGTAAACTCGAAGCAATCAAACAATGATAAATACGACATTCCTACAGCCCGCTGACAGACAGTAACCGCAAATCCTCGTATCAATTAGCCCTGGTTTTGCGTTATTCCAATAAGAAATAATTCAAACAGTACTTTAAAGCAACTTGAACCCAATATGTTCCGTTGAACACAATCAAATAAATAATCTATGCATTTCTCCAGACTTCTGTTTTTACTTGCATTTTTAGCGATCGGTAGCAGCCAGCTATCTGCGGCTTATATCCTGCTACCAATGGATACCGAGCAAAAAAATCATCTTAAAGCCTATGGCATTACTTACTGGGTACTGGACAATAATGTCGAAGCCTGGTGGTTGCTGAATTATCGTGGCGGTAGCTTTGCGTTTAAGCATACGAGCACTTTTGAAAAGGAATGCTTGACTCGGGATGTAAGCTATGAAGTAATTCCCGATGCTCAGCTGAATAAGATTTTAGCGGATATCGGTGACCCGGAAGTCAATCAGGAAGCGATGAAACTGGAAGTGGCGCCTCAAATTGCCGTTTATACCCCCGACTTTAATGCCCGCGGTGAAAAGATTCAACCATGGGATGATGCGGTAACGATGGTTCTGACCTACGCGGAGATTCCCTACGAAACGGTTTACGATACCGATGTACTGGATGGTAAGCTCGCCAAATACGATTGGCTACACCTGCACCACGAAGATTTCACTGGACAATACGGGAAGTTCTACCGAAGCTTCCGCAATATGCCTTGGTACAAAGAGAATGTGCGACGGATGGAGGCCCTGGCCAGCCAGCTGGGTTTTGCTAAAGTATCCCAATTAAAGCTCGCTGTGGTGAAAACGATCCGAGACTACGTCGGTGGAGGTGGATTTATGTTTGCAATGTGTTCGGCCACCGATACCTACGATATTGCGCTTGCCGCCGAAGGACTTGATATTTGTGAAAGCATGTATGACGGTGACCCCGCTGACCCGCAGGCGCAAAGTAAATTGGATTTCAGTAAAACCTTTGCCTTCAAGGATATTGAGCTGATTCGTGATCCTTTGGTATACGAATACTCAAATATTGATAATACCACCATTCGTAAAGTAAATCCCGAGCAGGATTACTTCACGCTTTTCGACTTTTCTGCAAAGTGGGACCCGGTGCCGACCATGCTGACGCAGTGTCATACGCGCACGGTTAAAGGCTTTATGGGACAAACCACCGCTTTCCGCAAGCAGCATATCAAATCGGATGTGTTGATTCTTGGTGAAAACAAACCGGCTACCGAGGCCCGCTATATCCACGGCGTGCACGGACAGGGATTTTGGACTTTTTACGGTGGGCACGATCCGGAGGATTATCGTCACTACGTCGAAGACCCTGAGACGGATTTGAATCTGCATCCTAATTCACCTGGCTATCGTCTGATTTTGAATAATGTCTTGTTCCCGGCGGCAAAGAAGAAAAAGCGGAAGACCTAGTCTTTATTTTCCACCCCGCTTGTAGTAGTAAGCCAGCGCAAAGCGGATTTTGTGGTAAGGCATTTCTTCGTTTAACGCATCGTAGATTTCCCGCAACTTATAGGGTGGGGTAATGCTTTTGACGACTTGCACCACCTGGGCAATTTCTTTTTGATTGACAAAATGCTTGTAATCGACGCCTTGATCAGTCGCGTAGAGTTTCACCAGATGCTCATAAACCGTTTGTTCACTAATGTTTCTGGTTTGGGCAATTTCGTGTACGCGTAGTCCTCGCTTATAAAGTTGTAAGGTTTGAAACTGAGTCGCACCGGCCAGGGTGACGCCTTCGTCGCTTTTTTTCCCAATAAATGAGGTGATGGCTTTGATGAAGATATCGCCGTATTGTTCCATCTTCTTTTCACCTACCCCGGAGATCATTGAAAAATCAAATTCTGACACCGGTCGGCGTGCTGCCATCTCTTCCAGACTGGCATCGGAGAAGACAAGATAAGGTGGAATCCCTTTTTCGCGAGCTAGCTCGCGCCGTAATTGGCGTAAGGCTTCGAAAAGTTCATCCCGCACGCGCTCGCGCTGCGTTTTGGGTTTTACTTTCTGACGTTGTTCCTCTTGGCGCTGCTTGATGTCTGTCATACGTACCAATTGTACCTTACGATTGTGAAACAAGACGTCTTTACTGGCTTCGGTGAGTTTTAGAGAGTTTTTTTGGTCAAACGCAATTTCGAGTAAGCCTAGGTTGATCATTTGTCCGATCAAGGCTTGCCAGGCGAAGGCCGATAGATCGCCACCAATGCCGTAAGTTTTGATTTTATCGTAACCCAAAGCCAGTAATTCTTTGCGGCGCGAGCCGCGTAGTACATCGATGAGCATACGCAGCCCCACTTTTTCTTTGAGCCGAGCGACGGCAGAAAGCGCTTTTTGTGTGATCACGGTGCCGTCAAAATACTGCGGCGGATTTTTGCATACATCGCAGTTGCCACAGTCTTCTTCGAGATGTTCTCCGAAATAACTAAGCAAAATCTTGCGGCGACAAATCAACGCTTCGGCGTATTGCTGCATGCGTTCGAGCTTAGACAATTGGACCTCGAGGTTCTCACTTCGATTGCTCATCAAGATATCACGCATCACGGTAACGTCCCGAAAACTGTAAAAAAGCAAAGTGTCTGCCCGTGCACCGTCGCGTCCCGCTCGTCCAATTTCTTGATAGTAGCCTTCAATATTTTTGGGCAAATTATAATGGATGACCCAGCGCACGTTGGATTTGTCGATCCCCATCCCGAAGGCAATGGTGGCGCAAACGATGAGTAAATTATCGTTGATAAAATCTTCTTGGATTCTAGAACGCTCCGGGGCGCCCAGGCCGGCATGGTAGGCCCCAGCTTTGAGGCCCCGCTGTTTTAATTTCTTGGCGACCTCCTCCGTTGATTTCCGACTGAGGCAATAGATAATGCCCGCCTGATTGGGCCGCTCGCCGATGAAATCGAGGATCTGTTCGATCCGTTTTTGGCCGGGCCTAACATTCAGACTAAGATTGGGCCGGTCAAAAGACGCGATGAATACTTTAGGGGCCGGCAAATGCAATTGCTGGATAATGTCGCGGCGGGTGACTTTATCCGCCGTAGCAGTAAGGGCCGCGACGGGCACGCTTGGAAACTGCTTTTTTAAGAATTGTAGCTGTTTGTACTCCGGTCGGAAATCGTGCCCCCAGGAAGAAATACAGTGGGCTTCGTCAATAGCGAATAGACTCACCCGCGCTTGTTTGATCAGCGGTAGAAAAGACTGTGAGACCATTTTCTCCGGCGAGACGTAGAGCAATTGCAATTGACCGTGATACACTTTATCCTCAATCGCTTGCTGCTCCTGTGAGGTTTGGGAGCTATTCAGAAAAGCAGCGGCCACACCGTTAGCTCGAAGACTTTCCACTTGGTCTTTCATTAACGAAATGAGCGGTGACACCACAATACACATCCCCGGCAAAGTAATAGCTGGAATTTGATAGCAAATTGATTTTCCACCTCCCGTAGGCATTAAGACTAGTGCATCTTTTCCGCCGTAAATAGCCGAAATGATATCCGCCTGCATGGGGCGGAATTGATCATACCCGAAGTATTTTTTAAGCGCTTCTTGAGCGGTCTCCAAAGTTGGCAACTGATCGGTCGTTTTCTCCATATCTCACGTTATGCCTATTTCGAAAAGTCAGTATTTTATTAAAATAAGAAGGTTTAACCTTTATTATTCAACCAAATGATTGATAATATCATCACCTTCCTGCTCATGATCCAACCGGAAAATATCCGCAAAGGCAATATAAATAGCTACCGCGGTGAGTGGAATGGTGTACAACAAACCGACGAATAGACAGAGCATCCCACCGATATTGATGAGGGTAAGAATGATAATAAACCCCAAAAAGGAACCCAATTGAAGCATGACTGTATTTCGGCTGGTTTCCATCGCATCCCAGGCCCGCTTACCAGCGAAAATGATGAAGTGCTGATTGAAAGTATACAGGCACATTAATAAAATCCCGCCAATCATCCCCACAAAGCTCAATACGAAGATCAGGAAGAACCCAGATTCGCCAAGGCCTACGCCGAACAGTAGAAATAAGATAATGAATGGTATAGCTATGACAAACACGATTAAAATAAGAAAAATATTGGCGAGTAATAGCTCTCCCAGATAGTTGAATCCCTTGAAAAAATCACCAAATTCCAGTCGTTCACCCTGATCTACTTTGTAGGCGGCAATAATCCAGCCTGCTGTCAAAGGAGGACTTACTAAAAAACTAGCGAAGGGAATGAAAGAGGCCGTCATGCTAATGGCAAAAGAGACCAGCGTAAAAGCAATAAACATCCCCAATTCCTTTTGGATGAGATTGGCCGCCCGAGAAATACAATCGCTGATATGCAACTGGTAACCCTCGTGCTGTACACGTTCTATTCGATCTTGACTAAGTATATTCATAACTCTAAGTTGTATTTTTTACTAAAGTGAAAATAGGGTTTCTTTCTGAACGTGACCGCATCCCTACTTAGCTTTTTCACGATATTTTAAAAATAATAAAAACCCTATCACACAACACACTACCGCAAAGAGGGCCGTCAGTCTGATCCCTAAATTCTGCGCGCTACTTTTACCTAATTGTAAGAGCGATGGAAAAATTAATCCCGCCATGGAAATCCCCAATTTCATCATAAAATTGCGGGTCGCGTAAAACATCCCGGAGAGCTGTTGTCCGGTAGCCGCTTCACTTTCGTATACCATATCTGCGATGATGGTATTGGGCAAAATGCCGAAGGTGGCCAGGGGATAGGCAGATAGAATCGCCAATAGATAGAACAAAACTTCTTTATTCATCGGCAGTTGTGGCGTGAAATAAGTCAGGATGAAAATGAGGCAAAAAACTAAAAACGCAGCGTTGATCAAGATCTTCTTCCCCCAACGTTTCGCAATGATATTGATGGGAATATATAGTAAAAAACTACCCAAAAAACCGATGGTCGCAAAAAGCGTAGCAAATCCCTTGTCCAAACCAAATAAGACCGTAACGTAGTAGCTGACGCCCAATTGGATAAACGTTAACGCCAACCAATACATTAAATCGGAAAAGATGAAATAGCGAAAATTAAGATTGCTAAAAACGGTACGTAGAGAAGTGGATAGTGGATGATGTTGGTTTTGCTGGTAACAGTATTTCTTTTCGTTTAGAAAAAAGACCGGAATGAACATACAAATCAATGCCACAACCGCGAAGATGCCTACGCCCATTTGAAAGGCCTTGACACTTCCCATGCTTGCTTCAAATATCGATTGGACTACAAAAATGCTTTGCCCTATTATAAATCCTAAGGCCCAAGTGACGGAAATCAAAGTACTGATAAGTAAGCGGTCACTCGGATGGTGTCCTAATTCACTGATCAACGCGGTGTAGGGGACCACGTAAAGCGTCATAAAAAGAAAGAGCAGAAAGACCATGGCGACCAACCACCAAGTATTAAAAGTAATGGCGGAAGAGGAGAGCGGGTAGAAGATCAAGAACGAGAGTAAAGCAAACGGCACCGCCGCCCAGGCCATAAAGAATTTGCGCTTTCCAAAGGTGGATTGCTTGCGATCTGACCAGTTGGCAATCAGCGGATCGGTAATGCCGTCGAACAGCCGGCCCCCAAAATTGATTAGCCCAATCACCGCAATGACTCCGAAAATGGCGCCCTGCTGAATGAAAACCGGAAAAATGGCTTCTTGTCCCGGCTCCGGTGGCATATAAAAATAGACGATCAAATTGGCTACCCCAAAACTGGCCAGTGACCAGCCCAATTGTCCGATGGCGTAGATAATAATAACGCCCAAAGGGGGACGTACAGCTTGTTGCATAGGTTTTGTGTTTTGCGTTTTTGCAAACTAATGATCCTCAAATCATTCGCAAATTATTGTCATTCATGTTGGAGTGGGGAAATGCTAATGGGGAAGTATTTAAAATGAATGCTCACCCAAAATAGGAAAATTAAACTGTGTTTGGTACGTGCTGCCATTGATGCATAGCAATATTAGATAATGTTAAATATGTTTTTCGGTAAAATTCCCACCTCAGTCGTTAGACATCTCTGCATTTTGATCTTGATTTAAACTTATGAAAACATCTATTTCACTTCATTTTCAAAATGATCTTAATTATGGAAAGGTACAAATTTGCAAGGCGACGTTACTTCCAATGGGTTAAAGAACGCTCCGGTCGAATGGGGGTGATCAGTATTGTGTCAGGCATCGTTTTTGCGCTTTACTTCGCCTTTCAACCTGCTTATCGTTTGCCGCTTTGGCAAATTGCTGGCTGGATTTTGTTGGGTTGGTTGAGTTGGACCTTGCTGGAATATTTGATACATCGCTTCTTGTTTCATTTTCCGGCGAAACGACCGTTCATGCGTTTTATTCGGTTCGCTCTCCACGGGGTTCACCACGAACACCCATCTCAAACGATTTTCCTACCATTTACCATTCGCTTAGCGCTCTTTGCTCTGGCTTTCTATGGCTTGTGGTGTTGGTTAGAGCAACACGCCCTAAGTTATTTTGTAGGGATTTTGGTGGGAGCACTGGGGTATTTACTCATGCATTACATCGCGCATCACGAACGTTATCCCCATTGGTTTCCGCGCTTGGCGAAACATCATTTATTGCATCATTGCCGCTTTCCCGAGCATGCATTTGGTGTATCTACCCGATTTTGGGATTGGTGGTTTGGTACCATGCCACCTCGTGAAGTGGAAATTCGCCCCCGCATCCAACAGAAATATTATTTACGTACCAAGGATTTGAGGCGCCAGATTTTTCCGGGGAAAGCCACGGGATGCTTTTGATATTTAATATAAAATTTCGATTTTGCACGGATTGCCAAATATTGATTAAACTAAAAGTACAGATTAGCATTTTAGTATTTGATAAGTTTTTCTGTACTTATAAAATTGTAAATTATGCTACGATCCAAAATTGGCGGCTTGGGTTTTTATGTTCCCGAAAAGGTGGTCACCAATCACGATCTAACCCGGGTGATGGATACTTCTGACGAGTGGATTCAGGAACGCACCGGGATTGTAGAGCGTCGTTACGCTAAAAAACACGAGGAATCAACGTCGACCATGGGCGCTAAAGCTGCCGCGATTGCTATCGAACGTGCCGGCATCACTCCCCAGGATGTTGATTTTATCATCTTCGCTACGCTCAGCCCGGATTACTATTTCCCCGGGAGTGGGGTGCTGATGCAGCGCATTATGGGCCTGAATGGCATCGGTGCGCTGGATATTCGCAATCAATGTAGTGGCTTTGTCTATGGCTTGTCGATTGCCGATCAGTTTGTCAAAACCGGCATGTATAAAAACGTCTTGCTCGTTGGCTCGGAATTCCACTCTGCCGGTTTAGATTTCTCAACGCGTGGCCGCAACGTTACCGTTATTTTTGGTGATGGTGCCGGAGCGGTTGTTGTCCAACCAACCGAAGAGGATGGCAAGGGCATCTTATCGACCCACCTACACGCCGACGGAGAATACGCCGAAAAATTAGCTTATATCAATCCTGGCTGCCACGGTGGTGCCCACCTCGATGCTGAAAAATATGGTTATCCAGATCAAGAATTCGGCGGTGCTTTTTTGACCAAAAAGATGTGGGAAGACGAAGATTATTATCCGAATATGGAAGGGCAGGCTGTTTTTAAAATGGCGGTGCAAAAGTTCCCCGAAGTGATTATGGAAGCCCTAACGGCGAATAATCTGTCTCCTTCTGATATTGACCTACTGGTCCCTCATCAGGCGAATTTGCGGATCAGCCAATTCGTACAAAAACGGATGGGCTTGAGCGATGACCAAGTTTGGAACAATATTCAAAAATACGGAAATACAACGGCTGCTTCGGTACCCATCGCCCTTTGCGAAGCTTGGGAAGCTGGAAAGGTCAATTCGGGTGACCTCGTCTGCCTGGCTGCCTTCGGTAGTGGGTTTACCTGGGGTTCTGCCCTAATTCGCTGGTAGTTCAGCGACAGAAAGGCCAAATTCTTAACATTTGGCCTTTCTAAATCCTATCTTTGTGCCCTCCGTGGTCTGTTTATAAATGATCGGTAGGGTTATGCGTTTTTACAAATCAACACTTCTAATACTCGTTCTTCTCTCTTTATTCTTGGTCGGTCAAGCCCAACCACCCTGTCTGGAAATCGAATGGAGCTACAATTACGGTGGCTCTGACCGGGATTGGGGCGATGCATTGGTGTTGACCCCGGATGGTGGCTACCTAGTATCTGGCTATTCTCGATCTTCAAATCAGGATGTGAGTGCTAATAATGGTGATTGGGATGTATGGCTGGCTCGGTTGGATGTGGATGGCTTGCTCCTGTGGGAGCAAAATTACGGCGGAAGCAATAATGATGAAGCCACAGATATTCAAAACACCCCCGATGGTGGATTTATCTTCGTTGGATCTACACGTTCCTTGGATGGAGATGTAAGTGAAAATGAGGGAGAAGAGGACTTTTGGATTGTCAAATTGGCTGCCGATGGAGCTTTGGAGTGGGAACGCAGTTATGGGGGCACTGGAGTGGAACGGGCCGAAGCGGTGCGCTCCACCGTAGATGGCGGCTATATCGTCGCTGGCTTTGCCGATTCTCAAAACGGCGATGTAGGCGATAACTACGGAAATTTTGATGCCTGGCTGATCAAGCTATCCGCTAATGGTGATTTGGAATGGGAGCGCAATTTTGGGGGCACCGATGCGGATTGGGCCTTTGATGTGACGACTACGCAGGATGGCGGGTTCGTTTTTGCCGGGTCTTCTTTTTCAAATGATTTAGATGTCAGTGATAATAATGGCTTCTACGATTATTGGGTAGCAAAAATCGATGCAACGGGTACCCTGATTTGGGAGCACAATTTCGGTGGCTCCGGCGAAGATCGATCATATGTGGTTCGTGAGGCGGACAATGGTGACCTTATCGTCGGTGGCTCGACTTATTCCAATAATGAAGATGTGACCAATAACTTTGGTAGCTCTGATTTTTGGCTACTGCGCCTCGCTGCTGATGGCAACTTGATCTGGCAGCGTAGCCTAGGTGGCATGGCTTCGGAGTGGGCCTGGGGAATTGATTTGACGATGGATGGTGGCATCGCCGTCTGTGGGCGCAGCAACACAGGCAATAGTAGCGGAAATGTAAGTGGTAATAATGGCGGTGCAGATTTTTGGTTGCTCCAGCTCAACGCCGATGGTGATTTACTTTGGGAACGTAACCTTGGCGGGAGTAGCCGGGATGTACCTTACGCTATTTTACAAACCCCCGATGAAGGCTTTGTACTAGCGGGCTACTCGGAATCTTCTGACGGGGATGTGCCAGCCAATTATGGGGACTGGGATTACTGGGTGGTCAAATTATCGCCCCGCACTTTTGTGCTTGATCTGGGGCCGGATACGACGCTTTGTGCGGGTCAAACATTAACTCTGGATGCAGACTTAGCCGAACCCAATGCCGTCTATGAATGGCAAGATCTTAGTGCTGAGACTTCCTTTTTGGTGGAATCAGAAGGCTTGTATCAAGTGGATATTCAAATTGATGAATGCCGCATAGAAGATTCTATTTTCGTGAGCTATCTCAATACCGAGCCCCTTGATTTAGGACTGGATACCGCCTTTTGTGCTTACGCGCCCTACGTGCTGGATGCCTCCATTGGGAATGCACTGTCTTATGTTTGGCAGGATGGCTCGAGGGACCCCATTTTTTCGGTGACCAACTCTGGTCAATACTGGGTCACCGTACAGATCGAAGAATGCGTGCTGGAAGATTCTATCCGCATTACTTTTAATAACCCTATTGTTGATCTGGGGCCTGATACCGTCAAATGCGAAGAAAATGTGCTTTTATTACAAGCGCCGGAGGCCCCGGATATGTTGTACCAATGGCAAGATGGTTCCGACGATCAGCGCTTAATTGTAACCGACACCGGGACCTATTCCGTGCTTGTTGATCAAAACGGCTGTCTCGCTTCGGATACCATCCATATTGGCTTGTGTGAGAAATTTCGCGACCCTTGCCTAGATATTCCTAATGCCTTCACGCCCAATGGGGATGCTTCTAATGATGTTTTTGGCGTGGTCGATTATTGCCGTTTTGATCGTTTCCGCCTTGTCATTTTCAATCGCTGGGGAGAACGCCTCTTTGAATCTGCCGATCCCGATACACAATGGGACGGTACCTATCGTGGTCAAAAATGTCAACAAGGCGTTTATGTGTATGTCATCGAATACGATTATACCTTCCAGGGCGTTACTCAAACCGAAGTACAAAAAGGCAGCATTGCTTTGATCCGTTAAACGAAATTCTAATTTCCATTTAGTATTCAATATTTTCTAAAAAGAGACTCATCAGCCAGCTTCTCCTCTCTGTTAGAATCCCACTCAGGTTCAATCCCGCATAAATTTGCTAGCTTTGTACAACGCGCAATATTATTACCCAAACTCTAAAATCGAATCCATATGCGTTGGCAAGGTCGTGAAAAAAGTAGCAATGTTGAAGATCGCCGTAGAGGGCGTCGTACTAAAACTGTTGGTGCAGCGGGCTTAGGCATTGGCGGTATTCTCATCCTCATTTTTGCTTTGTTCTCAGGTGAGGATCCTAACCAAATTCTTGGGCAATTGCAGGGCAGCCAAGAACAAACGACCAGCACCCAAACGACGACCAATGCTGCGGAGGATGAATTGGCTGAATTTGTATCTGTTGTATTGAATGATACGGAAGATGTCTGGCAAAAGCTCTTTCGCGAGCAGCTCAATCGCCGATACGTAGAGCCCAAATTGGTTCTCTTTTCCGAGCGCGACCAATCGGCTTGCGGCTTTGCAAGTGCGGCTACGGGCCCCTTTTATTGCCCCGCTGATCAAAAAGTATACATCGACCTCAGCTTCTACCAACAGCTCAAGCATCGCTTTAAAGCACCCGGTGATTTTGCGATGGCTTATATCATTGCCCACGAAGTGGGACACCATGTACAACATCTTTTAGGGATTACCACGGAGGTGCAACGCCAACGTGGACGTATCTCCGAAGAAGAATACAATAAGCTATCCGTTCGGCTCGAACTCCAAGCAGACTTTCTGGCTGGTGTATGGGCGCACCACGCCCAGCGTATGAAGAATATCCTCGAAGAGGGCGATCTGGAAGAGGCCTTGAATGCGGCCAGTGCCGTTGGCGATGATCGCATTCAAATGGAAGCACGTGGCTATGTGGTGCCCGAATCCTTCACCCACGGTACCTCCAAACAGCGTATGACTTGGTTCTACAAAGGCCTTGAGACCGGGGATCTCTCACAAGGCGACACCTTTGGCGTACCGCTCAACTAGCAAGGGAAATATACCTATTTCGTCAAGTAGGACATTCATTTAATCTACAAAGGGATTTTTGCTATTCTTTAAGGATCGGTTAAGTAATCGAATAGTCCGTTATTTCAATTATCTGGTATTTAATAATTCACTTTTTGTATACTTTTTTTAAAAAAATCCACCCTTATCCCGTCACGATTTTAGATTTTTTTTCACAAAAGTAACACCATTGCGAGCTTAAGTGAGTGCTTAAGGTATTGCCTAAGTGCTTCGTTTTTAGTGAATTGTGTGCTATTCGTAGCGATAAAATTCCAAATTCATATATAGTCATTTTTTATGATTTCTTTTGTCACAGGCAGGGGGTGAAAATGAAATGAATTTGGCCCGTCAGGATTGATTGTTGTACCATCCTGTACAACGATGCGTAGGAGATTAAATTAATTCGAACCTTAATTGTTGTTTAAAGAAAAGAGGTGGGCTTTCATTTTCCCAAAGCTAATCAATGACGTTCACTTCTAAATTTTTATGTCCTGAGATGGAAACCTCCCTCGAGGTTTCCTCCCTCAAGATTTCATTCACCGCTCCGTTTTATTGACATGGTTTTTCTATGGTCCTGGTGACCGTATATCGAAACATATATTTAATTAATTACACCTTTTAACTACTACCAAACAAAATTGAGACTACAAGCAGGTCTCTAAACCAAACAAGTATAACACAATTAGATGAGTGCCGGAATGTCTTTGTAGAGGGGGACATTTCGGTTTCTTTTTTTGGTATAAATTTTGAAAAGTATAATATGAAAACAAACATAGCCCCAATATACCTACCTGCCATGGAACATAACCAAAGCCTTGGTCGCTCAAAATGGCGATACAATGCACTACGGAAAAACCAAAAGTTGTTCCATGAACGAATACAACAAACGGAGTGGCAATACACTGCAAGGAGGGAAAATAATTAATGCATTATCGAGATTTGGTAAGTACTTTAATACGACCCTTCTGCAAATTATTGTCGAACTCAAATCACAGAAAAAACTACTTTCGCTTTTTTTCTTCCTCGGAATCGCTATCTGGGGTAAGGCTTCGAATGGCTTCGAACGTATCATGTGCGGTGGCCTTGTCGATACAACAACGATCGAGGTATCTACCACGGATTGTGAAAATCTCCAATCAATTTGTTTGCCATTGAGTTATGCCACGGTGAGTGGCTATCAAGTGCGAGATAACGGATTGCCTTATACTAATGGCTTGGCGGGATGTGATGCGGATACCAGCTTCTTCTATAACTACGGTAGCTTACCTACCAACGAGAATTTGGTGATTAATTGGAGTGTCGATGCAAATTTATTTGTCGGACCAGTAGCTAATTTGGCTGCGGTAATAGATCAACTGAACAGCTGGGATGACACTGGTAATTGGTGGCTGGATGAACCTTCAACAAGTATTCGAGGAGGCGATCCCAGCAAGACATACGGTAACCTAGAATTGACCGTCATCAGTTCAAATACGCTTTATAGCTTACCCGTGGAGCTAAATATTGTCGACCTGGGTACCCTGCTTTTACTGGACACTGGCTATCATGAACTGGTCTTAGAGGATACTGACCTGGCTTGTCTGGATACGGTTTTTATTACGGTGCAGTGCCTCGATTGTCCAAATTTATTAAATGATGATGCCGTATACGTACAAAGTGAAGACTGTGGAGGAACAACCGATTTTTGTTTCCCCCTCGCGAGTAGCTTAACGACGCAATATAGCTTTTGGGATAATGGATCAACGATGAGTTGGACCGGAACAGATTGTAACGGTAGTGGTACTACGGTCCCTTTGTCCGACGGTATGCACGAGCTGGTCATCGTCAACAACGATAATCTTTGCTCGGACACGCTCTGGACCCAGGTCGCTTGCTTGACCACGAGTTACGAGACAGTAAGTGTCCCCTTGGGGCAGGTCTCAACACTTTGTCTAGCCACGGATGAATTAGTGGGTTCTCCCCAGCCTTTTATGAATCTATGCCCGGATGAGTCCGGTGAATACGCGGTTCTGTCGGCCGATACAGATCCGAGTTGTTTGCGGGTGAATGGGGTAGAGATAGGGGTAGAAACGGCTTGTTTATTGCTTTGTGATAACCTGGGGCTTTGTGATACGACTTATTGGACAATCAATGTGGTCGAAAGTATGACGAACGAAGGACGCCTGCCCCGAGCTGAGGATGATATGGCCTTTACCTCCGCTGCGACGCCGGTAGTGATTGATGTGCTGGGGAATGATAGTCTCAACGGTGGACTGGACAGCTTTTACCTCAGCAGCGAAGCAATCGGTGGAGTGGCTGAATTGGAAAGAGATTTTAATACTTTGATTTATACGCCGAACGTCGGCTATTGCGGCGAAGATCGGATCAACTATACAATTTGTAACGCTGAGGGCTGCGATGAGGCTACCGTGATGATAGATATTGCTTGCCCGCAGGCTCAGGTTTACAATGGCTTTTCACCCAATGGTGATGGTCGCAACGACTACTTCGTTCTCAGTGGTGCGCCCGGCCAGCCCGACAACCAGCTTTATGTCTACAACAAATGGGGCAATCTGGTTTTTGAAAGAGCTGGTTATCAAAATGATTGGGATGCGACCTGGAATGGTAAAGATTTGCCTGACGGCACCTACTTCTACTTGTACGATGATGGGAATGGTCAACGCCTGACCGGATACGTACAGATTCAAAGATGACCCATACTATGAGATGCTAATATTTTTTGATTTTTAGGTTTTTTGTGAGAATGGTTAAAGGCAGCTAATTTATTTTGGCTGCCTTTCCTTTTTTTCCTTATTGGTAGCCAGCCGCTTGCAATTCAAATAACTCCGCGTACAATTGTCCGTTGGCCATTAATTCTTCGTGGGTACCCAACTCAAGGACTTTTCCACCTTTTAAGACCAGAATACGATCGGCCATTCGCACGGTGCTGAAGCGGTGGGATATGATCACCGCTGTTTTACCGACGGTCAGGCCGATGAATCGCTGGAAGGCTTCATATTCCGCGCGCGCATCGAGTGCCGAAGTGGGCTCATCAAGGATGACAATTTCGGCATTTTTCATGTAAGCGCGCGCCAATGCGATCTTTTGCCATTGCCCACCGGAGAGTTCCTTGCCACCAATGAAGCGTCGCCCCAATTGTTGATCAGTCCCTTCGGGAAGCGTAGCGAGTACCTCATTTGCCAAGCTCAGTTCGGCGGCTTGGGCGATACGTTCTACATCACTGGCGGCTTCAATTTTTCCGACTGCAATGTTTTCGCCGGCGGTGAAGTCATATTTCACGAAGTCCTGAAAGATCACCCCAAAGAATTGTTGGTAACTGGCTTTGTCAAAGTGACGAATATCCACGCCATCGAGTAGAATCTGCCCGGCAGTTGGTTCGTAAAAGCGTAGCATAAGTTTGATCAAAGTGGTCTTTCCCGCACCATTTTCGCCCACAAAAGCCATCTTTTCTCCAGCTTTAAGGGTAAAGCTAATGCCACTCAACACCTCTTGTTCGGTGCCCGGATATTTGAAATGCACGTCAACAAAGCGGAAACCTTCTTTAATCTGCTCGGGTAATGGCCGAATATTGAATTTAGGACCCTCCGGTTTTTCAATATCTAAAAAGTCGAAGTAATCCTGGAGGTACAACGCGCTGGTCGCAATGCGCGTAAAGCGAGAAAACATTTGCTGTAGTCGACCGCGTAGTCGGTTAAAGGAACCTGACAAGAAGGTCAGTTCCCCCACGGTTAAAATTCCGGCGATGACACGAATAATGATCAGTACATAAGCGCCGTAATAAGCCAGTACGCCAAGTATATTGAAGATGCCGCCCCAGAGTGTGCGGCGAACGCTTAGCTTGCGATTGGCTTCGTAGTATTCTTGCGCCAGTTTTTCGAAACGCTTGGCGATAAAATCTGTCAGGCCGAAGAGCTTAACCTCCTTGGCGGTGCGGTCGCTGGCGCCGGTATAGCGTAAATAATCCAGCTCTCGGCGCTCTGTGGTCCAGCTTCTTGCGAGTGAATAGCTCGATTGGCTAAAACGGATTTCGTTTAAGAAAGAAGGAATGATTGAGACGAAAAGGATTAAAACGAGCCAAGGTTCGAAGACAATCAAACCGGTAATGAGCGAGATTATGGTCAGTAAATCCTGGGCCTGACTGAGGATGTTAGACATGAGCGACACGCGGTTGGTGGTTTGGCGCCGTGCGCGTTCTAGCTTATCGTAGAAATCGGGATCTTCGAGTTGCTCGATTTCCACCTCCTCGGTTTTGCGAATGATTTCGACGGAGGAGGTATTGGCGTAGAGGTCGCCGAGGAGGCCGTCGGTCAAATTAGTGAGGCGACCGAGTAGGTCAGAGGCGATAGCAATGCCAAATTCCAGCCCGACATAGAGCCAGAGGGTACTGAGGTCGGGCGTCTCCGCTTCGATTTGTAATAAGACTTCATCGATGATCAATTTGCCGACCCACAGCAGGAGGATCGGCGAAGCGGCATTGAGCAAGCGCGTGATTATCGTCGCCATAAATAGGGGAGGACTGCTCTGCCAAATTTTCTTAAAGAATCGTGGGATATACTTGAGTGCTTTGTAGCTCGCGTTCCAATTTTGCTTCTGAGGTTGTCTAATGCTTCTGGCCATACGGTAAAAGTTATCAGTGTCTGGATTAACTTTCTACCAACAAAGATATGCGGGGGATAGTTTCAAATGATGAAATAGAGAGAGGGATTAGATCATAGACATTAGACGGGAGAGGATTTCAATTCTGTTATTTCGTTAGTTTAAGTTTGCAACTTAAACTGGATACGTTATCAAATATTTTACATCACTTCACGGATTGATCATTTCTGAGATCCAGTCTAATGTCTATCGTCAAATATCTAAAGTCCAAGGCTAGTTTTTAAGCGACCACTTTTTTAGGTTTCCCACTCAACTTTTGCTTAAGCACATTACGCATCGGCTTTTCAATATAAGTATACGTGAGATACGCACAGACGATGGTGCCGAGTAGGAAAATGACCAAGCCACCCCAAACAACGAGGAATGAAGGCGGGTGAGGTTCTTGATTAACCAGAATCTCCTGACTGGTTTCTACTACCATACCAACATTAGGATCGGTGGTCCAGGATTTGTAGAGGCCGCGTAGGGTATAATAGCAGAAGATAATCGGCATGTGTACCATATAGGTCGAATAGGAAATATCACCCAGGAATTGTAGCCAACGAACATTCAATAACCGCTTGCCAAAACCATTGTTGTAAGCTGCCATCAAGATCATCAAGCCAAAGATGACGGCAGAAACAACGTCTGGAATTAGGTTGAAATGCCACCCGACAAACATCAAGATCCAGGTGGTAATCATCAAGGTGGAATTTGATAACCAGCTTTCACCCTGGCGGTTTTCAAAGGCTAGGTAGACCACCATCCCCAGCAAAAATCCACAAATACAACGTAGTAAACCGGAACCCACCATCACATCAATCGTATTTGGCATTTCCGAAACCCCTTCGAGATAAGCCTGACGCGCTTCGAACTGTGCGGGCTGAAAATAATACATGATAGCGAGGTAGCCACCGATTGCAACCACGGTCGTCAGCCACTTGGCCCAACGACCGGTTTTAGCTAAAAAGAAAATGAAAAATGGGAATAGAATATAAGTCCACCATTCCACACTGATTGACCAAGATGGTGCATTCCAAGTGGGTTCGGGATGAATACCCCAGGATTGAACTAATAATAGATTGGATAGGATAGCATTAGGTTCAAAAGCCAATTGCATTCCAGTATAAAGGGAATCAAAAATTCCGGTGGTTTGCATAATGACGTAAATGCCAATCATGAACAGCAGAGTCGCCAGATGCAACGGATATAAACGAGCAAAGCGGGCGATCATGAACTTTTTAAATACCGACCATTTAAACCCATCCTTAAAATAGTGCTGATAAACGTGCGTGATGATGAAACCACTGAGTACAAAAAAGAAGTCAACCATAATGTACCACTTATTGACTAAGTGGCTGCGCTCCGGATTCACGATCGGAGCCACAAAAATCTGGTAGTGGTAGACGACGACTAGCATCGCCGCGATTCCCCGTAGTGGTGTCAGGGAATGTATGTAGTTTTGACTCATAGTAGTATGCCGATTGGCTGGCCGGGATATTTCAGCGGTCAGCTAACTATAAATTTTTTGTTGAACCTCTCTTCTCTTGAGGTAAAATCGTTTTTGGGTACTTAATGACCTAAACCATTTAGATGATGCGTGATTGTTAAAAGGAAATCAGTTCCCAAAATAGGGGGCTGTGATGGTAACGATTTTGGATTTTCACTGGTAGGCTGTTCAAAAATAGTAAAATACTAGCAAAAAGGAAACAGCCATTGAAAACTTAGAAATTGTCTAAATGCCAACTCGAAACGATTGTCGTATATCGAAAAAGCAAAAGAAAACCTCTATGGCCTTAGTGCAAAAGCTATGCCTAGTACCGTATTGTCGTTTGGGGGGAGGGATTGGGATGCCGGGCATAATCGCTACAGTGAACGATTACGCCCGGCGCTAAGATTTATTTTATTACTGAAAGCTGTTGATTAAACATTCATCCCTAGCTTGGGATTAGCGGCACGCTTGCGCTCGTGTTCTTTCAACAAGATCTTACGGAGACGAATTGACTTGGGGGTCACTTCTACGTATTCATCTTCGTCGATGTACTCCATGTTCTGCTCGAGCGACAAGATCGTTGGTGGAGCCAGCTTCACCTTATCATCTGCTCCCGAAGAACGCATATTGGTCAATTTTTTAGTCTTGGTCACATTCACGACGAGATCGTTATCGCGGGTATGCTCTCCAACGATTTGACCTTCGTAAACATCTACGCCAGGAGGAACGAAAAAGCGACCACGATCCTGCAGCTTATTCAGCGCAAAAGGAATCGTCGTGCCTTGCTCAGAAACGATCAGTACACCTTTATTACGCGAAGGAATCTCGCCTTTCCATGCATCATAGCGTAAAAAGCGATGTGACATGGTGGCTTCGCCCGCCGTCGTATTGAGAATCATGGTACGCATACCAATGATTCCACGCGAAGGAATCTCAAACTCTAGGTGCATCAAATCGCCCTTGGGTTCCATGATGGTCATCTCTCCTTTGCGCTGAGTGACGATTTCGATGACTTTACCAGAAAGTGGTTCTGGGACATCGATCGAAAGTAATTCTACCGGCTCGTGTCGGCGACCGTCGATTTCTTTGATAATGACGCGTGGTTTCCCAACCTGGAGCTCATAACCTTCGCGACGCATGGTTTCGATCAGTACCGCCAAGTGCATGACGCCTCGTCCGAATACCATAAAAGCATCGGGAGAATCGGTTTCATCAATGCGCAGGGCAAGGTTCTTCTCAGTCTCTTTATACAGACGGTCCCGGAGGTGACGGCTAGTTACGTAATCCCCTTCCTGCCCGAAGAAGGGCGAGTTATTGGCGGCAAAGAGCATGCTCATCGTTGGTTCGTCGATGGCCATTGGAGGTAAACCTTCGGGGGCTTCAAAATCTGCGATAGTATCACCGATATCGAAATCATCCAACCCACTGATCGCACAAAGGTCACCGCATTCTACACGCTCGGCTTTTTCTTTACCGAGGCCCGAGAATGTATACAGCTCTTTAATTCGGGATTTAACGACGCTGCCGTCGCGTTTAACGAGGGAAATTGGCTGGTTGGCGCCCACCTGGCCTCGGGTAATGCGGCCGATGGCGATGCGCCCGAGGTAATTGGAATAATCAATCGTTGTGATCTGCAGCTGCAAAGAACCTTCACGCTGCTCCGGTCCGGGGATATGCTCGATAATTTGATCCAGCAAATAGTTGACATCTGTCGTTGGGGTTGCCCAATCGGGACCCATCCAGCCATTTTTAGCAGAACCGTAGACTACCGGGAAATCCAGCTGATCTTCGCTGGCTTCGAGGGTAAACATCAGGTCGAATACCATTTCGTGTACTTCCTCGGGACGGCAATTTTCCTTGTCGACCTTATTAATCACCACGATTGGCTTAAGGCCTAGCGCAATAGCTTTCGAAAGCACGTAGCGGGTTTGTGGCATTGGTCCCTCAAAGGCATCAACCAACAGCAACACGCCATCCGCCATATTGAGTACGCGTTCCACTTCTCCACCAAAATCGGCGTGACCAGGGGTGTCAATCACATTGATCTTAATGCCCTTGTATTCAACCGATACATTTTTTGACAAAATGGTAATTCCCCGTTCACGTTCCAGGTCATTATTGTCCAAAATCAGCTCACCCTTGCTTTCGTTTTCACGAAATAGATTGCACTGGTATAAAATCTTATCCACCAGGGTCGTTTTTCCGTGATCGACGTGCGCAATGATGGCAATGTTCCTTAATTTCTGCATGTTCTTGAAAATTGAGCCGCAAAATTAGGCTATTTTCAGCACAAAAGCACGTTAAGATTATATTAAACGCGTTTTAGCAGGTTAGATTGAGAGGCGATTAGGGATATCAGATACCAGATACCAGAAACTATTCTCCATCTACCTTAAGGTTTGATGAAGGTACCTTATGAATGTGGACTAAAAAATATAGGCATTTGAGTTTTTTCAACGCTGGCTTTATTTCAATATCATCCCTTTTTTCCATCCTACAAATACCCCTTTTTAGGTATCGACAAATCCGAGAATAATTGTATCTTTGAGAAGCAGTGTTATAGCGCATGAAGCTACTCCCAAAGCAGAATGTATTAGATTCGATAATTTAAGGCCTAACGAATAAACACTGCGCCATTCCGGCCACAACACCACATCTCACTAACCGAAACTCATGTTTTAACACAATCTCTTGGATAGCACGCCTTGTGTGTTCTATCGGGAAGGGCATGTTTGTTGAAATTATTCAATAAATCCCCCCATCGGGTACCTGTGTCGCAGGTAATTGCAATGAATTATTTGTCGACGTGGGGTGCCCGTCATTTAAACGTCCATAATTACTTTAAAACAGTTTTTGATCTCTCCTCGCTTAATGTGAGGGGAGATTTTTTGCTAAATTCCGGCAGGTGTGCTGGACATTCCCTATCTTTGTAAGGCTTTGTTCGATACCCTCTAGGCAAGCTTACCCTGATTGCACCGCGGCAATAATTCGTCCGCACCCAACAACCGTTTTTCAAACCACTATACATGACCAGGATGTACACCGGCTGAAGTCGGCGGTATTTCATTGTCGTTTGATAAGATGATTGAAACGGTGTGTGTCGATATATTAAAATCCCATAGTTGAAATTGCGCAGTCAATGAAGAACATATCTGTACCGATTATAGCCTTTCTGTTATTTGCCTTGAGTGATCTTTCCGCTCAGCATTTGCCTCTCTTTACACAGTACCGCGATCATTTGAGTTTACTTAATCCCGCTGCCGTATCAGGTGATTACTTGGTCTACGAGCAGTCGGTTACGATAGGGGCCTCTTACCGGCGCCAGTGGGTAGGCCTGGAGGCCGGCCCGGAAACACAAACACTTCATGGTACCTATCTCCACGCTCAGCGCGAAAGTATGAGTTGGCAATTCGGTGGTCATCTACTCAATGATCAAACCGGGCCGACGGGCTTTACCGGGCTTTATGGTCGGATTTCCGGGATCTTGACTGATGACCCCTATTTTGGAGGATTGTCCTTTGGATTGAGTTTTGGAGCGGTGCAGTATCGCGTAAAGGCCACCGAAATCCGTCTGCGTGAAGAGAATGATATTCTTACCGCTACCGATCAGGCGCAGATGTATCCCGACTTTGGCCTGGGACTTTTTGCTTATCGCCGCATCGAAGGGGGCTTATTGGATGGTAATCAGGTTTACGCTGGCTTATCCGTTCCTCAGGTATTTGGATTGGATTTACAGTTTGAGGATGAAGAAGGTACCTTTTCCACTCAGCGCGTTCAGCATTATTATGGCTTATTGGGGATGTATGCTTATTTATCGGACGACAGTTTTTTAGAGCCATCGGCTTGGATCAAATATGTACCCGGAGCGCCAGTCAACGTTGATTTGAATCTGCGTTACCAAATGCAAAGCAACTTTTGGATTGGTACAGGATTATCAACTGCTCGCATGTTCCACCTTGAATTGGGATATCTAGCATTTGATTTCTTGACTGATGATAGCATCTTCCGTATTGGCTATGGCTTTGATTATGCTTTCCGAGACTATGGGCCAGCTGCCGGTAGCACACATGAGATCAACATCTCCTTTGCTTTTGGTGGATAAAGGCAGTGACCTGCTGGAAAACAGGCAATTGAATTATTTTATTTTTAATATAAAAAATACCCTTTTCAGGGTATTGGTGGTGCTGCTTTTGACTTTATCTTTGTAATCGAACATATTTTTCCCAGTAACCGAAATTCTAATCCCATGAAAATTTGTACCTTCCAAGGCCCGCTTTGTTATGGGCGTCTTCTCCGGTTAATACTACAAGATTGTTAAATGTAAGTATACTTCATTCAGGAGTAACACTAATAAGCATTTGATATTAAGGACGAAAACCATCTTAGTATGAACCGGAAATTACAATCACAGTATAGCCATTGGCATGTGACCATTGTAGGTCTTTTTCCCCGGTGGGAAGCGGGGGAAGGTGGAAGATATTTCTCTGATTTAGTCCTTTTCTATGTAACAGTGGAGCGCATCTTATCCTCAGCCTCCAGGTTCTTTTTCTCTCTTTCAATTCAATCCCATGGCAGCAAGAATTTTCAACTAAGCTGTTGTGATCACTCCTCTGTCAGAGCTGTGGTGAGAGCCCGTGGTACCGGCAAGTCCAGTACCCCCACTGTTACTTTTTAAATTTGCAAAGTTTAGAGATTCTCATAGATTATTCAGGAATGACAACCCTCTTTACAAAGGTAGAGAGGGTTTTTTTATGTAAAAATGTAAGACTAAGTTCGGTAGCGGAGCCCGAGATTAAAGGTCATGGCCCGCCGTCCGGGAACGATGAGATCAAAGGGGAGATAGTAGGTGTAAAGTAACTCTACTTCAAATTCTGGGGTGAGGAAATATTTTGTACCGAGCCCATACTCACCGGGCAAAGAAGCCATTCCATAAAGCGTCCATTCCGGTACGGGAAAATAGCTATAAAATGCTCGGACGAAAGGATCAATTCGGAAATTAGGCGCAACGGGTGTCCACAAACTGGCTTCGATAAAGATTTGAGAGCGTGAGCCAATGGGCTTATCGTAGAAGAGCTGGGTGAATGAAATCCATTGGCCATCTACCTGTTGTTCTATTGGAACAAAGAGGGTTTGCTGTAAGGACAGATACTTCCATTTGCGCACTGGATTGAATTTGACTTTAGGACCAAAATGCGCTAATCCAATGGCGCTGGTTGTCGTTAATACATCCCCACTACTATTGCGAAGGGTATCGTAGGCCATCCCCGGCATCAGCGAATTCAGGCACTTGGAATGATCAGAGACATTGTGGCTTTCCTGCGCACAGTTGAAGGTTTGAAAATTTTGTGATTGTTGAAAACGCAGTGCACGGAATGGAGAACTATTCGCAAAATCGTTGATGACATTAGATTTGTAAACCACGTCAGCACCGATATTCAAATTAGAATTGACACCAAAAAGAAACTGGCCAAAACTGGAGAAAAAGGAGCTACGGCTATTCAAGCGTTCAA
Source organism: Saprospiraceae bacterium (assembly GCA_028285085.1). GTDB lineage: Bacteria > Bacteroidota > Bacteroidia > Chitinophagales > Saprospiraceae > JAHDHW01. Next base: position 9,278 of record JANQQI010000002.1, on the reverse strand, counting down.
AACCGTTGAAGTCCCGCTGTGTGTATAGTGAATTGAATATTTTAGCCTCAAATTCTCCTTTTTTTAGCAGAACCGACGCCCGGAAAGGAAGGGCCCCCTGACCACCAACTTCATTCAAAGCCCAATTGTAAGGATAAAAGTCGAGCTTATAATTTGTAGGTAATGCTTCGTCTCGATATTGATTAATGTAATCGCGGATATTGCCAAAATCGGAAAGGTACCAGCGAAATATCTCAGAAACTCGAATTTTGCGGCGCTCCTCGTCCAGTCGGATAAAGCGACCATTGTTGAGAACGGCTCGCGTCTTTTGATCCATTTGCTCCGACAACTGCTCCGGCCGGTAAGCAGCTGCACTCAAAGCGGGGCAATCTACCGCTGCACAAACCAGTACAAAGTGCAGGCGTGCATCTTTGTCTACCGCCAATAGCTTCTCGCGTTCAATAGCATTCAGCGATAAACGCTCTCCGGCTGCAGTAAATCGTTTGCGGGTGAAGAAATCTCCTCTATCTTCCGGTGATTGCATTGGATAGTATTGCATCACTGTAGCGATGGTCAGCACATTATAAGTATTAATCCAAAATGCTTTTTGTTCTGCTCTGGATTTCTCGGTGATTCGATAATCAGCAATGGTCTTTTTGAGTGCATTCAGCGTGCTGGGATCATCCTGGATACGGCGATAATCTACCAGCCCATCGATGTCGACATAGTCCCGGAAAAACTGATCCGCCTGATCAAAAAAGTTAACTTGAGCTGTGAGCGCGACTGGCAAACAGCAAAGGAGAAGGATGACAATGTTTAGTAATGATTTCCGCTTCGTTCTCATCGGTGTACTGATTTATTCAGCATTGTAACGCCATAAAGTCCATCTCGATGTCGAATTAGAAGACTATCCGATTCAATTGTCCTGACACGAACATTTTAGCGTAATATCGTCACGTCTCCCCGAAGGATATTCCCGTTGGCGATATCAAGACGCAAGATAAAATAGTATGTGCCTTCTGGCAAATCCTGGCCTTGTTGATCTCGGCCATCCCAGTCATTTTGGTACGGTTGGGCTTGATAAATGACATCTCCCCACCGATTGAAGACTAGAAAATCTCGATCCGGATACTGTTCGGGATTGAAATCTAGCTGAGGGAAAGCAAAGGTCTCGTTGACTCCATCTCCATTGGGGGTGAATCCGTTGGGGAGCTCTGTATTTGGATCTGGTGGCAAGAAATTCAAACGCACTAAGGCGGTATCGCATTGATCCGGGCATAATTCGCTACAAACTTGGTAACGGAAGGTCAGTGGCTCGTCATTGACGATGCCTGGCTGATATCGGTATGTCCCGTCTTCCAGCTCGGTTAAGGTGCCACTAGTGGGAGGGGCAATGATTTCGGTCCACCAAAAATCGTCTTGGCTGGGGGCATTATCGTTAGCCAAAATATCCAGAATATGTGCACCCAGCTCAAAGGGGAGCTGGAATTCATCCTGCGTAGCCATTGGGCTATTGGGCAGCGTGATGCGCACTGAAGCGCCGGCAAAGTCAGCACAGTAATCGTTCGATAAGGTCCAGGTCAGCGTATTGAGCCCTTCTTTGAGGCCGCTGACTGTTGTATTGGGCTGGGTATCATCGGTAAATTGGAGATCATTATTACTACTCCAGCGACCAGTACTGCCGGCTGGGAGCGTCGCATTGAGCGTGACTTCCGGGCTGCAGCTGACAAGATCATCACCCGCCTCGGCCACAGGTAGTTCAAGTACTGTCAGATTGAGCGTCAATAGACTATCACAGCCCGATACCGCGGCTTGTTCCCGTACCAAATTGTAGGTGCCGGTGGTACTGAAGCTATTCTCCCAGATATCGAGGCTACGCCCAGCGCAAATAGTGGTATCCAAAGTTTGGATAGCCGGAGTATGGAAGCTGACCGTTACGTTGATAATGGAATCACAGCCATTACTGGTCGCATTAGCCAACACTTGGGTCCCGGTAGGATTGGCTGCATCAAAGCTCTCTCCATTGATGATAATGGACTCACCAGGACATAAAGTCGTGCTAAAAGTACTGGTCTCTTGAGGATAAAAATTCAGTGCAATGATTACCGTAGAATCACAGCCTTGACTACTCGCATTGGCTAAGATTTCGGTACCGCTTGGATTATTTTGATCGTAGAGTGTGCCATTGATAAGGTAAGATTCACCGGGACAGAGCCAATCGTTAAGATTTTCAACTACTGGATTATCAAAAAACAACTGAATATTGACCGTAGAATCACAGCCGTTCACACTAGCATTTTCCAGAATTTCGGTGCCGGAGGGATTACCCGCATTATAAATATTACCATTGATACTCAAAGATTCACCGTCGCAAAGTGTAGGGGAGAAGTTATTGACGGCGGCCGGGAAAAAGCTGAGATTGACTTGTACAACAGAGTCACAGCCATTGCTAGCCGCATTGGGTAAAATCACATTACCGCTGGGTTGGCTGGTGTCAAATATTGATCCACCCAAATTAACGGATTCACCGTCGCAAAGCATCGGATTCCATTCTCCCTGAGCAAGCGGGTAGAAAAATAAGTCGACGGTAATAATCGAATCACAGCCATTGCTGGCGGCACCGCTGAGGATTTCGGTACCATTGCTTTGGCTAATATCGTAGGTGGTGCCGTTGACCGTTAGCGACTCGTCATTACATAAGGTCGAGCTCAACGTAAAGGTAGCATTGCTGAGGAAGGTGAGCGCCACGTTAACGATAGAGTCGCAACCATTACTGGCGGCACCGCTAAGGATTTCTTGCCCGTTGGGCGTGCCGATATTGTAGATGCTGCCGTTGACTTCCATGCTTTCTCCAGGGCATAAGGTCGCACTCAAGGTACTAACAGCTATTGGATAAAAATCGAGGCTAATGACAATAGTTGAATCACAACCATTACTGCTCGCATTTTCCAGAACTTCAGTGCCCGTAGGATTATCCTGATCATAAGTATTGCCATTTACAGTCATGCTTTCCTCGGGGCAAAGCATAAGATTAAGGCTACTAGTGGCTACGGGATAAAAACTGAGATCGATGATCACGGTTGAATCACAGCCATTTGCACTAGCGTTTTCCAGAATCTCGGTACCACTAGGGTTATTTTGATCGTAGATGTTTCCATTGATGGTCAAGCTTTCATCGGTGCACAGTAAATCATCAACAGTGGTTTGTACCGCATTATAAAAGCTGAGATCGATAATAATGGTAGAATCACAACCTCCATTAGCCGCACTGGCCAAAACTTCGATGCCATCAGGGTTATCTTGATCATAGGTGTTACCATTAACGATGATACTTTCGTCGGAGCAAAGCACCTGATCAATAGTATTGGTAGTAGTTTGGTAGAAAGTTAAACTGATGTTGATAGTTGAATCACAACCGTTGCTTCCTGCATTCGCGAGAATTTCGGTGCCACTTGGATTCGATGCATTGTATACGGTACCGTTGAGGGTATAGCTTTCGTCTTGGCATAAGGTCAAATTGAGATCTGAGGATAATTCTGGAAAGAAATCGAGCTCAATTTGTACCAGAGAATCACAACCATTGCTGCTTGCACCGAGCAGAATTTCATCCCCTATTGGATTCGAAGCATCGTAGGTGTTGCCATTGACGATGACCTGTTCTCCGGGACAAAGCGTTGGGGCCAAAGTACCCGTCGCCGCGGGGTAGAAACTCAATGCAACGGTGACCGTTGAATCACAGCCACTTACGCTTCCTCCGGGAATCATTTCTTCGCCGCTAGGATTGGAGGCGTTATAGGTGGTACCGTTGATGTTGATTGATTCGCCGGGGCAAAGCGTGGGATCGACCACTTCAGTGACCTCATTCTCGAAAGTAAGCATAATGGTAACCGTCGAGTCGCACCCATTGCTGCTAGCTCCAGTCAATACTTCGGTCCCCGAGGGATTGCTTTGATCGTACGTTGTACCATTGACGACGAGACTACCATCGGCGCATAGCGTAGTTGCCAACGTACTTGTTGCCTCGGGATAAAAGCTGACTTGAACGGCTACCGAGGAATCACAACCCAGCATCGCAACGGGACCGAGGTCGACGGTGCCACTGGGATTCGAAGCGTTGAAGATCACGCTCTGATAGCTAATGCTTTCGCCGGGGCAAATGATTGTATCAAAATTGCCCGTCGCCGGAGTATAAAAATCGAGATTGATATTTACGAGGGAGTCACAGCCATTGCTCGCTGCATTGTCCAAGATTTCCGTTCCCGAAGGATTACTTTGATTATAAGTGGTTCCGTTGATTTCGATGCTTTCATCCTCGCACAGCATGGGGCTGAGTTGGCCTTCGGGCAGTGTGAAGAAAAAGAGTTGGACTTGTACCGTCGAATCACAGCCATTCACACTGGCATTGGGGAAGGTTTCCATTCCACTGGGGTTGGCTTGATTGTAAACCGTTCCGTTAACGGTGACGCTTTCATCCGGGCACAATGTAGGTTGAAAATCTACGGGCGAGGCATTCAAAAAATTGAGATCGATGTTAATCAGAGAATCACAGCCGTATTGATCCTGGCCAGATAATGTTTCCTGGCCGCTGGGATTGCTCTCATCGTAAGTCGTTCCATTGATTTCGATACTTTCTCCGGTACAGAGTGACGGATTGATGTCTTCTACGCTGGTTCCACAGCTAATGACCAACGTCACCGGGCGCGAATGCAACGTCAACTCAGGAAATGCCGGATTAGTAATTTGGCAGCGGTAGGTACCCGCAGTATTCCAATCGACGGGGTCGAATGCTAATTGATTATTACTCAATGGAGCCCCGTAGATCACGCCGTTGCGATACCATTGGTAGCTGTTATCCGTAATTGCTGCATCGATACCCAAATCAATGGTGTAGCTATCACCGGTATTGAGCGCTACGGTCATACTTTGGAAGACCGAATCTTGAGGATCATAATGCGTTCCAAACCGAGTTGGAATATTAGGAATAAGATCGTCGAAAGTGAGACGATTATTATAAACACGAAGCTTGTTTGCCTGAATATTGACGCCCGAAAGATCGGGGAGGCTATCGATTTCGTTATTGAAAAATTCCAGATTTTGCAGATTATTCATGTTCTGGAAAGTCGTCGGGATAGGTCCGCTTAGCTCATTATTATCCAAATAGAGAATTTGTAGATTGACCAAATTCCCAAAGCTTGCGGGGATATTACCACTAAACTGGTTATTGTCCAGGAACATAATCCGCAAGTCCGTAAGGTTACCAATTTCGGATGGAATGCTCCCGCTGAGCGTGTTATTATCAATTTGGAGTTCTTCGAGTCGACTGAAATCACCAATCTCTGGTGGGACCACGCCAATCATATTATTAGCGTTGAGCTGGAGTTCGATGACATAACCTTCAGCGTCTAGCTCGACACCGAGCCAGGGTGTACAAACGGGCGTGTTGAGATTCCATGGATTATTCCAAGTCGGCCCTTGCAAAGCATTATACAGGGCCACCAGGGCAAGCGAATCAGTCACTTGACAAGGGTTAGGACAACTGGCGACTTGGTTTTGGGCATTGGCTTGATCATTAGATGAATTGGTCCAATGTACCGAGGGGACTCGGAAGAGGAACACCACCAAAATGGAAAACAAAGCCAACGTGATCGGTTGCTTCATGGGATTTTGTCTGTTCTGTGTCTTTCAATCCCCGCGAACGGAGATGATGTAAATGTCCAATGCAGTCAAGATGACTTGGGCACTAGAGTTCACTTAAGGGTCTTGTATTTTCAATAGTCGGTTTGGACTACTGCCAAGGGGGTAGTGGTTACGATGAACGGTTATGGGATGAATACAATCAGGAATAGGGCGTAAAGATAAGGGGATTTTAGGAGTTCCGGTAGCTGAAAAAAGGGTATTTTTTGCTTTTGGCGACGATTATAGGTGTTTTTTGTTTATGAATAAAGTTTTGATGTGTGCTTTGTTTGGGATAAAACCCTCATTTCTTAGGCCAGATAAAGGGAATGATTTATTTTTCGTTGAAAACCATAATTGTAGTGCATTCGTATGTTTTGGGATTTGCGAATGTAGAAAAGAAGATATAAATGCTATTTCACTATAACGTTCACAGTGTATTTCTACTCTTTGGGTTCTTGCAAGGGATTATTTTCGCAGGATTAGCGTGGTGGCGAGGCTGGCGTGAGGATCGTCTTTCGGACAAGCTTTTGGCCATCCTATTACTGATCTGTTCGTTGGACATTGCTCAATACATGTTAGGGTTTGCGGGCTGGTACGATAGCCACGATGCCCATTCTACCTTCATGTTCTATTTCCCCTTCCACCAAATTCTGTTTCTGGGCCCCGTTATCTACTTCTATTTTCGCTCCTTAACCAATACTAATTTTCGCATTCGACGTCGGGATTGGTGGCATTTCGTACCGGGCTTACTCAAGTTAGGCTTTCGCTTGGCTTTTTTTCTCTGGGATGTGGTTTGGTTACATTGGGTGAAAGGGCTGGATATGCCCGAATTTTTCAATACCAAAGGACGGTTAGCTTCTTTTTACCAAGGTGGGTTTTCGGAAGTGGTTATTCCACTGGAGTGGATATCCATTGTCGTATATCTGGTTTTAACGATCATCCATTATCAGCGTTATCGACGTTATATCAACAATCATTTTTCCGATACGGAAAACATTCGTTTCAACTGGCTGCGTAACTTACTTTATGCGACCGTCGTAGGGATGACCTTGAGCTTGCTCGTTTCCTGGCTGGGGGCTTTCGTTATGTCCATGAATTATGCCCAGTTTTGGAATAAATTTTTTGCAGAAGCGGTTATGATCTACTTCGTTAGTATTATTGGTTATACCGCAACGGTTAAGTTACCGAGGCAGCTCTCTTTTGAGCCGGATGCCCCCGAGCCTGAAGTGGCTATGCCCGAAGCCACTACAATTGCGCCCGATCCTGAACTCACCCGCTGGAAGGACCGGCTGATTCAGTACATGGATGAACATCAACCTTATCTGCAATCAGAGTTGACGTTAAGTGATTTAGCGCAGCAGCTGAAAACCAATTCATCGGTCTTATCCCGCGTGATCAATAGTGGATTGGGTCAAAACTTTAATGATTTTATCAATACTTATCGCGTGCGTGTCGTCCAAAAAAGCCTGGACCAGCAGCAAGATGAGCAATTTACCTTGATGAGTATTGCTCTGGATGCTGGCTTCAACTCAAAGGCTACCTTCAATCGCGCCTTCAAGAAGTTTACGGGCCAATCACCGCGCGAATACGCTCAATCTCGAATGTCGGGCGATCTGCAATAAGCTAGTATTCCAATTTTTCGATAAGATAAACGGCTTCATCCAAACCACGGACTTCGACACCGACTTGGGGCTCGTCGGTACTCCAATCAATGTTGATTAAGCCAAAATTGCGCTCAATGATCAAATCTTTGACGCGATGTTTATTCGTCTCTGGGCGTTTAGTCCCCCAGACGTGGGTTAAGCCGCTACAAGTCAACTCATAGACGGGGTAGGGGAGGCCGGCAGGTTGATATTTTGACATCTCTGCGATGTGTCGATCACCACTGATGAGTACCGGCTTTGCGGGTTGGATATCGGCGAGTAGATCAAAGAAGCGCTTGCGGGCTTTAGGGAAGTTTGCCCATTTTTCGTAATTGTGCTGATCGGGAATGAACTGGATCCCACAGCCAATGATATGCACTTTGGCCTTGCTGCTACTCAATTCAGTAGCGAGCCACTGCCATTGAGATTCGCCAAGCAGGTCACCCTCGGTATTTGGGAGATACAGCTGATCACTGCTGCGATCTTTCTCTAATTCGTCGCGGAAGTAGCGCGCATCCAACAGGATGACCTTGACTTGCTGATCCTTTGGGCCGAAGGTATAGCTGGCGTAAGCGGCACGGCCTTCGGTGCGTTGTGGTGCCCCTTTGGGAACATGCAGAAAATCTAACATCAGTTGCTTACTTGCCGATTTTTGCGGATAATTTTTATCACCATCATTTACACCATAATCGTGATCATCCCAGATTCCGACAATCGGGCAAGAGGCCAAAAGTGCTAAATATTCGGGATGACTATTCTGCTTTTTGTATTTCTGAGCCATGACGTCCATGTCCTCGGTATCCGCATAAATGTTATCTCCCAGCCAAATCCATAAATCGGGACGACTTTTGACGACATCTACCCAGATTTTCTGATCCCGATTCTGATCATTACAGGAACCAAAGGCAATCTTGGTCATACGAGTTCGGGTATCAACTGGCGTCGAAATCGCTTCGGCTGCAGACGGCACCGGAACATTGCATTGACTAAAGAGGATAAGCAGGACAAGAACTGATAGCAGGTTTTTCATGGTGGTAAGAGTTGATTTTTGACGAAGGTAATGAAGAATGGGGCGTATTCCTGAGATGGGGTTTTATTTAATCGTTAAGTGTTGTTTTTAGATGCCAGATGCCAGATGCCAGATGCCAGATGCCAGATGCCAGATGCCAGATGCCAGATGCCGAAAAGAGATTAGATTTTAGACAAGATTATTTGAGGTCTTTAGGAAATAAACAATTCTGTAATGTTTAATAAGACATTAGGTGAAAAATAGTGACCCTTTGAAATACTTCGTATTCCAATAAGATCGAATAGATTTTAAATAAGTTTAGGCTTCTAATTCAACGAAAAGCGGGAGTCCTTGAGAGGACTCTTGATTTTAGAAAAACGATCGTTTTGTGGGTAGTGAATCCCTGCTTCCATGCGGATTTCGTCGAGCAACTCAATGAGATCCAGACTGAAATGATGACTCATCATCTCGGAGTGGAGCACCTTATTGCGCAGACAGCGCATCACCTCTTCCGCTTCGTAGCGATAACCGTTGCTATCGAAATCAAAGAAGAAATCTTTGGGCTCTTTATCATTGCGGAGTAAGGTAAGGCTAGAGGGTTCGTGCCAGCGAGAATTGATGCGGATTGTGCCTTCTTCGCCGTAAATGTAAGCTTCGGTAGCCGTTTTGGTGACGATGGAAGAGTGCAGTATAGACATCTTATTATCCGGGTACTTGAGCAGAATGCCACAACTCTCATCTACATTCGTCTTGCCAATACTGGCAATGGCGTTGATCGAAGTCGGTTTCCCAAAGACCAAAAGGGACAAAAATACTGGATAGATGCCGACGTCAAGGAGCGCGCCGCCCCCTAGTTTTTGGCTAAACAGGCGGCTGTCAGGATCAAATTTTGCTCGAAACCCAAAATCTGCCCGCAGCGATAGCGGCTCTCCAATAGTCCCTTTTTCAATCAATTGCATGGCTTTTTTGAT
>JANQQI010000136.1 GCA_028285085.1 Saprospiraceae bacterium | reverse complement strand
AAAGTAAGGAAACATCAATAATCAACTAACTATACCCTAATAATTTTTTAAGGATGAAACGTCATTTACAACAACTCACAATGTTGGTAGCCTTATGTGTATTCTTTGCCTATGATGCTACTGCTCAAATTACCTCCTCTGATAATCTGGGAATTTTCCCTTCTACGCAATTATCTTTTAATCCACTGGGGAAATTCACTGCAATTGGTGAATCTGGTGGTGTCCCCGGCCCTACTGCTGATGATTGTGATCTCTATGGCTTCCGCGCTCAAACCAGTTTAGGCAATAATGTAAATATGGGAATTGCCACCCGTCCGGGCGGTAGTTCAGGTATCGTTCGTACGCCGACTATTCTTTGGGGTGATAATAAACGCCTGGAGTTTTTGAGTAAAGGGACTGCAAGCGGCCAGTCCGGCGGAGCAATTTTACCTTGTGGTAAGCGGATCGCTTACTTTTACGACTCTCCATTCAACAATGCTGTTTTTCGGATCTTTGGTTCTGGCGAAGCGGTAGGAGGAATCTGGCAAGCTTCCGATGCCCGACTGAAACGGAATGTGGATGCTATTCCTGATGCCATTGATATCGTAAAAAGCTTACGTGGCGTTGTTTATGATTATCAGGTTGAGGCCTACCCAGAGTTAAATCTTCCTCAAGGACGTACTTTTGGTTTTATCACGCAGGAAGTAGCTGAGGTTATGCCTGAGGCCGTTCGATTGATTAAAAGTGATGAAGAAGTAGATACTGATTTTCAGATGATGCAGTATACCCAGATTATTCCGGTATTAACGGAAGCGATTAAAGCGCAGCAAAACTTAATTGAAACGCAAGAAGATCGCCTGGCTGAACAACTTGAATGGAGTATGGAGCTACAAAATCAATTGACGGAGCAGCAGACGATTAACATGCAAACTCAGCGTCAGTTAGATGAGCAAAAGGCTCTTAACGCTACGCTCGAAGATCGCTCCATTGAGCAGCAAAAAATTAACAAAGCTTTAGAAGATCGTCTTGCGCGTCTGGAACGTTTGCTGAACGCACAGGCTACTGCAAGTTCAGAAGAGGTCAGCATTAGTACTGTTGCCGGTGTGAGTCTTCGACAAAATCGCCCTAATCCATTTGATGGCAACACGATTATTGCATATACCATTCCTTCTGAAATGATCTCCGCTAGTTTGGTTATTTATGATTTGAATGGAAAGGCTTTGTCTCAGTTGCCACTCGAAGCGGGCGATGGTCAAATTAAAATTAATGCTGCCGAATTAAGCAGTGGGGTTTATTTTTATGCTATTGAAAATAATGGTGAAACTTTAGCTCGCCAGAAAATGGTAGTGAAATAATTTTTTGGGATACCAGATTTTAAGATATACAAGATATTAGACTTTAGATTAAAATATTTAACAGAATATTTTATTTGAAAAATGTATTAATTAGAAATAAAAATCCATTTTTATAAAGCCTGGTATCCCTGAATATTATTATCGAAAAAATAAGGAAACATCAATCATCAACTCTACCCTAATTTTTAAGGATGAAACGTCATTTACTACAACTACACACGCAATTTCTCATCATCTTACCTTCATTATTACTACCCGATAGATTCTCGTGCCTTAGGGAATGATGATTTTAATTATCGGGATAAAATCGTACAGGTTTAAAAGTATTCTTGCCGTTCTGTGATTTCAGAAGACCGGTTTCCTGTATGCGCTTTATTAAAAGCAATTGGTTTGGTAACACTACTTACCCTTCGTTTGTCGTATACCAACCGATCGCACCTAACTATTCCTTGCTTGTATTGAAACCTTTTTATTTACCTTTTTAATTCTAAAAAGTATGAAACGTCAAATGCAAACTTTGGTCATGGTGGCTTCAATGGTCATCCTTTTCGTAACTAGTGCTTCGGCTCAAATTACTTCTTCTGATGCGCTTGGAATTTACCCTCTTGCCCAAGCGTCTTTCGACCCACTCGGTAGATTTACGGCGATTGGTGAATCTGGAGGTGTTCCCGGTCAAACTGTAGATGGTTGTGATCTTTATGGATTCCGTGCTCAAACATCCATTAATCGTTCGGTGAACTTAGGGATGCGATTTATTCCTCTGGGACCAGTCGGGGGAAGTGGTACAAATATTCCTACCCTGCAATTTGAAAGCAATACACCTTTTTGGATTATTGAAAAGAATGCACTGGGTAATGAGACCTTTGGTTGCGGTACATTACTCGCTACCTTCAAAAAAACTACCACGGGTGCAGGTGGTAATAATGTCTTCACCATTATTGGTTCAGGTACGGCCAGTGGTGGTATCTGGCAGCCATCGGATCGCACTTTGAAGCGCGACATTACGGCCATTCCTGATGCTTTGGAAATCGTGAAAAATCTAAAAGGGGTCACGTATGAGTATCTCGTTGATGAACGCCCTGAATTGAATTTACCCAAAGGTCGCACTTACGGTTTCATCACCCAGGAGGTAGAGCAGGTGATGCCGGAAGCGGTTCGCAAAGCTACAGATGAGCAAGGTGAAGAAGCAGACTACAACGTTATGCAATATACGCAGATCATTCCTGTGTTGACTGAGGCGATTAAAGCGCAGCAAAAAGTAATCGAAACACAAGAAGATCGCCTGGCTGAGCAATTCGAATGGAGCGTAGAATTACAAGATCAATTAGCGGAGCAGCAAGCAGTTAATGCTCAGACGCAAGGTCAACTTGAGGAGCAAAAGGCCATCAATGCTTCACTCGAAGATCGCCTCCGTCGCCTCGAAGCCGCTTTGTCTTTGGATAGCCCAGCTTCGGCTGCTACCACCACCGCGATCATTAGCGCAGAAGGCATCAGCCTCCGCCAGAATCGCCCGAATCCATTCCAGGGTGAGACGGTCATCGAGTATGCTATTCCTTCGGAAATGAATAATGCACAATTGGCAGTCTACGATTTGAACGGTAAAGTGATCGCACAATTTGCCTTGGCAGCTGGCAACGGTCAGGTGACTTTGAATGCGGCTACTTTGAGCAGTGGTGTATACTTCTACGCTATTGAGAATAGCGGCCAAACATTGGCACGCCAAAAAATGATCGTAAAATAATTTTTACAGAAAACTAATACCACGCAGCAGCTGGAATTGAGGGATCTGCTTTCAATTTCACTGCTGTCATAAAACAATCTCTCTAAAATCAGCAATTAGTTCAGTCGGATGATGTTCATCTGGTTCGTCATCCACTGGCTAATCGCATCATGTATTGGCTATGGATATTAATTAGAACTCCAATCATTTTATTCACCTTTCTAATTCTTTAAATATGAAACGTCAAATACAAACTTTGATGATGGTGGCTGCTATGCTCATCCTCTTCGTCACTAGTGCTTCTGCCCAAATTACTTCTTCCGATGCACTCGGTATTTATCCGCTCGCCCAAGCCTCTTTTGATCCGCTTGGAAGATTTACCGCAATTGGTGAATCCGGAGGTGTTCCCGGTCAAACCGTAGACGGTTGTGATCTCTACGGCTTCCGTGCTCAAACATCCATTAACCGTTCTGTGAATTTGGGAATGCGATTCTTGCCATTTGGACCAGTCGGTGGGACCATTGGGATTGATATTCCTACACTGCAATTTGAAAGTCAAACGCCTTTCTGGATTATTGAAAAGAATGCACTGGGTAATGAAACCTTTGGTTGTGGTACTCTGCTCGCTACCTTCAAGAAATCAAATTTTGGCGCAGGTGGCAATAACGTCTTCACCATATTCGGTTCTGGTACAGCTAGCGGTGGTATCTGGCAGCCTTCTGATCGTACGTTGAAGCGAGATATTTCTGCGATTCCAAATGCTTTGGATATTGTTAAAAATCTAAAAGGGGTAACCTATGAATACCTCGCCGATGAGCGTCCCGAGTTGAACTTACCAAAGGGCCGTACGTATGGTTTTATCACTCAGGAAGTAGAGCAAGTCATGCCGGAGGCTGTCCGCCAAGCAGTTGACGAAAAGGGTGAGGTTGCGGATTATAATGTGATGCAGTACACGCAAATTATTCCAGTTTTAACTGAGGCGGTAAAAGCACAACAAGAAATCATCGAAACCCAAGATGAGCGCTTGTTTGAGCAAAACGTGCTCATCGATGATTTGCAAGTGGACTTACAAGCTCAGAAAGAAATCAACGCACGTTTGGAAGATCGTCTGAGTCGTATCGAAGCGGCACTTGCGCTTAGTGCAGCGCCCGCTAGTGCTTCTGCAGCAATTAGTGCAGAGGGGATCAGCCTCCGCCAAAATCGTCCTAATCCATTTCAAGGTGTCACCTTAATTGACTACACGATTCCATCGGATATGTCTAATGCTCAATTAATTATTTATGACTTAAACGGTAAAGCATTGTCCAATTTTGATCTTGCTCCCGGTGATGGTCAAGTACGCATTAATGCTACAGATTTAAGCAGCGGTGTATACTTCTACGCGATTGAAAATAATGGCCAATCACTCGCCCGTCAGAAAATGATCGTGAAGTAAGTTTTTGAGATACCAAAAACAGACTTAGATATTGGATGGTAGACATTAGACTTAATTAAAAAATGAGTTGAAATAATTAGTATTTGAAATTGATTTATGGAATGGTAAAAATAAATATCAAATCTCCATGAAATATTTCTTATTCAACATTCAACATTCAACATTCAATCTGGAGTCTACTGTCTAATATCTATAATCTTAATTTCTAACATCTCTCTATATCTAATTTTCAAACCCAAAAATAATTTAAAATGAAAATGCGAATTAATTTACTCCTTGCCTTTTTAACACTGACTTTTTTCAGTACAAGTTTATTTGCTCAAATAACTTCTTCGGATAATCTTGGAATTTACCCTGCGGCACAAGCCAGTTTTAACCCTAGTGGACAATTTACGTCACTTGGAGAGTCGGGCGGCGCACCTGGCCCAACCGCTAATGGCTGTGATCTTTACGGCTTCCGTGCACAAACTAATACTACCACTGCGGTTAACCTAGGGATTCAAAATGCATTGTTGTTAAATATCATTCCGGTACAGGTACCTACTTTATCATTTGGTGATACAAAGCCGCTTTGGATCGTCGAACAAAATGCGACTGGTAGTGGTAATGGTTCGGTCAATGGTTGTGGAAAATTGCTGGGTTATTTCCGCGATTTGAATTCCAATGTATTTACCATTTTAGGATCTGCCACAGCTACAGGTGGTACCTGGCAGACTTCGGATCTAAAGTTGAAACGCAATGTTGAGCCAATCGGAAACGCATTGAGCATTGTGAGTCAATTGAATGGCTACACTTACGAATACCGAACGGAGGAGCGCCCTGAATTAAACTTGACTGAAGGCCGTCAGTACGGTTTCATTACTCAGGAAGTACAGGAGGTCATGCCGGAAGTTGTTCGTTACGGACAAGACGAAATGGGGGAAGAATCAGATTACCAGGTCATGCAATATACCGCTGTGATTCCAGTACTCACGGAGGCCATTAAAGAGCAGCAAAGCATCATTGAGCAGCAGGACGATCGCCTCGCTGAGCAATTAGAAATCAACCAGCAAATGGAAGATCGCCTCGAATCACAACAAAACACGATCACTACTCTCGAGGCGCGCTTGGCGGCATTGGAAGCTAAACTCAGTGGCGCAGCACTTCCAAATCCAACTATCGATGCCACTGTTGGCACTGTTACGGCCGAAGGCGTTAGTCTCCGCCAAAATCGTCCCAATCCATTCCAGGGCGTAACGCTAATCGATTACACTATTCCATCGGATATGTCTAATGCTCAATTAATTATTTATGACTTAAACGGTAAGGCCTTGGCCAATTTTGATCTTGCTCCCGGTGATGGTCAAGTACGTATTAATGCAACCGATCTGAGCAACGGTGTTTATTTCTATGCGATTGAAAATAACGGCCAATCACTGGCCCGTCAGAAAATGATTGTAAAGTAAGTTTTTGAGATATCAAATTTTTGAGATGCCAGAAGTTAGATTGGAAGATTCCAGACTGTAGATGTTAGACTAGATTAAATAGAATAGATTAAAGTGTGATTAATATTTATTGGATGATTCAAAAAGGAAATTAAAAATCCACGAGATATTCATTCTTCAGCATTCTAAAATATCAATTTTCTAATATCTAATATCTAATATCTAATATCTAATATCTAATATCTAATATCTCTACCTCTGGCATCTCAAAAAATAAAACCAGTAATTTTTTTACACTCTTAAATATTTTTAATTATGAGAACTTTTGTTCAATTTTTCTTTGCGTGTTTAACGCTAACTTTTTTTACTACAAGTGCATTTGCACAAATTACCTCTTCGGATAATCTAGCTATTTATCCATCGGCTCAAGCTAGCTTTAACCCTAACGGGCAATTTACAGCAATTGGTGAATCGGGTGGTGCACCTGGCCCAACGGCTAATGGTTGTGACCTCTATGGCTTCCGGGCACAAGTGGATGCCGCTAATGCTGTGAGCCTGGGTATTCAAAGCACCTTATTACTTGGATTCATTCCTGCAGATATTCCAACGCTCTCCTTCGGTGATGCACGCCCACTTTGGATTGTCGAGCAAGGTGCGGTTGGAAGTAACGGTGGTCAGGTGAATGGTTGTGGAAAGCTGCTCGCTTTTTTCCGTGACTTTGGCACAAATGTTTTTACCATCTATGGTTCCGCTACCGCGACGGGTGGATCTTGGACCACCTCCGATCTGAAATTAAAGCGCAATGTAGAGCCCATTTCTAATGCGCTGGATATGGTCAACCAGTTGAATGGTTACACTTACGAATACCGAACGGATGAGCGTCCTGAATTAAACCTGAACGAAGGACGCCAGTACGGCTTCATTACTCAGGAAGTACAGGAAATTATGCCCGAAATCGTTCGCTACGGCCAAAATGAAATGGGTGAAGCTGGTGACTACCAAATCATGCAGTACGATGCGGTCATTCCGGTTTTAACCGAAGCGATTAAGGAGCAACAAACCATCATCAGCCGTCAGGAAGATCGCATGGAAGAGCAGCAAAATACCATTAACACGCTTGAGGCACGCCTAGCCGCATTGGAAGCTAAGTTTAGCGGCGCGGCGGTACCCAATCCCACCATTGATGCTACCGTTGGTGCCGTTACGGTCGAAGGTGTAAGTCTCCGCCAAAATCGACCTAACCCATTCCAAGGGGTGACGTTGATCGATTACACCATCCCCTCGGATATGAATAATGCACAGCTGATGATTTATGACCTCAACGGTAAGGCCTTGGCCAATTTTGATCTTGCTCCCGGTGATGGTCAAGTACGCATTAATGCTGCTGATTTGAGCAGCGGTGTTTATTTCTACGCGATTGAAAACAATGGCCAGTCATTGGCACGCCAAAAAATGATCGTGAAGTAATTTCTTCAAGACACCAAATTTTTGAGATGCCAGATTTAAGACTTTAGATATTAGACGATAGACCTTAAATGAGATTATGTGAATTGAAATGTGATATTGATATGATTAATGCTTAAAAGTGATTTGTTGAATGGTATTAAAAAGGGAATTAAATCTCCAAGAGATCTTTCTTATTCAACATTCAACATTCAACATTCAACATTCAACATTCAACATTCAACATTCAACATTCAACATTTTAAAATGTCAATTTTCTAATATCTAATATTTATCGTCTAATCTGGCATCTCAAAAAATAAATAACCCAAAATAATTTTACACTCTTAAATATTTAACAATGAAAACTTTTATTAATTTTTTCTTTGCGTTCTTGACGCTAACATTTTTTAGCACTAATGCATTTGCTCAATTGACCTCTTCGGACAATCTAGGTATTTATCCAGCGGCACAAAGTAGTTTTAATCCAAACGGTAAATTCACAGCTATTGGTGAATCTGGCGGCGCTCCCGGAGATACAGAGGACGGCTGTGATTTTTATGGTTTTCGAGCACAAACCAACCAAGATAACGCAGTGAATCTGGGGATGCAGAATATCTTCAGCAATTTCTATGTCCCAAGCTTAGTATTCACACAAAGCCGACTATGGATCATCGATAAAGATGCACCACTTGGTGTAGGCTCCGGTGGGTATGGCTGTGGTCAATTGATTGGTTTCTTTGGTAATTCCACCCTCACGAATACCGTTTTGACTTTGAACGGAAGTGCAATTGCTAATGGTGGTACCTGGCAGCCTTCTGACGAGCGTCTAAAGCGCAATGTAGAGGTGATTCCCAATGCGATCAATATAGTACAAAATTTACGTGGTGTGACTTACGAATACCGTACCGGTGAACGCCCTGAACTGGGATTAAACGAGGGCAAGCAGTACGGTTTCATCACTCAAGAAGTTGCAGAGGTATTACCTAATGCTGTGAAATCCGCGACTACTGAATTGGGAGAGGAAGCGGATTATGATGTGATGCAGTATACGCAGGTTATTCCGGTTTTGACCGAGGCGATTAAGGAACAGCAGAAGATCATTACTACACTCGAAGAGCGCCTCTTGGAGTTGGAAGCAAGATTGGATGATTCGGCTCGCCCTAAAAACCCAAGCATTAACGCTGAGGTTGGCGTCGTGACTGCTGAAGGCGTTAGTCTCCGCCAAAACCGCCCAAATCCATTCCAGGGTGAGACGGTCATCGATTACACCGTGCCATCAGATATGACTAATGCGCAGTTAGTTATCTACAACTTAAATGGAAGTGCTTTAGCAAGCTTCGCTCTCGATGCTGGCAACGGCCAAGTACGTATCAATGCCACCGATCTGAGCAGTGGTGTTTATTTCTACGCAATTGAAAATAATGGTCAATCTCTGGTTCGTCAGAAAATGATCGTGAAGTAATTTTTCGAGACGTCAGATTTTGAGATATCAGATTTTTGAGATGTCAGATGCCAGATGAAAAGATATTAGACGATAGACATTAGACTAGATGAAATTAAATAAGTTGAGATGTAATTGCGATTCGAGATGGATTTGTTGGATAGTACCAAAAAAGTAAACTAAATCTTCATGGTATCTTATCCAACATTTAACATTCAACATTCAATAGTCTATTATCTTAAATTCTGGTATCTGGTATCTGGTATCTGGTATCTGGTATCTGGTATCTGGTATCTGGTATCTGGTATCTGGTATCTGTTATCTGGTATCTGGTATCTGGAAAAACCATAACCACCATTCTGCTCAGGGGGATACGTAAATGATTTTTATTTTTTAACCTATAAAATTATTTACAATGAAACATCAATTAAAAACCCTTTTTGCGGCGATATTATCGCTGTTTATCTGCTCAAGCATTGTAAACGCACAAATTTCTACCTCGGCTTTGGATAGTCGTGTGATTCATCCATTTGGAACGGCCTTCAATTTTGGCGGTAAGTTTACCGGTGTTGGTGAATCGGGTGGTGTACCCGGGGCAACCGCCGATGGTTGTGATCTCTATGGTTTTCGGGCCCAGATCAATCCTGAACTAGCGGTTAATTTAGGTTTGCAGCGGCTCAGCCCGTCGAGTAGCACTTACGCACCCACCTTGTCGTGGGACGCTAACTTTCCGTTTTGGTTTGTTGATAAATCACCCTCGGGCAATTCCAACGGGCCGATTTATGGATGTGGCAAAGTGCTAGGGTACTTTTTTGATAGCCCTACGAGCGATGTCGTTTTTCGAATTTATGGTTCTGGTGTAGCGCAAGGTGGCATGTGGATGCCTTCGGACGCACGCCTCAAGCGCGATATCGAGAATATTCCCAGCGCTACAGAAATTGTGAAGTCTCTGCGCGGAGTCACTTACGAATACCGCACCGATGAATTCCCGCAATTGTCCTTGAATAAAGGGAAGCAATACGGTTTTTTGACCCAGGAAGTAAAAGAGGTCATGCCAGAGATCGTACAAAATGTAGCGGACCTTACCGGCGGAGAAGATGATCACGAAGTGATGTTGTATACCGCCATTATTCCTGTCTTGACCGAAGCCATCAAAGAACAGCAAGAGGTGATCGAAACCCAAACGGATCGTTTGGCGGAGCAATTAGAAGTGAATCAGGAATTGGAAGATCTGCTGGTGGAGCAACAGTCGATTAACAATCAGCAAACAGCCTTGATCGAAAAACTTGAAGCCCGTCTACAACGCCTCGAAAGCGCCCTTGGCCAGGCCACTCCTGCCGATGAAAATGTCCAGTCCGCAGAAATCACGCCCGGCAATCAAGTTAGTCTTCGCCAAAATCGCCCGAATCCTTTTAAGGGCATGACGACGATTGAGTATACCCTGCCCGTCGATATGGAAAATATTCGATTGGTCGTTTACGATTTGAATGGCAAAGCAATGTCTGCTTTTAATATTGATGGCGGTACCGGTCAGGTTGAATTGGATGCCAGCAAATTAAGCAGCGGTGTTTATTTGTACACTCTGGAAGATCAAAATGGCCAAGCTTTGGCCCGTCAGAAAATGATCGTGAAGTAATATTATTTTGAGATGCCAGATGTCAGATTAAAAGATGTAAGACTTTAGATATTAGACTTGATAAAATAAATAAGTTAGGATGTAATTACTATTTGAAATTGATATTATTGAATGGTATTGAAAAACGAAATTAAATATCTACAAGCAATATATTATTCAATATTTACTCATCATATCTCTCTTATCTAAAGCCTATTGTCTAAAATCTATTATCTGAATTACTGATATCTGGCATCTCAAAAAATAATACTCTAATACCCAATATATCTAAAGCTTACAGTCTTAAAATCCCACCTTTTATTTTTCCTCTTTTTTTAATAAAATATTGGATCATTTAAAAATAATTATTAATTTAGATCATCTGCTTATAATATCTGCAAGAATTAACTTCCTACACTACATTCTGGTCTGAAAAAACGTCTACCATTATTAATGGTAACGTTCTAAAGAGGTATTTCCCTCCGCTCAATATTGAAGATAACATGCTTCAACAAAATCTCTTTTTATTCACTGGTCATTCCAGTGCAGCTATTCTCTTGGTCTGAAGAAAATAAGTTTGGATAGACTACACCCTACTTGAAATGATTGACTTTGGTCAGTGATTTTATGGGGGAGTATATTAATCCTTGTTGGTGGATCATTCCTCCAATATTGGATATAACGTGATGATTAATTATCCCGGGTAATTAGTTAAACGGTATGCTATTTTTTGTCTGCAAGTGCTGCGCACACTTCCGGAGCTTTTATTTCATTATTTAAAATTACCAAAACCATGAAAAATTATTTTCAATCTTTAGTGCTTGTATGTTTTATTTTAGGTCTTTTTGCGACTACGGCCATCGCCCAAATTTCTACTTCCGCATTGGATAGCCGCGTGATTCATCCCTTTGGTACCACCTTCGATTTTCTGGGTAAATTTACCGGCGTTGGGGAATCGGGCGGGGTCCCTGGCCCAACGATTACTGGATGTGACTTATACGGCTTTCGGGCACAGACGGATATCTTGACGGCGGTCAACTTGGGTATTCAAACGGAAGTTGACGCCGAGGGCAATTCCTTTTCTGCTCCCGTTCTGACTTTTGCCTCTACCGGTGGTTTCTTTATTGAGCAACAGTTTCCGCCGGTAGGTGGCACTGGCACCGGACTCACTACGGGTTGTGGTAAAGTATTAGCCTTGTATGCAGAAGGTACGGGCGCAGCGCCTACCAATAACTTTGTGTATACAATCTTCGGCTCCGGTCTGGCAGTTGGTGGCAACTGGGTCGCCTCAGATGCTAAGCTCAAGCGCAACATCAATAAGGTCGACGGCGCTTTGGATAAGATTATGCAGCTCGAAGGGATGACCTATGAATTCCGCCGCGATGAATACCCTGAATTGGGCTTGAATCCTGGCTTGAATTACGGTTTCCTTACCGAAAATGTAAAATCAGTCATGCCCGAAGCGGTTACCCCGGGTATTGGTACAGATGCTAAGGTGGCGGACTTTGAGGTACTTAACTACGACATGGTCATCCCTGTTCTGGTTGAAGCAATGAAGGAGCAACAATCACTCATCTCTGAATTGCAAGCCAAAGTAGCAACACTTAAGGCAATGGTGAACGAAGATCACGGCAATGCGCTACCAACTATTGATAATGAATCTTCAGTGATTGATATCGATGGGATTAGCCTGCGCCAGAATCGTCCAAATCCCTTTGAAGGCATGACGACGATTGAGTACACCATTCCCGAGACTATGAATTCAGCAATGTTGGTTGTCTATGATTTAAATGGACAAGCCATTTCTCGAACGACCTTAAATCCAGGTAGTGGTCAGGTACAATTTGATGCCGGACAATTGGCCAGTGGAATTTATGTATACACGATCGAGCAGCAAAACGGTCAGCCTTTGGCACGTCAAAAGATGATTGTAAAATAAAATTTATTATAAGCAGATGATGTTTAACCTGGAGGCAATAAGTCTCCAGGTTCTTTTTTTTAAAGTAAATTTTTATTTTTTCGTTTTCAGGATTGTTGAATATTAAAAATAAATAATGTAGATTTAGAAAGTCTAACAAAATGGTGAAATTCTTATCACTACCTTTTACCCTATTTATTACCTCCGCTTCAACTAAAAACACAAAATCTTTACAATTTCTTAAAGTATCGGACTGTAAATTATTTTACAGCTCTTCTGCTATATGATTTCCACTGATTATTCCGGATGATCAGTAGAGTCTTTATTTTTTACTGCTACCAGTATAGCATGCACTGGTAGAGCCTGATTTTTATTATCCCACTTTAAATTACCAGAAAATGAAACATCAAACTAAACTCCTATTTCTATCATTTTTTGCATTTTGTCTGTTCCTAACGGATAGTATGGCCCAAATTTCCACTACTGCACTCGACAGCCGCGTGATCCATCCTTTCGGCACAGCATTTAATCCTTTCGGACGTTTTACCGGTCTTGGTGAATCGGGTGGTGTACCTGGTCCAACGGCTACTGGCTGTGATTTGTACGGATTCCGCTCCCAAATCGATACCCTTAATGCAGTGAGCCTGGGTATGGAAGCTTTTGGTACATCTGCTGTACCCGTACTCTCTTTTGCTTCACCTACTGGTTTATTTATTGAGGAGCAATTTTCAAATCCATTGGGTACTGGTACTGGTCCAACATTTGGCTGTGGAAAATTGCTAGCCTTATTTAAAGAATTCACCGGGCCAGCGGATTCAGCTAACTTCGTCCAAATCTTATTCGGTTCTGGTTTGGCAGTAGGTGGAACTTGGCAGCCTTCTGATGCTCAGTTGAAGCGCGACATCCAGCCTATCGAAAGTGCATTGGATAAAGTATTGCAACTCAATGGTGTGACTTATTTGCACCAAACTGATAAGTATCCAAAGCTAGGTTTGAATCCTGGTAAAAACTACGGTTTCCTTGTACAAAATGTAAGAGAAGTGATGCCCGAAGCTGTTCGCCAAGGTGTAAATGCAGAAGGAAAAGCGGCCGATTATGACGCCATGAATTATGACATGATTACGCCTGTTTTGGTTGAAGCCTTGAAAGAGCAGCAAGCTTTGATCCAGGAATTGGAAGCGCGACTGGAGCAACTCGAAGCCCAGCAGGGAAGTACACCACAAAATCCGGGTATGGAAAATAACGAAGCTGTTATTAATGTTGCCGGTGTAAGCCTTCGCCAAAATCGTCCAAATCCATTTGAAGGTGTAACGACTATTGAGTACACCATTCCTTCGGACATGACCAACGCTCGCTTGGTTATTTACGATATCAATGGTCAAGCATTGTCTTCTTTCGTTTTGGCTCCCGGTAACGGACAATTGGAAGTGGATGCAGCTCAATTGAGTAGCGGTATTTATTTCTATTCAATCGAAAACCAAAACGGACAGCCTATGGCTCGTCAGAAAATGGTAGTAAAATAGAGGTAAAGATATTCAATCATACTCTTTGTTGCCTGATACTAGGAGAAGCATTTTCGCTGTAGCTCATTTGAAGAAACCAAGCTATAACTAAATGTAAAATCTTGTGTCCTAGTATTTAAACTAAAAGGCTTTAGAGAGCAGCTCTTTAAAGCCTTTTGTTTTTATTAAGTAAACAAAATAGGATGATCTGCATTAACGACTGCCACTTTTAACGTATTGTTAGACATTTAAAAATCATTTTTCTTTTCAAACTGCATGTACCTCTTGGAGTTTTATTTTTTAAGATAAACTTCACACTTAGTATGATTTCATGTTGAACTCCATGATACCATATCAAATTAATTTGTCTGTCATTTGTAACAAAAGCTGTCGTAGTATTCAAACCACTTCGTTTGGGTATAAATCACTCTGAACTTCTATTACTGTGCATTTTAAAGTTTCTACCCAATAGGGTATCGGCGAAGAAATCGCATTGAAGTGAAGAAAAAAGAGATTGATAAACGATAGCTTATTAGAAGGAACAGACCAAATTAGGTTATTGTAAACTTAATGCAGATCTAGGAAAAGGCATTCCGTACCTTGGAATGTCTTTTCTATTATAAAGTGGATACATTTTGAAACGATAATCTTTCGCATTATTGAATAATCGACTTGGTGGTGTAATCCTTTTTATCAATTCATTGTAAGAAAAGTAGATTTGGATAGTTTGGAGCTATCTCGAATACAAAAGGCAGCACTATTTGCTGAAAACCCAATGCTTTTCCACGAATATCAAAAATGCCTCATCCTATTTCTCCACTCATGGCTTCTAGTTATCTGACCGATACTTGGATCGGAATAAACCTCAACTTGAGAAGTGCGGTTAGGTCTCTTTATCTTACTTAAGTCCAGCATTTCTTGTGAGCTGGAACAGAGGTCGATTTTCAATTTTTTAGATCACCAAACGGTTTAACCCCATTAGTGCCCATCAGCACTGGGGCAGAATTGCCCGGGCCTCAATGCTATATTTGCTCTAAAACTGGAAGCACGCAGCGATTTTTCATAACTTAGCCGCAGAATTTGCATCGATATTTATTCAACCATTGTGAAATCCAAAGATTCTTCCACACGATTTTCTCGTCCGTCTTATACGCGATTTTTGGGAGAAGCCAGTACGCGCCAGAAGCTGGGCTACGAGGATTTCCCATTCCGTTCGAAACTCAGCTTTGTTCCCCTAATTAACCATTGGAAAAAGAAGATTGGTGGTGGCGATGCCGGTGAGATGGTCCTTGCGCGAAGTATCTTAAAGCGCCTGGATAAAGCTTTAGAGTTTCTGGCACCGATTGAAAATTACGATGACTTGCGACAGCACGAAGATCTCACTGAGCTGATGCTAGCGGGCATCTTCCCCTCGGCCAGCCGAGATTACCAGCTGGGTATGGCTACCAAGCCCTTCGATCCACAAGGATTTTATCTGACACCAACCTTTCGCCGGCAGCTAGCCAAGGAAAAAATGAGCTTCTACCTCAATCGGGATATTCAGATTGTGCAGTCGGCTACCGTTATCCGTGCCTGCTGCATGATTCTGAATCAGTTCTACGGGCAGCAGCTCCGGCTGGCGGAACCTGTGGTGATTTCCGTACGTTGGGGCGGAGCTGCTTTGGAACGCCACTATAAAGCGGAGTTGAATACCAACTTCGTAGAGATTAAAAAACTAAAACCCCTGCGCTCAATTTCCAGGGCCGATATCAATCACTTGATTAGTAATATCTCAGATGTTGATCTGTGGTTACAACACATCCCGCCGACTCATTTTGAATTTCATGGTTTGGTGATCGCTAATCTGGTCGATGTGACCGCCGATGAATCTCTGTCGCGGCTTAAGCGAATGCTCCTGGATCGCGACGCGGTGGTCGAACCCAAGAGTATCGTGCGGCTCGAAGAGCAGTTGCGTAATTATTTCCGCCTGCCGGATTTGCGGCTGGGTCTTTCGGCGATTGACTATCCGGCAGATCACAGTGGCTTGAAGCATTACAAAATCAGGCACTCACTGCTCACCAAGAAAATCAATAAGCTCTTTTCCAATAAGTCTCGGGGCTCGATTTATGAAGAAGCCTGCATTCGCCGCATGCCGGTGGTGGTGGAAGATTTGAAAAGATTGCCCGTACAAACTCGTCTAGAGCGCAATTTGATGAAAAGCGGACTGCGCTCGGTGCTAGTGGTACCATTATATAAGAAAGATCGTAGCGTAATTGGCCTATTGGAGCTAGGCTCCGCTCAACCCTACGTTTTGAATAGTTTTAGCATCAATCAGATGCGCGATATCATTCCGCTGTTCCGCACCGCTTTGCGGCGCAGCCGCCAGGAGATTGATAATGAAATCGAAGCGATTATTCGGGATCATTATACCGCTATTCATCCCAGTATGGAATGGCGCTTCATCGGTGCTTCTTTCCGACTGATGGAATTACGGCAAAAAGTAGGAGAGGAAGAGGCCGTCATCGAGCCGATTGTGTTTAGAGAGCTCTATCCGCTTTATGGGCAGGCCGATATTGTGGGATCTTCGACGATTCGTAATAATGCCATTCAGGCCGATTTTCTGGAGAACCTCGAGTTGGTACTCGAAGTTTTGCATCTGACCCGCGAACGGATCAACTTTCCGCTGGCCGATAATTTTCTGGAAACGGTCCAGGAGGAAATCAATTATTTGCGAAGTGGCATTGCGACGGATGTAGAGTTCCGTACGCTCGACTTTATCAAAAATGATGTGCATCCGCTTTTCGATCAAATTCGCGGACGGGATGCAACGATTAATGAAGCCCTTGATCGTTATTTCGCTGAATTGGATCCCATGATGAAGACCATCTATCGGCAACGGCGGTCTTACGAAGAAAGTGTCGCCATTATTAATGACACAGTTTCTGATTTCTTGGAGTTTGAGGAGTTGCGTACCCAACAAATGCTGCCGCATTACTTTGCGAAGAAAAAAACAGATGGGGTAGAGTACGAGATTTATATTGGCCAGTCGATCCTGCAAAGAGGTAAATTTAGTGAAGTTCACCTGAGCAATTTACGACTTTGGCAGTTGATCGCGATGTGTGAAATCACGCGAAAGCTCCACGCATTGAAACCTAAGTTGCCCATTCCTCTGGAAACCGCCCAACTCATATTAGTCCATAATACACCCTTATCCATCCGGTTTCGACTGGATGAAAAGCAGTTTGATGTAGATGGTGATTACAATATTCGCTATGCTCTGCTGAAGAAGCGTATCGACAAGGCCTTGATTGATGGTCGGAGTGAACGACTCACACAAGTCGGCAAGGTGGCAATTGTGTATGCTAACGAGCGAGAATACATTGAATACAGCAAATACTTGAAATATTTATTAAAAAAGGGTTATATTTCAGAAGATATAGAGAACTTAAAATTAGGCAAGATGCAGGGTGTGAGAGGACTAAAAGCCATCAGGATAACCGTCCTTATCCAGACATAACGTCCAAATCTGGTAATGAAATTGGTATAAAAATTGGGTTTTTTCTTTTAACCCCCTTGATTTTTATACGCAATCGGGCTTTTTTTTCGTTAGACTCTTCACTTGTAGACCTATAAACGACCCTATTGTCAAACGGCTTTACCCAAGCGAAAACCCATTACAAGCAATATTTCAATTACGGTTAATATGAAATCAATAGCGGGTCTGGTGTTATTACTTTTGTTTGCGTTTACGGTTCAGGCACAAGACTTAGTCCTGACGCCAATAGGTGCAGATGTCCCCTGTATGCCGGGGGTTATTAACAAGTCCCCGGGGAAGGGACTTATGGTGTCTTTTGGACAAGCTGCGCCAAGCACCAACTGGAATAATAATGCTCTTCCTGATCAAGATGCCCGCCTAAATGTCAACCGACGTTTCAAATCCAAAATCAAAATTCCTCTCATTAATAAACCAAATCTGAAGTTTATGATCGGGTGGAATTACTACCGCGAGCGATTCGACTTCAGTCATCTCGATCCGATGAGCCAGGTGATCTTAAGTAGTATCGATGATCAATCGTTGAAGAGTAGCCGCTTGTCTGCTTATATGATTTACTCAATCGATAGTCGCCACTATCTAGGCATCAAAGCCGTTGCTTCTTATAACGGCGACTACCAAGGTGCTTTTAACTTCGATAAACGATATACGCAATATAATTTAGCGATTCTGTACGGAACCAAGCGCGATGCCTACAATGAATGGGGAGCGGGCTTGCTGATCCGCCGCAGTTTTGTCAACAACTTTCCGGTATTACCATTTGTGACCTACAATAAGACCTTCAATCGCCATTGGGGCTTCGAAGGGACTTTACCGGTCAACGCCAGATTGCGTTATAACATCAACGAAAAGCAACTCTTCATGTTCGGTCCACAATTCGAGAGCCGAACGTACTCCATCGATGTCATGGCCGCAGACGGCAAATCAGGTACAGAGTTTCATATGCGCCGTGCGGAGTTACAGTTAACCCTTTCCTACCAGCATAATGTTGCGCCTTGGGTATGGATCGAAGCTGCCGGTGGCTACAGCCACAATTTCACCACACGCTTCGAGCTACCCGAAAATGCCGGCAGTAGTGCTGACTTCCAGGCGCTGATGCTGCAACCTTCTAATGGTGTATTCTTCCGCCTTGGCTTGTTTGTTACACCACCACGTAAGCATTTCCAGAAGTAAGGCAATCCCTTCGAGCTGCTTAATTTAGCAGTGGATTCAATAAGTAAATAAATCGGTTGATAGAGGTGTCGGCTTGTCCTCTAATGGCCTGGTGAGCTGATAGTAACAGGATTCCAATCGTTACAAACTTCTAAAAAAAGACACCGCAAAGGCGACGACCGTCAAGGTCATCCCAATCATAAAAATAGCGTAGCAGGTGCGCAATTGCGTATACTTATTCCCAAGTGCTCGTCCGAGATAATACAAGTCGTTCACAATAGAACTTTCGAGCAAAGAAGAGTCGGTTACAACTTCATTGACCGCTGAACGGTATTGATCCAGATTCATCTGAAAGAAATTTCCGAAAAAGAAAACATTAGTGGCACCTTGCCGCAGACGTTCCAGCGGAATACTACCCAGCATTTTGATCGGGCGGGTGGCAAGTGTGGCGAAGATAACGGAGAGGGTACAAGTAAGCAGCAAAATCGTAGCCGGTAGTAACAAATAGCGGTTGTCCTGAATATTGCTCGCGAGCAGTGGCATCGCAATAGTGATAATCAGTGCATTGATACTCAACATCATATTCGCCTTGTTATCCGCGATATTGGTGAGATCAATATGATTCCGCAAAGCCGTTTTGAACATCATTTGGGCACTGCGACTGTCACTAATTGGCGTCTTGGATGGTCGCTGCATTTTGAGTTGGTTCAGTTGATTTTTTATTTTCTTTCGATTCTTCTTCTTGCCTTTATCGAGCGCTTTCTGCGCTTCGGGAGTAAAATATTGGTGGTTTTTTAAAAACTGTTCATTGGCTTCCAGCCACTCCTGATCATCATATACCCGCTGGCAAATCACTTCCCATTCCTGACGTAGACGGGCGTTGAGTGGGAAGAATTGATCACCTCCCAGATTAGATAAATCCGCATCTTTTAAGACTTCTTCGAGGGTATTACGGGGCTGTTGTTCGGGATGCGTAGCTTCGATGCAAGCCAGTACTTTTTCGAGTCGATCGGTTGGATAGCCTTCCGCTTCCATGAATTGACGTGCAATATTTAAACTGGCCGCTTCGTGGCCTTCGTAGACTTCGGTATAGCCCGTGTCGTGAAATAGCGCGGCTAATTCAAGAATTTCGCGCTCGGTCTCAGAGAGCCCTTTTTGTTCGGCCAAGTGGGTAGCATAGGCTGTCACATTTATAGTGTGATCGTGGTCGTGAAATACAAAATCTTTTGACAACTTATCAGTAAAGAGTTGCTGCACGAACGTTCTGGCCTTAACGATAATATCTTGCGGCATAGCTCATTTTATCGATTGGACTTGTAAGTAGAACTGCAAGATAACTCAATCGATAAATAAAACGGCCTTTTTTTTCAAAAAAGGAATTTAAGGGTTTGGAAATCAAGGGGATTTTTTAGATTTTAGCCAAACCCCAGAAGGCTTATTAGAGAGATTACATCTATCAACACAAAATCACAGAGAAATTATGCTCATTCTTTACATTGCAACGGGAGCATTTATCGTGGGAGGCAGCCTAATCGTTGCTTCAAACATGTTTTCTCAAAAAAGTAAACGGCGGTATTAATATCAATCATTCCTGTCACGTCACTCTCCCCAAACCTGATTGGTATAATTCAAGTTTCTATTTTTGAGGCATTTCATTGCTCCAATCAACCCTTGAACAGTCATCGGAAACATTCGGTACTTCGTAAACTCACGTAGTATGGTCGTCGACTCGTAATACGCCCAAGTGTATTCGGGATTTGGGTTAATCCAGATTAAATCGCGGAAATGTTGGGATAAACGTTTTAACCACGTTATGCCTGGTTCGTCATTGTAGTGCTCGACACTACCGCCACGATAATAAATTTCGTAAGGTGACATGGCGGCGTCTCCAACAAAAATCAGTTTATAATCCGAATTGTATTTGTGGATTAGTTCCAGGGTTGGCATCCGCTCGTGGAAGCGGCGGCTATTGTCGCGCCATACAGATTCGTATACGCAGTTGTGAAAGTAGAAATACTCCAATTGTTTGAATTCGTGGCGTGCGGCGGAAAACAATTGAGCACACAGCTCGACGTGATCGTCCATAGAGCCACCTATATCCATTAACATCAGGACCTTAATGCGATTTTTGCGTGTGGGCACCAGGGAGAGATCCAGAAGGCCCGCGTTTTCTGAGGTTTTTCGAATGGTGTCTTCCACATCTAATTCTTCGGCCAAGCCTTCGCGGGTGAAGTGCCGCAGCCGCTTCAGGAGCAGCTTGATATTGCGGGTATTCAACTCTACCTGATCATCTAAATTCTTAAAATCGCGTTGCTCCCACACTTTGATTGCGGTCCGATGGCCGGCGCTTTCTCCGCCCATGCGAAAGCCTTCGGGGTGGTAGCCCTGAGCGCCGAAAGGAGAAGTACCACCCGTTCCAATCCATTTAT
This sequence comes from Saprospiraceae bacterium, assembly GCA_028285085.1. Taxonomy (GTDB): domain Bacteria; phylum Bacteroidota; class Bacteroidia; order Chitinophagales; family Saprospiraceae; genus JAHDHW01. The sequence continues at coordinate 90,897 of JANQQI010000136.1, read as the reverse complement.
TGCCACCGCTGTGCCTTTCGTTCTGTTCATCCAATAATTCGCGAAAGCGTTCCATGAGTGCATCCAGTCCGCCCAGCTTTTGCAAGGCGGCCCGTTCTTCTTCGCTCAGTTGCCGCCGAAAGGCGGTCTCCAACCAATCCGCCGGGATGCGCGCCGAAAAGAAATCATCCGGCAGTTCACTCAAGCCCTGAAAGTAAGCACCAAACAGGAGATCAAAGCGATCCAGCTGCGATTCATCCTTGACCATGATGGCCCGGCAAAGCGCATAAAAGTCATCGAGGCTGTAGCGAACCAAGCCCGCCCGCAGCGCTTGCAGCAAGCTGAGGTATTCGTGTAGGCTGACCGGGAGCCCGTGCTGGCGTAAGGCATAAAAGAAATTAAGGAACATGGTGGTAAGATACGGGAAATTTGAGTGCGGAGGGGAGGGGCGAAGCGTTGTTTTGTGAAGGAAGGCGTGTATAGCGACTTAGTTACATCCCAAGCTGCTATACACGGTTCTCATTAGCAAAAACATGATGTCATATCATGTTTAACAATCTAGGATTCATTTTTTACTTGCTTATTTTTCTGCATGAACATATAGATGGCGTGTGGCAACATAAAGATCGTCATACCTGAAAAAGGGATCATAAACACGCCAACTATTACCACAATTAAATAGGCCCAGATAAAATTCTTGGGGATTTGACCATTTGTTTTTTCTACATGATGGACTAAAATTCCAAGTGGGATAAGCAATAGGCCAAAATAGAAAAACCAAAACGCCGCAAAGTTTTCGTAATTCATTTGGCCATTGAGTAGTGGGAATTCCCAAAGCCCCTCACTTATTTTGAAAAAGAATTTATTGGCAAATCCTGCAAACTGTTCACCAAAAGCAAAGGGAGAAATGCCTAAAAGCGGATGGATGATCCCAAAGAATATCAGAATCCTACCGTTTGTTATTTTCATGTGCGTTTAATTCGCTTCATTATGTTGAAAAGCTATCCGCGTAAATATAGGCAGGAAATCAGTAAATCCTCACTCGCTGAAATGATGTCCTTCGAACTGCTATTCGGTATGCCTAATAAACGCCATTGAGATTTTGCACTTTCCCTCCGTTGAGAAAATTAAAGAAACGCATAAATCCATCCATCGGCTGTAGGGCGTCCCAATGCTCAGCTATCTGTCCATCGCTGATGCGCCAGATATCGATAATGTTAAGGCCTTTTTTATCGTTGCCGCGGTCTTTGGCCTTGAGCGTGGCGTGGGAATGAAAAATCACAAAATCACCGTCGGCGTAAGCGTGTTTTACATCGTAGGTATAGTCTTCGTATCTTTTGGCGAAAGTTTTTATATACTCAACCAAAGCATCTAATCCATCGGGGATACCTCGGTTATGTTGCAGATATACTTGATTGCCAAACTTCTCAATAACGTAATCAAAGTCGTGGTTATTCATCAAATGTTGGATGAAATCAATGATTAATTTTACATTGGTGGATTCCTTTTCGGACCAACTAGCTTTCTTGAGAGTATCGAAATTTATTTGAATGGTACTCATGATAATGAAACAAATTTAGTGGTGAAATCATTAACTTGCATAATGCAAGTATGCAAATTTACACATTCGCTTGCAAAATGCAAGCGAGTAATTAAAAAAATATGAGATCAGACTGCCCAATCAGTTACGCATTAGACTTTTTTGGAGACAAATGGACGTTTTTGATCGTCCGTGACCTGATGTTTGAGGGTAAAAAATTCTACTCGGACTTTCTTAACTCAAAAGAGGGGATAGCGACTAATATCTTATCCGATCGTTTGAAAAAGCTGGAGAATAATGGCATCATCGAATCAAGAGTCTATGAAAAGCTCAAAACCAAGAAAGTGTATTCTCTGACGGAAAAAGGGAAAAGCCTCGTGCCCGTTTTAGTTGAAATGATTTTGTGGTCCGCGCAGTATGACGACACCTTGGCGGTTCCACAGACTTTCATCGATAAGGCAAAAACAGCAAAGGAGGAGTTGGTTGCGGGGATTCGATCGAGGTTGGGGTGATACTTGGTTTAATGATGTTGTTAATCTGACTGGAAACTGTTTTTTTCACTATTTCCGCCATAATCTCAACCCGTTGCATCTTACCTAATAAAAGTACGAAGGATGCCTTGGAGATTGTTTATTTTCATCTTGCTGACCACCGCTTGTTCTGATAAAACGGAACTGATTGGCCACTGGCATTGTGAATTCTTGGATGGTGGTAATGCGATCCACACCATTGATTTTCTAGAAAATGAAGTGGCAGTTATTAATTTGAACAATGTCCACGGAGCTTATCGTGGGCGCTGGAACTCTAATAAACAAACTCTTAAAGGCTACGGTGAATGCGGTGTTTTCAACTTGACTTACAAACTACAGGGCGATAGTTTACTTATCAAACGACCGGAATTGGGAGATACTTTCGTGGCAAAGAAGTGTAAGCAAAACTGCTGTGATCCAAAATTGGAGTTTTTCCAGTCAGAACAATTAGATATTAACTTACCGCATATTGAGCAAGAGAATGATAATGTATTGGCTTTCCAAGCCGGAGATCGCTTCCATAGTTATATTTTTTTAGGTCGACCGACTTCCATAGGTTATGAGTCTTGCTCTCTATCACCTCATCTGAGGCTTGGAGACAAACTTTCCACTCTACAAGATATTCCGCTGTGGCTGGAGCAAGAACGAATACAGCACCACGAGAAGATAAGACCTCGTTTGCAGTGCGTTCTGTTTTTTGATTCTTTGACCTCATATCGGGTCACCTTTGATATTCTAAGAGTACTTAAGGCTGTTAAAATAAAATCGGTATTAATGGCTGGACGGATTCGTACTTCCTCAAAAGATACAATGAGTGTCGGACTTATATCTTTTCATATGGATCAATTGGAAAATTTAGATTCAATGAATTATCGGAATTTATTTCAAGCTCAGCTGAAAGAATGAAGTATGATTAAGGATCGCTGCTAAGTCATTGTGTAACCGTAAAGAATCTTCCGTGATGATCTTTTCACGTTCCTGCAAAGTAATTTACATTTTAGACCAATAATGTTTTTTAACTTGAATTAATTAATTCGCAATTCGATGATAGCCGGTTGTTAAAATGCTATTATTAGAAAGCAGGAATTACATTTATTACTACCCTTAGATTGCATTTATTCTGGAAGAGCATATTGATTGTGCTTTATTTATTATGCCCAAAGCGATGATCCAGAATAGGGCAACGTTTTCCACGATATTCACTATTGGACTATTTTTCGAATAGGTGATTTCTGCCAAGGAATGACTTATGGCGACCTTGATAATCATACCATCAGTTTTGAAACAAATAAAAAACAACATGAAGCAAATCAACATTTTCCTCATTAGTATAGTAATGCTATTTTCTAGTCAAAGTAGTTTCGGACAATGGACAGAAATAAGTCTGGCCTCTCCCAATTCAATTGAACAACTCAATTTTTTAACGGATGATCTGGGGTATATCCTTGAGCTGGAATCTTCTGACGGCACTCGAGTGATTAAAAAGACAAGTAATGGAGGAGATAGCTGGACGGAGATTGACCTTCCTGCTTTGGACGGGCAGATATTGGATGTCCACTTCCACGCCGACAATGAAGGTGTCGTGGTGATGCGGGATAATAACAGCAGTATTTTACCGGTTGTGATTTTTCAAACCTTGGATGATGGGGTAAGTTGGCAAAACATCTCCCCCGATTCGACCGATGCCGGACTAGGACTGGCTCAGGGGCAATTCCTTGATCAAAATACAGGCTTTCTGGCAGCGGGCAATCAATTTTATGCGACGACCGATCAGGGGGTGACCTGGAGTCAATCTACATTGCCCGGCTACGCCGAATCTATGGATTTTATTGACGCCAATCACGGCACGGTCGGCTTATTCGACGGCACTTTCTTCTATGCCGGAGGAATGGCGAGTACTTCCGATGGAGGTAGCACCTGGAACAACAGCTGGTTGAATGAGACACAAACGGTGATTGAAAAAGTTATCCAGTTTAACTCTACGGTAGCTTATGCCTCGCCGGCTACGGCGGGTGGATATGGGCACCACAAGTTTTTTAAAACGACTGATAATGGGCTGAGTTGGGATACCATCTTTGTCCCGGATGCATTGAGTGAATCTTCGTTGAATGGGATGGACTTTAAGGATGAGCTAAATGGCACCGCTGTCGTTTCGAGTTTTAATATCAGCTACATTTATCAAACCGACGATGGAGGGATGAACTGGATCCTCCAAGATTCGATTGCAGATTTCGATATTCTTGATTTGGCCATCACACCCAATTCCGGTTATATCTCAGGTTATTTTGGCGCTTACTATAAATTGATCAATGAAACCAATGCCGTGCTTAATATCGTCGATGCTGACTTTGAATTGTTTCCAAACCCCGCTCAATCCGGCCAGGCTATCTCTATTACTACCGAGGAAGATTTTTCAAATTGGGCTATTGTTAATGCTGTTGGGCAGCGAGTCTATCAACAAATATGGCAACAAAATGAATTGCGCTTGCCTTCTCTAAGGCCGGGAATATATTTGCTGCAATTTCAAAATGGGCAGTCACTAAAAACGGCAAAACTAGTGGTCAAGTAGATCAACACCAGATTAGCTTCCTGCTTTATTTTTATAATTTTTGGTTTCCGCTGACTTGGCTGTTTATAAAAACAGACAGGTCAGCGGACCAATAATCTGGATACTTACCAAAATAGAAATCGGGATTTTGATGATAAATTCTGGCGGCATTGAAAAAGTCATCGAGCAGCCACAAGGAAAAAGACAAAAATAAGAGACCGAGATAGCGGTTAGCAATGAAGTTATTGCGATGAATCATCAACAGGATCGAAGCAAAAACCCCTTGAGCGATAATTGCTCCGAGTAGAATAACTGAAATCGTCAATGGAATTTCCAACATGGTTAGTGAGCATGAGCTAGCTAAATTTAGATATTCCCGGGGTGGTTTCCAAATGACTCAATTATTGACATGGCTGGCATTTGGTGCCAGCATAGCTTCCGAGAATAACTCGCACAAGAAAAGACTAAATCAAGCGTACCACCATGATCGAAGCAAAGAGCAGGCGACACCAATGTGGCCATTCCGCCGGATTAAAATTCCAGCAGGCAAAGCAGAAAATAAGGAAGATGACGGCAGATGGAATAAGGTATTTTTTCACCGCACTTACCAAATTCTTCCCAACCGATTTTAGACTGATCTTTTTGAGCATAATGTAATGATTATCGCAATGGGTAATTATTTATTATGAGTTATCTAATTATCAATAGAAACTAGTCTTCTACCGCAGTCCTCTCAACAACTACTGCGTTTAAGCAATCGGTACTCCCCTTGCTTTTTAAACTCGCGGATGGACATCCCAGCGTAGCGTTTAAAGGTCTTGGAGAGATGACTAACGTCCGTAAAGCTTAGCTCATCCGCAATTTCGGTGAGCGTATAATCGGAATGGAGCAAGCGGATTTCCACTAATTTCAGCTTAGCCTTGATGATGTATTCACGTAGCGGCATATTCACTTTCTTACGAAAAAACTCGCTGAGGTAAGTGGGGGAGAGTAGAAAGGTTTTGGCCAATTGCTCTACTTTCAGGAGTTGCGGCTCGCTGATGTGTTCGTTGATGTAGCTAAGCAATCGGGTAATGCGTTCATCTTGATCATTGGAAACAAAGGCCGTTTGTTTGATATTGCGGAGGAGAATTTCCAAGATACTCGTCATCAGACTTTTAATCAGGGCGGTAGAACCGGTGCCATAGTTTCTGGTCTCCTTAAGGACCAGGTCCACCAAAGTATAAATGTGTTGTCGATCCAATTCGCTGTGAATGATATCGCCAGGCAGTTGATTGTAGTTAGACAGGATGTAGGCCGCTTCTTTGAACCATTCCGATTGATTCATTCCATCGCGAGCAGTAGTCTGGAAAAAGGTAGAGGTGAACTTTAAAAACACAAAATGAGAGGGCTGCTCAATGGCGAATGAATGGCATTTTAAGGGTGGCAATAAGAACAAACTGCCCTTTTGATAGGGGTATTCATTGTAATTGATGCATTGGGTGCCCCGGCCTTCTTTGATCAGTACCAGCTCAAAAAAGTTATTTTTGACCGGCCGTTTTTGCCAATGGCTTAATTCAATTTCTTGTATTTCGAAAGGTTTATAGGCTTCAATTACCTGCATTTTGCGTGCTTTTTTTACAAAAGTAAGCGAATTTTAAGCCAAAATCACGACATTCCTCCTTAGAAACCTTTAAAAGTACCATTTCAACCTTTATTTGTACCGAAGAGAGATAAGCTAGATCCTTCATCTTTGTATTATCATTCAAATCATTAAAACCAAAAATCATGGCTTATTACTCTGTTTTAGATGTTACTCCAACCACCGATACCTGGATTCCTGATTATCTGCCTACGGCTAATCGACTTGTCGCTAAGCACGGTGGCAAGTACCTGGCGCGTACCGCGACGCACGAACAGGTGGAAGGTGAGAAACAAGAAGCTGGTCTGCGCATTATTCTTGAATGGCCTTCCAAGGAAGCTGCGATGGCTTTCATGAACGACCCGGAGTATGTCCCTCATCTCAATGCGCGTACCCAAGGCTCAGTGAGTCATCATTATTTGATCGCCGCGCAAGACGATCTGACTTAAGATCTTGTTTAGAAAAAAACGGTGTGTCTCCTAAAATGGAGACACGTTTTAGATGATTATTATGAAAGCATTCGAATCCATCAATAGCGCTTACAATAGCGTTTTTCAATCGGGGCAACTCAGCCTCGGCGTTGTTGTACCCATAGAAAATTATGGGCAAAGCACTGTGCCGACGATGAAAAGTCATCTACAGCGCGTGCAGCTCATCGAACAATTGGGGTTTAAAGCTTTGTGGATCAGAGATGTCCCTTTTCACGTGCCTTCCTTCGGTGATGCGGGGCAAACTTTTGATCCTTTTACCTATTTAGGCTACTTGGCGGGACGAACCTCGACGATCGCTTTGGGGATAGCGAGCATTGCTTTACCGCTGCATCACCCGGTGCACGTCGCCAAATCCGCTGCGACTATCGATCAATTATCCGAGGGGAGACTGATTTTAGGAGTGGCCTCCGGGGATCGCCCGACGGAGTATCCTGCGATGGGCATCGCTTTTGAAAAGAGAGGCGAGTTGTTTCGGGAGGCTTTTCAATTCTTGCGTAATGCAACGGATGATTTCCCAAGCTTGTCTACGGCGCACTTTGGTCATTTAGATGGACAGGTGGATGTGTTACCCAAACCGACTGCGCATAAAATTCCAATGTTGATTACGGGACACAGCCGGCAATCGTTGGAATGGAATGCGGAGCATGGCGATGGCTGGATGTATTATCCCCGAAATTTGTATCAGCAGCAATATACGATCGAGCAGTGGCGACAATTGATTCCTAAAGTGCAAGGTATCGACAAGCCATTTATGCAGCCTTTGTATATCGATTTACACGATAATGATGATTTTGCTCCTCAGCCGATTCATTTGGGATTTCGTCTTGGTGTCAATCACTTGATCGATTATTTTAATCATTTAAAGGAAATAGGCGTGAATCACGTTGCAATTAATTTGCGGTTTAATTCTGGAGAGATTGAACGGACTTTGGAGCGATTAGCTGGGAAAGTGTTGCCGCATTTTCATAATGAAGTTGTAAAAGTTAAATAAAATGGAAAAGCATATTTTAATTACGGGGAGTACTGATGGCATTGGAAAATTAGTTGCCAAAAAACTCGCCAGTGAAGGTCACTATATTTATTTGCACGGTAGAAATAATGCGAAATTAGAAGCAGTGATTTCTGAAATAAAAGTATTTTCAAAAAATGAAAATATAAAAGGATTTACCGCTGATTTTTCGGACTTGGATGCCGTCAAGCAAATGGCACAGGAGGTACTGCGAGAAGTACCAAAAATTGATGTGCTCATTAATAATGCCGGGATTTATAAAAGTGCACAATCAACGAATAAAAATGGCCGAGATATTCGCATGGTCGTGAATTATCTAGCGCCCTATACTCTGACAAATTTATTATTGCCGTTATTAGAAAAAGCCACACGACCACGACTTATTAATTTGAGCTCAGCGGCTCAATCGGATGTCTCTCTGGAAGTTTTAAAAGGACAAAGAGGGGTGCCCGAAAGTGAAGCTTACGCGCAAAGTAAATTGGCTTTGACGATGTGGAGTTTTGATCTGGCAAAAAATAAACCAGAGATAGCCGTCATTGCTGTCAACCCAGGCTCCTTATTGAATACCAATATGGTGCGAGAGGCCTACGGGAAACACTGGTCATCGGCGGATAAGGGCGGTAATATTTTATACGACTTGGCCGTCTCACTGGATTATGAAGGCGTGACGGGGAAGTATTTTGATAACGATCGAGGCGGTTTTGGACGAGCCCATCCCGATGCTTACGATGCCACGAAAATTGATCAACTGCTCCAGGCTACGAAAGCTTTGACCGCGGTATAATTAAGTATCTAAAAAAATAAAAACGATGAAAGCAATAGGATTCAAACAATCATTACCAATCACTGCGGAAGATAGTTTTATCGTCTTTGAAATGGACAAGCCCAGTCCCATGGGCTACGATCTCTTGGTGAAAGTCACCGCTAATTCGGTTAATCCGGTGGATTTTAAAATCCGGCAAATGGCCGCGCAGGATCAAATTTTGGATACGCCAAAAATTATTGGCTGGGATGCCGTAGGTGTGGTGGAAGCAGTAGGAGATCAGGTGAACCGCTTTAAAGTGGGGGATGAGGTTTACTACGCCGGTGATATCACGCGTAGCGGTAGCAATGCGGAATACCAACTAGTGGACGAACGAATTGTAGGATTTAAACCTCAACAGCTGACCATTGCCGAGGCGGCGGCCATGCCGCTCACCGGTCTGACGGCCTACGAAGCGCTTTTTGATCGCTTCAGAATTAACCCGGATAAAGACCGGGGCAAAACCGTATTAATCCTGGCTGGCGCCGGTGGGGTAGGCTCGATTGCCATCCAGTTGGCGAAGCAATTGGGAGAATTGACGGTTATTGCTACAGCCTCCCGGCCGGACTCGATCAACTGGTGCAAAGCGATGGGCGCAGACTATGTGGTCAATCACTATGATCTGCGCGCTGAGCTCGAAAAGATTGGCCACAGTACCGTGGACTACATCATGGACTTTGTGAATCTCAACGGTTATTGGGAGACCATTGCGGAAATTATTAAACCGCAAGGCCACATCGTTTCCATCACCGGAAGCAGCGAACCTTTGAATTTGGTATTACTGAAAAATAAAAGCGTGACTTTTTCCTGGGAATTTATGTATACCCGCTCGATGTACGCGACGGAAGATATTGATCGCCAGCATCAGATTTTAAATCATATCGCCGAATTATTGGACGTCGGAAAATTAAAAACGACACTGACGACGACCTTGGAAGGTTTTACCATAGATAATCTGAAAAAAGCGCACGAGATGCAGGAGTCGGGAAAGACGATTGGGAAAACGGTTATTTTATTTTAAAAAATAAAAAGAAACTAAATTCAATAAAGCGGTACTTTTTACGTAAAAGTGCCGCTTTGTTTTTCAGATAAAGTATCTCCTGTGTATTTGTTCAACTTGTTGGATTTAATTATCTTCCATTGATTCAGAATGAAAATCTAACCTTATGCGCCATGCCCTTCTCTTTTGTCTGTCATTAATAATTTTTACGGCTTGTCAAACGCCAGCTGATCAATCGCCCGATCCTAAAAGGCCAAATATCATTTTTATCATGTCGGATGATCATGCCTACCAAGCCATTAGTGCTTATGGCAGTCAATTGATCCAAACGCCACATATTGATCGCATTGCCCACGAAGGTATTTTATTCACCAACGCCTGTGTCTCCAATTCCATTTGCGCCCCCTCACGGGCGGCGATTCTGACCGGGAAGCACAACCACATCAACGGAAAGATCGATAACCATTTTCCTTTCGATACGACCCAAATCACCTTTCCTCAGATTTTTCAGCAGAATGGCTATAAAACGGCCATGTTTGGTAAACTCCATTTTGGAAACAATCCTAAGGGGGTCGACGAATTTGCCATTTTACCGGGGCAAGGCCATTACATTAATCCCGATTTTATTACCCCCCGGGGAGATACGAGTATTCAAGGCTACGTGACAGATATCATCACGGACTTAACTCTCGACTGGCTGAAAAAAGAAGCCTCGTCGGAAGAACCCTTCATGATGATGTATTTGCACAAAGCGCCGCATCGTCCCTGGTGGCCTAGCCCCGAGAAATTCAAAGAATTTACCCGCTATGAATTCCCGGAGCCACCAACTTTATTTGATGATTATGCCGGGCGCGGGACGGCAGCGAAGACGGCTGAGATGAATCTGCTACAGCACATGATGTACAGCCACGATAGTAAGGTGCGTCCCGAAACCTTAGAACGCATGGGAGAGGCGGTCAGCCCGAGGGTGGAAGAATACAAGAATAGCTTTTATGGCCCTTACGGTCGGGTCAATGCTGCCCAAAAGGCGCTCTACGAGCCCATTCTGGATTCGATTAATCAAGTGTTCGAATCGAACTGGCCCGGGATGAGCGACGAGGAAAAAATGAAATGGAAATACCAACGCTATATGCAGGATTATCTGGCATGTATTTCCTCGGTTGATGATAATGTGGGCCGTTTATTAGACTATCTGGACGCGAGTGGATTGGCGGAAAATACCATCGTGGTGTATACTTCGGATCAAGGCTTTTATCTGGGTGAGCACGGTTGGTTTGACAAACGATTTATTTACAACGAGTCCTTTAAAACACCTCTGATGATTCGCTGGCCCGGTGAAATTCAGCCCGGAACTACCGAAGACGAGATGGTACAAAATATCGACTTTGCCCAGACGCTACTCGAAGCGGCCCAGATCAATACGCCCGATGATATGCAAGGCGAAAGCCTGATGCCTTTGCTCCGCAATCAAAAAGATCAATGGACCAGAGAAGCCGTGTATTATCATTACTACGAGTACCCTTCAGTGCATATGGTCAAGCGGCATTACGGCATCGTGACCAAGGCTTTTAAATTGGTGCATTTTTATTACGACGTAGACGAGTGGGAGCTTTACGATCGGTTGAATGATCCTTACGAAATGAAAAATGTCTACGATGATCCGGCTTATGCCGAGACTGTGACGCAGTTGAAAGAAGAGCTAAAAGCGCTGCGGGTAAAATATCAGGATTCGGAGGAATTGGATAGGAAGTATATTGAGATGTATGAGAATTGATAAGAAATGGTTTTAAAAGTAGTGGACGCTGGTCGAAGGAATTAGAAAGGAAATGAACAATTACATACTATAGCATATGGAAGTTGAAGAAAATGTTGGAGGGATATAAAAAAGGGGAGTATGGGTATTCAGAATGGAGAGATTGAAACTGATAATTTTAAGCAATTGGATAAAAGGAGAAATGTCAGATTCAGGTTGAATTATTATTCGGGAAACATAATTTTACCAATTCCACCAGCGGTAATCAGACTGGATTCACAATGATCGACTTATCTGAAAAATCAAATATTGTGAAGTCAGCCTAACTACCGAGGATCGTAATTATGAAATTTTAATTTTTAATCAACTTTAATTTCTAATTACCTTCTTGACGATGATCTCACCATCAACTACTACTTTGACGAAATAAACGCCCGAGGCAAAGTTTTTCAAATCAAAGTCAGTAATTCTATTACGGTAAGATTGGAGCACTTTTCCGTTCATATCCAGAATGTCAACTTGATCAACAGCAGAGGAAGCTGAAATATCAATATTTAAAATACCGGAGCATGGATTTGGGTAAACCGAAACATCTGCTGGCAAAAATTCATCAAAAGAGGTATGATATTGTCCTCCATTGCCACCAGTAAAGCAAGATACTTCAGGCATGGACACTTGACATTCAACAACGCCATCGAGAAAGTAATTAATAATAGCATAATCGACTTCATCTGCGGCCCATCCTTCCAAAGCTAAATCAAGTGTGACACCATTGTTGATCGCATTTGCCATTACACCATTAGTATTGAACCACGTAATTTGTCCAAGATTATTTGCTGCGGTCCAAAAGGTGCCATTATAACTAATGGGCCCATTAGGGTTAGTTTGCTCAATCAATAAAGCCAAATGCGTAACTTCATCCGCACAAAAATCGCTACAAAAGGTCGGGAAGTCATCAAGCGGGTCACTCCATCCGCAAAGGGGAATGATGGCAAAATTGGGGCATTCATCACAATCCAGATAGACCCAATGAAACATATCTGAGGGCTCTATGTAAGTATGATTTGCAGAACTGTTGCCCAATCCATTACAAGAGGGTTTGATGTGACTAGTGAAAATCTCAAGGCCTGCAACTTCGAGAACATAGCTAGTAACAGAACCATCCAAAATAACGGTGGGGAATGGCTCCCAAATCTCTCCACATCTTTTGACTCGGAAATATAACTCCCAGAATGGGACACCAGGCTGAGGATCCCAACTTAAAGTTAATTGCCCCGGAGCGGTTTCCGTCCAAGTATAATTCGGCGTAAGTGGTAAAGTGTTGTCATCGCATTGTGCATTTAGTGTTGTCGTTGCCAGAGTAAGCAAGAGTGTTAAGAAGAGCATGGTTGTTTTCATAAGACTATTTTTTATACTAGAAGTGAAAAATACTAAAAGAGGTAAGAAAGATGCCTTTGGATTAATTATTCGAATTTTATTTTAACAAGTATTGTTAAAATAATTCGAACATTTAGAGTTGAGGAGGAAATGAGGTTTGCTATATCTTTATTCTTAAAGATAATGACTTTTTATTTAATATTTTTTTGTGGTAATAATACCGGGAATTTTTAATGCTAAAATGTGTCTGGTAATTTCACGTTGCCCTTTGAAGCTAATCGGTAAGTATTATTTTTATCCTAAAGCATAAGCTTTGAATACACTTAAAAATAGTGTTTACGTTTCTGCTCTCGACGATCACTCCTGCACTAGCTAGTTAAATGCTAGAAAAATGTCAGCCATAGTTGTAAATTCCCTATTTTTACTCCACAATTCAAAACAAAAAAGCAGATGAATACTAAAACCTTCCCGATCATCGGCTTACTCCTTCTGCTGAGTATCGCCAGCATCGCTCAAAACACAAAAAAAGCTTACATCCCTTATCGCTCCGGGGAGCTCTGGGGCATTGTGGCTCAAGACAAAAATAGTATCGTACAGCCGCGCTTTGAAAAAGTCTATCAATTGAGGAATGGCTATTTTCAGGTGGCCAGGAAGGAGAAAATGGGCTTGGTTGATCTGCAGGATCAGCAAGTATTGGATTGCCAGTATGATCGACTCTTGACTATGCCGAATAATATTGTTGCCGAAACCGAAAGAGGGACACAATTGCTGGATCGGCAGGGCAAAACGATTTTGGCTGATTACTTTGAGCGTATTAGTATCCCGCACCAAAACGATCGGCTGGTTATTGTGACTACGCGCAGCGATAATTGTGGGCTTTTCTTGTTGGATGAGACTTACACTCAAATAGAAAAAGTACTGATCGATACAAGCTATGGTTACATCAATTTGAGACCTAACGGTAAAATTGAAGCCTTGACCAAAGACGAAAAGACGCTAGATGAATATACACTGGCTGATCTGGGGGCGGAAAAGACCAGCACATCGGCTACGGAAGAGGCGGCGCTCACCTTTGTTGATGAAGGAGCGAATACGATATCGGAAAGTCGCGGCGCTTTTTGGGTCTATAAACTCCGTACTACCGGCGAGGGCGACCAAGGTCGGTTGCTCAGAATATGCGAACTCAGTAGCCGCTCCACCAATGAGCAAAAACGGGTGGATACCCTGGCCATCTCTTTCAAAAAGGCCGTGATTTGGGCCAACCCTAATTTTAAAACATCTTTCAAAACCCGCAAGGATAGTATCCTTTGGGCCGAGCAAAAAGCAGCAGTGAGCAAGTTTGCGGTGATTACCGATGAGGCCGATCAACAAGGCGTATTGAATGGAGATGGGAGCTTCCTGATCCCTTGCCAGTACGATGAACTGATTCCTCTGTTCCGCACTAGCTTGATTAGAATTCCTTATTTCAAAGTCCGAAAAGGAACCCAGTGGGGGATCGTGGATCTCAATAACGACACCGTCATTCCGTTGGAGATGGATGAGATTAAAGCGAATAAGCACCATTCGATTTTTCAGGTGACCAAAGACGGAAAAAATGGCATCCTTCATACGCTGAAGAAGCCGCAAGCCTACTGCCCGCCATTATATAAGGAAACCATCAAAAAAGTTGACTACATTGATGACTATCTGGTGGTGGAGCTAGTGGATGAAAACGGGCAGTTTCTCGGCTATGCAGATCAATTTGGCAATCGATTTTTTGAGGATTAACTTTGTGAGTACAATAGCTGACGTGCTGCATGATAAAATACCAGGATCAAATCTTGCTGGATGGTGCACCTTTGTACACCAAAATTAGCTTGCAAACCCCTTTGCAAGATTCGCTGCATTTGCCCTCGGATGCCTGCTATTTGTACATCGAGAAGGGGAGTGGACATACCTTATTCCGACCGGGTAATATTACCGCACAGGCCGGTACTGTGATTTTGTCAACTTGCGGTTTGACCGTCGGTAAAATGATCTCCGAACAACCCTCTGGGGAGATGGATACCATCATCGTCCACTTCAATGCGAGCTTCTTGCATCAGGCGTTTGCGGGTGAAAAGCCAGCGCTTTGGGAAGAGCTGCAGCGACCAGTTAGCCAGTACGTAGTACAAAGCGCCGCACAGGAACTGGTGAGCTTTTATTTCGCCAGCGTCGAGCAGCTGTTTCAGAACAAGGCGGCGCTGACGGATGCCATCCTACGGATCAAACTCAAGGAAATCATCCTCTTACTTTTGCAATCCGATAATGCGGAACCTATTCGTCAAATTGTGAAAAGCCTCTTTTCGGAGCGGACATTTACCTTCAAGGAGATCGTTGATGCTCATATTTTAAGCGCGATCTCCGTGGAACAACTGGCACAATTGACCAATTGTAGCCTCTCTACCTTCAAGCGTAAATTCAAAGCCATTTACGAGACCACCCCCGGTAAATATATCCTCGAAAAACGCTTGGAGCAGGTGGCCGAAGTGCTCCGCACCTCCGATGAAGCCATTAGTCATATCGGCTACGACCTCGGCTTCGAGAGTCCTGAGCACTTATCGAGAGCTTTCAAAAAACAATATGGCGTTGCGCCCTCTGCCTATCGCCTGGACTTTTCAGTCAAGTAATTAGACCAATACATCAAGGCCGTCCTTCCATTCCACTGCATTTTTGCAATGTTAATTCACATTATTATTCATTGTAAAAAATGTCAATCATGGATACGATTCACCCTAAACTCAAGCTCTCGGCCTTATGGTTGTTTGTCTTGCTCAATGTCATTTTCCGAGATATTCATCAAATGACGATGAAGTCTCACCTCGAAATGTTGCTCACGGGCTATTACAACGGTATGGAAGTGACGGATACGATCATGCTCGCCGGTGGCATCGTGCTGGAAATCCCGATTGCAATGGTCTTGTTCTCGCTCTTGCTGAAACGGAAATATAATCGCTGGGCCAATTTCACCGCGGTATTATTGACTATTGGGCTCTTCGCGGTTGAGCCACCAAGTGATCCTGACGATTGGTTCTTCAAAATTGTAGAATTCATTGGTTTTGGGGCCATTATCTGGACGACCTGGAAATGGTCCGCGTCTCAAGATCGGCCATTAACAATGGCAAATGCGGTCTAATCAATTGGTAGTCATCTCAAAATTACTTTAGCATGAAACTAGGTATGAACGGCCCGCGTGGGCAAGATCCAAGGTCTGTACTCTCTATCCTCTGGATATTTGTGTTGATGAATATGATCTATGCGGATATTTTGAACACTTTGAAGCCCGGCTATTTGGATGAGCTCGAAATGGTCAGTACCGGATTGTCGGGTGGCATCGTGTTGATTTTTGCCGTGCTGATGGAGATCCCCATTATCATGATTCCCTTATCACGCTTTCTGCCGTGGCGTTACAATCGGATCGCCCATTCGGTGGCAGTCCCTCTATCGATCTTGTGGGTCATTGTGCCCTCATTCTTTTCACCGGGGACACCTTGGTCCTATGTCTTTTTTGCGAGTGTGGAGGTGATGACGATGCTATTCCTGCTGTGGTATGTCTGGCAGCGACCAACGGTCAAGGCCAAATAGTAGTGGCAAAAGAACCAAGGTGGACCAACGGACAGCTCTTTTCTTTAAAATATAGATATTTGTTGAAATCAAAGCATCATCAAAGCTGAACGTTGTGTCCATCTTATTTTAAAACATGAATCGATTGTACAATCTTGCTTTTCGGTATCAGGCTTATTGGCTGGGATTCATCTTTACGACGAACCAAATGATACGAAAATGAAAAAGTAACTTATCTTGGATTAGCCCTTTTTTATTGGACGATTCAGCTGTGCCTTCGAATTTGCAAGCACCGACCGAGCAATTCAACTGACCTGGCTTTGGACGGATCATTAGAAGGCTCCAATTATCCTGATGGTGACTGCACTTGTTTTTGTGCTCTTGTATTTTATGACTAATCGCCGAGCGGAAGGTAAAATGGATTAAAAAGATGCTAATCCTCGAAAAGTGTTATCTTCTCAGAGATTTGTGTGCTTTCAATTAGCTCGCTTTCAATAGTTTTATTTTAAAAATGTCGAACGCCAGTATTCATCATAACTCCGTTAGCCAATTGTGTGAAAGGACCGGAATGGGCAAACCCATGCATCCTCTTATCACGATTATCGATACGGCCAAAATGGCCTACGGAGAAGAAATTGTGGGGGTTAAAATCAGTTCCGATCTCTATTGTATTGCCCTGAAGGATAAAAGCTGTGCGATGGACTACGGGCGTAATCACTACGATTTTGATGAAGGAGCTTTGATCTTCACCGCCCCACAGCAAGTCATCACCTTAAATAAGCCCCAACGACTCAATGAAGTACAGGGCTGGATGCTCTATTTTCATCCTGACCTGATTCGAAATACCGCTTTGGGGACACGCATTGATTCTTATTCCTTCTTCAACTACGCGGTGCACGAAGCTTTACATCTTTCCGAACAGGAGCAAGATACCTTGACGACCTGTATTCAGATGATTCGCAAAGAGGTCTCGGCCCGAATTGATAACCACAGTCAGCAAGTACTGGTGTCTAATATTGAATTACTGCTCAATTATTGCGCGAGATATTACGAACGCCAATTCAACACCCGCTCAGCGCAAAATAAAGACGTGATTTCCAAAGTCGAAGCTTTGCTGAAAGATTATTATCAATCGGATCAATTACTAACTTCCGGCCAACCCACCATCGCCTATCTGGCTCAACAATGCTTCGTATCTCCGAGTTACCTGAGCGATTTACTGAAAAAGGAGACGGGAAAAACAACCAAAGACCATATTAATGACTTTTTAATTGAAAAAGCTAAGACCCTGCTCTTGAATTCCAGCGATTCCATCAGCGGTATCGCTTATACTTTGGGATTTAATTACCCCCATTATTTCAGTCGTCTGTTTAAAAATAAAACGGGGATGACGCCTCAAGCCTATCGTGATAATTAGATCTTTTCGTGAAACCCAAAAATGTGTTCGCCTCACCTGATTTTGTGTTAATCGCTCTGTAGCTTATCCGGCATATTTGTTTTGTCAATCATTCAGCTTGCAATACGTTGCAGCTTTCATTCACAAATACAAATAGCATGAATAAGAACATTTTAATTACTGGCGCTAGTGGTGCCTTTGGTGCGCTGACTTGTAAAACACTTACTCAAAATGGTTATCAGGTAGTGGGAACGATGCGATCGGCCAAAGGTAAAAATGAGGCCATCGCTCAAGAGCTAAAATCTGCTGGCGTCAAAATCGTAGAAATGGATGTCACCGATGAAAGTAGCGTCAATAAGGGGGTAGACCAGGCCATAGCACTACTTGGTGGATTGGATGTGGTGTTTAATAATGCTGGTGTAGGTGCCAATGGTATCCAGGAATTATTTACAGCGGAAGATTTGCAGCTTGTGTTCGACGTCAACGTCTTTGGTGTTCAGCGATTGATGCGTGCCGTGTTGCCGCATTTCAGAGCTCAGGGGCGCGGCACAATTTTGCATACTTCCAGCTGTATTGGTCGAGTCACCACACCATTTCTGAGCGTATATTCTGCTTCGAAATACGCTTTGGAATCCCTTGCGGAAGGGTATCGGGCTGAGTTGTCCGGCTTCGGTATTGAATCCTGCATCATTGAACCCGGTGGTATGCCAACTGGTTTCATGGGGACCATGTTGAGTCCCAGCGATTCTGCTCGAACCGGTTATGAGAGCATGGCTGGGATGCCCGAAGTTGCCTTGAATGGTTATGTACAATATGTGGAGTCCATCCCGGAGCAACGACCTCAAAAAATAGCCGATGTGGTATTGGATTTATTGAATCTGCCGCACGGTGAGAAGCCTTTTAGAACAGTGGTTGATTTCTCGGGCCTAAAGGCACCGATTGAGCATTACAATTCGGTGTTGGATCAAACGACCCGTCAGATTTATACGGCCAATGGGGTGGAAGGCTTATTGGCCTTGAATAAGGCGTAATGTAAGATGGCTTGATTGTAAAGAATGACTGTAGTGGCACTACGGTCTTTCTTTGCAAGGTGGAGAATAAAAAAGCAAGATTATCAACGTTGCAATGAGTTCACTGAAGCTAATTTTGCAACAAAGAAATCTGCAATGCTAAAAAAGATCACTTATACTTTACTCGCCGCTATCGTCTTTTTGGGCTGTGGAGCGCAAGGGGAGGAAAACCCTACGCTTGGCCCTGAAGATTTAAAAACCAAAGATCAAATCGTTCGACTCCTCGAGTTGGAGTGCCAAAGTCCGGTCCCCTTTTCGGGTAGCCTATTGGTAGAACACAATGGAAAAATCCTTGTGGATCAATCGTTTGCCTCGGAGCGCTTGCCTTTTCAAGCCACGGCCTGGAAGCAGCCAAAGTATTTTTTGGCTTCCATTACTAAGCATTTCACTGCCGTAGCGGTGCTGCAACTTTATCAGCAAGGCAAAATAAAGTTGGATGATCCATTGTCGGCTTATCAGTTTCAATTTCCCTGGGCGGATTCAGTTACGGTTCGGCATTTACTGACCCATCGTTCTGGGGTGATAAGAGATATCGTGGAGGTCTACGATGCTCCGATGGCCTTGGATAGTTTGATGGATAAAATCTCAAAAACCGAGCTGTTATTTTCCCCTGGTAGTGAATTTCGCTACGCGAACCCCAACTATTTAATTTTATCAAAACTAATAGAGCGTATTTCCGGTCAATCCTATTTTGAGTATATCAAAGCGCAGTTGCTGCAGCCGTTTCAATTAACCAATACTGGCCAACGGTTTAATCTTGAACCAATTGAAGGACTGGTGACCGGGCAATCGATCGGAGTAGATACCACACAGGATCTGACGACTACCGTTGCTTCGATGGCATTTTTAAGTAGCACTCGATATGGGGCCGGTGCTTTATATTCCAATAGCCAGGACTTACAAAACTATTTGACGCGCTATCAGGCCGGCGAAGTGCTACCGGATACCTTGCGAGCCCTTATGGAGCAGCCTACCTCTGAAAACTATGGAATGGGTTGGTTCGTTGATTCTTCCGCTACGGTAGGGAAAAAGGTATGGCATACGGGCCGAACCTATGGGTATCGAACGGGGATGTATCTTTATCCCGATAAAAACTTAAAAATCATTTTGCTGTGCAATTATGACTTGAGTGATCGAAATCGTGTGATACAGCAAATCGAGCAGATTATTTTTGATCAACCCGTTACGCTTCCCAAAGTCAAGCCAATCTTATCCGGTGATTTAAAACAAATGCATCCTTTTTTGGGGCTGTATTTACTCGGTGGGGATACCCCGATGGAGGTGTTTCAGGAAGACAATCATTTCTACGTCCAAAGCCACGGAGACCCTAAAGAAATCATTTATATG
This sequence comes from Saprospiraceae bacterium, assembly GCA_028285085.1. Taxonomy (GTDB): domain Bacteria; phylum Bacteroidota; class Bacteroidia; order Chitinophagales; family Saprospiraceae; genus JAHDHW01. The sequence continues at coordinate 70,852 of JANQQI010000136.1, read as the reverse complement.
GATTCTGATACTAGTTTTTTCTCCCAACTACGTGATATGCAATTCCATTTTAGTCCGGTTAGGAATAGTCAGTCGGATACTCTTTTTTGGACGTATCGAGGGACTACTTATACTTGTCCACGGCGTTAAAAAATGTTCGTTTTTTGTTAGCCGGGCTTTTTGAAATTTTGCCTTGAGAAAACGGGTGGAATGCAGGAAATAATGACGAGATTGTCATTGACTTCTGGTTATCATCCTATTTTATCTCCAAAGCAAAATCATTATGCCTGCCAATTCTATTCAGCGCTATTTTTTTCTAATGGTCATCCTCTTATCCTTGTTTTCCTGTGAATCTCCTAAGCCTCAGCCCCCCCTTGAATCTCAAAAAAAGGAGGAGGCTGAGTCAACGATTTCATATTGGGATCAGCAGCGCAAAGGCACCAATTATTTTAACGAACTGCCGACCGAGGCTTGGTTCGATGCGGCGGTGGCCGCTAATATCAAGCTGGTGCGGCTCGTTTTTGAAAAATGGGCGGGGGAACAGCGGGATTTTATCCTTGGTGATGCCGATAATTATCAGGGCATTGTAGAAGCAGATTTTCAAAAGCTGCTATATTTTCTGAATTATGCGGCGACGCTAGACATTAAGATCGTCATTTGTCCGATCAGTATACCAGGCTCACGTTGGCGGCAGTCCAATGGTGGCCAGAAGGATGGCCGGCAGTGGACCAGTTGGGATTTTCGTCCCCAAGTCATCCAGTATTGGAAAGATCTTGCGGGCAAATTGAGAGGACACCCCGCAGTGGTCGGCTATAATTTGGTCAATGAACCACATCCCGAGATTTATCACCAAAAGTATAGCTTCTGGCAAAGTGAGCTCCCCCAGTGGTACGAAACGATTGAAGGTAGCCCGGCAGATTTGAACCTCTTCAACCGACAGCTAGTTGAAGCAATCCGCGAAGTGGATACCGATATGCCGATCGTTGTAGAATCTGGTCTGTACGCCACGCCCTGGGCCTTTGATTATTTGAAGCCCCTCGAAGACGAGCGGATCATTTATTCCTTTCACATGTACGAACCCTATCAATTCACAACCAAGCGAATCAATCAGGGGCAGTTTACCTACCCGGATACTTTGTTCATCGAAGACTTAGGCCGCGATTTTCATTTAACCGAACAAGGCCTAGATAATTTCTTTGAGCCCATTCGCCAATGGTCGCAAAAGCATCAGATACCCAGGGAGCGGATTTGGGTAGGTGAATTTGGTTGTAATCGCCATATTGATGGTGTTGGCGATTATCTGAGAGATCTTATCGCGATTTTTAATGATCACCAATGGCATTGGGCTTTTTACGCTTACCGGGAAGATACTTGGGAGGCGATGGATTATGAGCTAGGCACCGATAAAGTCCACTATACTTATTGGGCCTATCAGGATTCTAGTGCGCTACATTTGCACTATGACCATATTTATAAAAAGAGTCAACCTTTGTGGGAGGTGATTCGGGGGGAGTTCTTGAAGTAATTTATTTTTTTAAGAAAAAGTAAAATGATAAAAAAAAACGATTTAAGGTGTACGAGAATTATTCTACCTTAAATCGTCTTTTTTTTGATAAATTTTTTATTTAGCGAGCATTATTTTTTTAGCAACCATGCCATTTTTTGTTTTAAATTGTAAAAAATAAAAACCGTTATTTAAAAAACTAAGATCAATAGTTTTAGTACCGTTAAATGCCTCTTGATCTTGCCATATCATTTGACCGCTTGAACTAAATAATTGTAAATGTTGAACGGTAAAGTCTTCGACTTGTAATTGAAGCTGACCGCTGGACGGAACTGGGGAAATTGAAATCTTATCGTATTCCGGCATCAATAATTCATCGAGGCTAGTGGATAAATCTAGAGACTGACCTTTGAATTTTAGAATAAAAGGTTCCCAGCTCGGGTGATTGTCATCAAAAATGAAATCGCCAACAATGAAATCACCGTTAAGTACGCCAGTGTGAATTAAATTGCCAGAATAATCAAAGGCAAGATCACCTCCATTTCTGTTCTGACTTTCCGTTGGATTTAATTCCCAGATGGTTTCCCCAGTAGGAGCAATTTTTGTCATGATCATCCCTAAGCTAGATGATAAATCCCCCGATAGATAAATCTCATTTTCATTATTAATGATAACATGGGAATTGTAGTTAGTAGTGAAATCGCCTACTACTTTTGTCCACAAAATATTACCAAGAGCATCTATTTTGATTAGTAGAACATCTGAAGCTGGTCCATCTGAGTACAACGTGAAATCATCGAAAGTAACGTATTCATGGAAATGAGCCGAAATGATAAGATTGCCTTCATGGTCTGAAACTATATTGGGCGTTTTCCAAACATTATTACAATAGTTTTTGGCCCACATAGGATCCCCTTCACTATCTAATTTTAGAATAAAAAGATTAGAAGGTGCAAAAGGTGAGTTACTACTAACCTGTATCGTGTCAAGTCCAATAATCCAATCTTCTCCTGTGCCGCCTAATGCATAGATGCTTTTGGGGCTACGTGGATAGCTCCAAGCTCTAGCGGGCCGCTGTTTTGAAATGTTTCTGCCCAAATTAAATTACCTTGTTCTGAAATTTTTGCCACGAAAAAATTTTCATCCTCGACGGTAAAAGCCTCATCACCAATCATAAGTGTTTCGTAGAGCTCTTCATAGACATAAAAAGTATCGGGTGGGATGATGATAGTGTCTACAATCACATTTTGGTTTGAATAAGTGCGAACAGCTCCTCCAATAATAATGTCGTTTGATGGTGTAAAGGATATTTTAGAGCCTCTGATTAAAGGTATATGATCAATCCCTTTTAAATTGAATGACCAAATAAAATCTAAATTCTGATCTAATTTGACTAAGTTCAGTTCACTCTCTAATGGATTACCCATGAGATCTATTTCCCCGCCTGATAAAAGAAAAAATAACAAGTGATCATTTTGGTCAATTTCAAGATTAGATTGATAAATGCTTACTTCACCGCCAAATAATTGATGATTTAACAGATGGCCATCTTGATCCATTTTTGCTAAAAAAACGTGATTATAATCATCACCTCCTTGATAGAGGGTGTCACCGTCAACTGCAATAAAACAAGCCGCGCAATTTTGATAATCACTGATAAAATAAATATTATCGGCATCATCCGTTACAACCTCAGGTCTTAATTCTAACCCATAATTTTCGATGACCTTAGCCCAAACTAAACTGTCAACAATGGATTGAGCCTGAAGGCCTTGGAGTATTAAAGAAAATGAAAAAGCAAATAGGAAGAATAGTTTAAAATTACGCATAACAGTTAGCTTTAATTAGAGTTGTTTTAATAAATAGGGGATTGGTGTTTTATAAATGGTTATAAAACAATAAAATGTGCGAACGGGTATTTAGTTATTTAAACACTTGGCGAGGAACTGTAATAACTACAATTTATACTTAATGATTTATTACTCTTAACCTAAAAATGTGAATATGTCAGGTTCTTAATTTTAATTAATAGTGACATGTTTTCGTTTTAGAGCAGCCAAATAAAAAGATCACCATTGGCTAAATCATCTGTGTTGTTATTTGATTTTTCTATGAATTGAAATCTAGATCAGCTTTTCATTCGTATTTCTTTCAAAGTAAGAAGTGCTTATTTATAATTTTGAAAATCTAAAGCAGGCCTTATGCAAAAAATAGCTACAATTTTCAACGCTCCGGGTTGGGCAGGCTTATTCTCCAATGTCTTTTTGGTATGGACTGTTCTGGCCTTATCCATTTTCATGCTCGCCAAATTGGGCAGCGGATTTGGAGCAGCAACGGCGGAGGGGCCCCGCAGTGCGCCCTGGACGCCATCGGGGGCATTCATTGGTGGCGTGTGGTCCTTGCTCTATACGCTAATGGCTTTATCGCTCTGGTCACTCAATCGGATGTCCTCCTCACCTGAGGTACACCTGAAATGGGTAGTGGTCTTACTCATTGTATTTTGCCTCATCTGGCCCTTCTATGCCTTTGATGCGATGAGTCGCTGGCCGGGATTACTGGGCAATCTGGGGATACTATTAATTGCTGCTTATGCTTTTTGGCGAATCTTACCCTACTCCTTAAGCACCGCATTACTGATCTTACCCGTTGTCGTATGGATTATTATTGCTAACCTGTCCATCCTCGATGGCGCGAGGCGGTATGGTTGGTGATGGAGCCATTTAAAATCTAATCAGTTAAGTAGTTATTTGAATTCGGAATTGCATTTATAAAAGTCCTTTTATAAATTTGCAAAAGGACTTTTGTAAATGCTTGATGATATGGACAAAATTCAAAAACTAGGGCATCTAGCTGGTGCTACCCGATTTCGGAGAATCAGCGAGAAGTTGTATTTAGATGGAGATAAGATTTACCAGGAGGCGGGGATTGACTTTAAAGCCAGTTGGTTTCCGGTATTCTATGTTTTGGCTAAATCACCCGATCGGCCGCTTGCGATTATGGAAATCGCGAATCAAATCGATTTTTCGCATATTTCGGTCAAGAATGTACTGCGTGAATTGGAAAAAGCGGGCTTAATTACGATCGAACCCAATCTGGCGGATCGCCGCTCAAAGCTGGCTACCTTATCCGTTGAGGGCCTGCAACGCCTCAAAATTCTGGAACCGCTCTGGCAAGCCTTCACCAAAGCTTTGCAAAGTATTTTTGACAGTGGGCATCCTGATTTATTGAATATTTTGGACCGCATTGACCGGGCGTCTCACCGAATGCCAATCAATGAAAGGGTGCGTGCGAATCAGTGGGAGCAAGTAAAAATTCTGGATTATCGACCTAGCTTGAAGCAATCCTTTTATGATCTGGCGGAACCTTGGTTGCGGGAAGTGCTGAATGGCGAATTGGAGGAAGAGGATAGATTTACCCTGGCGCATCCCGACGAAGCTTACATCACAACGGGCGGCTTTTTGTTTTTTGCCAGCTATCAGGATAAAATCGTAGGCTGTGTGGTACTTAAAAGATTAGATGAGGTATCCTTTGAATTTGCGAAGCTGTTCATCCATCCTGACTATCGAAAGATGGGGATCGCGACCCGATTGATCGAAAGATGTATTACCCGCTGTAAAGAAAATGAAGTCCAGGAACTCTGGCTGCAAACGACCTTACAAACACCGGGCGCACATCGACTATATTACAAACTGGGCTTTAACGATCAACCGGCACCTCCTCAGATGGCCATTTTAAAGCGTACTGGAAAAGTGATGTGCAAATTGCTATGATCCACTGGCTAGGTTATAGTGCCATTTGTCTTAATCTGGCATCCATGGCCATGAAAAATGTCCTGTGCCTGAGATTACTTTCCTTATTGGCTAATGGTATTTATATTTTTTACGGTATTTTACTGAATGCACCACCTTTGATTATTGGGTGCAGTATTGCCGTGATTATTCACGCGTATCACATTTATATTTTAAAAAAAAGTAAATAATTTTTATGAATCATGATGTGGTCATCAGACCAGTCGAAAAGGATGATCAATCAAGTATTTGGCAGATTATTCAGGCCGTGATAGCATCAGGTGATACCTATGTTTTCTCGCCGGATTCATCAAAAGATAATATGCTGGCGTATTGGTGTGGGCCAGACAAGCACACCTTCGTCGCTCTGCTTGATGACCAAATCGTCGGCACCTTTTTTATCAAGGATAATTTTCCCGATCTCGGCGCCCACGTCGCTAACGCTGGCTTCATGACCTCGCCTATAGAATTTGGCAAAGGCATTGGCCGAACCATGGGACATCACGCGCTAGAAATAGCTAAAGACCTAGGCTATCTCGCGATGCAATTTAATTTTGTTGTGAAAAGTAATCATCGCGCGGTAAAATTATGGCAGTCGCTGGGATTTCAAATCATAGGTGAAATTCCCGATGCCTATCAGCATCGTACCCATGGTTTAACGGATGCTTTTATTATGTGGCGGCGGTTGTGAAGGATGATCCGGGCGAGTATTAAAGATGCTATTTAACAATTTTGACTCGTACTTATCAAATGAACGGTAAGTTCTTGTTTGAGAGAATAAAGGAATTATATTTAAATAGATTTTACAGTCTGTTTTAATTATTCTTGCATTCAAAACCACCGTAGCTATGAAAGCAATTCTTCTAATTGCCAGTCTATTTTATTTTACCATTGATTTCAATTCAAATTCCCCTATTTTAGATCATACTGCTCCCAATGTTGCTATGAATAGCCATCATAGTTCAACTTTAGATGCCTCGATGAGTGATAGTATTGCCGATTATCGATTCAGTCGAGCACTTATTCTGGAGGGTGATATTAGTAAAGCGACCTTAATCTGTACTAATGGATGCGGTATTGGGAATTTTCTTATTCCTTGTTCTGGTGATAGTAGTCAGGGGATTCCACCTACTTTTGGTGCCATCATACGGGACTGGCAAGAACGTTACCGAGCACTGGACACGCTCTCCGGAACTGAAATTAAAGGTGTGGCGTTCCGTTTTGCCAATAGTTGGGGGACTAACAATATTAATAATTCTCAAGTAGAGGCTGAAAATTCGAATGCACCTTATGTGGTCATCACCGACCAGGGACTGTACGCTTATAATGTCCCCTTTGATGCTGATCCATATCTTTGGGCAGTTACGGAGTTGGATAGCGTCTCGATTCCTGGTATTGTAAAAGTGGCGAAGCGTATCTATGTCGATGCTACGAGTCCAATTGTTGTACTGGTCGAAACGTCACCGGATCAGTATGAAATTCAGGTTTATGATTATCCCGAATTAAATTTATCTCTTTCTGTTCCCCTGACATTTGAACCGGATGTTTTTGAACAAGTTAGTGATACTCTTTTTCTGGCCGGTTACGATGCGAATAACCAATATACATTACAGAGTCGTAGTCTAAACGCAGATCAATTATATGAGAGTTATACTTTAAATGATGCCTCTTCTAATGCGCAAGAAATGATCCGATCGGGAGATTCTCTTTTTATTTTAAGTTCCCCTGGGGACTCGGTCAGTTTACTCACTACGCTTGACTTAAATGACGGTACTTTTTCTCAACATCTAGTTTATTTACAGTCGGGCGCAGGGGCGACTTACAACTATTTTCGAAATCAAAAGCATTTCACTTTTCAGCCTATAATCGATAGTTCATCTGCGGCTTTGCATCGCCAAATTCTGATTCTTGATCCGTTAAATTATGATATCGATACCTTGATGATAGAACAAGAGTTTGATTATTTCAAACATCCAAAACCATCATCGGCTGGCTTTGGCTATTTTGATTTAGAATGGATCGGCGCTAAACGGAATCAAAATGCGATGGATACTTTATATTTAATGCAGGGGAGTTGGGATACCTTAAAAATTGGAACACCGTCGGTTCCGAATTTTGTCAATGCTACTTTTGGTTGTTGGGTAAGCGTGGATGATAAAGCATCAGAAAATATAGCATTTAATTATTACCCCAATCCCACTTCATCTAAAATTAATATTCACTTATCTGGCTTAAATAGTGGGAAAACCTATCATTTAGATGTATTGGATCAAATTGGAAATATTTTGCATTCTACCTCATTGACGGCTTATCAAAATCTCGAACTACCACTAGAGCATCTCGCCAAAGGTATCTATTGGCTCAGACTGAATACCGGAGAAAGAATTATTAGTAAAAAATTAATTATTCAATAAAGCTTAGAGAAGAAAAAATATTAAGAAGCTATTTTAACTATCGTTAGTTGAAGTTTGTAACTTCAACGCCATACGATATCCGTGTAATCATTAATTGTAGCGTATCCGCATCGCAGTTACAAACTGCGACGAACTTAAGTATTTATATTTTTTAAAGCTAGTTAAATGAATTTTGTCGATGCTGTCTAAAATCCATTTTTACCTCGGCATTGGAATCGTCATCATTTTTTTATTGACAGGCCAGTATATGCATCATTTTTATGATCATCTGCAAAATATGGAACCGATGAGCCGTGCACTGTTCCGTGCCGGGCATCTGTACATTTTACTTTTTGGTTTAATCAATGCTGCTTTAGGGATGTACCTGCAATTGGCAACGCGCAAATGGGCACAGTTGGGGCAGTACATTGGCTCCGGCGCGATTCTAATTGCGAGTGGCTTAGTGATCTACGGTTTTTTTACCGAATTGCCCGCCACGCAAATGGAGCGGCCAATTACCCGATATAGCTTGTATTTGATTTTATTTGGAGTGGCGACTCATGGCATAGTATATCTGAGATCCTCGAGGAATCATTAGTACTAAGGTTTATTTTTTGATGCATCGCCGGTGTTAGGAGAGAAACTGTTTATTGTAGCGTATGGACATCGCAGTTGCAAATTGCGACGAACTTATTACAATCTATTTTCACCCTTATTTTTTCAATTCAAATACATCCTTCAACATCCCTTCTAAATTGTACATTTTTAGTGTTAATTGATCATCGAACAGATCTACTTTGCAGAAGTGATGCCCTCGCTGGATTTTACCAGAATATGCATTGTGGGTGGGCGCAAAATCCTCCAAATTACCACCAGCCCCGCCGCTTTTCAAATAAATGACACCATTTTCGGCATCTACGATGCCGTCTTTCAGCGGATAAGTTCTTTCGTAGGAATGTACGTGACCAAAAAAGACGATATCCACTTGCGCGTTTTCGTAAAGCGCCTTTAGATCATCAAATTTAGGATCGCCATTGGTGCTGGTTGCACCTTTCCAAGTATCGCCAAAATCATTCTCATCGGAAGAAACCGGGCAATGGTGGTGCGCTACGAATTTCCATTTTGCCTGGGAGGCGGCCAATTGTTGCTTTAACCATTCGTATTGCTTGCCACCTTTGACCAATTCCGCCGAGGCGTTGGTGTTCAGCATAAAAAACTCGGCGGCCCCGTAGCGGAAAGTATAATACGCTTCGGGGGAGGGGAGGCGGTGATAGCGCTCGTACCAATACAAATCGCCTTCACCGTTGCCCGGCACCGGAAAAACCGGAATGCGACTCGCCACCGGAACAATGCCTGTGAAGTACTCGTAGTTCCATTCAAATTTATGCGGCGCCTTACCACCATCGGTGATATCGCCAAGATGAAGAATGAAGTTGGGCCGCTCCTCCCAAATCATTTCGCCGAGGCGATGATTGATGTGCGGCCTACTTTCGGTATCGCCAAGGATGCAAAAGGAAAAAGGATCATTTTCTTGGCCGGCAGTACCAAAGGTGAGCAAGCCAGAGGACATCTGCTGACCATCTGCCGCTTCCACCCGGATTTCATAATAATAGGGCGTGCCCACTTGTAAATTATCCAGAGTGATTTCCTGAATGTAAGCCGCTTGCTCAATCCGTTTTTCCTGCTGCAGAGGCAAGGTCGTTCCGTAAGCAACGGTAGCCGTCGTCATCTGATCAGTTTCCCAGAGGATATTAATCGACTCTTGGGTGGCGTAGTGTAGATACGGCCCGGCATTGAAATGAAGCGTATCGGGGAACAAAGCGCCTTGCTCCACCTGCGCTTGCAGCGCCTGGAATCTGGCTTGGATCTCATCAAGCTGAATTGCACCTGCGTGCAGCCGGCAAGATTTTACCAGATTACTGATTTCCATATAAGGTTCATGCGAAAAATAACCGGCCAACTCAATCTGACTTTCATCATCGATAGCCGGAGGACCAGAAAGCGTGGCACTTTCCAATAGCTCACCATTTAAATACAGCCGCAAATCGTTGCCGTCGAAGGTGGCGACGAGATGACCCCAGTATTTTTTCCAGCCTTGCTTGACTTTGACGCGGATTGTTTCTTGTTCTCCCTTTTGATTGGATACATGAAACGCCACTTCGTCTTGATAATAGCCCAGTAGCCACGGCACCTGCTCACCCAATTTAGGTTGCCGGAGGCAAATCGTAGCGCCGACGGGCATATTGACGTGATTGAGCAGCCACAATTCTACGCTAAAAGCCTTGCGAGGGATGTTCTCGTTAGCTAGGAAATTGGTGAGCCGCTGTGTCGGATGCTGTTCGTGGAAATAGAGGGGTGGGCCGAGTGTCTTAAACAACTCAAATCTGCTTTTCGGCGGATCAATTTTGTGGCCGGGATAATTCTCGGCATTTCGAAATAGGGTATAATTGGGGTGAAAGGTCCAATCTCCCACCAATTGTTGGGCAGAGAGAACAGAAAATAAGGAGATCAGGCAGAGTGAGAGCAGCAAGGGGCGGAGGTGGTGCATCGTTTTTGTACTAAAGGTAAAGGCTCCTCCCCAAACTTATCGATCAGTGGATTTTAAGATAGGTTTAAGTATTTGTAAATAAAATTGGATCAAGCACTGAATCATTTTCTAGATGAGAATGATCCAGTTGTTTTTGTGCCTTTTGATGGAACCGTATCCCACTATTGGTCTACCTAATCAGAATGAGTTGTTTGAGCTGAGAATGCAAGCATCATCCGAACTTTATTGACAAAAAATGGTTATTTTTAATAATAGAAAATCCTATTTCTGCACCTATCTCATCTTGACTATGAAAAAAAATATCAGCCTCCCGATTTTATTTTGTTTCCTTTTATTTTCATGTTTGGTGCATAGCCAAAAGACAGATTATCCAATTAAATGGAGTGAAAATAATGTGAATCAGCGAAACGGATATCATTCTAGAGTGGCTGGTTTTACCCCAAATGCTTATTATATCCTTGAGGGAAAAAAACAAGATCAAGCATTATTGAAATATGATTATGATCATCAGTTGTTATCGATTAAAGATCTGGATATTGATTTTGAGGGAGATGATATCATCTTTCAGTCCATTGCGAATTTTAAGTATAAAAATATTCTTCTGGGGGAAAGTGGAAATGAAAATAAAAAGGAATACAGAGTGCACTATTTAGAACTTGATGATGAAATAAGGTCTTCAGATAATCAGTTGCTCCTATCCTATGATTTTAGCTCAGAAATGTCGATGTCTATTGGAGATAAATTCAATAAAGAGTCGAGTGGTTTTTTGATGAGCCCGGATTCAAATTACCTTGCCTTGGCCTTTGTGGATGAATCCGAAAAACAATTAAATACCTACCAGAAGTATTACCTTAAAGTCTTTGACCAAAACATGGAATTGGTCTGGGAAAAAGAAGTGGAATTTCAGTTTAAAGGTTTAAAGGCCCGCATTAGAAAAGTACTCATTAATAATTCTGGAGAAGTACAATTATTGGCCCGAACCCCATCACCTAATAATGGTTGGCCAGCTTATAACTATAGATTATATCACGTTACCAAAGATACAGTGTACAATACCATTGTGGGGGAGGATGAATTTGCAACTTTTAATGCAAATATGTTCAATCTACCTGATGGTTCCAGTGCTGTCGTTGGTTTTTGTAAACCACTCCATGATGGTGCTAAAAGGAAACACTTTGATTTGTTTGTTTCCAAATACGATCCCTCGGGAAAAGAACGTTTATCAACGCGAATATCTCTGGAGGATGATCTCTATCTAAAGGATCAAGGTGGCAATCCGATGAAACGGAAAAGGCGGAAACATCTGCAATACTATTTTAAAGACTTTCTCATTAATCACGATGACCAACAGATTCTTTTAGTGGCAGAAAAAGAGCGGCACTTCACGGAAAGATGTGGGGCAATTGACTTTCCAAGAATTACTCAGACTGAATTGGTTGTTTTTTCGCTGGCCTTTAATGGCGATTACCTTTGGTCTACCGACGTAGAAAAGCAAATGAGTTTTCCAAACTATAGTCCAAACGAAATGTCTTATACTTTGGGATTCAGTAACAGTCATTTACACTTGGTATTTGCGGATGAGCATGCCGCACGAAAGCAAATGGGAACCCAAAGGAAGAAAGGAAAAAAGGCAGAATTCGCTCAAATAGTGAAAATTGATAAATTTGGTGTGGCAGAAAGGAGCAGGTTATATACTGATGAGACGACTGATCTGATTTTTGATAGAGCGCAATCTCGTTTTCTTAATAATGGCAAGATGTTTTTATTTCTTAGCCGTTTTAACAAGCGAAATATCGGTCTGCTGGATTTACCGCTTATTGAAAGCCCACCGGGTCTTATGGAAGAGCGGTTGTAATACAAGTGGTTTATTTTAAGCGGTTTTTGGTAAGACTCAAAAACTTAGCTGTATATAACTTTTAAACGAAGCTATGCCCCTTTATGCTATTGTATTTTTTATCGTCGCGTTTAGTCTCATTGGTTATTTTATTTATAAAACCGGGGCTAGTTCTCCAGACGAGATACCAGTAGATGAAGATCTCGAACTGCCAGAAGGGGTTGTTGATTTTTCGGTGACAGACTATGTGGGGTGTCGCTTACTCAAGGTGTATTATGCCACCCTTAACGATAATGAAGAGACGACTGAAGATTATCATGCTGTCGACACGGGTGTTTTTCTGGAATTCGAGAATAATCGCTGGGTGAATATTAGCTACAACGATGTGCTGGATCTCTTTCAGATCGACCGACAGAGTCCGTTTACCATGGCGTTGGAATATGATTTAGTCCCCCAAAATGATCACCAACAGTGGTTGCCTTTAATTGGGGCGACCTTGATTTCGATAGATTTACAAATCAGAGAAGAGCGTGGTTTTAGTTTACCCCGGGATTTAATATTGACCTTTTCGAATCAGCAAATATTCATTAGCTTAGTCGCGGAACGAGCCACCTCTATCGAGCAATTTTCCTTTGGAATGGATCAATTGATCATCTTTTTTGATCGGGGCGCGTTTTATAAGTTAAGGACGCAATAGATTGAGGCGTCTACAAACTTTGATCTGGTCATCTTTTGATATTTCAGTGAGGTGAAAAAAATCTATTTCCATAGGGACCTCATATTGGCTATTCTGTTCTTTGGAAGTGGCGCTTTTTATTTTGGTAAACAACTTATCGAAGATAGCAGCTCCATTATCATTGGGTTGATGTTTATCATTGCTCTGGCATTTACCGTTCTTGCAGTGTATGCTTCGTGGCGTCACCGGTATCGTAAAGAACTTAAGAATTCTTCTGTGGAGGATTTAAAAATAATTTTTAAGGATAAACATATTTTATTTCCTGCAGGCTATTATTACAAATACAGTTGGATAAAGTCGAATACACTTTTGTCGATTGATCGAATTGCTGAAATTAATTTAAATACTTCACCGCCCTCAATGGTGATCAATGATAACGAAGTTATTTTTATACCCTATAAAATGAAATCTGATCTGGAAGATTTTGGTAAGAGAAATAATGTTTTTATCACGGATAGATTTGATGTTTGGTCAGCGATTAACGAGCCTTTTCTAGATACGGAGTTTGATGAGGCGTATTTAAGAAAAACGAAGCAAAGCTTAATTGAAAATGGATTGACGGAGTCAGAAATTCAGAACATTAGAAAAAAGATTAAATTTACCATGCTCTCTTCTAATGCTTTCGCATGGGAATGGCAATATCTGGGACAATTCGATTATTTGAAATGGACACTTTTAACCAAAAAGAAATATTGGTGGTCTATGGAAATCGCCCTCCGAAATTTTCAAGCAAGCTCTTAAATAGATACGCATGGGAAGAATTATCTGTGAAGATCATGGTGTGCAACCGTTTTATGAAATGTGTATTCATCTTTTTGATGCCTTAGAAAGCGGGATATGGCCAGAAATGAAAACATTGCCAATTATTGATACATACTTATGTCAATCTTGTTTCGATGAGTATAGGATAGAAAAACGCCCTATTTTTTCATTAGAAGATTTCTCAACTTTATCGACAGACCAACAAGAGAAGATTGAAAAACAGATCACTACTATCTATGATACTCTGGAGCTAAAAGGCAAATGTGTAGAATGTGTAAAAGCTATCCAACTTCAGGATACCAAAAATAATAACAGACCAGTACCATTTCAAGCTTTCGAAAATACCTTGATGCATCGCGAACAAGCTACAATTGACCAACTGGGAGAGTGGCTAAGAAGCCAATTCCGTTTTCAAAAATCTAAATATATTCTTACAAACAATGATGATGCACTTTTTATCAAAAGTGGAGCAATGACTTATCCTCTGTCTATTAAAATATACTATGTTATTGATGCTACTGAACAAATGCAAATCCTTTCTTTAATTGAGCAGTTTTTCGAAACGGTTCCCCAAAAGCAACGCAAGGTTAGTTTTTATGAGGCAGAGCACTGGCGGTATCAACAAAACGGCGAAATCATGAGAATCTTACCAGGAGATGAACTCTTGCTTCTCGAAAAGGAGGTTTACTAGATGATGTGAATTTAAATCTGATTATGAGGGAGCTCGATTTTGGAACAGTTAATATTTCAAATATTATGTGTATCTTATAAGGGAAACTATTTCCCTCAATGCCTTTCTTTTCCAACGATACCGCAACTATTGTCCAACTCATTTCCTTCCCACTAGAAGTCATAGGTTTTAGCATGATCATCATTGAAGTCTATTATTCAGGTACGGCAAAGCGAATGAAAAAGTGGTTGAAAAAGTTTCCAAAAAGTGTATCGAAAAGAATTAGGGCTAAAATGAATGCAACCGAAGAATTAAGATTGTCCATCGGTTTATTTATCGGCTTACCAATTGCTTTAGTGATGTCCTTTGTGATCCCCTTTGTATATTTTAGCGAATTGTTGAATTATTTAGAATTCCATTTTGCGATTGAGTTTGTGATCATGTCAGTGTTGGGACTCTTGGTTTTTATCCCACTCTACTTCATTGTTTTTTCGGCAATAAAATTAGTTGGGGTTATCGTGCGTAGCTTCTTTCTACCTTTAGATATCATTAGATTAATCATTCTCTTCTTTGATAAGCTAACCGCAGGTAAAGCGTTAAGTGGATTTGGTTTAACCTTAGCATTCTTTGGGGTACTCGGTGAGATGTATCAGGTGCTTACGATATTGCTAGCCTAGTTCCAGTATCTTATCACTTAACTTGTTATTGAGCTGTTAAACGTCCTTCCAAGCAAGCACTTCTCTTTAAAAAAATCTAAATTTCATGGTATTATATTTTTAACCAACTCGTCAATAGTATTGATCGAGAATTTTCTTTTTAAAAGTGCAACCCATGATCAGACAACTACTGTTAATATTCAGCTTTTGCCTAGTCGTCGTTAATCTCAAAGCCCAAGATAAATTTGAATACCCTTCACTGAGTCCTAAAGGCACCATCACTCAGGTCGTTGGGAATACCCAAGTGAAGATTGAGTACGAAAGACCTTCGGTGCGGAAAAGAAAAATTTTTGGTGCATTGGTTCCCTGGAATAAAGTCTGGAGAACGGGAGCCGGATATTGTACTAAAATAAGTTTTGACCAAACTGTAAAATTAGGAGGGCAGCAGATTGACAAAGGGACTTATGCTCTGTTTTCGATTCCCAACCCCGACGAATGGGTGATCATTTTAAATAGAGACACCTCTTTATATGGGAGTTATGATTATAACCCAGAGCTGGATGTGGTGCGCTTTATTGCTCTTCCAGAACGAACGAATCGGCACTATGAAACCTTAAGCTTCGACATTGATTTAATACCTAATAATGCCCGGATATATCTTTCTTGGGCAAATACGTCGATTAGTTTTACAATTGAAACGGCGATCGATAAACGCGTTGAGCAATTTGTCCAAGAAGAATTAATGCCGGGAACAGCATCCGATTCCGATCTTTATGCCGGCGCCGCAGAATATTATCTGTATCAGAACACCAATTTAATGCAAGGTATTACCCTCACCGATAAGGCATTGGCGATCGATACCAAAAATAGCTGGGCCCGATTGGTGAAAATCCGTATTTATGATCGATTGAAGCGCTATGATCTAGCGTTGCAGGAAATAGATAAAGCCATTGCGACAACCAAAGAGAATGAAGATATGGATGAAGAAAATAAAGCCTGGGAAATCGCGTACCTGAAAAAATATGCTAAATCTATCCAGGATAAGATGAAGCCTTAAGCATTTAGAATGACTTAAAGTAATCGATCTGCTCATGATTTTACTTGTTATTAAGCTGTTAAATCTCCCCAAATGCTGAGATCAGCATCATATTTGACTTAACTTGGTTAAAACGTCCATCCAATGAAACTCTATCAGAAGCTTATCGCTGTCCTTTTTGTGGTGTTTACTCTCCCTCAATTTAGTATCGCTCAAGATCAATTAACGGGGCAATTAGCGTACAATATCCACCGGGAATTGCCCTATATCTTGATCAATGAAGCCCAACTGAGCGTGGCGGAAACGATCATGGATCTCGATCCACGCTACAAGCCTTCTTGGGTACGAGAATATATCTCCGTAGAAATTTCAGCGAGCCATAATGGACAAATCAAAACCGTGGCAGGAGAAAATGCTATGCTCACTCCGGCGCAAAAAGAACTGATGAATCAGGCCGACGCAGCTACGCCGATCTACGTCAAGATCGATTATATTCCCGAGAATACTTTAAAGGATAACGAGCCTAAGGTTGCCGATTTCACCTTTACAGTCGATCCCGACAATGAGGCGCAGTATACCGGTGGCCGCCAAAAGATGCAGCAATACCTGAAAACCAAAGTTATTGATCAAATCCCCGATAGCGTATTTACCGGATATGCTCTGGCTGCGGTGAAATTTACCGTCAACGAGGCGGGCGAAATTATCGACGCGCACGTAGTCGAGACGTCCAAAGATGAACAAGTCGATGCGCTACTCCTGGAAACCATCCGCAAAATGCCCTGCTGGGCACCCGCCGAATATGCCAATGGCCTGAAAGTAAAGCAAGCCTTTGTGCTTACCGTCGGTAATATGCAAAACTGCATAGTTAATACCTTGAATATTCGGCAGTAGCGAGTGGATTTATTGTACTCAATGATCCGTCTAACGCACTATTTATTTCACCTTCCTTTTTAATAGCTGGGATGTTTGTCAGCGACAGCTAATTGATTTTAATTTGCAAGATTAATCTCAATCAGACTTAGGCTAGTGGCCTATAGTGAAAAAATATCAATTTTTAAATTCTTTGTTTATTGCTATTTTACCGTGAACCATCATGTGGCATGAGTAGTTTGCCTTTGATGAAATTACCTTAAATTGAGCCGGCCTCTCCTAAGGAGCCGACAGTTCATTTGTATAACGGCAGTAAATATTGAATTTAAAAAATGAGAGCATATCTGGAACACATCACTGGGCCAATACCTGAAAAAGATTGGTTATTATTTCAAGCGCTAGCTTACTCGGAAAATAGAAATAAAGGAGATGTTTTATTAGATTTTAATAAAAGGTGCCGACATATCTGGTATTTGAAAAAAGGAGCAGTGCGTAAAATTGAAAATATAAACGGCGTAGCAAAAACGACTCATTTTTACGTGGGGCCATTTATGTTTACCGTTTATCGCAGTCTACTTAGAGGCTTGCCATCTCTCATGGCCATTATCTGCGAAGAAGACTGCGAGTTCGATGTCATTCCTTATTCGGGGCTCGTAGAATTATATAATCAGTCGCATACGGTTGAAAGGGTAGGGCGGATTATGGCCGAGCATCAATATATCGAAGAGTTTGATTTGCGCCGCGCCTTACTCCATATGGATGCACTGCAACGATATGAATACTTAGAAGAGCACCAACCCGAAATTTTTCAACACTTCCAATTAAAAGATATCGCTACTTTCCTGGGTATAACCCCTGTTTCATTGAGCCGACTTCGAAAAGTCCGCTGGAATAATCGAAAATAAGCATACTTATCATTTGATAATTGAATTGAAGTTTTGATTGTTGATTTTTGCTCTGAATGATTAACAATTAAAATCAATATCAATGAATCATCTTGAAGCTTTAGCCGAAAAGCAGGCGATTATAGAATTACATTACAAGTACGCGCAAGGGATCGACAAACAGGACTGGGCGACCTTTCAATCCATTTTTCACGATATTATTCATGCCGATTACTCTAAATGGGGGATGGGGGCACCGAGTGAGATGTCCAAGGAAGAATATACACAATTGGTACAGTTCTTATTTGCAAAAAAGGGATTGATTACCCAGCATTACATGACGAATTGCCTGATCACGGTTGATGGAGACATGGCACAAGGGGACACTTACGTTTTTGCCCGACATAAAATAGGGAGTGAGGTGATGAGCCTAAATGCATTTTATACTTGTAGTTACCTGAAAACAGGGAACGGCTGGAAGATCAAGTCCATAGAAATGAACCCACGCTGGGACGAAGGTGCAGATGTCGTTAAATTTTTCAATATCCCCGACCCTAACCCCTCCGAAAAGACTTACCTCTTAGTGACGGCTACGCCGATTATGGAGTACCACGATGCCTTAGAGCGCTACGTGGGCGGCATTATTCCGATGTTAATGCAAGCGGGCGGATTGCCACCCAAAATCATTAAGCAAGACCAAGCCATAGTAGGCCAGCAGGATACCTTTATGACCATGATGGTAGAATTCCCCAATGCGCAGGCCGGTGCCGCTGCCAAAGCGGTTTTCCAGAGCGAAGCCTACCACAAACTGGTACCAGATCGGGATAAGGCATTCAGCAAAATGAACATTTCATTTTATTCGGACATGCCGCAAGGCTAATTTTTCCAGCTAAATCCCCGCCCAATGTTAATTATTATTCGATTCTTCTTAGTGCTTTATGCACTGATTGCGATTGGTACAGGTGCTCTCGCTATAAGCGAGCAGTACAATCCGAGTATCGCTCCTTTTACCGATAATTCACATCGATTCATAGCAGCCATCTGGGCATCTACGGGATTAGCATTTCTATACGTCGCCTGGCAGCCTTCAGAAGTTGCGCTCTTTCGTTTTTTAATGATTGCGCTCTTCATTGGAGGTGTTGTCCGGGCGGTGGCATTGGTCCACTATCCGCCTAATACCGCAATAATTGCTGTAATCCTGTTAGAGTTGATCCCGACTCCCATCCTGTGGTGGATGCATGCAAATTGGCTGGTCGATAAAGGAATTTAGAAAATTGATTTTGCTTAAAAAAACATTTAAATCATGCTGGCGGGCCATTACTCTACTGCACTTTTAGCGTATCAAAAATACCCGAAAGGGACCTTGCTATTTTTTTTAATAGCCTCGCAAATTCAAGATTTGATATGGCTGACTTTCCATTATCTCGACCTGGAACCCACCTTGCCCAGTGATTTATTGAATGTGACTTTACAAGGCTTGGATGTCGATATGTTATACAGTCATGATTTACTCCCTCAGATCTTCTGGATGACTTTGGTTTTTATAATTGGAAAAGTATTATTTAAAAGTAATAAAATTGGACTCACCGCTGCAATTCTGGTCGTTGGACATTTTGTATTAGATGTTTTATCCGGTTTTCCGCATCACATCTTTGGACCGGAAACCCATGATGTAGGATTGGCCCTTTATACGTCTAATGTCTATCTGGCAATTACCATTGAAGCCATTTGTTCCGCTATGATACTTTGGTATTTTTTCCGGGAAGAAAATAAAGAAGGCATTAAACGAACCTTAAATAATAAAGTGGCAATAATTGGTTTATTTGCTTTTGGCGTTATTTTCTTATTCTTTATTGCCAAGGTATCCTTTCGCCAATGGTTCGGAATTCCTGAATTTGAAATAACCTTCAATACCAGCATGCCGGTTTTAGTATTAACCTATTGGGGAATGATTTTTTATCTCTATTATTTCGTCCCTAAAACGCTATCTCAATAAAATTCAAATTAGTACTAACCTTAAAAAAGGACTATTAATCCGTTCTGGCAGTAAAATTAATTCTTTATTACATACTTGAAGTATAGTATCGATCCGGTCGTCGTATTAAGTCGGAAAATCGCTCACTTACTTTCAATTCCTTGTACCATGCTTCTCGGTGCCCTTCCCTTCGTCTAGTAAATCTAATTGAAACCTCGTTTACCTTAAATTTGCGGTACACTTCCTGCCAATCTGTTGAAAAATCCTTAATTTAGATGGCCCTTATTAGGCCCATGCTGCCCTTTGCCAAATTGACAAAACCGCTTAAACACCTCAATCTGTCACCACAAAACTGACAACAAGAATGAAAAACCTTTTTGCCCTTTGTCTTTTTAGCATCTTATTTTTCACTTGCCAGCAAGCACCGGCACCCGCCGCCGAAAAAAAGAGTGATACGGCCCCCAAACCGGTGGCGACCACTTCGTATTCCATCACCGGAAAAACATCCAAGGTCTACACGACCGCTAGCAATACGGACCTCCGCTTGGAAAATACGGCGACTCTAGCCTTCAAGGCGGCGGAGCAACCTCTGGAAAATCAGGTAAGCATCTTTGTCAACCCCAGTAAGACTTTTCAGACCTTTATCGGTATCGGGGGCGCGATTACCGATGCTTCGGCGGAAATCTTTGCGCAACTACCGGCCGAGAAGCAAGAGGAGTTGCTGCGCGCCTACTATGACGTCAACGATGGAATCGGTTATTCACTGTGCCGCACACCTATCCACAGCTGTGATTTTAGCACCGGTAGCTACACTTACATCGAAGAAGGTGATAAGGAACTTAAGACCTTTAGCATCGAGCACGATCAGCAGTTTAAAATTCCAATGATCAAAAAGGCGATCGCGGCCGCCGGTGGCACTTTGATGCTGTATGCGAGCCCCTGGAGTCCGCCGGCTTTCATGAAGGACAACAACAATATGCTGCAAGGCGGAAAGTTGCTGCCGGAATTTTACGCAACCTGGGCGCGCTATTACACCAAATTTATCAAAGCCTATGAAGCCGAAGGCATGCCCATCTGGGGGATCACCATCCAAAATGAACCCATGGCGGTCCAGCGTTGGGAGTCTTGCATTTATACCGCCGAAGAAGAGCGTGATTTCCTGAAAAACCACCTCGGGCCAACCATGGAACAAGAAGGACTGGGCGATAAAAAAATTGTGGTCTGGGATCATAACCGCGACCTGATCAGCCATCGTGCTAATGTGATTTTCGAAGATCCCGAAGCGGCGAAATACGCTTGGGGAATTGGCTTCCACTGGTACGAAACCTGGGCCGGCGGCACCTCCATGTTTGCGAACCTTAAGAATATCAAAGAGTCCTTTCCCACCAAGAATTTATTATTTACCGAAGGTTGCCAAGAGCGATTTGATCCCGAGAAATACCAATTTTGGAAGCACGCCGAGCGCTACGGCGGATCCATTATCAATGACTTTAACCAAGGCACCGTAGGCTGGACCGACTGGAATATTCTCTTGGATCAAAACGGCGGCCCCAACCATGTGGGTAATTTCTGTTTTGCGCCCATCCACGGGGATACAGATCAAGGAGAGCTCATTTATACGCCTTCGTATTATTACATCGGCCACTTCTCCAAATTCATTCGACCTCAGGCCACGCGGGTAAGTACGACGAGTAGCCGCAGTCATTTGATCAGCACGTCTTTTTTAAATACGGATGGGCGTTTGATTACGGTGATCATGAATAAAAGTGATCTGGATATAGAATACCAATTGTACGTTGGATCGGAAGCCGTGAAATTGATGATTCCGGCGCATGCGATTCAAACACATGTCATGGAGTAAATCATTTTCAAATAAACTTAAAAAATTATCCCCACAGTGATGCCATTAGAAGCACGAATTGAAACCTTGGCCGAGAAAAAGTTGATTGGTCAAAAGCTAAAAATGAATCTGGTGAATAATCGAACTGGCGCACTATGGGGGCAATTTATGCCCCGCCTTGGTACCATCCAAAATCGGCTGGGCTCAGACAAAATTTCCATGCAAATTTACGATCCGGGTTATTTCCAAAACTTTAATCCAGCGCTTGAATTTGTGAAATGGGCTGCGGTAGAGGTATCCGACTTTGAGCCGCTGCCCGATGGGATGTTGCCATTTACTTTGCCCGGTGGTCAGTATGCCGTTTTTGACTATAAAGGGTCGAGTGCCGATAGCCGTATTTTCCATTATATTTTTGGGACCTGGTTGCCGCAGTCAGGCTATCAGCTGGACAATCGGCCTCATTTTGAGGTACTGGGCGAAAAATACAAAAACAATGATCCTGACTCGGAAGAGGAGATTTGGATTCCGATCAAGGGGAAATAAAGAACAACACATCTCGTTAATAGAATATGCCTAATAGCCAATCGTAGATTAGAACTTGCCATAGATCGATTAGATATTAGCTTTCTAGCCAACCCACTGTATTTTAGTTCTTGGAATACACTTAGCACCTTGTTGCTAAAAGACGAAAAAACAATACTCACCATCGCCTTCGGGCATTAGCAAATTATTGGAATACAAGTATTAGAAATAGCCGGTGCACTTTGCGCAGGCCTTAAGCGCTATTTGTACCTAATTAGTAGAAAAAACAATTGCGTAATCGTATTCCACTTTATAAACAAACAAAAAAAACAATGAAACAGACCACATTCTATCTGCTCTCCTTACTGTTTTTGATGCAGTGTGCTCCCTCCGCAGAAGATGCTAGATCGCTAGAAGATATTCTTGCGGCGGACTTTGAACAGCATTTTATTTCCGCAGGAGATAATTTTCCGGTGATTTCCCTTTTTGAGAATGATCGGTTTAAATTCCTGGTTGGACTGCACAATGGCTTTTCTGTGAAAGAAATAAGTGAGCAACTCAATTGGACTAAAACCGCTTTAGCTTCGGAGATTGATCTTCTAAAGGAGAATGGTTATTTGGCGGAAAAAGATGGTGCTTTATTTCCGGCGATCAGCATTGTGATGGATATCGAAGGCAAAACGCAATTTAAACAATGTGAACCTGTGGCGGAGATGATCGCCGAATCGATCATTAAAATTGCCCCGACGATCAAACAGATGTACGATTCAATGGAGGTGGCGAGGCAAGAACCTTACGAAGACTTCAAATTTTTCATCATGAGCGATGTACTTTTGGACAATTGGCAAATCAACAATGTCGAGAGAGCGTTTCTCAAAAAAGAACGCACCTTAAGGCACGGCAAAAGGTATTATCTGCAGTTTGCGGAAAAGGACAGTCTAACCAAAATTGAAGTATTTGGTATCTACGGTAATCAATACCGATGCAAGGATTCTATTTGCTATATCACCTATGGTAACAATCGGAAGAATCACAAGAAGACATTTGCCGAACTCGAGTCTATGGACATTCCTCTTCTGTCCATAGCAGATCAGGAAATTCTCCATGAAATGTCTGAGCTTTACCGGCCAGAGTTAATAAAAATCCTGGAAGCCAACCGAGCAATCTTTGTCCAACACTACAATGCTTCTAATTATAAAAATGAATTATCGTTCGAAGAGTACTTCATCTGGTTTTATCACTTCCTCTATACGCGCGCTACGGATAAACTAGCGGAAAAGCAGCAACTCCAAATACCGGACACGGGTATTTTTAGAGTGAAACTGGCATCGTAGAAAAGATAAGGAACTATGAAGCGTCTCTCGATCAATAGCAATTTTGATCGAGAGACTAAGCGTTTTAAATTAAATACTAAACGTTGAAAATCACGCTATCAGAGCCTGAATCACCTTGCACCCAAAATTTGTGCTGTCCTCCGGCGACTTTCCAGACAAATTGCGCGCTAAACATGTCATAATATTTAGCTTCGCCCAAAGTGTCATTATCGACGCCCCATTTCACGACATTTCCACCGCCACCTCTGGTGACACTAAAGCTGAAAGTAATGTAAGCGCTGTTAAGGCTAGGGTTGCTGGGATCAGTGATAGGATACGTTCCGTTGTTGATCGGATAAACGATGTTTACGGGAGCATTCATAAATACAAGTTTTTAAGGGTTAAAAAAAGTTAAAATTTGGTTTTTTATAACAACTTCGGCAAGATACATGAAAAAAAAATTGAGTGAAAGCGCATTGTTTAATTAGGGGGTAATTAACTTGTGTTGACAGAAAATATCGCTAATGCGCCCTACCGTTTAACTGTAATAAAAAATACGAATCGATGATGAATGACGACATACTCGATGCGGCCGAAAAAGAAGAAATCGACAACAGGCCATTCATCAATCGGATGATACAAATTTCGATAGGGACTGTTTTTCTATTCTACTTGGTTGAACGAATCAATGTATATTTACCGTGGTGGCGAAAGGGGATTTCACTTGTTTTTGGCTATGCCATTTGTATTAGGCTTATCTACGCAATAGATCTGCTTTTTTTCGCTTAGTGTAAGCAGCTAGAGATTCATAATAGGTTGGAAATTTAATACGGGACAATAAAACCAAAATAGATGTCATCTGTCATCGCATCCATCAAGACTTTATCGTTGGGGAGTAGGGAAGAAGCCTTAGATATTTTTAATGCTTTGAAGCCCGTGAAGTTGAAAAAAGGAAATTTTCTATTGAGATCGGGACAAATCTGCACGCAATACTTTTTTATTGAAAAAGGATCGGTGCGCTTGTTCTATACAAAAGATGAAACGGATTATACGGTATGGATTGGCACCGCCGGTGAAATATTTACCAATCTGGAGAGCTACCTGGATGCCTCTTCGAGCCGCATTAATATTCAAGCCATAGAGTCATCTGAGGTCTATGTGATCGACAAGGTAAAGAGCGACGCCCTCGCGGCACGCTCCAATGCCTACAATACTTTACTTCGAAAAACGGTCGAAATGGCCTTCGTAGGCTTAAGCAAAAATGTCATGTCTTTTCAAAGCGAGGAAGCCGGAGAGCGATACCAGAGGGTCGTTGAGGAAAAGAATTGGATTACCAAATATCCACTGAAATATATCTCCACTTTTATTGGTGTTACCCAAAGTACATTAAGCCGGATTCGTGCTAAAAAAGATTGATTTTTTGCCCTAAGGCAAAAAATAGTATGCTTAGCCGACCTAATTTTGCCGACATATTCAACCAAACAATCTTAGAATATGTTATCTGCAATATTAGGTCTTGTATTTGGGCTGGTGACGGCCTTGGTGTTATTAATTTGGAAGCTTCCCAGGAAAATTCAATACATAGAAACCATTACTGTAAAAGCACCGATCGCTAAGGTCTACGATGCCATTCGCTATCAGGAGCAGTTAATGGAATGGAGTGCTTGGCCGGAAGAAACCAATTCCCTGTGTGAAGTTAAAAACACGGATGGTGTCCTTGGCGCTCAGACGATTTACAAGAATAAAAAAGGTAAAAAATTCGGTTATCAAGAAGTGACTGAATTAGTAGAGAATGAAAAGGTGAGTTTTTATTTAAAAAGCTACGTGGCTCCTTTCGAGGATGAGGTGAGAATGGATTTTATTTTAAAATCGCAGTCTGGCTCAGAAACCGAAATCAGTTTGTGGTTTGACGAAAAACTTAAAAAGCCCGCATTTTTAATCGCCTACTTTGGTGGAATTATTGATTGGGTCCATCAAATGCACTTAAAAGATTTGGCAGGATTAAAAAAATACGTTGAAGCGCGATGATACAATTTGAAGACACTCAGGTTATCCAACAATTAGGCAAGCATCGGGGCGGATATTTTTATGTAACCCTAGATGCTTCGATTGTTAATCAATTTGAAAATAAGCGCTTGACACGCTTCCTCTGTACTTTGGACCACGGGCTAACATTTCAATGCGGCCTGAATCATCTGGGAGATGGTAATTTTTTCATTATTTTAGGTGGCCAGCGCTTAAAGCAAGTAGGGAAAAAACGCGGTGATGCAATTCATTTTAAAGTGGTCGAGGACCCCAATCCCCTTGGTGTTGACATGCCAGAGGTGTTAACCGTACTTCTGGAGCAAGATGAGATACTCAATGCTGCTTTCGAGAAGCTATCCATGGGTAAGAAAAGACACGTCATTCATTCTATCCTCAAGATCAAAAACGTAGATAAACAAGTCCATAAAGCGATCGCGATGATTGAGTTACATACCAAGAAATAAGAACGTATCGATTAATTGGAAATAAAACGATTAATATGGTCGAACTAAAGGATAAGAAAGTGATTATCGTTGGTGCTTCCTCCGGGATTGGTAAAGCCCTCGCCAAGCGATTTATTCAGGAAGAGGCTATTGTTTATTTAGTGAGCAGAACGGCGTCCAAGCTACGTCGGGTGCAGGAGGAATTAGGAGGCCGCACACATGTTTTTCCTATGGACATGTTGGATGAAGCTTCTGTCAACGCTACCTTCAAAGAAATCGGTGCTTTTGATTTTATGTCATTTTCCGCTGTGAGTGACGAAACGAAATTGATGTCTCCTATAAAAGAGATGAAAACTGAAATCGCGCAACGGGGGATGGAAAAGTTTTGGGGGACATTCAACTGCTGTAGAGCTGCAGCTAATTTTATTAATAAAAATGGGAGCATCGTTGTCACGTCAAGTATGGCGATTAATCGACCTTCAAAAAATGGGGCGTCTATTATGAATGCAGCGAGTGCAGCGGTAAACGTTTTTGCCAAATCATTCGCCAGAGAAATTGCCCCGGCGCGAGTCAATATTATCGCCCCAGGAGTGGTGAAAACCGGCGTCTGGACCAAAGAAGAACAGAATAATTTTTCTAAGTGGGCCGAAGACACATTACCGGTGGAGCATCTGGGAACGCCCGAGGAATTGGCCTATACCTATTTTAACGTCTTAACGAATCCTTACATGACCGGCGCGACCATTACCGTGGACGGTGGACTAACCCTAATTTAAAATGGAAAAAATATTAGTACTTGGAGGCTCAAGTAATATGGGATTGGCGACGACTCAGCTGGCTGTAGACAAAGGTTATGAAGTGGTAATTGCTGGGAGGACGCTCGAAAAGCTGCAAGCTGCACAGTCATCCGTTCGGGGGAAAGCAGAAATTTATCAGGTCGATTTGATGCACGACCAACAATTGGAAAAACTCTTCTCCGAAGTAGCATCCATCAAGCATATTGTCATCACCGTTTCCGCTCCGGCTTCCGCCTCCAGCCTGGTGGCAACCGATGTGGAGGCGGCCAAGAACGTTTTTGAAAGATTTTGGATGAACTATCGCGTGCTCTATTATGCCAAGCAACATCTTCTGCCCAAAGGTTCGATCACGCTAATCTCGGGGAGCAGCAGCAAAACACCAGTTAAAGGCTACGGGGTCTGGGGGACATTACACGGCAGTATTGAAGCTTTGACCAAGCATGCCGCCATCGAGTTGGCACCGATTAGGATCAACGTTATTTCGCCCGGCGGGATTGGGCTTTCGCCGAATCATCAACTCCTGGAGCATTACGGTCAACCCGCAGATGTCGCCAAAATGATTCTGGCCATTATTGAAAACCCAGCGGTTACGAATACTAAAATTGATGTGGATAGCGGCGAGCGGCAAGGGGAGTGGAGCGCCGAATAACCATGAGTGCTCCAGTCTTGGTGCACTAAATATAAAGCTTGCGATTTTTGACCGTGATAAATTCTTTTTCCTTCAGGTTTTTAATGGCACGAATAACGGTTTCGACACGCAAGCCAATGATGTTAGCGATGGTTTGCCGGGTGAGGCTAATTTGAAATTCTGTTTCCTGCCCCGCCTCTTTTTTCAAGTACTTGAACAAATTCAGTATCCTTTGCTCCGCTTCGTGGCAATTGATCTCTTTGGCGATCATGGTTTTATACTGCAGACGTTTTGAAAGATATTGTAGGAATTGCATACTCAGAGCGGGATGATCTTTTAACATGCGGATGAAAAGGCTTTTTTCCAGGCAAATCAATTGGGTTGACTTTGTCGCTTCTGCATTGGAGCATACACTAAAATTACCTAATAAGGCCGGCGCCCCAAATCCTTCTCCCTTAGAGTAGATGCCTTGGATCATTTCTTTACCACTGGTATTGTAGTTGTTCAACTTGATCTCGCCCTCTAAAATCTGATAATAGAAAATGGGGGCATCGCCTTCTTGAAATAAGGTCTCTCCTTTAGTCAGCTGTTTTCGGACTGCTCCATACTGCTTCAATATATTTTCATCTACCATTTTTCCTGCTTTTATGATTTAGGTCATAAGTAGTTGATGGTTGCCCCTTCTAGATTTGTAGAAACAAAAATCATCAATAATATTATGACTGTTTCTCGAATAAAGACAACGGGTGGCACATCGCCTAAAAGATCAATCTTTGATCAATATAATGACTTTTGTGAACGTCAAAAAGGTAAAGAGTTTCTCTGGT
The DNA here is from genome assembly GCA_028285085.1 of Saprospiraceae bacterium. GTDB lineage: Bacteria > Bacteroidota > Bacteroidia > Chitinophagales > Saprospiraceae > JAHDHW01. The sequence continues at coordinate 42,822 of JANQQI010000136.1, read as the reverse complement.
ATTCTATTGCCTTTATTACCTTGATCGGTTCCATAATGCCAGCCAGCTTAATGGCTATGTATTTTACGCCTTGGTTTTTTCCATTTGTTTTTGTTAGCATGCTACTTTTCTTTGCCAATGTCATCTGCGTTATCGGCCGGGCTAGTATGAAAACCATTATTTCGGTCTATTTTCTTACTGTGGCTTGCAATATTTTGGTGCCTGCTTTGAGTCATTTGATATTGACCATTATCGGGTAACCGTCATGCTTTAGCTTCTAAGCTTTTAAATGAATTATTCCCCTGCAAAGTTTTCAACGAATGGCTGATTTTATTCAATGAACGGTATAGCCATTCTGGTCCATCTTTGTTTTCTTTAAGAGCTTGTTTGGGATTTGTTCTTTAGATCGAAAACAGACATTGTTTTGTTTAAACGAGCCTCCTTTTGAGGAGCATAGTCGGATACTACGTGAACGCAGTGAAGTTTCTTTGAAACCAAATGTCCGGTGGACATTTGACGGAGAGAACCGCTAGCGGATACGAAACAATGACGTTTGTAGGTCAATTAATAATTTCCAAATAAGCTCTAAATCAAGGCATTCTGCCGTTGATTTGATATCGTATTTAATCCAGAGACCATGAAAACTTTGATTGCTGTAGGTTTACTCTGTTTGGCCGTGTTTGAAACGACTGGGCAAACCAGCTTTTGCCCGGATGATCCGCCACAAAACACCTGGCTGGCCGAATCCCCTTATCCCATTTACCACCGCAATAGCTACGGCCAGGCATCTACTTGCTTGATGGGCATCCAACCCGGTGATAGCGTGGCTATCCAAATGCGCCGAGATATCACCGGTGGGACTTCGCCCTGGATTTATCTTTCCGAGATCTATTCCACTGGTGAAAGCGTTATTCTTTATTCGAATTCGACCCACGTCTTTAAGCTGATCGATGATGGCACAGATTTGATAGCCATCGATAGCTTTCGTCTCGATTTCAATACCCTCAGCTCAAATGGTTATAACCACTTATTGACCAAAAATAAGACTTGGTTCTCCTACGAGCCAACCTATGATCCGGCAAACGATGAGTATTCCCAGCTATTTAAATTTTCCGATGCGGATACCACCAATCCATATTCTCCGATTGTGGTGCTGGATACCTTTGATTTTGGGGACTACGGCATCAATCGGGTTAATATGTATAACATAAATTATGATGGTCAAATCGTCTGGTATTCGGAAAAAGACCCTGACCTGAATATCGCTTATGCCGGGGTCATTGATCAGGACTTTAACTTGCTGGATACCTTGGTTTTTGATGCCCTGCCCGACGAAAGAATTAACCACAATTCGATTTCGGTGGATGAGCATAATGCTTTTTACATCGTCACCTCACATCGATTGATTCAATTTGCCTGGGACGGGACGGCGCTGACGATTGGCTGGCAGGCTGAATATGATTTTGTAAATGACGGGCCCGTAGGGAATTTCGCTTACGGTAGCGGAACCACGCCCACCTTACTGGGCTGGGGCGAAGGCAATGATCAGCTCGTGGTAGTCGCCGATGGGCACGCCAACAATAATCTGATCGCCTTTTGGCGAGAGCTACCGATGGGTTGGACGGGGATATCTGGCATGCCCTTACACTTTGCCGATTCCATTGCGATTCCCAATGCCCAATCCTTCAGCAATTTATTCCAATCTATTGAAAATTCGCCTACCGCTTATGGTTATGATATCGCGATTGCGCAATTCAATGGCTTCTTGGGCTACGATTGCGATAATCTTAAAGGTGTACAGAAATTCAGTTGGGATACCCTCAACAATCAATTCGATTTGGAATGGGTGAACGATGCGGTGAATATGAACGGTGTGCTGTGCTATTCTTCGGGTAGCAATCTGGTGTACGGTACCGGTAAAGAGGATGATTGTAATTATTACTATTACGGTTTGGATTGGAATACCGGCGAGGTGGATTTGAAGCTTTTGCTCGGCATGGAAGAAGATTTTCCCGATGACCCTTTCTACGACCAAGGCGTCAATCACATCATCGATGAGCAAGGGAATATCTATTTCTCCGGCTCCCGCTCTTTGGTGAAGCTAAAGCGATTCCCTCAACTCGTTTCTACCAATAATCCCATTAATTCCTCTTTCAAAAATTATCCGAATCCAACCAACGGGCTGCTACATTTTGAGCAAGCCAACTTAAATAATTGTCAAATTGAAATGTATTCTATCTCTGGCCAAAAGATATCCAATTGGACCATTCATGATCCCGCCACAATCAATATCAGTGCTTTGCAAAATGGGATGTATTACTTGATGCTTCGTCAAGAGGATAGGGTAGTGGTGGAGAAGATTATAAAGAGTGATTAGTGGTGAATTTAAAAAAAAATTATTCTGGTACCCTTAAAAACTGCGGTAACCAAATCCAATTTTAGACGAACACAAAACTTCGCTAGATTGACCCAAAAATCTAAGCTTGATTATTCACCGGGCAAAGAATATCTTCTGCCACAAAAAGTGATATGAGAGTTTTAATGCTATTAATAATCGGATTATTTTTTCAGGCTTGCCAAAATGCAGAGGATAATACTAGTGATATTCTAACGGTAGAAAAATATTACGCTGCTTTAAATGCGCAAAATGTTGAAGCGGTTCCGAATTTATTATCCGATAGTCTTAGCGTTGGAGAGGGTGATTATTGGAGTACTTATTCCAAAGCAGATTATAGCAATTGGTTAAAATGGGATGCGCAATTTAAACCCATTTATCAGATTCTGAAAATTAATAGGAATGAACAAGGAGTTGAAGTTACGGTATCTAAATCTTGTCCCCGTATTTTATTTCTCAACGAAGCTCCGGTCGTCAGTAAAGAGCAGTTTCTGTTAAAAAATCATAAAATTTATAAACTAGAATTGATTGAGTATTTAGAATACGATGATAATAAATGGAATGCGAATAAAGAGAAAATCGTTCAATGCATAGCCGAACACCAACCGGCCTTGAACGGCTTCATTCACGACCAGACCGAACAAGGTGCATTAAATTATCTCAGCGCAATTGAATTTTATCAAGAAAAATGCGCGCGATAATTAATCAGGATGCGCAAAGTAAAGTGCCTTGCAGACCATGATCACATCTGAACATTATTTTCCTCCGGGAATTGCTTGGGAATAAAAGCCGGCGGCTCGTCCATGAGTTGGCGTAAATCAATTTCGATGCCTCGTGCAATGGTCGAAATGGGAACGTCATTTGCGGATCCTTCGAATGGATTTTCGCCAACGGTACCAATGCGTTGCATGGTGTGAAACACCCAAGATACCAGCGTGCAAAACGGAATGGCTAGCCAGGTAAAGCACCAACTCCAGGAAAAGTCAGCGGATAGATTACTAGCAATTTTTGCGAATTCCGGGACAATACCGAATGGAAAGAGCAATAAGAAAATCCAAACAAAAAGATGAGACAAGGTCGCATATTGACGCGGATAGGGGAAATTCTTGATGCGCTCTGATTTACCTTGTAGGGTAAATAGTTCTTCCAGTACATTTTCCAATTCTAAAAACGCAAATTCCCAAATCAATCCTTTTTCCTTAAGCTCCCGTAGATGTTTAGACTGCAAATAAAGCGTAGCGGCCGCCTTATTTTTTTTACTCAAAATATAGTCCCATTCATCCGCCTCCAGATAATGAAATAGATCATCCTCGAGGCTAAATACCTTCTCAGGAATATGAATCACCTTGGACCATTCCCGATTGGTGCGATGCTGCTCGAACGCTTCCCATTTTTTCGGTTGTCGCATGGCGTGCCGCAAGGCCGTAAGCCAGGCAATATGGCGGTAAACCAAGGCCTTACGATGTGCCGCTAAAATCTCCTCCGTCACCTGTTGTTCCGCGTATTCGTTGGTGACCATATCCTTGGTTTTCATCCCCCAGGTACGCGAAGTATTGACAATGCCGCCCCAAATCTTGCGCGCTTCCCAAATGCGACCGTAAGCCGCGTTGTTTTGAAAACCAACAATAAAAGCCACCGCTGTCCCAATCAAGGCCACGGGCGTCCAGGGGACATACAAAAAGGTAAGTCCAAGGACATCGTAAAGGACGACCACCACGGCAGAAAAAATCAGGAATCCGAGAATTTCCCACCGGGTCCAATGGAGCATTTCCCGGGTAGAGTATCTTACTTTCGTTAACATCTAAAAATGCTGATTAAGGTGAGCGTCGAAGCGTTGAAAATCATTTTCGATCTCCGGGTTTTTCATGACATCATGGCAAGCAAAAGTGGGCAAGGCTTGCATCCCGAAAAATTTGAAATTCATGTGCTGCGGCATCAATAAGTCGTCCACTGATTTTCCGGCGAATAAATATTCTTTTTCATCATCGAACGCTTCTACGGGTGCATTGAAAGTCAGGGAAAGCATATACTTGGTCTGGGTTAGTTTTCCGCCAGCACCATAATTAGCCTTGGGCGATTGCCTACTTCTGCCGTCCCCATCACAGAGCTGTCCAAACATGCCCGCAGTATACACTTCATCCATGTATTTTTTAAAACTCCAGGTCACACCCATCCAATTAACCGGGGTTTGTAAAAAAATGAGATCGGCCCACAGGTGCTTTTCAATTTCTTCTTCCACCTCATACTCCTCTTTCATCGTTGTCGTTTTTAACTCGTAGCCCTTTCCCCGAAAATGTTCAATCGCTTTATCAACCAGAGCACCATTGAGTTTACCTTCAGCAAATGGGTAGTATTGATGACCGTTGATGATGAATATATTTTGCATTAAAAATTGGTTTTAGAAAATATTGATAATTAACTCTAAACTGAGAATTAGTAAGAACACCTAAGCATGATCTAAAGTCCACCTATTGGCTATTTTATTAGCGGAACGATACGATCAGCTAGATGAAAATTATTAATAATCAATATTCATTATTCTAATATTCAATATCGATTATTAATTTATGACCTTTTTCTACAGATGGAAATCAGAAGAGATTTATCGTTTCAAAGCGTTGGCGTCCGATTTAAATACTTTTTAAAATATCCATTAATTCGTCGGGATTAGGTCGCTGCCGATAATCGGGTTTGCTTTCCGCGTATCGAATCATCCCTTCCTGATCGATGATGAATCTTGCCGGCATTGGTAAGGCCCATTCATCATTGCCCTGTTGCACTTCAAGATTAATATTGAATTTATCCCGATACAATTCTTTTAAATCTTCGGGATAGTAGAATTTCAATCCAAATTGATCCGCCAATGTATTTTTATCATCGTGCAGGATATCAAAATTCAGCTTTTGCATCGCGATGATCTTTTTTAGGAATTGGGGTAATTCAGGAGAGATGCTTAGCAGCGTTGCGCCTGACTGCTCGATCTCGGAAGCATATTTTTTTAGATTCGCCAAATCCGCATTGCAATAAGGGCACCACACGCCGCGGTAAAAAGTGAGTACAAGCTTCCCTTTGCTTAAGAGGTCTGTGCTAGAAATAGTCGCACCCTCTTGGTTAATTAATTCAAATGCAGGTGCTTTCTGCCCTACACGCAATACCTTTTCCTGAATACCGGATTGTTCCAAATCATGCGTGGCTTGGTGCATGATTTTTAAATAGGCAGGAGGCATGTTGCCTTCGATACGATCCTTGATACTTTCTAACCTTTTTTGAAAATCCATTATCTCTAGTTTTAAATTTTTGTTCTTTTGACAATGCAAAAGTATCTGCTATCTTTGTATCGTCAAAATAGATTTATTTAATCGTAGCGATCGTTTTTGTAGATTATGAATTTGCAGTTTGTAAAATACTTTATCACTCTGGCAGATGTGGGTAACTTTACCCACGCCGCGGAAAAAGCCCATGTGGTACAATCCACATTTTCAACAGGCATTAAGAAACTAGAGCAACAACTCAATTGTAAGCTGTTTTATCGGGATAATCGTCAAGTCCTGTTGACCGATGAAGGGAAACAACTATTGCCTAAGGCCAAAAAATTGTTAAGTCTGTGGAGTGAAATGGAGAGTATCTTCTCTGAAACTTATCTTAAGCCGCTGAAATTAGGGGTCGTCAGCGAAATTGATTTTAACGCTATTGTGCCCATGATGAAATCTTTTCATGAATTATATCCCAATATCGAAACTCAAATCATCGAAAATAGCGAAATGGAGCTGCACCAGATGCTGAAGAATGAAAGCATTGACGGCTATTTTCAAAAGTATATTCCTTTTGACCATAATGATTTTGAACATCGATTGATCAGGAAAGATAAATTGGTTTTAGCAGTGCCGGCTAATCACCCCTTCGCCACTAAGAACAAATTGCCCTTGCAAGCCATCGATGGGCAGAGCCTGATTGAGCGAACAAACTGTTCTTTATACAGTGAAGTGGAAAATCGTTTAAACAAAAGAAATATTCACCCCAATGTGGTCTTCCGGGCTAAAGGAGATGACATGGCCAAGGCTTTGGTAGCGTCCGGGATTGGGATTTCACTGGTCCCGTGTATTGAGGTGGAGTATCCCAACGTCAAATATGTGGCGATCGCAGATGAGCAATTTGATCGGAAGATTTTCTTGATTTGGAAGAAAAAAAGCGTCTCTGCAAGTATGGGAAAATTGCTTAAAATCTAAGCGAAATAGATAAAACGAATACCAATTGTAGTTAATTAATGGAATTTTAAACAAGCTCTTAAAGAAGAACACAAGATATGAAGGCCGTAATCTTCGATATGGATGGCGTCATTGTGGATTCCGAACCTCTATGGCAAAAAGCAGAAAGAGAAGTTTTTTCCAGTTTGGGGGTAGAAGTCAGCGACGAATTGTGCCAGATTACTAAAAGCATGACCACCTCCGAAGTGGCGAAGTTCTGGTTTAGCAGATTCCCCTGGAAAGGGGTAACGCTTACGGGAGCGGAAGAGATGGTCGTTGATCGGGTCATCACACTGATCACCACCCACCAATGTATTATTCCTGGAATACAGGACTTAGTTGAAAATCTGAAACTAGCTGGATTTAAGCTAGGACTAGCAACCAATTCACCTTACAAAATCATTCCCGAGGTCCTGAAAAAGGCCAATTTATCGACGACCTTTGATGTGATTTCTTCCGCCGAATTTGAACAACAGGGCAAACCGGCGCCGGATGTCTACCTCAGCACCTTAAAAAAGCTGAATATAAAAGCCGCGAATAGCATTGCCATTGAGGATTCAAATTCCGGCATCATCGCTGCGAAAAAAGCCGGCATGAAAGTCTTTGCTTTTACCAACCGCCATCAGAATCAAATTCTTGAACAGGTAGATTTTGCAATCCCAACCTTTGATAAGATTGATCTAAAGATCTTCAACTGATATAAATTTAAAACCCTTCATTTTGAGATCACGGCAGCAACCTCTGACCGGAGTAGTGGCCAGAGGTTGTTGAATTTCTGAAGCTTAGTTGCTTCGGTCAAACCCAGTGATGCGTGGCGCGAAGGTCGCATCCAGCCCCATACCAAGAGCGGCTTGCTGTAGTTCTTCGGGTACCTGCCCGCAAAACAAAAATGGGCCAGGCGTTGCTACTTGCAGTAAAGATGGAAAGTGTCCCGCTGCGGTGGTACCTAGGTGTTGCGCCAGGGCTGCGCTGTCTGCGAATAGATCGTAAACAACTAGTGTATTTCTCGTTTCGTCAAAAAAGCATTCTACTTTAAGAGCATTGGGCTCAGTGGCTTGCATCTGCTGGGTGACGTCGCGGTAAATGGCTTGGAGTTCTTCTGCTTTACCTTCTTTTGCGATCCATTTATAAACTACGGTGATGGCTTGATTGGTCATTTTTTGAATTTTTTGATGAATGAATAACACAAAGGTATGGCAGGAATACTCAGTATGAGGGTGTCATTTATGCCGCTTTGAGGGGTTGAAATTGCCAAATTGGTGTTTTACCTTTGTAAAAAAATGATCATGAAGCATCTAAGTATTCTAATACCTGAGGGCCATTTGATTTTAGATACCATAGTGGGTACCCTCAATCTTTTCAAAATGGCGAATAGCTATTCTAAAAAGATTGGAAAGACCCAGACGGATGTCTTTGCGATTGATTTGGTGGGCATCGCCAATCAGTCGGTGACCTGCCATCAGTTCTTCGAGGTGAGACCAACAAAAACGCTCGCTGAAGTCAAGCAAACGGATTTGATCATCATTTCGTCCATCGTCGGCAATTTGGAAAAGGCGCTGGTAAAAAATAAGCCGCTCATCGACTGGATTAGGTTAAGAAGAATCGAAAACGAAGCAGCAATTGTAAGCCTGTGCCGTTCCGCTTTTATCCTTGCCGAGACGGGCCTCCTCAACGGCAAAGCTTGTACGACACACTGGGAAGTACACGATCAATTCGAAAGTAAATATTCGAAAATTCAACTTCATCCTGAGAAGATTATCAGTGAGGATAATGGTATATACTCCAGTGGTGGTGCTTATTCCTTTTTGAATATGATCATTTATTTAATTGAAAAATATTACGGAAGAGAAACCGCTATTTGGTGTTCTAAAATGGCGGAGATTGATTTTGACCGCATTAACCAAAATCAGTTCGTTATTTTCAGTGGGCAAAAAGACCATAATGATCAGACCATAAAGGAAGTGCAAGAATATATTGAAGAACACTTTGCCGAAAAATTAAGCGTCGAAGGTTTGGCCAAACAATTTGCCGTGAGTATCCGGAGTTTTATTCGCAGATTTAAAAAAGCAACCCAAAATACCCCATTTGAATACATCCAAAGAGTTAAAGTGGAGGTTGCCAAAAAAAGCTTTGAATCGTCTCCCTTAAATATCAATCAGGTCATGTATAATGTAGGCTATAATGATGAGAAGTCCTTTAGGAAAATCTTCAAAAAATACACTGGCCTATCTCCCTTAGAATACAGACGGAAATTTAATCGTGAGATAGCCCTATCCTAATTTAAAAGCTTTTAATCAGCTATTTGCTAAAGTATCAACATATTAATATCATTAACTATTACTTTTAAAAGTATTACATTCTAAAATTATTTAAGTAAGTGAACCGCTTGCGGATGGATAGCTAAATTGCGGGATGGCTCTTTTTTCAAGAGCTTTACAGAAAGAAAATGACAAAGTCGTTTTCTTGACCTTGTAAAGGTCGTGGGTGGCAAATTTAATTGCAGCCAAAAGATCTCAGTTGCGGCTTTTTTTGGTTCCGTTTTTTCAGCTGTTGGAAAAAATGAACACATTCTCAGGACATAGAGAAATGCTTTAAAAACAAGAGCTCAATTAATAAAATCAATTCCGCACAAATACGTTAAATCCTCTTCTATTAAATCCTTACCTTTATCCTCTGCCAAACACCAAAACATTGCAACAACTCATTCAATATATCTCAGAACGCGCCTTCATTAGCCCGGAGTTGCGACAGCGCATTACCGCTGAGTTCAAACCCGTCGCTGCCCAAAAGAAAGACCTTATCCTGCAGGAGGGCAATCGGGCGGATTACCTCTATTTCATCGAGGAAGGCCTATTGCATACCTACTACTATCACGACGGCAAAAAAATTACCTCTTGGTTTTATCTGGAAAATCAATTTGTGACGGCCTGGTTCAGCTTCTATCGGCAAAAATCGAGCTTTGAGGAGATTGAATGTCTTGAAGATTGTCGCTTGTATCGAATTAGTTACACCGCTTATCAAAAGCTCATTGCTGACTTTCCAGCCTTTGGCAACTTCGCTCGCCTTCTGGCCGAAGACATGCTGGCTCACTTGGATGAATTCTATAAAGCCTGGTCTTTCCTGTCCGCCAAAGAGAAATATGCCTTGCTGCAAGCGTACTTTCCACAGATCGAACTACGGATCAAGTTAGGTCTTATCGCTTCGTTCCTCGGTATCTCGCAAGAAACTTTAAGCCGAATTCGGGCTGGAAAATAGAATTTTGATCTAAGTCAAAAGAACTCCTTCTGTATCCCCTTACTTTTACCTCATCGAACCTAAACTTAGTTTTTGATGATGAAAAGGATAGTATTAATATTTGTGATTTGGGGGAGCCTGATCAGCCCGAGCGCGGCGCAAAATAGCGATTGGCTGTTCGGGGGCACCGCCACCGTTGATTTTGGAACTTTTCAAGATCGCGTGATGCTAAGCCCTTATCTGGGAAAACAGATTTTTCCTAAATGCTATTTCGGGGGCAACGCCACCCTGGCCTACCTTACCAACGAAACAGTCTATTTTCAAACGACGGATAATGTCACAACAGAAGTCAGTCTCAAAGATCAAATATGGTACTACGGCGGCGGTCTTTTTATTCAGTATTTACCATTCGAACAAAAGGAATATTTTATTCGCCATTTTTTTCTTCAATCGCGCTACGAATATTTATGGGGTAGAGGTACTTATCGAGAAGAGGCGAGGAAATATAACTATCAAACCGATAATCAAACCATCTTTTTGGATATCGGTTACAAACAGTCCCTTTCAGCGCGTTTAAAACTACATCTGCTGCTGTCTTTCAAACTCAATCAAGAATCCGATTCACCTTATCGAAATCCCATGATCCGCTTTGGCGTGGAATTTTAGAGCTTGTTTGGGATTTGTTCTTTCCGTCGAAAACTGACGTTTGTAGACCAATTAATAATCCTCAAGCCAGTTCTTAAACCTTTTTTTATGAAAATAGAATATTGGAAATCAAAAATCGCCCTCCTGTTAATACCCTTTGCTTTCTACTTTGAACTGGTAGATTTTTATTTCGCCCTCCTGTTTTTAATCTGGAGCATTCAAGGTATTCGTAGGCGCATCGCTTTTCTATTAGACGATGTCTCCCAGTCGAAAAGTCCCGTTTTATTTTGGACCATTTCTGCCGCTTGGGTTGTCTTGTCTCTACTTAGTCTTTATTATTCCGAACCTGTGATCAATTATTATTATGGATATTAAACAAGTTTTTAAGCAGAATAAATTCAGGATTATCTTCACTTTTCTCCTGATCTTAATCGAAGCTTTTATTGGCATCTTATTACCTCTTTTTATTGGCTTTGCTGTGGATGGGGCTATTAGTAGTAATTTAAATCCTGTCTATCATCTCGGTGGTTTGATTGCTTTATTAGTCATTATCGGTGGTTGCCGCAGATTATTTGATTCCCGTTTTTATGCTAAGATGTATACCCAGCTTAGTGAACAACTCGCTCATACCACTGCGCCTAATGCCGTGTCCATGAAAACGGCCCGCCTGAATATGCTGACTGAAATCACCGAATTTCTGGAAAATCAAGTCCCAGAGTTAATCCAACACACCCTCGGCTTGGTGGGCGTTGCGCTGATTATCCTTTCGCTGAATGTTACCATCTTTTGGTGGGCATTGGCCGCCAGCTTTTTGGTTATGCTGGTGTATTGGCTCAGCTCTCGCAAAACGGTTCGCCTCAACGGTGAATTGAATAACGAAATGGAAGCGCAGGTCAATATCGTTGCGCAGCCTAATGCTAAAATGTTGAAATCGCACATTAGTCGCCTCATGCAACTGAATATCAAACTCTCAGATTTGGAAACCATCAATTTTTCGCTTAGTTGGTTAGCCATGTCTGGATTTTTATTGCTCTCAATCGTTATCGGCGTAGCCGATGGGGTGACCGAATACGGTGCTTTGTTCGCGTTGATCATGTACGTTTACCAGTACATTGAGAGTGTGGTCAGTCTGCCGCTTTTTTACCAGCAATGGTTGCGCTTGAAAGAAATTTATCATCGCTTGACTACAATTTGATCTAGGTCAAAAGAATGCTCTGTAAAAGGCAATAAATTGCTTCTAATTATAATCCATAAAATATAAATAATAAATTATGACGAATCCAATGATGAAAATATCTGTGTGGTTGACGCTCCTGTTTAGTTTAACTATCATCTCCTGCAAAGGAGAAAATCAACGGGCAAAGGAACAAATGATCGCACAAACAATTAATGAAATGCAAGCAGATGCAGCTACGCTAGCTATAACTCAACCTACTAGTTCGCAAAATGATGCAGATAAAATAATTGGCCTCTGGGAAGTGAAAACCGATTATTATATGGCTGTCTACGAAATCGAAAAATACGAGGGGAAATATATTGGTAAAATCCATTATTACAACGATGGACAAACAGAGTATAAAGGCACCAATAGTAAAGACGATTATTTTTTAGAAGGTATTGTTTTTCAAAATGGCGTTTATGAAAACGGAAAAATGTATCTACCCGATGGTTCTTATTATAATGTTATGTTCACTTTAAAGGATGACGAACTTACCGCTAAAATGACCGTTAAAGGCGAGCCATATCAAGAAGTATGGAAAAGGAAAAAGTATAAATAATGTCTACCATTTAAATTAGGTATATCGTGCTTTATGATAAATATTAAGGATTTTGCACGAGTTATTCTATATGGCTTAAAATCAAATTATCAACCTTTGGAGGTTTTGACGTTAAAGTAATTAAATGAGCAGATAGCCTTTATCAAGAGCTTTCCAGAAGTGAAATAGCATCGCCATTTTGCTGACCTTGAAAAGATCGCAGGAGGCAGATTTGATTATAGTCAAAAAATTCACAGTTACGGCTTTTTTGGGTTCGTTTTTTCAGCTGTTGGAAAAAATGAACGCATTCTGAGGATATAGGTTTTAACCTGCTGAAATCCTTAGAATTATAATACTTTGATTATTACTCTATTAATAAAAAATTATGCAATCCAATACTATGATTTTCGCTGACCTCTCCACGTATACCCCGCAAAAAACCATCGCATTTTATGAATCGGTTTTTGCTTGGAAGTACTATCAGGATTCAGGTTATTACGTCGCCTACAAAGGGGATCGGGAAGTGGTCGGCTTGTACGAAACCCCCGAAAAATTCAAACAAATGCGGATGCCCCATTTTTGGATGACTTACATTCAAGTCAGTGATGTGGCAGCTACGGTGGAGAAAGCCCGTGAACTAGGCGGGATCATCGAACTGGTCGATGAAAACAATCCAGTAGGCCCCGTGGCTCTGATCCGTGACCCACAGGGGGCGGGCTTTACCATTTACGGTGGCGACCAGTTGCATACTCGCACGGAAGCCGAAGCCAATACCTTGGTTTGGAATGAATTGCACGTCTCGGACATGAGCAAAATTATACCATTCTATCAGGGGATTTTTGACTGGACCTTTCATGAAGTGAGCAAGGATTATTATCAGATACATGATTCGCAAGGGACCCACCTCGCAGATGCTTCGCAGATTCCGAATGAATACAAAGGGAAGTACGAATATTGGGTGTGTACCTTTGGGGTATCCGATTTGGAGGCTACTCGCCAAAAAATATTAGCTCACGGTGGCCAAATCGTGAGCGATGAAGGTGAAAAGGTGTTATTTACCGATAATTCGGGGCAGGCCTTTTTCTATATCCAGAGTATCGTATAGGATTTGATAGTGGGACAGCAAAGGACGAAGCATTTGATCAAAAGATACATTTTTGCGAACTTGTGCCGCAGACGTGTAATCAGAACAAATGAAAGAAGGCCAAACCTACCAAGAGATACAACCCATCAAAAAGCTGGAACATTTGGTGCATTCTTTTTGGATGCATCATAATACCTTGGATCGACCGGAGCACCTGACGATTGTCCCGGATAGCTATCTGAAAATTGTGTTTGTGGTCCAAAATGGGAAGGTGGAGCGTTATTTTATGACTGGTTTATGGATTAGAGAACGTGATTTTATTACCCCGCCTAACGCCATTAACTATGGTTGTCGGTTGAAAATCTTAGCGCCTGAATATTTACTCCAGCAAGAGATGGCTAACATCTTGCAGGACTTTCAACAGTTGGACTTGAGCTATTTGAATCTGAAACATTTTGACTTATCTAGCTTTGAATTGATCGTTCAGCAATGGCAAACGGAACTATTGAAGATTAGATCACCGAAAACCATCACTGGCAATAAGTTGCGCTTGTCACAATTGCTAGACCGAACCAAGGGCGATCTTACTGCCAAAGCGGTATCTGAACAAATCTATTGGACCAACCGCCAAATCAATCGCTATCTGAATAAGTATATTGGCGTTTCACTTAAGAAATACCTCAACATCCAAAAGGTCTATCAATCCTATCTGCAAATACGAGAAGGGAACTTCTTTCCCAAGAAATACTATTTCGACCAGGCCCACTTTATCCGAGAAGTACGTAAACATACCGGTGAAACCCCAAGCAAGTTGCACGAACGGCAAAACGACCGATTTATACAATTGAAAAACATCAAGCCGAAATAGATTTGTGGAAAATTTATTTCCAATGACAAACGATACCTTTCCAAGCTCTAAGTTCTTTTTTCGCGATTACATCTCCTTTTATCGCTTTTTTAAAAAGAATAAATCTATCCTTTCCAATTCTTAGCAACAGCTAATAAATACAGGCGGATTTCTGTCTATTTATTTTCCACTTTAAACTTTTTAATACCACAAGTATGCGTATTCTAAAGCAGGAAATCTATTTTCCAATAATTATTGCTATCCATTTTCTGTTCTGGGCGATCGATTTGTATTTCTACCAAGGCACATTTATGGAAATCTCCTCGGATACTTTATTCTTCGGGGAAATGACTAATGCTTCCTGGAAAAATATTCATCGAATTTTAGGAGAAGTATTTTCGTCCTGGGTCGTGACCGTTTTTGCTTTTAACTTTTTGATGGCTACCCGCGCCAAATGGGTCGAGCGTATTTTTGGCGGACTAGACAAAATGTATCTCATCCACCGAAGATCAGGCATCATTGCGGTTTTTCTCCTCTTGGCTCATTTTATTATTGTTCCTCGCGACCTCACCGCATTTAATCCTGGTAAACCATTAGGATTTTATGCCTTTGTTCTGATTCTTATTGGGGTATTACTTTCTGCTGCGCCGATTTTTAAACGGAAAATTCCGTATCACAAATGGATTAATATCCATAAACTGATGGGCATTTTTTATGTCATGGGTGTCCTGCACGGATTGATGGTCAATAGCCTGATTAAAGAATTACCCATTACGCGTATCTACGTATTTGGGATGTCTTTTATCGGCATTGCTGCTTGGGTATATCGGGCTTTTCTTTTTAACCTTTTTAATAAAAAATATCATTATCAAATTACTGCGGTTAATGATTTGGGATATCAAATCACGGAGGTTTTAATGAAACCGGTCAAAAAAGAATTGAATTATCTGGCTGGACAATTTGCGTTTTTCAAATTTCCGGCGATTGATAAACGTGAGCAGCATCCCTTCACCATTAGTAGCCATCCGTACGAAAACACTTTGCGAATTACCGTCAAGGGACTTGGTGACTACACGGATGATTTAGCAAATAAATTGAAGGTGGGGGATACGGCACACATCGAAGGCGCTTACGGCCATTTTTCTTCCAGTTACATAAAAGAATCAGATCAGATTTGGATTGCCGGTGGGATTGGCATTACCCCATTCCTATCTCTGGCCAAGGATATTCATCCAAATAAAGTACACCTCTATTGGTGCGTCAATAAGCCCGAGGAGGCGGTCTATCTGGACGAGCTAAAAGAATTGGCCCGAAAAAATCCAAATTTCCAATTTACGATTTGGGCTTCCACCGCCTCCGGCTATTTATCAGCGGATCAATTGGAGACTAATCATTATCTCAGCACCGGTTATTTAATCTGTGGTCCGAAAGCCTTGAAAGATAATTTGACCAAGCAACTGATGCGGAAAGGCGTCGATCGTGACCACATCTACGATGAAGAATTTGCATTCAGATAAAAATTAAAAAAATGACAACACAAAATCCAAAACTTAGAGCTGTCGTCTCTATCCGAAATTTGGTTCTTGGACTTTCCAACGATTGGAAAACTTTAAAATCACTTGGTGCCGAGATCGACGAATCCGTGCATACCGCCAGCACTACCTTTATCAACGAAGCTCCCGTCATTACCCACGAAAGGTGGTTGACGGAAATGGGCAGGATAGAGAAAAATGTCCTCTCCTTGAAAAGCATTATGAATCAGGTTGTCGATAGTATCAACAACAAAAGATCGGAAGGCTTGCTGGAACTTTGGAATAAGCATCAAACATTCTCTACAGACTTGCTGAATCGTTTAAACATCTTGCATGAGCTGGGGAAGGTTCATTTGCCCGAACGCGTACAGTCCACATGGTCAACGAGCTGGGAAATTATTTTTGATAAGTTTTTGGCCATTCAACAGCTTGTAGAAGGCAGTAGCCTGCATCTGTCAATGATCAGTGAATTTGCCCCGGATGAAGTTGATGAGTTGACCGATACCATCCTCAAAAATATGCCTGTGCGCTACACTATCGAAGAAGCCTTCCAATACGAAAAGGAATATCTGGAGGCCTACGAAACCCTCAAGCAAGAAGCAGCCCAAAAGAAGAATTTATGGGACCGTTTTCTTGATCTTTTGGCTGGAGGCGTACAGCAATCACCCGCAGAAAGAGTCATGATGCAACGCTGGGTAAATGGAGAAAAAGGAGCACTGTGAGAATAACCAAACACAAAACAAACGTAATCAAACTGGTACCAAAAATGAACAAAACCAACTATTTAACTTTCAGCGGAATGGCTATGGCCCTGGCTGGTATTTTTATGCTTATCTCGGCAAACATCGGTATCGGCACCGCCAAGTTTTTAGTGCCGGCGATGTTTGCTCTTGGTGGAATTATGGCTTGGCTATTCTCCGAAGCAAACAAACACCATAAAATCGCTCGCCCTTATCACCTGCTGCAAGGCGTGAGTATGGTCGCCTTTGCTTTTCTGATTGGCGTGATGCCGAACACTCTGGCCGAATTCCTTCGATACATCACTTATTTTATGGGCTTTTTCGGCCTCATTGAAATCCTATTTGGCTTTATGGCGCTTAATTCTGGCCATAAATTGAACATCAGTATTCTAATTTCCCGCTTTGTAGCGGGCTTTTTCAACTTAATTGGCGCCGTATTGATCTTAGCAACTGTGGTAACGGATGAATTGAGCGGCCTCCTCATCGCAGGCACTTTGGTACTTCTAGGGGGACTTGCCTTCGTCATCTTCGCGTTTCGCATACGAAATATCAAAGTAAGAGGAGGAGCCGATTAATTTTTGCTATTTTTATAAGGCTGGAAAAGGGTATTGAGGACACAGACTTTGACCTCAGAGGAAGTCATCTTTCAAAACCATTCTATATGAAGAGTAAGCTACTCAACGCTGGCCTCATCCTCACCTCATTTGTCGGCTATCTGGAATGGGGGCAGGGCAATAGTACGTTTTTAATCCAAGAAGAGTTGGACATTCTGGTTAAGCTGTTTACTGATCCGTCCTCCGTTATTCACCCTTTGATTTTATTGCCTTTAGCGGGACAAATATTACTGCTGATCACACTTTTCCAAAAGCAACCCAATCGACTGATGACTTTTCTGGGGTTAGGTGGCATTGGCCTTTTGCTACTACTGATGTTTTTTATTGGTATCATTAGTTCAAATGTCAAGATTTTGCTGTCTACGGTGCCATTTTTGCTGGTAGCAATATTGTTGATTCGATATCACCTACTTAACAAATCGAAGACTCCGGAATAATAACCCCCACGTATCCGACGTCTTTATTTATAGAAAAATGAATGGATGAGCGTATATTTGAAACTCTAAATGCAAAAAATATAACAACAATGCAGTACAACAAAGCTATGTTAACCTTGGCCATCCTGGCGATTTCTCTTTTCTCGTGCAAAAATAATGATGATGATACCTCCGCGGAGATGTGTAGTGATGAGGTTTTCCCGGAAAGTGTTTATCAGGTCATTGACACGGACCTTGGCGAGGTAAGTGGTTTGATCAGAACGGAGGACAATCATTTTGTGACCTTGGGTAATAGTCATGTGAATGGCGCTTCTTCTGATTTTCAGTTGACGAAGTTTGATGGAGATTTAAATGTACTTTGGACGGAAGAATATGGAGAGTCCGGGGATAATTTTGCCTCATCTTTAATTTCTACCCAGGATGGCGGCTTTCTCCTTTGCGGTTCGACCAGGAACTTCACGGAGGGTGGATTGGAAGTATATATTGTGAAAACAGACGCCGATGGACAAGAAGAATGGTCAAAGTCTTATGGTACCTCAAGTGCTGAAAGAGGCAATGCGGTAGTTCAACTTGAGGATGAAAGTTACCTCATCGTAGGTTATTCGGTGACCGGCGGCGCCACCTCTACGGATGAATATCTGATTCGCATCGATAAGGATGGTAACGAAATCTGGTCGCAAATCAATGATTACGCATTTAAGGATCAGGCAGTGGATATTAAGCGAACAAGCGATAATCATGTGGTAGTGTTAACCGCTTCCACGGCAACCAATGGTCTGGAATTAGATATGATTTTGACGAAGTTTGATGATGAGGGCAACGTCGTTTGGCAGAAAAATCTGGGATCCACGCCCGAGGTATTTATCAGTTATGAAATCATCATTACCAGCGACAATCAATTCCTCGTTGGTGCTAACGCATCCGCCGAAGGATCAGATCCATTTGATACCGACCTGATGATCATTAAATTGGATGAAGCTGGAGAAACGCTATGGAGCCGTACCCTCAGCTCGGAAAATCGCGAGAACTTTAAATCCATCATCGAGACCACCGAAAATGATTTTCTGATCCTGGGCGATGGTACCACCTGTAGTGGCAGTCTGAGTGATATTTATATCACCAAAATAAACGCCGATGGCGACCTGAAGTGGCAAAAATCCTACGGCGGCAGCCTTTATGAAGCCTCCAGCAAAATTATTGAAAGTAATGCTAACGAATTTATTATCACTGGTCATATCGAAGGTGTTTCTACCACTCAGGACTTTGATTTAATTATGTTTAAGGTAGACCAAAATGGCGGTCCGAAGTAGGAATCGCGATGGCGCAGAATGTTAGTGGCTTAGCAAATGGCCATCTCGATATCATCGCTCCATCACCGAAATTTTTTCAGAATAACTGCTGCCATCCTCAGTCGTCAGGCTCAGGATATAACTACCGGGAGACAAATCCGGTACATAGATGTCACCTTGGACAAAAGGTGTCGTAGCCTGTAGCTCTTCAGAAAAAACAACCTGACCCTGTAAATCAAAGAGGTTTAACTTGTAATCACCCATTTCTGGGACATTAAAATTCAGATTGAAATAGCCATCGGAAGGATTAGGCAAAACCTCGAGCCAATTGCTCTGCGAGTTAGCTTCAGCGGTGCTGGTAACGAAGCAATCGTCTATAGTGATTTCATCTCCATTGAGGATTAAATCCTGGCAGGACCAGCCGGTTCTGATCACCTCGGCTTCTGTTTGCAAGTCCTGCTTCACATCAATCTGCTCATCATTATTTTTAGCTTAGCCTTCATTTTGGTAGTTAATTAAAGTTACCTTTTGGCTAAGATTTTTATTAAAGTTATGGACTCTAAATGCATTCAATTGGTTGTAAAGTATCTATACTAAACTCTTTTGTAGTATGCATTTAGCAAATTAGTAATATTGTATACTGACTGAGCTAGAAGCTATCAAATCAACCTTTGAAAATTTTGGCGTTAAGGTAATTAAATTGAGGGCTGGCCAATTTATCAAGACCTTTTCAGAAAGAAAATGACATCATCGTTTTCTTGACCTTGGAAAGGTCGCGGGCAGCAGATTTAATTGCAGCCAAAAGATTCACAGTTGCGGCTTTTTTTGTTTCGTTTTTTCAGCTGTTGGAATAAATGAAAATCATATAAAGCTAAAATGTAATCCTGAGGTTTCATCATCAATAGCTCCTTAGCTAAAAACGACTGCTAAAATGAAAATAACCTTTACCAAGTGGCCTATTCTCTTCCTCTTTTTTACCCCTCTCTTTTTACATGCCCAAACAGATACCTCCAAATTTGATATTTGGGATCTTACGCTGGAAAGTGGGGTGTTTTTTCCACGGAGCGATGGTTTCAAAGACTTATACCATACAAGCTCGAGTTTCAATTGGAGCATCGGGATGCAATTTGGAACCTCCAAATCGGACTTTCTACCCTGGATAAAATTTGGCCAATACCGTTCTGATATTGATAGCACACTTACTGTGGACGATGAAAGTTTTAATGCGTTGACCGCTCGAAGAATTCAAGTTGCTGTCGGTCTGAATCATCCTGTTCGACTCCCGGATAATAACTTCCTTCAACTAAAAACGGGCGTATCTTTTAACCTGGTCTCAGAATTTTCGACTGATCAACAAGAAGAAGCGGTTGGTTTTATTATGGCGGTTGGTTATATGAGACGCATTTCCAGGAATATCACTTATTATCTGGACTTCAATTACGATTATCTAAAAACCGAAGACAGCCTTTTTTTCAATGACTGGGGTGGCTTTTTGATTAATATGGGAATTGGGATCAATTTAATGGGAAAACCTAAAAAGTAAGCGCCTCTTACTAAAAATCAAATTTGCCGCTCACGTCCAATATAATTTCTTCGAAACTCATGTGGCGTTTGGAGCATGATGTCCTTAAATTTCCGGTTGAAATAGGACAAATTATTGTAACCACTTTCAAAGCAGATTTGTGCTACTGTTTTATCCGAATTGATAAGCATTTTGCTGGCGTGGTTAATGCGAAATTCATTAATGATCTGCGTGTAAGTCTTCTTCGTTTGATTTTTAATAAACTTATAAAAAGCAGCCTCCGAGATATTCAGTTTATCTGAAATATCTTTAATCCGCACCTCTTCCTTGAAATGTTCCATAATATGATCGTACACGATTTTAATTCTACCTAAATGCGCTTCGTTGAAATCCAGAGCGTATTCTTCGGAGCAGATTTCCTTTACATCCTGCGCATCCGCCAAAACCTGCAACAATTCCAGTAAATAAAGCAGTTGGTACATCCCATCCTTATCGTCCTGATGTAATAACTTTTTGATAATTTTTACCGCCTGTTTTTTCGATCGAGCTTTAAATTCTAACCCTCGCTTCGCCCGATAAAATAACTGCTTGATCGCTCGGACCTCCGGGCTGTTGATAAACACTTGACCCAAAAAATCCTGCGTCATTTGTATCACGATTTGGTGGCTGAATACTTCGGTAGTGAATCCATGGGGGAGATTGGATCCAAACATGACCAAATCTTTTTCCTGATAATCGGATATCTGATTCCCTACAAATCGTCGACCGTTACTTTTCACCGTAAAACAGATCTCAATCTCGGGATGATAATGCCACGCTTGACTGAGCAAAGGACGGCTCTCTCGCTTCACAATTTTGGCAGTAAAAGATCGCACCAAGGGGTCGATAATCTTTTCGTATTCTGGCTTCATATCGTGGCCGTTTTAATATAAAGGTGCACTATAATGCTACAATTATTCTAAAAATAGATGAAAAAGTATAGAATAGTGTAATTGAATGATAGTATTCTATTGATTCATAATATCTCACTCACTCTAGTTTTGTATCGGAGTAAAACTCGTAAACGGAATAAAGTATCGAATACGATAATTATACAAAACTTAATTATGAAGAATTATTTACTACCTTACAAAAAACTGACGCTAATCATTTCCCTGATTTTCATGTCTAGTTTAGTGCTAGCCCAAAACACGGTTTCCGGTAAAATTACCGATGCCATGGACGGCTCTCCTTTGATCGGTGCCACGATCTACATAACGGAACTCAATACAGGAACCATCACTGATTTTGACGGCAACTATTCCTTCTCGTTCAAGGATGGAACCTATACGATGAAAGCCTCTTTTGCGGGATATACCGGTCAAACGGTTGAAATTACTGTTAGTGGTGATCAATCGCTGACGCAGGATTTCGTCCTGGTCTCGGGAGTTGGACTGGATGAGGTGGTCATTACGGCTTCTAGTACCTTCCGTTCCCAAAAGCAAGCGCCATTGTCGATTTCTTCACTCCGAATGAAGCAAATCACCAAGCTTAATGCGAACAGTCAGGCGGATATCTTGCGAAGTATTCCCGGGATTACCGCCGAAGGTGGTGGTGGTGAAACCGCAACGAACCTCTTCGTTCGAGGACTACCGTCCGGGGGGCAGTATACTTTTAATCCATTGCAGTATGACGGTCTGCCTTTGATGACCACCTTTGGACTCAATTCCTCGGCCCACGATGTTTACGCCCGCCCGGATATTGGCTTTAAAGGCGTTGAATTTGTCAGAGGAGGTGCGGCCATTCTCTACGGTGCCGGATCTGCTGCCGGGATTATTAACTACATCAGTAAAACCGGTGATACTAACCCCGGGAATATGATCAATTTGGAATGGGCTGATCAGGGCCGCTTGAAGCTCGACTTTTACAGTGGTGGTACACTTGGTGGTGAAAATTCAAATACTTATTATGCGATTACGGGCTTCATGCGCTACGATGAGGGGCCTTACGATACGGGTATTCCTACCCGCGGTGGGCAGCTACGTGCGAATATCAAAAAAGTATTCGACAAAGGTTCGTTTACCGTACACGGCCAATTCATCAACGACCGCGCTCAGTTTTTGATGCCATTGCCCTTGGAAGGCGGCAGCCGGGAGCGCCTGGACGGCAACGACGGTGATCCCGTAACGCAATTGATGACTGGCGAGCTGAGTAATACCTCTTTCTTGACGGCGGGCGGTGTCTATGAAAGTCCGATTGAAGATGGCGTGTATACCAAAGGAGGCTACGCGCTGGGAGAGTTTGAATATGACCTCGCTGATGATCTTAAATTCAATGCTAAGGCGCGCTTGGCCAATTACAAGCATAGCTTCGCCTTGTACGTCGGTGGTAATGGCGCGAACGGTGGAAATCCTACCACGCTGGATCGCTACGTGGAGACCGTAGCTCCGGATAATACCGGTTTTTCGGCTAATTATCATGGCTTGTCAGGAGACATCAATGGTTCTGACCTTGTCGTGGATAACCTACACGTAGATCGTATTCGCCCCATGACGGACTATTCGGGTGAAGCCTCGATTACCAAAAATATTTCCACCGAAAGTGGTAGCCATAACATCACCTTAGGTACCTTCATTGGCCGTTCCGAAGCAGATGATTTGAACTTCCAGTATCGTGTGGTTTCTGAATGGAATAATAACCCTCGCTTGGTCGACATCAGTTATTTGGATTCAATCGGGCAAAATGTGATTTACTCTCAAGGCGGCATTTACAATCGCCTCGGCCAAACGAGTAATCGTTATCTGCGACAGAATCGTGCCGCCTTCTACATCACCGATGAGATTATTGCTAATAAATGGCGTTTTGACGTGGGCTTCCGCTACGAAAGAACAACTGGTGAATTTAGTGACGGTAATATTGTTGAAACGACCGTCTACGATAATCCAGAGCTATCTGCGGACCTAGCTAACGTAAGTTTTGCCGATGGTAGCTTCGTTCGAGCGGGGATTGACGCGTCTAGCTGGGCGGTATCTTTAGCGGCGCTCTATGAATTGTCCAATACGACAAATCTATACGCCAACTTCTCCCGTGGGTATTTCTTTCCACAGCTACGAGGCTTCGTGCCGATTGCTACCGGGGTGACCAACAGTGATTACAGCCCGGAGACGATTGTGCAAGGGGAGGCCGGGGTGAAATTCGGCAATGATAAACTAAGTGGTTCAATAGCCGCCTACTACGTGACTTTACAAGATCGAATTTCCATCGTGAATTCTTTCGTGAATGGTCGATTGGAGCAGGTACGCCGTAACGAACAAAATACAGCCACTTTTGGTCTAGAAGCGACTTGGGATTATAAATTGATTGATGGCTTAAACCTCCGTGGATCATTCACCTTCCAGGGCCACGAAATCACAAAAAATATACAAGAGGATCTAATCAACGGAACTTCGGAAACAGCTAATGAAGGAAATGAGCTAGCGCGTCAGCCGAATGTTTTAGGCTTCCTGGGATTGTATCTGGACAAAAATAATTTCGATGCCTTTGCTACGGTCAATTATACTGGAGCAAAATTCACCAGCGATGATAATACGATCGAACTCGATCCAATCAGCATTGTCCGCTTAGGGGCTGGCTATACCATTGATTTAGATAGTGAGCGTGGTGAATCTTTCCGTTTGGGGTTCTCAGTATTTAATTTACTGGATTCCCAAGGCATCACTGAAGGTAACCCCAGAGCCTTGGTTGAGGGCGAAGGTGAATTCTTTTTTGGACGACCTATTTTGCCAAGAAGAATTTTCTTCACGGGGACGCTTAATTTCTAGAGCATTTTTGGAAATCATTAATTGATCTTCAAAAAAGTACTTAATACCTTAAACACCATCTGAAGAACCGTTTTTTCATATTCAGTGCGCTATGCGTTGACGGGTGACTCTCACCCGTCAATGTTTTTTATAAAGGCAAAGCTTTTTTATCTAAAAAACCGGCTAAAACAACTATTACCATGTCTATTCCCGTGGAAACACTTTATGAATCGGTAGAAAAGATTCTGATAAAAAATTGGAAAGATGGATTTACAATTCCAACGAGTAAACTTTATCCATTTCAGTGGAATTGGGATTCTGGATTTATCAGCCTTGGGCACAGCTATTTTAATTTGGACCGTGCTATTAAAGAAATGGATTCTTTATTTTCGGGGCAGTGGGAAAATGGTATGATCCCACACATTATTTTTCACAGCGAGAATGAAAAAACCTATTTTCCAAATTATGATTTTTGGAATGCCAATATTAATACTGGTGCCCCTCAACGTCCAAAAACATCGGGGATCACTCAACCTGCTGTGCATGGCTTTATTTTGGAAAATTTACTGAATAAATTCCCCGATAATGAAAAATTAATTGCTTTTGTAAAATCCTCTTTTTCAAAAGTGGTCAAAAGCCACCGTTGGTTTTATCAATATCGGGACCCAGAGCGAGAAGGGTTAACCTTTATTTTTCATCCTTGGGAATCCGGTCGCGATAATTCTCCACTTTGGGATAATTCCTTGGATCGTATTGTTGTCAATCAGGAAAAGCTACCGGCTTATCAGCGACGCGATACGAGTCTCGCTCCGGCGGAGGAGCGCCCCACTTCCTATCAGTATGATCGTTATGTCTACCTCTTGGAGCTGGGTAAAAAATATCAATACGATGGCCGGGGTATTTTTGAGGAGAGCCCTTTTTTGATTCAAGATACTTTGATGAATGCCGTATTAATTAAATCCAACCAAAGCTTGATTCGGCTTGGTCAGCGCTTTGGGTTTGATGTGGGCGAGATCGAAGAATGGCAGCAGCAAGCCAAAGCTGCTTTCGTACAAAAACTATGGAATGAAGAGCTAGATGCTTTCACGGTCTTTGATCTGCGGGGCGGACATCCTATTCGATACAAAGAAATTGGTAGTGTCGCTACGCTCTACGCTGAAATACCCAATACAGTACAGGCGCATAAATTGAATGATTACCTGCTGGATTTACACCAACGTGGCTACTACGTCTGTCCCAGCTTTGATGTCGATCACCCTTTATTTGATTCCAAGCGATACTGGCGCGGTCCCGTTTGGCCTCAAATGAATTGGATGATTTATCATGGCTTAAATGCTTATGGATTTTCTGCCACTGCACAAATTGTCAAGTCAGATATTATTGAACTAGTGGCTAAACTCGGTTTTTACGAATATTTCGAAGCGCAAAAAACATTAGCGGCTCAATTAAATAATGGATACGGTGGGAGTGAGTTTTCATGGACTGCAGCCTGTGTCTTAGATTTGTTAAAAGAGAAAAATAAAAATGAGTAAGTATAACTTCGATTTTTTAGAAAATTACATCCTCGAAAATGATCGAGCCAGATTAAGTCCATTGCAATTGGAACATATCGATGCTTTGGCGCCTATTTCCGAAAATGAAGTGATTTGGACTTATTTTTTAGAAAATGGAAAAGGATTAAAAAACTTAACGCGATATGTACAATCTGCGATAAAAAAAAGAAAAGTAGAAGAAGAATATCCTTTTGTGATTTTTGATAAAAAGACAAATCAATTTGCCGGGATTACCAGATTATATGCTTTTGACCCATCACTTGGCAATATTAAAATGGGACACACTTGGTACGGTAAATCATTTTGGGGAACTGGGCTTAATACGCAATGCAAATCATTACTATTTCAATTTTGTTTTGCAACACTTGGCCTCGAGCGAATTGGTTTTGGCGTACACGCTGAAAATATTCGCAGCATCAAAGCTTTGGAAAAACTGGGCTGTCGACAAGAAGGAGAATTACGCTCTTTTTTAAATAAAATTGATTTAAGCGGTAGAGTAAGTCTCCTGCTTTTTGGTATCCTCAAAGAAGAATGGATGGCCAATCCTATGTTTAATACTCCGAAAATAAATTAATTACTATTTACCTTTTAATTCCCCCTTATGAATTACGTCGACTACCTCGTTATCGTGTCTTACATTATTGGTTTCCTTTTACTGGGGCTACTTTTTAAAGATAATAAGGATAGCAAAGACTATTTTTTAGGGGGTAAAAATTTTGGCTGGTTTCCTTTATCGCTGAGTACCATTGCCACACAATTATCAGCCATCAGTTTTATTTCTGCTCCTGCCTTTGTGGGCTTGAAAAAAGGCGGCGGGATGATGTGGCTGACCTATGAATTTGCGGTCCCCTTGGCCATGCTATTTCTGATGGTCTTTCTCATTCCACCGATGTACAAAGCTGGGATTGTCAGTGTCTATGCTTATTTAGAGCGACGATTTAATAGCTCAACCCGGGTTTTAGTCAGTGGGGTGTTTCAAGTTAGCCGGGCCTTTGGAACGAGCGTGATGGTCTACACCGTGGCATTGATCTTGACCAGCGTCCTTGATTTTCCCATGTGGCAAACCATCTTAATTATCGGAGTGGTGACGCTGATTTATTCCTACCAAGGCGGAATGAAAGCGGTGGTGTACGGTGATATGATCCAAATGCTGATTTTATTTCTGGGGATTATCATTTGTCTTTTTTCGGGCCTCCATTACCTGGGTGGTTGGGATGAATTCATCGCTAATTTGGATCGTGAGAGATTACAAGCCGTCAATTTTAGCTCCATGGGCCTCGAAGAAGGGGATGAATTCGGTTTTTGGCCCATGTTGGTGGGCGGTTTTTTCCTATATGCTTCCTATTACGGCACGGATCAAAGTCAGGTCCAGCGCCTGTTTTCCGCTCAGAATATGGGCACAGTCAAAAAAACGCTGCTTTTTAATGGCTTGCTACGGTTTCCAATCACCCTGATTTATTGCATCATGGGCCTCATCATCGGTACCTTGGCCATGACCCAAACTGATTTTTTACAATCTATTCCCAGTGACAAGCCCGATTTAATGATCCCCATTTTCATCCGTGATTATCTGCCCCACGGTTTGATCGGCATCCTTATGGTGGCCATCTTTTCGGCGGCGATGTCTTCTCTCAGTTCGGCTATCAATTCCCTCAGTGCCGCCTCCGTGGAAGATTTCTTCAACCGGGATAAATCACTAGCCAACGATCGGTATATGGCCATCTCCAAATACGCCGCTTTGTTTTGGGGTACCGTTTGTATTGTTTTGGCCTTCTTCGTGGGCGACATTGCGAAGACCGTTATTGAAGCCATCAATAAGATCGGCTCCGTATTTTACGGCCCCATCCTGGCCACCTTCATCATCGCCATTGCCTTCAAGCGCATCAAAACCCTAGGCGCCAATATCGGCCTCCTATCCGGCGTGGCCGTCAACATCTACCTTTGGCTCTTCGTCCCCGAAGTCTTCTGGTTTTGGTGGAATGCCGTTGGCGCCATCGTCACCGTCGCAACGGCCTGGCTGGTCAGCCTCCTCTTCGGTGATAAAGCTACCTCCGGCGACGGACAAGCTTTGGATACCTCTTGGTCCTTTGACTGGCAAAAGACAGTTATCCTATTGGTGTTTTTTGTAGCGATTGTTTGGCTGAGCATGCAAATCCCTCATCTTTTTTGATGGGCAATTTAGGCGTGGATTAAGGTTGAATTGGAGTAGTTACTTTTGAATGGAATCAATTGTTATTGGCAAATGGATAAATAATATTATTCACCCTTTTTTACGAAATTGGGGAGGTTTATTATTGATCACTATAAAATTTATCCAAATCCCCACCCCATGCGCCACCCTAATAACCTCACCCTCCAAGCACTCGACCAAGCCGGCCTCAAAACCCTGGTCAACTGGGCCAGAACGGAAGGCTGGAATCCCGGCCCCCACGACTATGAAGCCTTTTGGGCCACAGACCCCGAAGGCTTTTATGGCTTTTACGCTGGAGGACAACTCATTGCAGGTGGGGCCGTGGTCTCCTACGGCGGAGCATATGGTTTCATGGGTTTGTTTATCGTGCATCCCGATTATCGGGGACAGGGGATCGGAAATAAGCTGTGGTATCTGAGGCGAGACCTGTTGATTAAGCGGTTGAAAGCCGGCGCTTCCATTGGGATGGATGGGGTAGTGGCCATGCAGCCTTTTTATAATAAAGGTGGCTTTGAGATCGCTTTTAAGGATGAGCGCTACGAATGTATCGGTCGGGCAACTCCAGTGAGTGGGAATATCTCAAATATTACTGCTGCTGATTTTAATGAAATCCTTTTCTTCGATACCCAATGTTTTGGCTTCGAGCGAGCTACCTTTTTAGAGCACTGGCTAAAGCTGCCGAATGTTCGCACCTTTCAACACCGGACTGAGGGAATGCTAAACGGCTTCGCAGTCATGCGCCAAGCCACGACAGGCTTTAAGATCGGCCCCTTATTCGCCGATAACGATGAAGCCGCCGAAGACCTCTACAAAGCCTGCCTGAATAGTGCTATCGACCAGCCCATTTATCTAGATATCCCCATGACCAATACCGGAGCTGTCCATCTCGTCAAAAAGTACCAAGCCAAATACGTTTTTGAGTGCGCTCGAATGTATTATGGAGACCCACCTTCTGTCGATATGAACAAAGTATACGGCATCACGACTTTTGAATTGGGGTAAATATTAGGTTGAATTCCACTTCTCAACTATTTTTCAGTTAACTATCATAGCCTAGATCAAAGAAAATTCAATCTTAGAGATTTTGGCATGAACTTACGATCCCACAGGGTAAATGTCCAGTGGATATTTAAGTAAGTGAACCGCTTGCGGACGGGAAGCTAAATGGAGGGTTGGCCAAGTAGTTTGAGCTTTCCAGAAGTAAAATAGCGCAGCTATTTTGCTGACCTTGGAAAGCTCGCGAGAGGGCAGATTTAATTGCAGTCAAAAAATTCACAGTTGCGGCTTTTTTTGGTTCGTTTTTTCAGCTGTTGGAAAAAATGAACATAACACAAGGAAATGTTACTCAAGCTTAATTAATTATTGAAAATCAAATCATCCTACTCTAAATCCACTTATCTTTAAACCACTTAATCGACCTTAATAGACTACTATGAACCCCCAAGTCGATCACTATCTCCTGGAAGGTTGCGGCCGTTGCCCGCTCGGCGGCACCCCTGATTGCAAAGTCCATAATTGGACCACCGAGCTAGAACTTCTCCGCGGAATCGTATTAGACAGTGGACTTACCGAAGAACTGAAATGGGGCGTTCCTTGCTACACTTACCGAGGCAAAAATATCCTACTGCTAAGTGCCTTCAAAGCACATTGCGCGATCAGCTTTTTCAAGGGTGCTTTGTTGGATGATCCCGCAGGCATTTTGGAAAAGCCCGGAGAAAACTCTCAGGCAGGTCGCCTCATTAAGTTTACAAATACCCAACAAGTCGTTGAATTAGAACCCCATTTAAAAGTACTTTTCAAAGCGGCTATTGAAGTAGAAAAAGCGGGATTAAAAGTGCCATTTAAAAAACAACCCGAACCAATCCCCGAAGAACTCCAGCAGAAATTTGCCGAAGATCCCGTTTTGAAAGCAGCTTTCGCTGCTCTAACTCCCGGTCGCCAAAGAGGTTATATCCTGCATTTCTCCCAACCTAAGCAATCCAAAACCCGGATTTCCCGTATTGAAAAATGTATATCTAAGATTCTGAAGGGCGAAGGCCTGCACGATAAGTATCAGTCGAAGAAAAAATGAAAAGCTTTAGTAGCCGAATTACCTTATGGCTCATTTTGAGCTTAGTGGCTTGCCAAGCGCATCCTGATGATTTAAAATACGAGCGTAATTTTTTCAAAGGAATGCAGCTTGGGAAAACTTTAAATAAGCCGGTATTTCTACATTTTACGGGCTACGGCGTGATGGGGTACGATGAGTTTAGCGAAGATTTTATTACGGACCAATCTATCCAGGATTTATTAAACGAGCACTTCATTACGGTTTTACTTTACGTTGATGACAAAAGACAGATTTTGGAAAAGGATACCATGAGGCTAGACAACATGGAATTTTTAAATGGAGCAAAAAGCCAACTTGAAAAAGCCAAAACCATAGGAGAAATAAATGCTGCACTTGAAATCGCTCTTTTCGACCAAAATATCCAACCCCTATATGTGATCATAGATGACCAAATGAACATCTTAATTGAACCCTTTGGATATACAAAAAAGAATGCTGCGTTTTTTAAAAGGACACTGCAGGAAGGGTTGAAAAAATATGAAATGAACACTCGAAAGTAAATAACTTAGACCATTAGGCGTCCGTTATTTTTACATAATCTTATGAGCGGGTTTTAAACAGGTTCTCAGTTTTGGATATATCTTCGCAATCACAATCGCAATGAATTGAGCATCGATAAAAATATCATCATCGCCATTGCCAGTGGAGATCGCGAAGCTTTTCGCCAGCTCTATGCACTGCTATCGGAGAAGGTATATAATACGGCGCTGAGTTTTGTACAAGTTGAGGCGGATGCCGAGGAAGTGACCCAAGATGTATTCACTAGCGTGTTTCGAAATGCGGCCAAATTCAAAGGCGATGCCGATACTAGTACCTGGATTTACCGGATCACCGTAAATACCTCGCTCAATCACCTGAAGCGGAAGAAACGCTTTTCCTTTTTACAGCTGGATGCCACTAACCGAGATCAACCCGATTTTGAACATCCGGGGGTATTATTGGAAAATAAGGAAAAGGCCAAATACTTGTTTAAAGCGATTGAACAACTAGCCGAAACTCAGAAAACCGCCTTTATTTTGAGTTATATCGAAGGATTGCCCCGGCAGCAGGTGGCGGATATTATGGAAATCTCCCTCAAAGCCGTGGAGTCTTTATTGCAGAGAGGAAAAGCGAATCTGAGGGAGAAATTGAGAAAAATGTACCCCGAGCGAAGGAAAAAGAAATAATCGTTGTCTAATAGATATAAATCAAATGCCAATGAAACCCGAGAAAAGAGAGCAATGGATCGACGAGGTCTTCCAAAGTATGGAAGGGAGTCGAAGGGCTCAGCCTAAGCCAGATCTGCTGGCACGGATTGAGCAACGTATCGATGGGGAAGAAACAAGGATTTTGCCTATTTCGCTGCGGCGAATAGCCGCAGTGGCTGCGATCCTGCTATTAATGCTCAACGGATTTGCGATCAGCCAATTTTCCCAGTCCTCGGCTACGATGGCCGAAGAGCCGGCCGGCTCAGTTTATGACCTTCCCCTCATCTCCGATTACAATCTCTATGACCATGAGTAAGCTAAATTTTTACAAATACGCCGCTTTTGGCCTGTTATTACTCAATTTGGCCCTGGTGGCTTTCTTTTTTTTGACCAAACCACGGCATCCAGGACATCCACGGGGAGGTCCTAAAAATGCCAAAGATTCGCTGCAGTTGGATGAGCAGCAGCACGAAGCTTTCCTGGAAAATGCTAAGCGGCACACCAGTGAAATGGAGCAACTAAATGATCATCAGCGCACCCTCTTACAGACTTACTTTCAACAACTGTTTAATCAAGACCTATCAGTAGCATCCGATAGCTTACTCGGTGAATTTCAACTGCTGGAGAAGCAAAAGATTGAATCCGTTTTCCAGCATTTTCAAGCGGTGCAATCTATTTTGCGGCCCGAGCAAATGGCTGATTTTGAGTCTTTTGTACGTCGTATTTTAAATGATGCGCTACTTCCGAAAAAAAATAATCGACCACCCCCGAAGGATTTTTGAATTGTTGTAGTCTAAAGAGAAACAAACAAAAGAATAGATCCTGCATGAAGTATTTTGTTTTTCTCTTTTGGTGTTCACTGGTCTGGCCGATTATCCAAAATGAACGCTGCTTAAATCAATACGATTGTCAAGGTACTCCAAATACGATTCAATAGTTGACTCCTCTGGCTTTTACGGGGATTAATGGCTTGTCGTTTCCACCAACAAAAGTTGATGACTACCCAAACAAATGACACGGTTGATTCAGATACCGTCAGAGTGGACAAATTGGTTTTGCATCCTAACGAAGGGCTGGTCTATTTCAGCGCCAGCCCTTTACGGGAACCTCTGTCGCTTGAGGGGCTATTGGCGGTTACTATTGACTACGTGAGGGGCATTACCGTAAGTGGTTTGGGGAAGAGCAATTGAGGTTTGCTTGTGTCCATGTACAAGGCAAAGAAGAAGGTTTACAGCAGTAATGGTAAGTAAGAAAATAGCAAATTATATAATAACGACGCAGCCAGGAACGGCCGCATTTTTGGCTTAAAAAGAGCAAGTTTTTGTTATGAATAGGATGACGAATTGGTGCAACCGAATTGTAATTAATTTGATTTGTGGCTTGGCGTTATTAACGGCCTGTCAGGAATCGGATCAGCATGGCAGCCGGACCGCGGTTTTGCCTTATTATCAAGAGGCTACCTTTACGCCCCATTGGCTGGAAGCGGGGAATTCGGTTTTGGATAGTTTTCATCGGATTCCACCTTTTCAACTGATCAATCAACAAGGGGAAATGGTGTCCGAGACCACCTTCGCGGGCAAAATCTACGTCGCCGATTTTTTCTTCACTACTTGCCCCGGTATTTGTCCCCGGATGACCGCGAATATGTCGGTGTTGCAAGATGCCTTTTTAGAGGACGATGATGTTTTATTGCTATCGCATTCCGTAACACCTACCCGAGATTCCGTTCCTGTGCTCAAAGCTTACGCTGAAGATAAAGGTGTGCTTGCGAACAAATGGCATCTTGTCACCGGAGCTCAACAAGTCATCTATGAATTAGGTCGCAAAGCCTATTTTGTGGAGGAAGATCTGGGAATTGATAAAGCACTAGATGAGTTTCTACATACCGAAAATTTTGTGCTCATCGACAAAAGTCGACACATCCGGGGGATCTACAATGGCTTAAATAAAACCGCAATACAGCAGTTGATTGCTGATATCAAAACGTTGAAAAAAGAAGGTTGAGCTATTAATGTTAAATGACTATTCGATATAGCAAACTTTGAGTAAACCAGAAAGAATAATTAAGTCTATTCTAAGCACTTCTTTTTTATGGTAATTACATGTTGATTTTATTTCATGTGTAGTTTGTTTTTTTAATAGTTAAAAGAATAATTATCAATTTGAATTATTTTTTTAAAAAAATGTTAAACAAACCTTATTGAATCCTGTTTACAGTCTAATATTTTAATCCCCAAGGATCATCTGCCTAGATGCCTTTAATCTACCTTCCACTTTATCTCTAATAAAATAACCTGTCTTTTGAAAGTCAGGACCGTATTTGTTGTATTCGTTGTTTAAATGAATGCTGTTTTACAAACGCGGTACACATTCTTTCGTATGACTTAAAGCATGTTACTTGCTTTGGGGTTATTACTCTATTACTTAATAAATGAAATAATTAAAATTGGTTGTATAGTTTATTGAATGCTTATTTAAAAAAAAATATTGTACTCATTTTATTGTTGAAATATTTTGATGAAAGTATTCGCGATGTGAGTATGATAAGGAATATTTCTGTCAAAACATTGGATTAGTTGATGTTTTAGTTGTGTTATTTTGAATTAATTGTTTTGTCGGAACATTTGAGAAAACCTTCAGAGAGGAATTGATTTTTTATCTCTTCTTTCTGTGTCGATTAATAAGTATTTCAGTTAACAATCAAAACAACCTTACGATGGATTTTTTATTAAATGTTTTGGCGATTCCAAAGGATGATGCCGTTGCTTTTACTTTTTTTACCGGCTATATGGCCATGATGGCTGCATCTGTTTTTTTCTTTTTTGAAAGATCTCGAGTTGATGGAAAATGGAAATTATCTCTCCTGGTTTCTGGTCTAATTACCTTTATTGCTGCGGTTCACTATTATTACATGCGCGATTATTATCTAGCAACCGGAGAAAATCCAACTGCTTTGCGATACATTGACTGGACGCTTACTGTGCCACTCATGTGTGTTGAATTTTATCTCTTAACCAAAGTGGCAGGAGCCAAAAAAGCTTTGCTTTGGAAATTAATTTTGGCTTCAGTTTGGATGCTAGTCTTTGGTTATATCGGCGAGGCTTTTAACCCGGAAGGTGGTAGTACTTCACACTCTGTAATGTACGGTGTACTCTCTACGCTAGGTTATATTTACATCCTTTACACAGCT
This sequence comes from Saprospiraceae bacterium, assembly GCA_028285085.1. Taxonomy (GTDB): domain Bacteria; phylum Bacteroidota; class Bacteroidia; order Chitinophagales; family Saprospiraceae; genus JAHDHW01. The sequence continues at coordinate 8,493 of JANQQI010000136.1, read as the reverse complement.
TGGATGGGTGAGGTCGCTCAGCTAGCTAAAGACTCTAATAATCCCGCGATTGAAAAAAGTGTACGTATTCTTGCCTGGTTTGTCCTCGTTGGTTGGGCGATCTATCCGATTGGATATATGTGTATGCCCGGAGGATGGTTAAATACGGCTTTCGGCTGGGGATCAAGCAATGTGGACCTCTTTTACAACATAGCGGATGCCATTAATAAGATTGGATTTGGTTTGGTTGTATATAGCTTAGCCATTAGCCAAAGTAAGCCTTCTGGTACTGCTGCTGCATAATTTAAAAGCTTGTTTACGATCAAGTGTGTCAGGGATTTATTTCAAGGCCAAAAAATAATGTTTGTAGCAAAATCATTCCTAGTCACACTTTAAACCAAATAAATTGTCTAAGCTAAGGAGATGGATGCTTTTAGGTGTCCATCTCCTCAACTCATAAATATTCGTTACATGAAAAAAGTAGTATTCTACTATATCATCTTGAATATTTTATTTTTACAAATAGAACAGCTTCAGCATACGGGCTTAGAGTTTTTTATTCAATGTGTCTGTGTGTTTTTTATTTTGACGGTGGGCGTTTCTCACGGGGCGATTGATAATGTATTGTACGGGATTAAGGGGAAGATGCAGAATGTTCGATTTATTACCATTTATGTGCTAATAGCATTGCTGGCTGGTTTAACTTGGTTCTTTTTACCGAATTTTTCTTTTATAACATTTTTACTCATTTCTGCTTATCATTTTGGCCAATCTCAATTTGTAGATTATAACTTAGACTCTGGTTTTATGTCCAGGGTGCTTTATTTTTGTTGGGGAGGAACTGTGCTATCTTTTTTAATTCATTTTAATAGAACGGAATTGTTGAGTTTGACTTATGAAGGGGAATTGTTTCCCATTGTCGCCTCAGATTTCTTAATTGAAAATTCTGCTATTTTTACTTATGGTTTAGTTTCGGTGAGTTTAGCTATATTGGTATATCTAATTTTTTTGAAAAATATTTCATTTCAAGCTCTGTTTACCGAACTTTATTTATTGGTGTTGATCGCTCTGTCCTTTAAATTTTTATCTATCCTTTTAGGTTTTAGTTTGTATTTTATTATCCTCCATTCTTTCCGAGTCTTAATTCAGGAATATGATTTTTTGAAAAAGAATAATGAATTGGATAATAATTTTCAATTTGTGAAAATTCTCTTGCCTTTCACCATTGCTGCCATATTGGGCTTGGGAGGCATTTCTTTGGTGCTCTATCTAAATGATGCTATACTCAGTATACCTATCTGGGCATTGATCGTTACTTTTGGAATTACACTGCCTCATGCGCTGGTGATGGAAATCTTTTATCGCTCTGATTCCTACGATGGTTAGTTTAGAACGTTTCAAGATTTATTGATGATCATTCCATTCGCTAAAGCTAATCTCTCACTTCATTTTCTCTAATTATTACAATTTTTGTTTTTGGACTTGTGTTTGGGGGCTATTTTGTTTAAATAGGTGAGAATAAATTCTCAATATATTTTGACTGACTGATCATGAGCAAACACGCCTTTTTATCTTCTCTCCTAGGCCCGCAACTCACCAACGAGATACTCGAACGGTCTGAAATCAAAGATATCCCCAAGGGGACTGAAATTCTTCGTGAAGAACAATACGTCAAAGTATTACCGTTAGTTGTCGAAGGACTGGTCAAAGTATTTTCACGTTTCGAAGACAGAGAGTTGTTACTGTATTATATCCAACCGAACCAAAGTTGTGTCATGTCTTTCACGGCTGCTTTGAAAAATGAACCAAGCAAGGTTTTCGCCACGACGGAGGAAGATTCTAAGATTTTGCTCATTCCCGTGGGAAAGCTATCCATCTGGCTGAAGAATTTTCCTCAACTGAACCATCTGTTCTACGAGCAATTTAACCTACGCTATGTTGACCTTTTAGAGACCATCCATCACGTTTTACTCGACAAGATGGACAAGCGCCTCTACGATTATCTCATCCAAAAGGCCAATCTCACCGGCACGGATGTGCTAAAACTTACCCACGGCCAGATCGCCAATGAACTGGGAACGGTGCGAGAAGTGATCAGCCGAGTCATCAAAAAATTAGAAATAGAAGACAAGCTGACTCAAGATTCAGGTTTTATAAAAATACTGCGATAGTGACCATAGTCACTGCACGCCACCAAGAGCGCCTTTAACTTTGATGGTGAAATGAATACGGAAAAAGTTTTCAAGTTTATTCTGATTTGCTTGCTGTGTGTGAGCATCGTCTATGGCTTAGTCCGTGTCGTTCAATTTTTTTTCACCGGATAACAGTCCAATGCTTGCCCCAGCTTTATGCTCACCTTGGCTGTTATCAAAAAGTCAGAATTATGAAAAGGAATATGGGAAATGTAGATCGTACCATTCGATTGGTCCTCGCGGCCGTTTTTGCCATCTTGTACTTCACCAATGTTATCTCCGGTACTCTGGGCTTGGTGCTACTCGTGCTAGCCGCCGTCTTTGCTTTGACGAGCGTCGTGAGCTTTTGCCCGCTGTATGCGCCCTTCGGTATTACGACTTGCGCTGTGAAAAAGCCCCAATAGTGGCTTTCGACTTACTGATGCCTTTAACGAGTTGATCATCAACTAAGAACTATCTTACTGTTTTCCGATCGAGAAAAAAATTGCGCTAAAGAGATAATACTAAAAAAGCGTTTGAGACTTATTGCCTCAAACGCTTCTTTAAGAATAGTTCGCTATTATAAATGAGCTTACAACATAACTTCAACCTTTGGAGGTTTTTGCATGAACTTACGATTCCACAGGGTAAATGTCCAGTGGACATTTAAGTAAGTGAACCGCTTGCGGATGGGGAGGCTAAATTGAGGGATGGCCTTTTGTCAAGAGCTTTCCAGAAGTAAAATAGCGTAGCTATTTTGCTGGCCTTGGAAAGGTTGCGGGTGGCGGATTTAATTACAGCCAAAAGATCCACAGTTGCGGCTTTTTTGGTTCGTTTTTCAGCTGCTGGAAAAATGAACACAATACTGAGCAGCTTAGGCTAAATTCCATTAGTCTATTCCACCATCTCCATCGCTACATTCTCCGGCACAACTGAAGTTTTATCATCACTCATCACCTTATCTTTGAAATAAGGACTAATCATCATAAAGCCGATAATTGACAAGCCACTGAGCAGTCCAACGGCATACCAGAGGACCTCGAAACTATACTGCTCTACAATGTAGGCCCCCAGCGTTGGCGCAATGATGAAAGCCAGCGAAAACGACATCGAGTACAAGCCCATGAATTCACCTCGACGGGCGGGATTCGCTCTATTCAATGCCAACGCGTTCATGAAGGGGAAATTGATGATCTCCCCAAAACTGATCAGCAGAATGTAACACAACACCGGAATGAGCCAGTGGCCACCTAAATTCAAGCAGAGGTAGGACACACCAATCATTACACCGCCGAGAATAATCATCGGCATACGTTTGAATCGCCTCTCAAGAACGTAGATCAAAGGCATTTCGAAAATGAAAATTACGACGCCATTGATAAACAAAATCTGGCCGATCTCATCTTCCAGTAAGCCGACGGCTTCGCGCAGATACAATTGGAAATTCGAGAAGAGCTGCATAAAAGCAACGCTCTGAATAAAAACCATGCTGACGAAGGCAATGTACGGCCGATCTTTATAAGCCGAGTGTGTCGTAACTGCTGGTGCGGTATCAGATGTTTTTGCTTCCTTAGTTTCTGAAACCGTTGCGTTTCCTCTGTCAGCCAAAACAAAGCGCAAGAAAATCCCCGCCAGAATACAGGTGATGCCATCGATAATAAATAGCCAATCGTAGCCAGCAAAGCGGACTAAAAAACCTGCTCCGGCACTTCCAAAAGCAAAGCCCAGATTCACTGCCATCCGAATGAGCGACAGCGAGCGATTGTAGTTTTCTGGCTTAGAATACGCACCCAGACTCGCCAGATTCGCTGGCCGAAAGGCATCACCAATCAAACTCACAAAAAGAACGGCCGTGCAAAAAGAAATGACGGTGGTCATGTGCATCAACACGAAAAAGGATAAGCCACCGATGACCAGCGACCAAAACATAGTAGGGTAGTAGCCGTAGCGATCGGTCAGCCAGCCGCCGACGTAGGAGCCAGCAAATGAACCGATGCCGAAGCAGCTCATGGCGAAGCCTGCTTCCAGCTTGGTGAAACCCAATTCCTGAGTCAGGAAGATGGTCATAAATAGAATAACGATGGTCCCACTTCGATTGATGAAGGAGATCAGGGACAGTAACCAAACTTCTTTGGATAACCCACCGAAAGAATTACGGATTAGTTGGAGTAAAGAATTGGCCATTTGGATTAATTTGGGTGTACGAGAAAGCTTTTGAACAGTCCCGCTTTCGTTTTTAGTTCCCTGCCTTAATCTTTTAAACGGATAAAATCTCCTCTAACTTTTAGAAAATATCGATTGGTAAATCTTATGAAATTGGCTGTAATGAAGTGCTAATCAGTATCTCAACAGTTTTGTAAACCTAAAATCTACCCCAACAAAATAACCAATATTTTTTTTGCCTCTGATTAAACCTTTTGATCATTATCTGGTCAAAACAGCAATGACGTTTTACGATGAAGCTCAAGTTTAGCTTCAAAAATCAGGCACTTAGTTATGTAAAGAATGCTCGTTGTGTACCGCACGACGAGCTTTTTTTATGCACTCAATTTAATATAGTAAAATACCGCTTGACCTTTCCTAAGCTTATCACTAATAAAAATCAACCTTTGGAGATTTTGGCGTTAAAGTAATTAAACTGTGGGTTGGCCAATTATCAAGAGTTTTCCAGAAGTAAAACAGCATCACTGTTTTGCTGACCTTAGAAAGCTCGCGGGAGGCGGGTTTAATTACAGTCAAAAGATCCACAGTTGCGGCTTTTTTTGTTTCGTTTTTTCAGCTGTTGGAAAAAATGAAAACGTTACTGAGCTTGTCTTAGCTAATAACAAAAACCTTGACTAAGAAATGCTTTGTAATCAGCCGAGTCAATTGGCTTTAATTTTCCATCAGAGCATTAAAACTAATACTTACAACACCTTCTTTTGAGTATGCAATTTCGTTCAGAATCCATTCCTTTGATTGTTTTATTATATTTACTAAAAAACCAATGCGTTATCTCTTGCCCTTACTGGGCCTAGTCCTTTTAGCGGCTTGCAATTCTGAGCCTGCCTCTCCTGCGGCTGAGTCAACCGCTACCTCAACAAAAACTGCTGAGACATCTACTCAGCTGACGCTGGTGGAAGCTAATCGCTTAGCTGGACTTCCGCTAAAATGTATGCAAAAAGAATACCCCAATAAGCTCAACCAAGTGCTCAAGGATAGCACCGATTTAGCGGGGCCGGAGGCCCTGCATCCTGCTTTTTACGGTTGCTTTGACTGGCATTCCGCGGTACACGGCCACTGGATGCTGGTCGAATTACTGCGACGCTTTCCCCAGCTCGAAGCCGCCGCAGCCATCCGCCAAAAATTAGCCGAGAACATCTCCGCTGAGCACATCGCCGCCGAAGTAGCCTACTTCGAGCACCCCATGGCCAAAAGCTTTGAGCGCACTTACGGTTGGGCTTGGTTGCTCAAGCTCGCCGAAGCCTTGCATCTTTGGGATGATCCTTTGGCTCGCGAGTTAGAGCAAAACCTCCAACCGCTCACCGATTTGCTCGTTCAGCGCTATTTGGACTTCTTGCCTCGTCTAAATTATCCGATTCGCGTCGGCGAGCATACCAATACCGGCTTTGGCCTCGCCTTCGCCTGGGATTATGCGCATACTGTCGGTGCTGATTCGCTCCAGCAATTGATCGAAGCCCGCGCCCGGGATTTCTACGCCTCCGATGCGGCTTGTCCACTTAGCTGGGAGCCCAGCGGCTATGATTTCTTGTCCCCCTGCTTGGAAGAAGCGGATATCATGCGCCGGGTCTTGCCGGAGACTGAATTCCGCACCTGGTTTAAAGCCTTTTTGCCGCAGCTCGCTGATCCCGATTTCCGCTGGGCACCCGGTGAAGTTTCCGATCGAAAAGACGGCAAGCTGGTGCATCTCGACGGGGTAAACTTCAGTCGGGCCTGGTGTCTTTATGGTATTGCTAATGACTTACCGGAGTATGGTCATTTGCGACAATTGGCCGCCGCTCATCTCAATTATTCCTTACCTAATATTGTCGATGGCGACTACGAGGGCGAGCATTGGCTAGCGTCTTTCGCCATCTACGCCTTAATCAGCGCTGAGCATGAGTAAGTGGTGGAAAAATATCGGTCCGGCGACTTTGATCGCGGCTGCCTTTATCGGCCCGGGGACGGTGACGCTTTGTACCATCGCCGGCGTCCAATTTGGTTTGGCTTTGCTCTGGGCCATGATCTTTTCTATCATTGCCACGCTGGTTTTGCAAGAGATGTCGGCTCGTTTGGGGATCATTACTGGGAAGGGACTCGCTACTGTGATTCGAGAATCCATCTCATCACCAATTTTGCGCTGGGGAGCGATTTTGCTGGTCCTTTCTGCCATTGTAGTGGGCAATCTCTTTTACGAAGCAGGCAACATTAGTGGTGGCGTACTGGGCATGGAATTACTCTTTGGCGCCGCCAATTTGGAGCTGTTGGGCTATTCCATTAATCTGTGGAGTTGGTGTGCTGGAGGCTTAGCCTTTGTGCTGCTTTATCTGGGGAATTACCGGCTTATCGAACGTAGCCTGGTCGCCCTGGTAGTGCTGATGAGTGCGACCTTTGTTGTAACGGCATTGATGACACAACCCGATTTGGGATTGCTCTTTGGAGGATTATTCGTTCCCCGCATTAACGAGGAAAATATTTTGACGGTAATCGGCTTAGTCGGTACCACCGTCGTGCCTTACAATCTTTTCTTACACGCTGATTTAGTGCGCGAAAGGTGGAAAAGCGCCGATGATTTACCGAAGGCCCGACAAGATACTTTTGTCTCAATTATCCTTGGGGGCCTGGTCTCTATGTGTATTATTATTGCCGCGGCGGCAGTGACAGGAGCAGAGATTAGCAGTGCGGCCGATCTGGGCCGTAGTTTGCAACCATTACTCGGTGATTTTGCCCCTTACTTCATTGGCTTAGGCTTATTTGCGGCTGGTCTGACCTCTGCGATTACTGCTCCTTTGGCCGCGGCCTACGTGGCTGCTGGCTGTTTGGGCTGGTCGAAGGACTTAAAAAATAGCCGCTTCCGGGTCGTATGGATGATCATCCTCATTTTAGGCGTTCTCTTTTCTTCTTTGGGTATCGAGCCGATCGAGATCATTCGTTTTGCGCAGGCGGCCAATGGTTTGCTCTTACCTATCGTTGCTGGCTTTTTATTGTGGGTGACTAGCCGAGGCACCGTGATGGGAGCCGCACGTAATCGGCCGTTACTTTTAGGGCTTGGTTTCATCATTTTGGCGTTTACAATTTTTTTAGGTGTAAAAGGTATTTTGAAAGTATTTTAAAAACCAACCGTATGGCGATGACGATCGACATCAATTGTGATATGGGTGAGAGCTTTGGGCGTTACGAACTCGGCGCGGATGCAGATTTGATGCCTTTTATTAGTTCGTGCAATATTGCGGCGGGCTTTCATGCGGGTGATCCCCTGGTCTTGCAACAAACCATTCAACTTGCGCTGTCGCATGCCGTCAAGATTGGCGCTCATCCGGCTTTCCCCGACTTATCAGGCTTTGGTCGCCGCCGGATGGATATCCCTGCAAAGGACTTGCAGGCGATCATTCAGTATCAAATTGCGGCAGTAAAAGGGTTGGTCGAATTGCAAGGTGGCACTTTGCATCACGTCAAGCCACACGGTGCGCTGTATAATTTGGCCAGTGCTGACCGGGCTACCGCAGAAGTTGTAGTCGGCGCCATCGCCGAATTTTCTAATGATTTATATTTATACGCTCCGCCGGCCTCGGCGATGGCCCAAGCGGCAACTGCGGCAGGTCTGTCTCTATGCCGCGAAGCCTTTGCCGATCGCGCTTATCTGGATAGCTACCGCCTTCAGAGTCGACGAGAGGCCGGCGCTGTCTTACACGATCCCGAGCAAGTATTCGAACAAGTACGAGAGATTGTGCTCGGCCAACGTATCCGAGCGGTGGATGGACAGTGGCACGCTCTTACCGCTGATACCATCTGCATTCACGGGGATAATTCACAAGCTTTAGCCATCGCCCAGTACCTCAAAAGCCAATTGCAAAAAGAAAATATTCAAATAGCATGAGTCGTGGTCGCTATTCCATCACGCTTAAACCATTTGGGCCTACAGCCTTGCTGATCGAATGGCCTCAGCGCATGGATCGCGACATCCTCAATGATATCACTACCTTACAAACACAGCTTGGGACTGACAGCCCACCGGGGATCTTGGAACTCGTACCGGCTTATGCTTCTTTGGGCGTACTATTTGACCCCGCTCAGATTACCTTTGAGCAATTGTGCGAGCAAGTTTTAGCGCTTTACCAAGCATCAGCTACTTCACCTATTCATT
>JANQQI010000129.1 GCA_028285085.1 Saprospiraceae bacterium | reverse complement strand
GAAATTGCTACCATTGTTGCTGGGCTTCCTGCAGAGATCAATACTTTTTTGCTCACCAGCGAGACCCAGTCTCAAGCCATCGCTGCTCATCATCAACGGACCCATACCCGAACTATTCAATTGGTTGATCACGTCGAGCCCGATCAATACGCTCAATTACGCGCTGCCTTACCCGGGGTGCAATTGGTGCAGGTTATCCATGTTTTAGACGAAAAGGCGATTGAAGAGGCTTTAGCCTTGGAAGATCATGTCGACGCCTTGCTGTTGGATTCGGGGAATCCCAATTTAGCGGTGAAGGAACTCGGCGGAACGGGGCGCACTCACAACTGGGCGGTGAGCCGAGCGTTGGTCGAAGCGGTACGTATTCCTGTTTTTTTGGCCGGTGGCCTGCGAGCAGAGAATGTTCAAAGGGCGATTGATGAAGTACAACCTTACGGCCTCGATTTGTGCAGTGGTGTCCGCACTTCGGGGAATCTGGATCCACGAAAATTAGAAGCTTTTTTTAATGCTGCCAGGGGGTAGTGGTTGTTGGCCACTATTCGAAGAGTTTGCCTTCGGCTACTTTCTTTTCCAGGAATTCTGAACCATCGTTTCCAACCTCCAGAGCTTGTTGCCAGTAAGATTGCGCGGTTTCGGTATCACCGAGTTGATACAGCACATCCCCAAAATGCTCCAGAATTGCGGAAGAGCGATCGCCACCATTAGCCAGCGCTTTCGCAATCCATTCTTTCGCCGCTTTGTACTCCTTCATTTTATACAACACCCATCCATAAGTGTCCTGATAGCTGGCCAGATTGGGGGCTAATTCATTCGAAACAGCCGCCATTTCTTTTGCTTTAGGGAGTGATTCTCCCCGCACCGCTAAGTAATAAGCATAGCGATTCATAACATTATGAGCTTGTGGGTTAATCCCTAGCGCGCGTTCAAACGACCCGAATGATTGATCGTACTTTTTTTGCATGAAATACTCTGTACCCAAGTGATTGTAGATGTCAACCTGAAGGACAGGATCTTTGCGGGACATCATCAAGGCTTGTCGGAAGCTAGCTACCGCATCGCCGTGTTTGGCCAGCTGTCCCTGGGCGATTCCATTAAAATAATAGGCTTTAGCACGATTAGGAAAGCGATCGATTGCCGCTTCGCTTATTGTATTGAGTGCTTCAAAATCCGCCATCTCGGTATGGATGTACATGATCTGCTCCCAAATGGAGAAAACAGACTTATTGAGTTCCAATGCTTTTTGGTACTTCTCTAAAGCTTCGGGGACTTGCCCGGAGTAATACAATAGATCAGCGTGCGCCGAATAAGCTTTCGCCTCCTTAGGATGCACGCGCTCAAGGATTGAGGCTAATTCCAGCGTAGGGGCCACGATGCTGGGATCATTTCCGTCGGCAACTTTGTGGATATACGGAATCAGCTCCTTGATTTTCAAATCAATATTCACATCCGCTTTCTCAAAAACTGGCTTGAGCGTTTCGAGGAACCCGGTATCACCCGCGGCCGCTCCTTTTTGCTTTCCTGCGAGAGCAATGCTGGCCCGAACATCGGTAGAGTCAACCGCCAATAAGCGTTCGTAAACGGTCTCCGCGTCGTTGCTTTTCCCAACTTGTTGATAAAAACTGGCCAACATGTGGTAATACTGCGTATTGGAAGGCGACGAACTAATCAAACGTTCCAACTCAGCTGCGGCTTTGGCCTGTTCGCCCATACCAAGATAAAGTTGATGCTTACGGCGCGAAATATCTTCGCTGACACCAAACTGGGTTTCCATCCGGTCGTAAACCGCAATTGCGGCCTCTGATTGCCGCCCCTTGACAAGGCTGAAAGCCCATCGCTCGTAGTAAAAAGGATTCCCGGGAAAGCGGTCGACGAGTTGTCCAAATATTTCAGCGGCCGCACGTGGCTCGCTGTTTTTCTCATAAGTATCCGCGAGAAAGAGCTGATACCATTCATTATCCGGGGATAATTTGATGGCCTTACGAATAGATTCTAGGGCCTTATTGATGTCTTCTCGGGCGTCGTAAATCCGAGCCAATTCGTAAGCCGCCGCGTGGTTTTTTCGGTCGCGCTTGAGTACTTCCTGGAATAAGCGGATCGCGCTATCATAGTTGCCCAGGATCTTCTCCTTGCTGGCATCGATGAAAATCTTTTGCGTATTGACCTCCTCTTCGCTGACGCGATCTTGAGCGGGCAAGAGCACGGCATTCAATGCGAAAAACAAAAGAAGCCACGTTAATTGGCGGTTACATCGGATTAGGTTCATGCGGAATACTTTGAATAATCACCTATACTAAGATCGGTCTTTTTGCCCTGATAATCAACTAGGTTACCGATCATGGAGTTTTCCAGATTAGCGTTCCGAACGTTAGTCTGGTTTTGAATTACACTATTCTCAATAACGGCATTTTCGATCCGTGAATTATGCCCAACGGATACATGTGGTCCCACCACGGCGTTTTTGATCACTGTATTTGGGCCAATGTAGCAAGGAGGAATCACAACTGCATTTTCTAATACTGCTGATGGCGCTACGAGTTGCTCTTGCTCTTTTTTCAGTTCCAGAATGCGCTGATTAGTGTAGATGACGTTATCCTTATTACCACAATCTAGCCATTCTTCTACGGTACCGGGTTTAAAGATGAGACCCTGCCCTTTCATATTTTCGAGTGCATTGGTCAATTGATATTCACCTTTATCCTTAATGTCATTATCGATAAGATATTGTAATTCCTTTTTTAAACGATCTCCATCTTTGAAATAATAGATACCAACAATCGCCATATCGGATACGAAGACCGGTGACTTTTCAACAAAATCAGTGATGTGATTGTTTTCATCGACTTTTACTACTCCAAAAGAAGAAGGGTCTTCCACCTTTTGCACCCATATCATGCCATCAGCTGTGGGATCATAAGCGAAGTTGGCTTTGAAAAGTGTATCCGCAAAGGCAACAAAGCAAGGACCACTGAGGCTTTCCGCCGCGCAAAGTACCGCATGCGCTGTCCCTAAAGGTTGATTCTGATAATAAACGGAGCCTTTGGCGCCCAGGGATTCAGCAATATTTTTCAAATCTTGTTCAACCTGATCTCCAAAATCACCAATAATAAAGGCGATCTCATCAACCGGATCGGGGCAGGAGGCAGTCAGATCTTCTACCAGGCGCTGTACGATTGGTTTGCCTGCAACGGGAACTAAGGGTTTAGGAACCGTCAGGGTATGTGGCCGTAAACGGGAACCCCGGCCAGCCATAGGAATGATAATTTTCATTGTGGATGAATTATGTTTTTTGACCCTCACGCTGGAGAATGGATGTCATTATCTCTCTTGTAATGTAATACGATACGGATCAATAGTTTAGGTGATACTTTTTTGATACGACAGATAGTTTGAGTTTGTTCCATCTGTCGGCGGCGCAAAGATAGAAAAATACGGTAGAGCCAAAGCGATCTGGTAGGAGGGATTTAGAATAGGGGAGGAGTGATGTGGAGAATTAGAAATGCTCCATCGGTGAATCTTTTGTTTTGTTGTATTTTTATTTCAACCTTTAATGAAATAGAACCCCATTTTAAGCTAAATCTATGAACCAAGATATCCTCGACCAACATTTTCACGAAGAAGAAAATCGCATTGTGGTCATCAACGAAGCGGCGAAAGAGAAGCGCTTTGTCAATTATATCATTGATCGAATTCTTTTTATGGGCGTATTGTATGGCATGGGATATCTGTTGTCTCTTATTGGTAGCGAGGCGATCATTAATTGGCTGATTGGAGTTGATCTTTTGACGGATATTCTGGTATCTAACCTGCTCTACATCATCTTTTACACCGCACAGGAATACTTTTTAGATGGTAAAACGATTGGGAAGTATCTGACACGGACACGAGTGCTTTGTCGGAGTAGGCGGGGACAGCCCCCTACTTTTCTACAATACCTCGGTCGCTCCGCCGCTCGGGTAATTCCTTTCAATACCTTATCATTCTTGGGCGACCGCGGCTGGCACGATAGCCTAAGCGATACCATTGTGATCGACGAAGCCAGTTCCCAAAACTATCTAAGCTTAGACAAATAATTGTTGAATTATTCGATAACGGTCACCTTGAGCATGTTGGTGCGATGGCGACGATGCAGTGGCATACTGCCGGTATTGACAATCACCTCGCCGGGTTCAACCCGTTTTTCCACTTTCAAAATTTCGGTGACATCGCTGATCGTATCATCGGTCGTGGTAAACTTATCGTAGTAAAAACAGCGTACGCCCCATACCAGACTCAGCGTTGCGAGCATATGATGCCGATCGGAGAAAATACAGATTTCGCAGGCCGGTCGGTAGCTTGACACTTTAAAGGCCGTGTAGCCCGAGCTAGTCATTCCGATAATGGCTTTGGCACTAATCTCTTCGGCGGTCTTGGCAGCATTGAAGCACACCGCATCCGAGAGAAAGGTACGGCTCTTAGGGCTTGGTTTTGGCCGTCGCCCGCGGATAGAATAGACTTTTTCGGCTTCCTCGATGATCTTATTCATGGCTTCAACCACCTTAACGGGATGAGCACCTACAGAGGTCTCACCGCTAAGCATCACGGCGTCAGCACCGTCGAGTACCGCATTAGCCACATCTGTGATTTCCGCCCGTGTCGGGATCGGTTGCTTGATCATGCTATCCATCATATGCGTGGCCACAATGACCGGGCGAGCCCGTTGGATACATTTATTAATGATCTCTTTTTGGAGCAAAGGCAATCTTTCGAGAGGCACCTCAATCCCCAAATCACCCCGAGCTACCATGATCGCATTAGACGCTTTGATGATCTTATCGATGCGCTCGATGGCCTCGGGCTTTTCGATCTTGGCGATCAATTTGGCAGAATGACCACGCGCTTCTACTTTTTTGCGTAAATCTTTGATGTCCTTGGCCGTTCGCACGAAGGATAAGGCAATCCAATTGATAGAGGGTTGATCAAGGATGAAATCCAGATCAACTTCGTCTTTGGCCGTCAATGAAGGTAGTGAAATACTAGTATTAGGAAGGTTAACCCCTTTATTGGAAGAAAGGATGCCACCATACAGCACCTTGAGTTTCACCGTATCTTTTCCATTCGTTTCGATGACTTCGAATACGAGCTTACCATCATCTATCAAGACACGCTCACCAATTTTGACATCTTGCGGAAACTGCTGATAACTCATATAAATACTCTCCATCGTTCCCATACATTCCTCATTCACGAAAGTGACCACGTCATCGGGTTGCAGGGGAAGGGCATTATTTTCAATCTTCCCGACCCGAAGTTTGGGACCTTGCAAATCGGCCAGAATACTAACGTGAAGATTATACTTCTCGTTGATATAATTGATGTGATTGATCACTTTGAGGTGATCAGCGTGGGAACCGTGCGAAAAATTGAGGCGAAAAACATTGACGCCGGCTTTAACCAGACTCAGGAGATTGTCGTAAGAACTAGAGGCAGGTCCAACGGTAGCAACAATTTTTGTATTCTGATGATCTACAATTTCCATTTTGGTGATATTGTTCGAAGTTGTTTTAATACTTCGTAAGTGAATTGAATAGTTAGAAAAGAACAACTCGTAGACCGTTTGGGTGTTTTTTTAGTAACATCTTCTTAAAGAAAAGTTAAAAATTGTATCCCTTACGATGATTCGGCGTCTATTTAAACGGATGAACGAGCGCCTTTCGAATAGGTGATTTGAAGCCAAAGCTAGGCCGGATATCGGGAATTAGTGTACTTTTTACAATAAATTATTAAAAATAAAAGTACGGCTATCCCCGCAAATCCCAAAACCGGGCAAAAATTATTTTTGTTCAGGCTTTTCCTAAGATCACCCTTGGCGAAAATTCGCGCTGCTCAAGCATCCTGTATTCAAGCACTGACGGTAAAAAAGTCGAAAAAAACTTTGGTTATCACTTGACTAATAATTTACTTTGCAGTGCATTTACTAAACCCTGTCTGTCACTGTCAAAAATCAAGATACAGCCTATGCCTTAAACGGCGAAAAGACAGATATAAAAATGTACAAATATGTCAAACATTGCAGAAAGAGTAACTAAAATCATCGTTGACAAATTGGGTGTTGATACTTCAGAGGTCACACCAGAGGCTAGTTTCACTAACGATTTAGGAGCAGATTCACTGGATACCGTGGAATTGATCATGGAGTTCGAAAAAGAATTTGATCTCTCTATACCCGATGAACAAGCTGAAAATATTACGACTGTAGGCCAGGCGGTTGAATACCTGACAGGCGAACTCGCATAAGTATTCACTTTGCTTGGAATGATTGATTATGATGCAAGATAAATACTGCATTTAAGTTATTCCGGCCACAAATTAGGTGACTTGTTGACCTAATTTGTGGCTTTTTTTCAGAAGCTTTTAGGGTTTAAAGCACATTAATTGAATGCTAATAGCTTCGTTCTTACGCATCAATGCTTTAAAAATTGGGCGTAAATCGAGACAAAGGGATTTTCGATAAATCTGGCATTACAATAACTGGGAAAAAGTTGGATCGAAGGCTAATACAGTTATGATCACTTTTTTCTAATCAATTGCAGGGTTTGTTGGAGGAGAAAGGAAACCTACTCAATAAAGCGGGAATCTCCCGTCAGGCTGATCAGACAGCCTGTCTATCCACCAAATTATTCGGATTAATATGAAAAGGGTCGTTGTCACCGGAATTGGAGCTTTAACCCCCATCGGTAATGGTGTTCAGGGATATTTGGAAGGCTTGAAGAAAGGCGTTAGTGGTGCAAATCCAATTACCCATTTTGACGCTAGTCAATTCAAAACGCAGTTTGCCTGCGAAGTCAAAGATTTTAAACCTGAAGAATACGGTATTGAGCGCCGGGAAGCACGTCGCTTAGATCCCTTCACACAATACGCTTTAGTTACCGCCGAGGAAGCGGTGAAGATGAGTGGTTTGGATGTTGATCAACTCGATTTGGATCGTGTAGGTGTGATCTGGGGATCGGGGATCGGCGGATTATACTCTTTGGAACGTGAAATCGAGGCTTTTGCTGTTGGTAATGGCGTACCGCGCTATAATCCATTTATGATTCCGAAAATGATTTCGGATATTGCGGCGGGGCATATCTCGATGAAATATGGCTTTCGTGGTGTCAATTACGCTACCGTATCAGCTTGTGCCTCGTCTTCGCACGCTATTAGTAACGCTTTTGACTATATTCGCTTGGGCCGGGCCGATGTGGTTGTCTCCGGTGGTTCAGAAGCAACAGTTACTCACGCGGGAATTGGTGGTTTCAACGCGATGAAAGCTCTTTCTACGCGCAATGATGATTACCTGACCGCTTCTCGACCTTTTGATCTGGATCGCGATGGTTTTGTGCTTGGCGAAGGTAGTGGTGCGATCATTCTGGAAGAATACGAGTTTGCAAAAAAACGCGGTGCGAATATCATTGCTGAGATTGTTGGGGCGGGTGCTACTGCGGATGCACACCATATTACAGCGCCTCATCCCGAAGGACTGGGCGCCCGGAATGTCATGAAAATGGCACTTAATGACGCCAAAATGAATCCTGAAGACATTGATTACGTAAACGTACACGGCACCTCAACACCCTTGGGCGATATTGCCGAAACAAAGGCGATTCTCAAGGTTTTTGGCGAGCATGCCTATAAAATAAATATTAGCTCAACGAAGTCCATGACCGGACATTTGTTAGGAGCTGCAGGAGCTATTGAAGCTATTGCTGGAATTTTGGCTATCCAGCACAATTTTATACCACCGACGATCAACCACTTTACGGATGATCCGGATATTGATAGCCGTCTGAATCTGACCTTTAATGAGGCACAGGAGCGGCAAGTGAACGCCATTTTGAGTAATACCTTTGGATTTGGCGGACACAATTCTTCGGTGATTTTCAAACGATTTGAATCGTAGGACAAACTTAAGGGTGTCGTTAATGCTTCGACATGATTTGACACCCGGCAAAGTCCTTGTTAATAATACACTATACTTCGTGCAGTTTTATTATTAAATCTAATTTGGTAATCAGGTTGTAACCAAACTGCGAAAACTGCACGAAGTGATTCTAGCTTGAAAGTTCACCTCTTTGGATTAGCAAGCGAGAGGTGCGGGACAATTGATCCCATTTCTATTTTGACCTTAGGTTTAGTCAACTTCCGGGAAGTTGTTACCGATGGTTTTACGTACACATGGCAATACCGTTCCTAGTAGTCCATGCATTGTGGTTACAGCCTGATCACCAGCGGATTTAATGCCTGGCTTTTGAAGTTTATATTCAAGTTTTACAACTATTACATCTCGCCTGACCGGGATCTGGCTAAGCGGTTGCGCAGGCTTTTGGGTTTTATCCCTTCTAATCTCAATTTGTTTAAGCTCGCTTTTTATCACAAATCGACCTCTACGGAAAAGCTGTATGCAATCCAGAGCAATGAACGCCTGGAGTATCTCGGTGATGCTGTATTGGGCACCATTGTAGCGGAATATCTTTTTAAAAAGTACCCCAATAGCGATGAAGGTTTCTTGACGAAGATGCGCTCTAAAATTGTAAAGCGTAAATCTCTCAACAAAATTGCGGACAAGATGGGACTGGATATGCTGTTGAGTGAATTTAACAATACCCGACTGAGTCGCTCGATGCTCGGAAATGCATTGGAGGCCTTAGTTGGCGCCGTTTATCTGGAACGCGGCTATCACGGAACGAAGCGCTACGTAGTGAATCGTATCTTACGGGGTTATCTTGATATTCACGAATTGGAAACCTTTGACGATAATTACAAGAGCCAGCTACTTGAATGGTGCCAGAAAAACGGGCAAATTGTTACTTACAAGATGCTCGCGAAGTACAAATTTGAGAAACGTGATCGTTTTAAAGTCGCAGTGATGATTGATGGCAAGAAGTTGGCGACTGCGGATGATTTCAATAAGAAAAGTGCCGAGCAGACAGCCTCGGAAAAGGCGATGCAAATTCTCGGAATTCTTACCGAAGAAGAGGATTAATACTGCTACAACGAAAATTTTGTTACTCGTTCCTTTTTCTCATTTCTAATAATGTCCTAACCCTTGTCCTGGACCGCCGAACAAATGCTATCCTTTGCCCCCGATAACAATACTGCGGATCGGGCAAAAGGGGTGGCTACGGTGCGAAAGTGGCAGAATTTAGCGGGCAATCCACGGGTGATTTGGGGAGAATATCAGGGAAGTGGAACGACCCGTTACCGCACGCAAATTGATCTACAAGGACCAGCTTTTAGTTGTACCTGCCCTAGTCGAAAATTTCCCTGTAAACATGCGATAGGACTCTTCCTCATTTACGGTGAGCAATCAGAGGCTTTTCGCGTGACGAACGATTACCCGGATTGGGTGAGCAATTGGTTGGAAAAGCGGGGTAGTAAGCTTGAGGAAGCTCCCGCAGAACCATCGCCCCCTGCACCAACCGAGGCCGAATTACGTAAAGCCCGTAATTGGGAGCGCCGCCTTGGCTTAATGAAACAAGGGCTGGATGATCTCGAAATTTGGTTACTCGACCGAATTCGACAAGGACTGGCCACTATCGAAGTTCAGAATTATTCTTTTTGGCAAAATATCTCAGCACGAATGGTCGACGCCCAGCTTGGAGGGCTTGCCAGCCGACTCAAACGGATGCCACTTTTGCTCGGCGCCAATACGGAGTGGCCAGAGCGCATGCTAGCCGAATTTGCTCAGCTATATCTCGTGATTAAAGGATTTCGGCGATTGGAGACTTTACCGCAGCCCCTGCAAAATGAATTGCTTAACGTCGCAGGAGTCACGACGCGCAAGGATAGCTTGCTCACGCTCCCTGCAGTTGCTGACGACTGGTTGGTACTAGGCATTCTTGAAGGTATCGACGATAATCTGAATTTCCGCCGTACCTGGTTATACGGCACACGTGCGCAACGCTGGGCGCTGCTGCTCGAATTCAGTTTTGGTGAAGCTAGCTACCCGATAACCTATCGACTCGGCCAAGCCTTCAATGCGGATTTGATCTATTATCCCTCGGCTTTTCCTCTACGTGCTATCGTCAAGGCTCAAAATAGCTCCATTGCCTTAATGGAGCTGCCTACGGGCTATCAATCCTGTGCTACCTTCCTTGCCGCCTACGCCGAGGCGGTGTCAGAAAATCCTTGGCTATTGGATTTTCCTTGTTTGTTAGATCAAATGGTCCCTGCATTGGATAACGACCGCTTATTTTTGATTGATGCAGAGCATAAGCGCGTAGAGCTCCTCAATCGTGAGCAGACGGGCTGGCGCATTTTGGCCATCAGCGGTGGCCATCCAGTTGGTATTTTCGGAGAATGGACGGGGGAATTGCTAGTGCCGATGAGCTTGCTCTTTGAAGGGCAGGTGTATCAATTGTGAAGAGGATTAATGGAGACAGAGGGAGCATCAGTAAAAATTTAAGTGTTAAAAATTATCCTGAACCAAGTGACATAACACTACGATGGCGACTAAGATTTTCTATATCTACGTAAACAGCATATCTAAACACTATTTTGAAAATCAAGTCTTTATATTGTTGTATTTTTATTCGTCGAGACTCCTATCTTTTTGATAATCAAAGAAATATGCTTCAGGTTTAAGGTTTTTTCCCTTTTGCTGTCTAGGTTTTTTCCCTATCTTGGCAGTATAACGTTATAAAATCACTATCTCCGTTCTCATTTTTATACGATCACAAGGCATCAATATCTTCACTGATAATGATTTCTATCGCCGTTTGTGATTGACTGGAACCGCCTTTGATGTTTTGTAATTGAGTTGTGGTCAAAACAATTGATGTCGATTGAATACGATCAAGATTCATGGTGATGAGATTTTAGTTGATCGAATAATATGGTATTCACTCCGATGGAAAGTGCTAAATGCCATTTTTTATCCCCCTCAATTGAATGGCAATAATGCAAGGGCATTTTAGTATAAAATACTGATAAATAAGAATTTAGTTGAATTTATGACTGGTATGTTAACCCTATACGAGCTGCTAGAGCTATTGCCGAATAACTACGAACCGACCTTCTCCCCGCAGTTAAATGCACTGTATCGCCTGCTTAAAGCTCGGAAGCTATCGGAAAA
Organism: Saprospiraceae bacterium; assembly: GCA_028285085.1. Classification (GTDB taxonomy): domain Bacteria; phylum Bacteroidota; class Bacteroidia; order Chitinophagales; family Saprospiraceae; genus JAHDHW01. The sequence continues at coordinate 83,548 of JANQQI010000129.1, read as the reverse complement.
AGAAGCGGCGGCGGCCTTTTTGCAGCCCCACCAAAGCGAGAAGTATTTCAATAAGCTCAAACACAAGCTTCGAGGACAATTGATCAATTATTTAATGATTCATCCCGTTGCCTGGGCAGATACAAAGTGGAAAGCCCGTTGTGATCGGTGTTACAAGGAGTTCGCAGCATACAAAATATTACTAGCGAGTAGTCGGCGAAACGCAGCGATTGAGCTAGCAAAAAGCGTATTGTCAATCGCTAAAAAACTGGATTTGTTCGAATTAATTTTCCAAGTATCAAGAGATTTAGAATATCATTATTCTGCGATGTTACCTTCTGTCAGTCATGCAAAACGATATGCTAAATTGGCTGACCATCAACTGGAATTGATTACAGCAGAACATTTTATTCGGAGATTTTATAATCAAACTACAGCACTTTACAATACAAAAAATAGTTTTACAAAATTAGATATTGCCCATTTAAACGAAGCCGTAACCCAAACTTTACCTTACCTAAGACTTAATTCCGCCAAGCTCAACCGCTTGATATATAATATCGCTGTGATACGGCATTATTGCGAATATAATTATACAGAAATCATAAGATATTGTGATGACGCTCTAGTCACCTTTACCATAGACTACCCACATTATCAGACTTTTCGTTTCGCCTTTTTACAAAAGAAAGTGCCGGCCCTGATTGCTTTGGGACGGTTAGGGGAAGCCAAGGATATCGCAAAAACCGCCACACAATTTGTGGTAAAGGGGCAGTTCAACTGGCACGTTATTCTGCTACAACGGATTGAAGTATGTCTGCACGAAGGGCATTTTCAGGAAGCCTACGACATCTACCAGGCACACCATCAGCAGGGGTGTAAATATTACATTCTGAGTGAATACTGGCGGATCATTCGCGCTTATCTGTATTTCTTTATTCAGGCCGGGCATATTACCTCCTACAAGATTGAGCGCTTCAATTTGGGGAAATTTTTGAACGAAATGCCTATCTACGCACAGGACAAGGCGGGGATCAATATCAATATTTTGCTGGTGCAGATTCTGATTGAAATGCAACGAGAGCAATTTGGTCGGATTATCGACCGCATCGAAGCTTTGCAAGCATACGCCACTAAACACTTGCGACGGCCCGAAACCATGCGCGCTTATCTTTTTATCAAAATGATCATTGCCATGGAAAAAGCGTCTTTTCACCGAGTCGCTACCGAGCGCAAAGCCAAAAGATATGTTGATCAACTGGCGCACACCCCTCTAAAAGTTGGTCAAAGCATGGCAGTCGAATTGGTGCCTTATGACCGACTGTGGGCAGAAATGCTCGATATGCTGGCTAATAAATTCAGAGCTAGAAAGCTTAATAAGTCAAACTCAAAACGAACGAACTAAAGCGAATTTAGCTACGAGTACATTTTCTCTCCGGGAGTAACAAATGGGGATTTTTAGTGCACTGTGGCGGTACAATGGTACCGTTGTAGTCATGTATGTCTTTGCCCAAAACACAAAAACGAGTGTACTATTGCACTTATCGTTATGGTGATACAGTCAAAATCCAAAAATTAGTGGTCCAATGAGAACCTTAATCTTTTTCTTCTTGCTTTTGCTATCTGGTATTCAACTAGCCGGATGTGCGGATCAAAGAAGGACATTTTACCGCCCACGTTCGGATAAATGATCCCGATGACAAGCGAAATCCAATTAATCCCGACCGCATCCGTTTTCAGGATGTGGAGTTCTCGGTGGCTATTTTGAAATAAAACAATATTAAGGAGAAAGCCATGGTAGGCTTTCCTTTTTTAATATACCTCTGATGAAAACAGTGCTTTTCTATACACTTACTGACTTGATAAAGACTCTGCCAGCACTTTCAGCTTTTGTATCGAGATCTCTAGATCCTTATTCAATTTACGCCGAAGGATCGGGCGCATTAGGTGCCCAATCCAGGATTTTGGCTTGGCGTAAATCTTAAGACAAAGATGCGTCATATCATCCTGTGGCTGGAGGACAAAAAGGCTGGTCATTTCGGCTAAGAAAGGCGCATCGGTGGTCCGCTCACCGTAGGTACGTTGCGTTGGTGTCTCGCTTTCCGGGATCACCGTTTCCAGTGTCAGTCTGGTATCATTGACGAGGCATTGATGCTCATAACCACGGCGATTAATACGTTTAGGATCATATTCTAGGCCCGACAGGCCTGCTGACCATTTCAGGCGTTGATTGAGGTCCGATATCAGGTCATAAAGCTCGGGAAGTGGTCGATTGATGACCCGCTCAATACTAGTCAAAGGCTGGTCAGAAACTTCATAAGTCGGAGGAGGAGGAATACTCAATCCTTCCCTCAGTTGGCTAAGAATATAATATTGATAATTGACCACACCAAGATCATAAGTTGACTGCCCATCAATAGCTTCTAAGCTGCCAAAAGGGATATCACGATTGCGCCAATTATCCAGTAAACCTTCCGAGATCAAGAGATATTCATCGTTAGGCACTTCATTTTTCATCAAGCGATGGGCGGCGATTACCGTCGCTCCGTACGCACGTTGCTCGTTTTTGATGCTGATGAATTCGAGTGGTCCGGCGTGGACAATAAACTTCAGCGTGAGCTTGCTAGCGTGACAACAGGCACCACAGTTACAAATCCGTTGTTGCTCGTAGCGAAGAAGATGTTGGTGAAAGACAACGAACATACGCTCTACTTGGGCAAAGAGCTCATCGGGGGTAGGAATAGATTTATTTTTATAATAAAAAATCGCGTCCCCTTCGATTTCTTCTAGCGTTAACCCAAGATCCTGGTGATCGATTAACAACTCTAGAAGTTCCGCAATAATATGCTGGCTGTGTTCTACCGCGGTAGTATGCACAAATTCTGTAAATCCACTAATGTCAGGTAAAAAAATAAGCGAATGATCAGCCATGGTTTCGAGAGTAGCAAGACGCGGTGCTTTGCCGCCTCTTTCTGTAAAAATAGACATTGCCATTGACAATCAGCTTAAGATGCCAATGGCAATGCGATACAAATTTAAACCATATTCAGAAAGAGAACGTCTTAATGGCCGTTCAGGTTGCTAAAAGGATATATCCCTACACGTAATCGGGAGCTAGTTTGGCGAATACTGTTAATATTTCATCCATTAAGGCTTTTCGATGCCCTGCCGTTACGCAAACCCGCAAACGAGACTCTCGCAGCGGTACTGCCGGGAAGACGACCGCTGTCGCAATAATACCATGAGCGAATAGTTCTCGGGTCAAACGATGCGTATTCATATCTTCTCCGATGATAACCGGAATAATTGGACTATCCGTTTGTCCAGTGTTGTAGCCTAGTTTCTGCAAGCCACGTAGCAAGTAATTGGTGTTTTGCTCCAAATGCTGGATCCGCTCTGATTCGCGTCGGATGACATTTAAGGCTTCATTGATACTGGCTGCCGCGGCGGGGCACAAGGCCGAGGAGAAAAAGAAAGGCGCTGCGCCGTGTTGCAGATAGTAAATCACTTGCTGCTTGCCGGCAATAAAACCACCGTTGGAGGGAATCGTTTTAGACAATGAGCCAGTCCAAATATCAACCTCTTCGGGATCAATGCCAAAGTATTCATCCGTACCTCGGCCACTTGGTCCAACATAACCAAAAGCGTGGGCCTCATCAACGAGGAGGAAGGCCTCGTACAGATTTTTTAGTCTAACAATTTCTGGCAGCGGGCAGCGGTCACCGTCCATAGAGAAGATTCCTTCGGTGATAATTAGCTTACGACGATTTGGCGGTGCTTCGCGTAGGAGGCGTTCCAAATCCTCGGTATCGTTGTGTCGATATTTCTTGTACGGCGTTTTTGCTAATTCACAAGCATCGATAATACTACGGTGGATATATTCGTCCAAAAAGATGAGGCCTTGGCTATTCATCAGGCCTGTGATGGCTGCAATGTTGGCCATGTAGCCTGAGGTAAACGTGATAGCGGCTTCGGTACCTTTGAAGTCAGCGATATTAGCTTCTAATTCTCGGTGTAGCTCATTCGTACCAGTGAGTAGACGTACTCCTCCGGTACCAGTGCCAAAGCGTTGCACAGCTTCAATGGCTGCATTTTCAATAGCTGGGTGTCCAATTAACCCTAGATAATCGTAAGATGAAAGCATAATGAAGCGCTGGTCATTAAGCACCACTTCCGGGCCGGACTTACTTTCTAGAGCTTGTTGATAAAGATAATAATCGTTCCTCGAGTGCCAACCAATACTCTTTAACCAACGTCGGGCATTGTTGAATTGTAGGAGATCTTTTGTGGGAACATGAGTGGCTGTTTCCTCCTGAAAAAAACCGTAGAACGGGTCTTTGGGCTGGCGTGGCAGCGATAGTGCAGCTTGTCTCTTCATAATCTTGTTCGAAGTTTTTGCGTAGCGTATTAGACGCTCCAATGTAAAATAATATAAGGGCCACAGCACGGAGGCATACCGTAGCGACACATATTAAGATCCGGAGTCTTGAATCAGGCCTTCTGGAGATTGGAGTCGAATTAAGAACTCTGTTCTAAATCCAATTATTACACTTTAAAACTCGATTCTGATGGCTTTCGTGCGACCTAATTACCTATTGTGTGAGTTAGCTGGTATACGGGTATTTGAAGTCAACAGGTGTCTTTCAACAGGAAAGCTTATCCATTGTGTAATATGTAATAATAACTTTAAAACAAAGTATAATGTTTGTTCTCTCTTTGTTGATCAGGCGGAAAAGTGAATAGATTTATCCGCTTTGCTTTGTTTGCTTAACTAAATCTCGGAAATTTTTTATAAAAAAAGAAAAAATCCCCTTCCAACATTCGTCAGAAAGGGATTAAAATCTAAAAAACAAACAGTTTTGTTTTAATTCGCCTTCACATCTTAAAATATTTTAATTCGTTTAGCTTGCTTTGGTCAGGACAAATGCAAAATTAACGACGTTTGTAGCGGTTGATAACTAGGCTTCCAAATCGAAAGATGTCGAGTTGGATGAAGTAATGATGAGCGTTAGAGTGGGATTATTTAGGATTAAGTACTCTACAAATTTAGATGAGCTCGCGCAGATAATCTATTACACTTTTATGTCATCTTTCCGGTCTAACAAAATGCTGGTAACGCTTGCTTGGTGCAGTACGGGAGAACAAAAAATGAAAAGCCCTTTCCGACAAACTGCCGGAAAGGGGCCGAAATTAAAAAACAAACAGTTTTGTTTTTAATTCGCCTTCGCTATCTTAAAGCTTTCTAACTGTGCGCCACTACGAATGACACAAGTGTAGAGGCCAGCGGGCAGATCGGAAATATCCGTCTGAATATCATGCTGACCAGCGCCTTTTTGTAAATTCAGGGAGTGACCCACCTGTTGGCCCAGTGCATCGAATAATTGAATATCCACAATACTGGCTTGCGACAGGTGAAACTGAATAGAGAGCGTGTTTTTTACGGGGTTTTGGAAGTTAGAGAGAGTAAAAACAGTGTTCTCCGGGGTTGAGTTTTCATAGCTGCCTATTGTTTCGTTGCGTTTTGGCAAACAAGGGCAGTAAGATACGGTCACAGTAGAGGTCTGGGCATTCCAGTTTGGCGTCTCAATATTGATGAAAAAACCACTGCCATCGAAACTCAAATGGAATTCCCCGTCTGGTCCTGGGTATAGATCATTTTCATCGAATTCTTCAGAGCTACATAAATTGTTGAGATAGTAAGTCATCGGTAAGGATGAAAAATCTTGAGCGAAATACATCTCCGAGCTAAAACTTGTACCATCAATGTCGACTTTATAACTATCAATAGATGCACAGTTATACGTCCATAATGCCCGAAAACCCGTGTGCGGATTTGGATTTGCCGGATTTGGATTAGGATTGAACGGGTAAAGCACCTGCGTTGTATTTAACGTACTCCACTGATCGCATTGACAACCCGAAGCTTCAGGTGGCACCTGAATCAACATGTCCTCATCGACGATGATGATGTTGTAACGACTTCGTCGTCCTTCGGGGCATTCCGAATTAAAAGCGTAGAGGTTGAGACTTTGTGAAGAAAAGATAGAAATTTCGGGAATAGAGGTGTTATATTGGTTTGTACTGCCAGTGACCAAATCCAAGCTATTGATAGTATAAGATGAAACGGGAAGTTGTGTCCAATAAAAGAGGATGTTATTATTAGAATAACCTCCAATACTAGGAAATGGAGGAGGGCATTCATCGGATGCGTAGCCATTTTCCAAAAGCATAGATAGGTAAAACTCAAGGTCTTCCGGTGAGATTTCTACCTGACCTTCGTATTGAGTCAGGATAAACTCGACAATATCTGGTAAATTGCCTTGTTCTAGGGGAAGGATGCTCTGTGCTTGAAGGTTAATGCCCCACTGGCATAATAGGATAAGTAGTATGACTGTTTGTTTTCTTAGAGTTTTCATGCACTAAACCAGTTTGTTTTTTAACTGATATCAAAGTTGTAAAGAAATCTCTCTAAAAACCATTACATTTTTTTGCGATTTTTCTTCGCCGGCTAGAAACATCAAATTATTGCTCTAATAAATACCCATGAGAAGCAGTAAACTTATTGAAACCATCAAGGTGTTTAGTGAACAGGAATTAGACAAATTATTACTTTTTCTAAGTTCGCCTTACTTTTTTTCGGGCAAAATTGATGAAAGCGCGATCCAGCTTTTACAGTACCTCCGACGCTTCTATCCTGAGTACGAAGACGATCGACTTGATCGCGCGGTAGCTTACCGGGAAATGTTTGCTGATACCAAGTTTATAAAAGGAAAGCTGGAGAAAGTCATGAGCCAATTACTCAAGGCCATACATGCTTTCATCGAACAAGAATACCCGCTTAGAGAGTATCGTGATGTGCAAAAAATGCTGGCGCAAGCTCGCTTCTTTCGCGAAAGAAATTTGGATAAATTCTTTCTTAGAACCTTTGAAAAGCTGCGTAAGGATCGAGCGAAAATTGAGCAGCGGGCCAAGGATTACTTCCTCGGGCAGTATCTGATTGATAAGGAGATCTCGGCTTATGAGGCCTTTTACAATAAACGGCAGGAGGACTTGAATCTGCCGGCTACTTTACGGCATCTCGACATATTTTATATCCTCGCGAAGCAGGAATATACCATCTGGTTGCTCGCTCAAAGCAAAAACCAATTGGTGCCCGGATTACGTGAAAATCTAGACAGTCTCGAACAAGTTATTCCCATTCTACGTGCGCACCATAAATTTGACGAACCACTGATTGAGGTGTATAGTCAAGTCTTACTTTTGCTTCAGGATTATCGTGATGATTCTGCCTTTCCGATTGTACGCGAATTGATTCGAAAATATCAGCATCGCTTACCCATGGATCAGGTACAAGCCTTACAAGCATTGTGTCGCAATTATAGTATCCGTCAGTATAATCTTGGGAACGAAAAGTACCTGGACGAAGCCTTTTCACTGTATCGGGAGCATCTCGAAGAAGGCTATCTGCATTACGATGGTGGCTTGCTGCCCAGTACGGTGAAGAATATTGTAAATGTAGGGCTCAAATTTAAGGCCTACGATTGGGTGTTCGAAGTCTTGGAAAGCTACCGGGATAAAATTGTAGGGACGAAACACCCTACGGATGTGTATCACTTTAATTTGGCCAGCTATTATTTTGCTCGTGAAACCTACGATCAAGCTTTGGAATACTTGAGCGGAACCTACGAGGATTGGTACTACAAAATTGCGGCTCGCCGCTTGGAAATTAAAATTTACTACGAAACGAAATCCGTCTTGCTCGATCCCAAACTGGATGCGTTTAAAATTTTTATCTTTCGGATTGCCAAGTCCCAATTGCCGCCATTGCAAAAGCAGGCTAATAATAACTTTGCCGATCTCACCCGACAAATTAGTGCGTCAAAAACCAACCATAATCGAGATCGGGCGACGAAGTTGATGGACAAAGTTAAAGCCCGAAAAGTAGTGGCTGAAAGGGAGTGGTTGATTGAAAAATTGACCCAGGTGAAGTAAGAGAAACATTCAATGATTCCTATTGTTTTAGAACCATGACGACCGAAGATTACCAAAAAATTGCGCCCACCTTACCCAAGCAACCCGGTATCTATAAATTTATCGATGCCGAGGGGACCATTATCTACGTTGGTAAGGCCAAGGTGTTGAAAAACCGTTTGGCGTCTTACTTCGGAAATAAAAAACACCAAGCCCATAAGACACGGGTTATGGTACGTAATGCGGATCATTTTGAGTATACGATTGTCGAAACGGAAGCGGATGCCCTTCTTTTGGAAAATACTTTGATCAAAAAGTTTCAGCCCCGCTACAACGTCATGCTCAAGGATGGTAAATCCTATTCTTATTTGTGTATAAAAAATGAAAGATTTCCAAGGGTGTTTATCACCCGCCGAGTGATTCGAGATGGCTCTAGTTATTTTGGACCTTACACGTCCAAGTCGCGACTGAAAATCATTCTGGAGCTGATCAAGCATCTATTCCCTTTGCGAACTTGTAACTACAACTTATCGGAAGATAATATTCAGGCCGGAAAATTTAAGGTCTGTTTAGAGTACCATATCAAAAACTGTATGGGACCCTGTGAAGGTCTCGAATCCGCTGAGGTTTACCACGCCCGAATTGAGCAGATTAAAAATATTCTGCGCGGTAACTTTGCCGCAGTGAAGCAGCATTTCAAAGAGGAAATGCAAGAATTGGCAGTGAACCTAGAGTTTGAAAAAGCCCAGCAAATCAAAGAAAAGCTAACGGCTTTTGAGGATTATCAAGGTAAATCAACGGTGGTTAGTACCTCGATTCGAGATGTAGATGTGTTTGCAATTGCGACGGATGAAAAAACGGCCTACGTCAATTATCTCAAAGTCGTTAATGGAGCGGTGATCAATACCTACACACAAGAAATGACGAAAAATCTGGATGAAGATCAAGACGAATTGCTAGAGTACGTCATCCCGGAATTGCGTCAACGTTTTGATAGTATTGCTCCCGAAGTGGTGGTGCCCTTCGAAGTGCAGCTACCAAATCAAGAAGTCCAAATCACCATTCCTCAGCGAGGAGATAAGCGAAAATTATTGGATCTGTCGGAGAAGAATGTGAAATACTATTTATTACAAAAACAGAAAGAAGCGCTCAATAAGATCCGTAAGCAAACACCCGCCGAACGAATCCTCAAGACCTTACAAGCAGATTTACAAATGAGTGAGTTGCCAATGCATCTGGAATGCTTCGATAATTCAAATATCCAGGGTTCCTATCCGGTGGCCTCTTGTGTGGTATTCCGCAATGCCAAGCCAGCCAAGCGCGATTATCGCCATTTCAAGATCAAAACGGTCGAAGGACCAAACGATTTCGCCTCGATGGAAGAAGTGGTCTATCGTAGGTATCGTCGGATGCTCGAAGAAGGGGATAATCTGCCGCAGTTAATCATCATTGATGGTGGAAAAGGCCAGCTTAGCTCTGCTGTAAATAGCTTGGAGCGGTTGGGGATCTTGGATCGGGTAACGATCATCGGGATTGCTAAAAAACTGGAAGAAATCTTTTTCCCGGGGGATTCGATACCTTTGTACATCAACAAAAAATCCGAATCGCTTAAGCTCATTCAACAAGCCCGTAACGAAGCGCACCGTTTTGCTATTACCTTCCACCGCAATCAACGTTCGAAAGATTTTGCGGGCACAGCGCTGACCAATATTCCCGGCATCGGGAGTAAAACGGCTGAGAAGTTGTTGAAGCATTTTAAGTCCGTGAAAAAACTACGCGCGGCCGCGGCGGAAGAAATTCAGGCCGTAGTCGGCCCGGCCGCTACCCAGAAAATTCAGGCTTATTTTAAAGCTGAGGAAGAGAAGTCATAGGTCTTAGGGGGCAGATTGCGCTTTCTCCACAGCTTCCTGCGCCAGCTTCAAGAATTCTGTCTGCATGGCGCTGCCATCTTTGCGCAACACGACTCGTCCCTGACCGTCCATAAATAGCAAAGTAGGGTAGACCTGCACCTCGTAGATAGCCGCAATATTTGGCCCGTTATCTTTTTCAGCATCCACCTTATAGCTAATGAAATGCTTATTCAGGTAATCTTGAATTTCGCGATCGGTGAATACCTCCTCGTCCATTAAGCGGCAGGGGAGACACCAGGTGGTGTAGATGTCGACAAAGACCAATTTACCTTCGGCTTCGGCCTGATCCAAAATGCTGAATAAAGAACCTGAATTGACAAAGAGTGGTGCCGAAGTAGAATCATCCGCAGTATCTGTTGTATCTCGACTAATGGTTTTTGTGCCTTGACATGCACTCCAGAGTAAAGGGCAGAGTAATAAAAGATAAAAGGTCTGTTTCAAGTTATGATCGTTTGACTCAAATTGATCGCTTCAAGGATGATTATCGCTTAAGCAAAATACAATTTGAGATGGTTTTATGATTAGGGTTTGCTAAAAACCGCTTTGATCTTCTTTAGAACGTAGCTCTTGCAGTTTTACGTATCGCAAAAATACCCCCCAAGCCATAATTACACTAATAATAAAGCCAACTTTCCCGTCGAGGATACCCAATTGAAAGAAGAAGTGCTTGAAAAAGCGAAAAACGGGCTTTATCCAGAGGTGATACCAACTAACTCGCTTGGTACGTTTAGCATGATCCTGAGCGGACCAAGTGGCATACCGCCGCATTTTATCGAGAAAGTGATCAAGGTCCTTAAAGGTGAAATGATTCATTTTGTGCTCTAGAGCGGCCAGCCGGATGCCCTCCGTCATAATTTCTTCGTGGACCTGTTTATCATTGTAGCGACAGACGTCGCGTCGAATGAGGCGGATCACCCGATCACCACGCCAGCCACTAAAGCGAATCTTTTTACCCATGAAAAAGTTACGCCGCTTAATTTGAAAGGCATCGTAGGGGATCTCCGCTTCGCTGGCCAGCAGTTCTTGGATTTCCTGTCGTAAAGTCAAGCGAATGCGTTCATCGGCATCAAGCAGTAATACCCATTCGTGACTTGCTTTGGGAATGGCCCAGTTTTTTTGATCGGCGGGACCCAGGTAGGGGCGTTGTAAGACTTTGGCACCCAATTCTTGAGCAATTTCTACCGTTTGATCCGTGCTGTAGGAATCTACCACGATGATCTCGTCCGCCCAATTCACCGAAGCGATTGCTGCACGAATATTGTCAGCTTCGTTGAAAGTAGGAATGATAACGGTTAACGGACGAGACATAAGCAATGGAATTAAGACAACCGAACACCTTCGGCAACAAAATAGGGATTCAACAAATCAGCTTTGTTGTACTGCATCGGCTGACCCGTAGCGTGCACGAGTACTTTTCCTCCAGCCTCTTCGAGTACCAATTCGGCGGCGGCGGTATCCCATTCCATCGTTGGTGCTAGGCGAGGATACAGATGCGCTTGTCCCCGTGCGATGCTGGTAAACTTGAGCGAGCTGCCGCGCGCTACCAATTCCGGCAAAGTGTAGCGCTCGACAAAAGCTTGGGTGTCGGCATTGAGATGAGAGCGGGAGCAGACAATCTTTAGGGCCGTATCTTCGGGACGGAAACTAGCGGCCCGTAGCGCCTGTTCTTCACCCGCGGCATTTTGCATGAATGCCCCTTGGCCGCGAATGGCGCGGAAGAGTTCGCCCGTTTCAGGAACATAAACGACACTCAGTAATGGACGATGGTGATGGATGAGTGCAATATTGACGGTGAATTCCCCATTGCGCTTAATAAATTCTTTAGTCCCATCAAGCGGGTCAACCATCCAGCAATACTCAAAATGCTGACGAGTAGCGTAGGGAATAGCCTTGTTTTCCTCCGAAATAATAGGAAAACGTGGCGTCATCGCTTCCAAATCCGCACAGATAATAGTATTCGAGGCTTGATCAGCTCGTGTAATTGGGCTGGCATCACTTTTATGTTGGACATCTATCTTATCGGGCTCGGCGTAGATCGCCATAATCGCTTCACCCGCTTTTCGTGCGGTTTGGCAAATCGTTTGACTTATTTTTTCCAAATCCATAATCCTCTTTTTATAACTTTACCGATGTGCTAGATGGCTTTAATCATCTTAAGATACAAAGTTAAGAAGCTGGATAAAGAATTTTAGCATTTCATCGAGAATCTAGAAACGCTCCGGCTTGATTTTTGATATGACCTATTTTTGTAATGTAATTTCAACCTCGCAATATGAATAAGGTACTAGTTACCGGCGGCTGCGGATACATTGGCAGTCACACCATTATCGATTTAATTGATCACGGTTTCGAAGTCGTCTCGGTCGATAATAATATTAACTCCTACACTTATGCAATGGATCGCGTCGAATCAATTGTCAAGCGGTCGATTACACACTATCGTATGGATCTTTGTGATCTAGAAGCGACACGTCAAATATTTAAAGATCATCCCGATATCAAGGCTGTTATTCATTTTGCGGCGCTTAAATCTGTAGGGGAATCGGTTTCGCAGCCACTGCGATATTTTGATAATAACTTGAACAGCTTACTAAATGTACTGTCTTGTATGCGTGATTTCAACGTCCCGCATTTCATTTTTTCCTCTTCTTGCTCGGTCTATGGTAATACAACGGCGCTTCCGGTGACGGAGACCACGCCTTTTGAAGAAGCTGAAAGTCCCTACGCTCGAACCAAGCAGATTGGTGAGCAGATTATTCGGGATTTTGCCCGAGCAAATGCAGCGGTGAGTAGTATTCTGCTACGTTATTTCAATCCAGCTGGAGCGCACGAAAGTGCGCTAATTGGTGAAGATCCTGTTCATGAGGCTTGGAATTTGGTGCCAGCAATCACGGAAACTGCGATTGGTCACCGCGAGGAATTACTTGTTTTTGGCGATGATTATCCAACGCGTGATGGCAGTTGTATTCGTGATTATATCCATATTATGGATTTGGCCAATGCCCATACTAAAGCACTGCAGTATTTATTGGCCGATAAACAAGAACAGAACTGCGAAGTCTACAACCTGGGGATTGGTAATGGTGTTACAGTACTTGAAGCGGTACATGCTTTTGAAAAGGTAACGGGGCAAAAACTGAATTATCGCATTGCTCCTCGTCGTGATGGAGATGTTGTAGCCGTTTATGCCGATACAGGCTTAGTGGGGGAACGCCTTAATTGGCAAGCTCGCTACAATATTGAAGATATTATGCGAACGGCCTGGGCGTGGGAAAAACAACGCAAGAGTACCGTGAATGGATAGTAGGACTGTACGAGCAAACAGCGAGAATTAACAGGCTTTTTAATGTTAAAAGCTTGTATGTATTATAGAAAAAATTCATATTTGTAATGCCGTGAGAGGCATTTTTCCAGAAAAGCTAAAAAATCTATGGATCTTGTTCGCTTCGGTGGACAGTCATAGGGTGTCCATAGTCTTGTGCCTTGTCGGGTCTTCCCCCCGACAAGGCTTTTCTTTTGGGGGCTATTGTCGTCGGAGAATCCCTCGTTGGATAGTGCGTACCGGAAAGGTCTCCACTTTAGGAATTTCTTCGCCATTATAAAGGGTATCGCCAGTAATACTGACCGGCGTATTACTTCCCGCCACAATTTCAAAGATCATCTGATCACCAATCTTTTCGTACACACTTAAGATCATATTACCCGCTACGAGATACCAACTGTACAGCTTATTATTAAAAAGATAGGTTTCTAAAAAAATCGAATTATCCTCATCCACTACATAATGTCCTTTGGCCGGATCAACGGGATTTAGGAAATAGGCTCGACGGCCGGCCTCTTTATCCTCTCCGTAGATGATGGCCCAGACGAAGCTATCAGAGGTATCAATCGCGGCCATTTCGAGCGCCATAGGAAGGGTTTGTACTACTTTATTGTTTTGATAAATATTCAGCTCGCCTTCCCAGTTTCCTAACCACGATTGTGGAAAAGGCAGCGTATCCTCAGCAATGAGCTCTTCCCAGTTTTTTGAAGCTGGCATTTCAGTATCAGGAGTTGTTGAATCAGAACAAGCGGTAAAAATGTAGCAAAACAGAAGAATTATCGTACAATAGCGCATCGGTTAGTTTTTTTAGAAATGAGACAAAAAGTATAAAGAAATTAGTCGTTGGATTTTGTTACTCCACAATGTATAAATAATGATGTTGAAAAAAACCGTACTCAACTTTATTTTCCTGGCATTTGCCAGTATACTTTTTGCACAATCCGATTATTTCCAGCAAGAGGTAAATTACGACATCACGGTTACTTTAGATGATAAAAAACACGAGTTAGATGGGCATATCAAAATGACTTATACTAACCGAGCGCCCGAGGCTTTGGAGCAAATTTATCTTCACCTCTGGGCGAATGCTTATAAAAATCGAGAAACTGCTTTTGCACGTCAACAGCTGCAGCATAATAACACGCGTTTTTACTTCGCCAAAGAAGAAACGCTGGGCAATTTCTCTAAGCTGGATTTCCGCATTAACGGAGAAGCGGTCAATTGGAACTATGATCCTAAGCATCCAGATATTGCTATCCTTGAATTAGCAGAGCCCCTCGCTTCGGGAGCGACGCTGACTATCGAAAGTCCTTTTCTACTCAAAATTCCGGGTTCATTTTCTCGCTTGGGGCATGTTGGCGAATCTTATCAATTGACTCAGTGGTATCCTAAGCCCGCGGTTTATGATCGTGATGGCTGGCACCCGATGCCTTATTTGGATATGGGAGAATTTTATTCGGAATTTGGTCGCTTCAAGGTGTCGATTACCTTGCCGAAAAACTATGTGGTAGGAGCTACCGGAGAACTTCAAAACCAAGAGGAGCTGGATTTTTTGATGCGTAAAGCTGAAGAAACCGAGACCTTTTTTCAACAAGTGGAGCTGCCGGAAACGGATACCTTTCCCAGCTCCAGCACCGAGATGAAAACACTGGTGTATCGTGCGGAGCAAGTGCACGATTTTGCCTGGTTTGCAGATAAGCGTTTCCACGTGCAAAAAAGTGAAGTCACCCTGGCCTCCGGTCGAACGATCAATACCTGGACCATGTTTACCAATGCGGAAGCCGACCTTTGGCAACGCAGTATCGAGTACGTGGATCGAGCGGTCCAATTTTATTCTGAAAAGGTAGGGGAGTACCCTTATCCACAGGCAACGGCGGTGCAAAGTGCCCTGAGCGCCGGTGGCGGTATGGAATATCCTATGATTACCGTGATCGGATTATCCGGTGATGCTCAGGCCCTCGATGAGGTGATTACTCACGAGGTAGGACACAATTGGTTTTATGGTATTCTAGCCTTTGATGAACGTGATCATGCTTGGTTGGATGAAGGCTTGAATTCGTATTACGATCACCGTTACACAGCGCAATACTACGGCTCTGATGGCCTGGAATTATTGCCGGACTTCGTCATGCGAACCACCGATTATGATCTGCTCGATTTAAGCTACTTATTTCAAGCACGTCGAGAATTAGACCAAGCACCTGAAACCTCGTCGGATGATTTCGAACGCTACAATTATTTCCTGGGCGCCTACGAGAAGCCCGCACGAATATTCCGATACTTGGAGCAATATCTGGGGACGTCCACCTTCGATCCCATCATGCAGGACTTTTATCAAAAATGGGCGTTCAAGCATCCACAACCAGAAGATTTACGACAGCATTTGGAGCAGGCAAGTGGCAAAGATTTGAGCTGGCTATTTGATGGTTTGATCAATTCTAATCAAAAAATTGACTACGCCATTGGTAAAGTGAAACGCGCCGGAGATAATTATGAAATTGAGATTAAAAACAAAGGAGACCTTGCCGCACCTTTTAGTTTGGGAGGATTGCGTGGTGATTCCGTCCTGCAAAGACAATGGTACGATGGCTTTAAAGGTTCGAAAACGATCCAGCTTTCCGGTACGGATTACAATAGCATTGTACTAGATGATGAACGTCATGCCTTGGATGTCGATCGGCGTAATAACCAGGCCAAGACGTCAGGGCTATTTCCTAAAGTAGAGCCACTACGTTTACGTTTCTTAGCTGGCGTGGAGAGTTCGCAGCATACTAATTTGTACTGGACGCCATTGGTCACTTGGAATAATTATGATAAAACAATGCTGGGGCTGGCTTTATACAACACTTCGATTCCTGCTAACCGTTTTGAATTTGCGCTGGCACCGCAGTATTCTTTGGTGACCAATGATTTAAATGGCCTAGCGAATGTGAAGTATAATCTGTTTTTGAATAATGATTGGTTTAGAAAAGTCACTTTTGATGTAGGGTGGAAAAGTTATCATTATGAGGATAATTTGCGTTTAGATTACAATTTAAAATACCATCGATTAGCACCGACGGTGCGCTTTGAATTAGGGCGCCCAGAGAAATCTAATTTTAGTCAAATTGTGCAAGTTCGCACACTATTCATTTTCGAAGAGTTGCCTGAATTTGTAGACGGCACTTACACCGGAAATCGTTGGGAGCGCTCCTTGATTCATCAGTTAGAATACACCGGCGAAGCCCGCCGGGCGCTGCATCCTTTTAGCTACAAGTTCCGGCTTGAGCAGCAATCCTATGACTTTGCCGGGAACAATCAAAATTACCTAAAAGCGTCGGCCGAAGGCCGCTTTGCATATACTTATAATCGGGGTAAAAACATTTGGTTTCGCGTCTTCGGCGGCTACTTTCTGGTTAATGATCGACGCGATGCGAATAGTGTCTCAAGCCGGTTTTCGCGCGGTAGCTTTGCACTCACCCACCAAAGCTTCAACGATTACCAATACGATCATTTTTTCTTCGGCCGAACGGATCAGAGCGGTATTTGGTCGCATCAGATTAGTCTCGAAGAAGGCGGCATGAAAAATGCCTTCGGCAGTGCGTTCAATAGCAGCTTTGGCCTCGGACAAAGTAACAACTTCATTCTTGCGTTAAATATTAAGGCCGATTTACCGGTTGATCTACCCTTGGATATCCCCTTGAAGCCCTTCTTCGATGTGGGGTATTTCGATGATGCACGACCAATAGCGGATGGGGTGAGTTTACAAGATCAAGTGCTATGGAGTGGGGGATTGATGCTTGACTTTTTTGACGGGATTTTAGGTGTTTATTTTCCTTTAGTTCACTCGGATAATATGGATTTGCCGTATTCCGATCGTGCTGGTGGGGATTACGTTGGTAAAATTACCTTCAGTCTGGATTTACATCGCCTCAATCCCTGGCGTATGATTGATCGCATTCGTTTTTAGCGTAGTATATGCCGTGGATCAGTAATTCCTAGCTTTAGTTACTCCGCAATCTTAAGCGCTCGGGTGATGCGCGTATCACTTCGTTTTGCCTGGCTCACCAAATAAATAAGGCTGCGCTTGCGTCCATCGGTCAATTGATCAAAGATTGCTTGTGCTTCAGGATCAGTAGCCATTACTTCGCTGAATTCTTCTGGTACTGCAAATTGTAAGGGGCTTTC
Organism: Saprospiraceae bacterium; assembly: GCA_028285085.1. GTDB lineage: Bacteria > Bacteroidota > Bacteroidia > Chitinophagales > Saprospiraceae > JAHDHW01. Next base: position 66,199 of record JANQQI010000129.1, on the reverse strand, counting down.
ATCGGGCTGAATTTGTACGTCAACTGTTTCTCCGGCTTGAACCTTAAGTGCTTTTAAGGTCTTTTTGCTGAAATGCAGCACTTGCCCGACCCCTTTCTTATTTGTTAGAGAGGCATGAATATTCAATTGACTGTTGTAGATACAAAGTACCCGTCGGTGATTGTTCGCTAATAATGCTTCTGCTATCTCTTCTGGCACCTTAATAAAGTGCATGCTTGCGCTTGTTCGTTCGATGGTCGTAGTGAAATTGAAAGAAGACATAAAAGAAGATTAAGAACTTTTGCATGGATGATCGTATCATTTGATACTATCAAAAAAGAGATAAACATGAAATTATTCGTTCAGTGATTATTGGAACTTTTCCAATACCATCTATATCTACAATGCGAGCTTTCTCTTTCAAATAAATAATTGCGGGTTGCGTATTTTTTTCAAATACCTCAATTCTTCTGATGTGAACGTTTTCATCTTGATCATCTTTTCTATCTGAGTTTTTCGCTCGATTTTTTGCCCTGACTAAAAGCTCTGATTTAGGGACCTCAATATTGAGACCTAGATCCAGTTGTTTGCCTGTCGTTTGAAGTATACGGATTAAAGTATCAACTTGCGATACTGTACGAGGATAACCGTCAAGTATGATACCCTTACCTTCTTCATTTTCTTTAATTATTTCAATTAATAAATCCTCCATAATTTCATCAGGTACAAGCATACCCTTTTCCTCATAATCCTTCATGATCTGTCCAATTCTTGTATTCTTTTCTTTTTCTAGTCGAATACGTTTACCTGTAGAGATATGCTTAAAGCCAAGATGCTTTTCCAATATTTCGCATTGAGTGCCTTTTCCAGAATAAGGAGGACCAGTTACAACTAATACTTTCATTATTTAGACATATAATTATGTAATGAATTGAATGGAAAAACCAATTAACGCGTAAACTGCCGTTCCAACACCTTTTCATTACCTCGATCGTCGGTGACGACCAGCCGTAGTTGGTGCTCTCCCGGACCGATACGATCATCGAAGTAATGAACGATCAAATCTTTCTTTGCATCGTAGTGCATCAAGATCCACTCCCCATCAACAGTAGCTCGATAGCGTAAGTCCCGCGCTTTACCCGTCGTTGGAAAATTATCGGTGATCTTGAAAGACATTTTTGAGTACCCCTTCATATTGCTTCGGAAGGCAATCGGCTGAATCTTGGGTGGGATGCGATCGACCATAATACAATAGTCACCCAACGCACGGACTTTAGCAACGAGCCGGCCGTCTTTCCAACTTCCTCCACAGTTTTGCATGATATTTTTCTTATTGCAATAGGCAATGAAAGCCTTGTCGCGCCATTCTATTGGTAGTTTGGTCGGTTGTAAACCAATAGTGAAATATTTGTGGACTGGTGTTTTATAATTGTGAACGTGATGCACGAGAGAAAAAACGTTATTGCTATCATCACGGGAAGTGCGATAACGCATATAAAGATTTTCGTAGAGCGTACCTTTAGGAAGGTAAACTGAACAATTATCTGTTTCAATGCGGTTCTCCTCAGTGTGTGGGAGCAAATAATTATAGGTAGAACTTTGGGGTGCTTTGATCTCGCCGCGTTTTACCCAGAACGTCAATTCCGAGCGATTACCATCTGCATCATCGACCTGCATACTGATTTTAGTCGCACGATTTTGGTGTAAGGTGACGATACCTTTGGCATTTTGTTGCTCGTAGACTGAAAGACGATTACCAGGCAGGCGAAAGCAGCGATTAAAATAACTTTTCTTAGCCACTTGCTCTTCGTAATCCAGATGAGCATTAATGTAGCGCGACTCACTGAACGCAAAAGTTTCCATCGTAAAGTTATGGGAGGGTTGGTCGTCAACTTTTAGATCAATCGCGTAGACCCCATTCCAATTCGAAGCACCGTTCATGTGGTCATAAGCCTTGAGTCCGAAGCCAACCCGCCAGGCACCAATGACGAGGGTGTCCCCGACAATCCGGTAGCGATTACCGTTGCGCTGGAGGTTGCGCGTTTTGGTATCCAGCGTTTCCAGCTTTTCGTTCAAATAGTAAACTTTTACCTGATGTAACTTGGGAGCAATATTGTCGGTCACTTTTAATCCAAAAAGTAAGGGATTGATAGGCTTTTCGCTTCGGGTATCCCGAATCTCAAAATGCAGATGTGGTCCGAAAGAACGACCAGATACACCCAGTTTTCCCAGTTGTTGACCTTTGGTGAAGGTGAACTGGTTGGCTGCGGGAAAGAGCTCGATTTCAAAAGCTGATTTTTTATACTGCGCCTTTTTGACATAATCCTCCAATTCCTTTGTAAAGCTTTGCAAGTGGGCGTAAACCGAGGTGTAGCCATTGGGATGGTTGACATAAAGCACATTTCCGTAACCACCAGACTGAATTTTGATTCGGGATACATAACCTTCGGCTACCGCCAGAATAGGGTGTCCAACTTTACCCTTGATATCGATCCCGGCGTGAAAGTGATTGGGGCGGAGTTCCCCGAAGGTGCCCGAAAGTAAGATCTTTTGATCAACGGGAGATCGAAAATAATCTTGAGGATAAACTTTTCGATTGCCAGTAGTAAATGAAAAGGAGATGATCGCGAATAAGCAAACAGTAAGTATAAAACGCATAGTGCTTCAATTAGAGATTTGAAATCGGTTCATTACAAAAATCAATATTCTATGGGCAAATTTCAAGCATCCTTTACGATAAGACCGCGTCATCTTCCTCCGCTCGCCACGCGCCGCGCTCGGTAGCTTGTCCCTGGTTGCGGCTCATCGCCTCCAAAAAGATCTTGCGAGAAATACTGCGGCCCCCCAAACTCTTCAAATGTGCCGTTTCTTGCTGGCAGTCAATCAGCCAATAATCTCGTGCTCGTAGTCGGCGCACCAAGGAGATAAAGCCAAACTTTGAGGCATTCTTTTCGACCGAAAACATAGACTCTCCAAAAAAGACTTTGCCCAGCGCAATGCCGTAGAGTCCGCCGACAAGCTGGTCTTCTTTCCAGACTTCGACCGAATGCGCAAAACCTTCTTGATGCAATTCACAGTAGGCTTCGACCATGTCTTCAGAAATCCAGGTGCCGCCGCTTTGCCCTCGTCGCGGTCGCTGGCAGGCACGAATTACTCGCTCGAATTCACGATCCATGGTTACGGTGAATTTGCGCTGATTGAAATAAGGGCGCATGCTTTTAGAGACTTTTAGCTCATCCGGGTATAGAACGAAGCGAGGATCGGGACTCCACCAAAGGATGGGATCATCTGGATTGAACCAGGGGAATAGCCCTTGTGAATAGGCTAAAAGTAGGCGTTCGGTAGACAAATCACCGCCGACAGCGAGGATGCCATCCTCGTTGGCGAGCTCGGGATGCGGAAAATTCAGATCGTGTTCGGAAAGCCAAAAGACGGGCATATCAAGACTAAAATCAAACGAGGGCATGACCCACAGTGAGCCACACCCTCGCCCGGGATATGGTATTAAAAAGAATTAGTTGCCAGACTCGATGACGGCGGACAATCCGCGATCAATCAAAGCATCCTTGAATGGTTTCAGGATGTTATGCGCTGCCGTTTTAACGGTCGCTTTACCTTTGAAATGAATGAGGAGAGACAACTGCTCGGCTTGTTCGGCACTATGCTGGAGAATTTCCATAAAGCACTGAATAACCCAATCAAAAGTATTGTGATCATCATTGTACACAATCAGCTGTGCTTTTTGCCCGACGTCAGAAAGTTCCTCTTCGAGCAATACCTCTTCCAATTCTTCGAAACTAGCGTTGTAAAGCATCTTCTTAATATTTTTATATCCCAATAGGAGTTGAAATTACATGTATCAAAACTAATTGAGGTGGTCCAAAGTTTCACGCACGGCAGAGAAATTCGGCATACCGCCGGCGTTCTCCAGCACTTCTGCGTAGCGAACCGTACCTTCTTTGTCGATCACAAAAGCTGAACGCTTAGATACACCTTTCATATCGAGTACGAAATCTTCGTACAGTGCGCCGTAAGCTCGTGAAACGGTTTTGTTGAAATCGGACAGTAGCGGAAAATTCAATTGTTGTTCTTCTTTGAACTTAGCCAAGGTAAAAGGCGAATCTACACTGACGGCCAAGATATCCGCATTGAGGCCGGCATAGGTGCCAATATTATCGCGCATACTACAAAGCTCTTCGGTACAAACACTGGTAAAAGCCAGTGGAAAGAACAAAAGTACGACATTTTTTCCTTGATAATCAGCTAATGATACTTCTTGAGTAGCTGAATCTCGGAGTACAAAGCTTGGTGCTTTATCACCAACATTAATGGTCATGATCTAACGTTTATGTTATTGGAAAATTGGTAAAACAAAACTAAAAAATTTTGCCATTCCATTTATCCCTTACGTAACAGGCTCGTGTCATTTTAAGTTTATCGTATCTTGAATGAAATGGTGCCTGGTGTGATTTAAGAGAGATTAAGCGTTTTTCCAATGATTATCAAACGTCATAACCTATCCTTAAAGATACTTAATCCGCATTAATTTTTGTTCTTTTGCGGTCGAAAACTTTTGTCAACACCTACTATGTCGCCCATACAAAGAGCCTATTTTGAATTGCATTTGGCCGTCCTGCTTTTTGGAATTACGGCCATCCTGGGGGATTTGATTAGCCTTTCGGCTTTGACCTTAGTATGGTGGCGCGTATTGCTGACAACGGTTAGTCTGTTATTTCTCATTCGCTGGGGTGCACGATTACGGCAACTACCCCGGCAGCTTATTTTCCAATATTTAGGGATCGGGGTATTAGTGGCCCTCCACTGGATTTGTTTTTTTGGGGCGATTAAATTTGCCAATGCGTCGATTTGCCTGGTATGTATGGCGACAACTTCCTTTTTTACTTCTTTCCTAGAGCCTTTGCTTCTGAAACAACGGATTAAGGGCTACGAAATTTTACTGGGACTTTTGATTTTACCGGGAATGGTAATGGTGGTCAATAATACGGATTGGTCCATGATGCCTGGCGTATGGATCGGGTTATTGTCGGCCTTGCTAGCTGCACTTTTTGCTACTCTGAATAAAAAGCTGGTTGATGAAGCCGATCCCATGGATATTACCTTTCTTGAATTAGGGAGCGCCTGGGTATTCCTGTCTCTGGTGTTGCCAGTGTACTATCTTCTAATGCCTGCCGAGGCCTTTCTTCCAACCTTAACCGATCTGGGCTACTTACTGATCTTATCCTTATTATGCACCACACTAGCCTATGTGCTTTCCCTCCGTGCGCTTAAGTACATCTCGGCCTTCGCCGCTAATCTGACGGTTAATCTTGAACCCGTTTATGGCATCATCCTCGCTTGGTTCTTACTGGGCGATGGAGAAGAACTCAATCTTGGATTTTATCTTGGCTGTACAATTATTTTGTTAGCGGTATTTAGCTATCCTTGGCTACGCCGGCGTTTCGCATAAACGAAAGAGGTGAGTTAGAAAACAGGTGGAGTTAGAAACATTTTTTCTTTTTTGATCATCCATTCTTTTGAAATTGACACAGACTTAACCCTGCACTTGTGCTATTCTTATGGATTAGATTGTATTTTTGTGTGGTAAAAATCAATCTATTAGCATGAAAATCTCTACAATCTTTCTATTCTGTCTGATGCTCTCCACGAGCCTAATGGCACAAACCATTGCCGAAATTCAAGGCAATGGCGAAGATTCACCTTATACTGGCCAATCCGTAACAACCAGTGGAATTGTAACTGCTGTAAATAGTGGCAATGGCTACTTCATACAGGATGGTACAGCTATTCGCAGTGGTATTTATGTCTATGATCAATCGAATAGCCCCACGGTAGGTGATGCCATCACCCTTACTGCGGATGTGGTGGAATTTTACAATTTAACGGAGTTGAAAGACCTTACGGCTTTTAATGTGGATTCACAGGATAATCCTTTGCCGGCGCCTATAGAAATTAGTACCGGAGATATTGAAAATGAGGATTACGAAAGCATGTTGATTCGCATTCCCGGCGCAAACTGTACCAATACGGATTTGGGCTTTGGAGAATGGGAACTCAATGATGGTAGTGGCCCGGCTCGTGTAGATGATTTAATGCACGCATTTACACCCGATGAAGGGGTAAACTATATTGTGGAAGGGCCACTTTACTATTCTTTTGATAATTATAAGATCGTTCCTCGTTCGGCGGACGATGTTACGATCAACATTCCGCTCTATTTTACAAAATTACCATTAGAGAAAAATATTCAAACGACGAGTCTGACAATTGAGTGGATGACTAATGTGCCTGCAAATAGTAGCATTAGTTATGGAAAAACACCAGCTTTTGAATTGGGGATGGCCAATTTAACGGATTTAGTAACCGAGCACAGCATAGTGCTTGACAATCTTGAGCCAGCTACCATTTACTATATCTCAGTACTTTCAGAAGTGGATGATGAAATGACACCAGAATATACCCGAGTGGTAAGCACGGGGTCAAATAGTAGTGGCGACATTAAGGTCTATTTTAATCACGAAGTGGAAACTAGCGTAGCTACCATCTCACCCGCAACCTGGACGCCTAATATTACCGATACAATCATCGCCTATCTAGATTTGGCTGAAGAGACGATTGACTTCACCATGTACGAAGCGCAGAGCGAAGACATTGTTGCGGCCCTTAACGCTGCCTACGATCGCGGCGTGCAAGTTCGCGTGATTTCTGATGATGAGGGAGACAATGAAGCCTTCGGCCAGCTTAATGCCGCTATTCCATTCTTGGAAGGAAATCCTGATGGAATCATGCATAATAAATTCATCATTATTGATGCCGATTCTGAGGATGCGTCCTGGACGATTACGGGTTCTACGAACCATACCTTGGCTAACTTGGGCTGGGATTACAACAATATGATTTGTATTCAAGATCAAAGCTTAGCGCGTGCTTATCGTTTGGAATTTCAAGAAATGTGGGGCAGCGATTTAGCACAGCCAGATGCCAATAATGCGCGTTTTGGGAGTGAAAAAACGGACAACACCCCGCATATTTTCCGTATCAATGATATTCCGGTAGAACTATACTTCTCACCCAGCGATGCGGTGAAAAATCGTGTTGAAGAGGCAATTGATCTGGCAGAAAATGAAATGGCATTCGCTATCCTGGTGTTTACCGAAAATGCTTTAGGAACGGCTGTTTATAACGCACACGAGCGTGGCGTTACCGTCAACGGCATTATCGACTACGTTGAATTCAATGGCAGTGAATACGATTTCTTGCTCAATAATGGGGTAAACGTTCAGGATTACCAAAATGCGGATGGCTCACAATGGCCGGATGGCCCGACGCTTCACCATAAATATGCTATTATTGATTACGCAGAAGGCAGCGACAATCCACTGGTGATTACGGGGTCCTACAACTGGACCGCTTCTGCGGGTTCTATCCACGATGAGAATACATTATTGATTTACGATGCGGAGGTGGCCAATTGGTACTGGCAAGAATTTTATGCCCGCTTCTTTGGGTTAACCAGTACGAGTGAGCTTGCGCGCATCAGCTTAGAGCTTTTCCCGAATCCGACCAGCGGAGATTTGCAAACCACACTCCCCGAGCCTGGACAGCTACGCCTGCTGGATACTCAGGGCCGCGTACTTTGGCAACAAGATGTGGCAAATGAAGGTATCCAAATGTTGGACCTAAATGGATTATCTGGAGGCGTATATTGGTTGCAATTCACGGGGACGACACAGCATGGGGTCACCAAGGTAGTTAAGCAATAAATTACAGTGAGTAGATCAATTGTTGTCATCAGTTGATCTACTCGCCCTTTTGCTATCCTAATCCTCTAGTAGATGGTATTCCAAGGCAATCCGGACTAATCCCGCCGTATTGCGCGCGCCGAGCTTCATCAAAATATTACGACGGTGCGTTTCCACAGTTCCAAAACTAATAAATAAAGCTTCGGCTATCTCTGCGGTCGTATATTCCTTAACAATAAGCCGGAGAACATCTTTTTCGCGTGGAGACAAGCGCGGAAATTGGTGCGCCTTTTTCGTTGATTTTGCGTGCTGACTGCTGTGGCTAAAGAGTACGATTTCGGAGACCTCTGTACTGAAATAGGTCTTTCCACCGTGTATCTGTCGAATAGCTTCGACCAATTCATCCTGACCTGCATTTTTCAAAATAAATCCTTTGGCACCGTATTGAAGCATGCTTTTGATGGGGCTGGCTTCGCGCATCATCGAAATGGCAAGCACCTTAAGCTGTGGATATTGTTGTTGTAACACCTTACACGTTTGGATACCATTGAGCACGGGCATATCGATATCGAGCAAGAGAATATCGGCGGTAGTGTGGGGGAGAAGTTCTAGTAGCTCCTCGCCGTTATGGGCTTCAGCTACGCAGGTCATATCTGTTTCGGTGGATAGCATGAGCTTAATCCCGTCGATGACCATCTGATGGTCGTCCGTGATAATTACCTTGATCATGTAGAGCGTTTAATTTGCGGAGCGTTTCGATCTCATCGATTCACGAGATTGGCCGAGACGCTAATTTTCCCAATGCTTCAACTCCTGCTCAATGTGTTGCAATTTGACGTTGACCCCAAATTTGAATTCCAGATGTCGGACCATGGCATCTGCCGCGTAGACCGAGCGATGCTGGCCGCCGGTACAACCAAAGTTGATCATCAGATGCGTAAAACTGCGTTCAATATAGTTTTCAACCACCGGATCGACAATGTAATAGATATTATTGAGAAAGTCCTCCATGTTGCTATGCTGCTGCAAAAACTGGATGACGGGCTTGTCGCGTCCGGTAAGACGTTTATACGGTTCGTAACGCCCTGGATTGTGAATACCTCGACAATCAAAGACAAAACCACCACCATTGCCGGAAGAATCTTCGGGCAGTCCTCGCTTGTACGAAAAACTACTTACACTTACGGTCAGCAAGCTGTTGTTACCCTTACTGGTATCGAAAGGGGTGAAGCGATCTGAATTGACGAGAGCATGGAGGGCGCTTTCTAGCTCGGGGAGTTGAATTTTGAAGGTCACATTTTCCAGTAACCAACGGATGTTATCGATAGCGTAGGGGATGCTTTTGAGGAAGTGTTCTTTACGTTCGTAGAGGCCACGGTAGCCATAGGTGCCGAGCACTTGGATACAACGGATTAAAACATAGCCATAGTAATATTCCAGGAATTGATTGCGCTGAATATCCGTCAAGGTACTGGCAACCTCGAGGTAATCATCCAACAAAGCCTGGCGGATATCGCGAGGGATATTAGCTTTGGCCTGCCAGAGCAAGGAGGCTAAATCATATTGTAGCGCACCCTGCCTGCCCCCTTGGTAATCAATGAAGAAAGGCTGGCCGCCACGCATCATAATATTACGAGATTGGCAATCTCGCAGCATTAAGTGACTACAATCGGCTTGTAATAAATAATCCGCAAAGCGATGAATATCCGTTTCGAGCGCCTGCTCATCAAATGGAATATCGGCTAATTTTAAAAAATAGTATTTGAAAGTATTGAAATCCCAAAGCATGGACTGCTTATCGAAAGCGGCTCGGGGATAGCATTGTGAATAGTCGAAATCTTTCCCTCCTTCAATCTGGGTTCGCGCCAACTGTTGGACGACCTTGCTGTACATCTGCCGCAAATTATCGGGGAAACTATCTCCCTTTTGGAGGAGGAAACTGTACAGCGTAGTTGCCCCCAAATCTTCCTGTAAGTAAGCATTTTGGTCCAATGCGGAGACATACAACTCTGGTACAGGTAATCCTTTGGCGTGTAACTGCTGAGTAAAATAAACGAAAGCTTGATTCTCACGGGGATCAATACCGTAGGTGCCTATGGCGGCTTTGGTGGCGCCTTGCAAACGAAAATAAGCGCGATTTGAACCAGAGGGCGCCAGAGGCAGAATGAGTTCAGCTTCTTCACCTGCCCAGGTTTCGAATAATTCGCTGAGAATGGCTTTTTTATTTGGCATTAAGCTTCGTTTAATTTATCCCAGAGCTTATCCTTGAGGGTTTGCAGGCCTTGCTGGGCAACAGAAGAGATGAATACGTAGGGAATGCCTTCGGGCAATTCGGGGATGATCATCTGTCGCAATTCCTCGTCTATCATATCCGATTTACTGATCGCCAGTAGTTGGGGCTTATCCAGCAATTCGGGATTATACATTTTTAACTCATTTAAAAGAATCTGGTACTCACGACGGATGTCTTCACTATCACAAGGAATAACAAATAGCAGAACGGCGTTGCGCTCAATATGCCGGAGGAATCGATGGCCTAGTCCTTTGCCGGTATGCGCATTTTCGATAATCCCCGGGATATCGGCCATGATAAACGATCGCGTGTCCCGATAGCTGACGATGCCTAAGTTGGGCGTTAAAGTGGTGAACGCATAATTGGCAATTTTGGGCTTTGCCGCAGTCATCACCGATAGCAAAGTGGATTTACCCGCATTTGGAAAACCGACAAGGCCAACATCGGCTATCACTTTGAGTTCCAAAATTTTCCACTCTTCTTTGCCTTCTTCTCCGGGCTGCGCGTAACGTGGCGCTTGGTTCGTGGAAGATTTGAAATGAGAATTGCCTAAGCCCCCTCGACCTCCATGTACGAGGATACGGGTTTCGCCATCTTCGGCAATTTCAAATTCCACTTCTTCGGTTTCGGCATTTTTGGCCACTGTACCGAGCGGAACATCGAGAATAATATCTTCGCCGTAGGCGCCCGAGGAATGATTGGAACCACCATTTCCACCTCGCCCGGCAATCACGTGTTTGCGATATTTAAGGGGCAAGAGGGTCCACATCTGCTTATTACCTCTTATTATAATGTGTCCGCCACGTCCACCATCGCCACCATCGGGGCCACCCCGAGGATTTGCACGGGAACGAAAAAAGTGCGCCGAACCAGCACCACCTGCTCCCGAGCGGCAGCAGATTTTTACGTAATCGACAAAGTTCTGTTCGGCCATAAATGGTTTGGAATTTCAAATTAGGGAATCAGCCGTAAAACCTTGAATGTGTTTTAGAGCTGATCGATTTTATCGCAAAGACGTTCGAAGATATCCTCGATTGAACCCAATCCGTTGATTTTAACAGATTTGTTCGATTGGGCGTAGTAGTCGAATACTGGCGACGTTTCACTTTTGTAGACTTCGATACGATTACGAATGATGGATTCATCATTATCGTCGGGACGACCGGAGGTCTTGCCACGATTTAAAATACGTTGAACGATTTCTTCGTCATCAACATCTAACGCAATCAAAGCAGAAACACTTTCATTTTTTTCGGACAAGAATACATCCAAGGCTTCCGCTTGAGGGATTGTGCGAGGGAAGCCATCGAAAATATAACCAGCTACGTCAGAATTGGCGTTCACTTTATTTTTCAGCATGCCGATAGTTACCGAATCAGGTACTAATTCTCCTTTCGCAATGAATTCTTTAGCTTGTTTGCCCAGCTCGGTGTCATTGCCCATTTCATAGCGAAATAGATCACCAGTAGAGATATGCAAAAGGTCATATTTTTCAACCAATTTAGCAGCTTGGGTACCTTTCCCAGAGCCCGGGGGGCCGAATAGAATCAAGTTGATCATGTTTTCTCGATTTTTTCAATAAACGCCTGCGAAATTAAGCATTTTTTCAACAAAAAGCAGGGCGGCTTAGCGAAATGACAATGTTGTGGCTATTCAATATTTAAGGATTAGCGGAGTCACTTTTTTATAAAACGAAGAGGCTGCGATAAAGCTTCAGAGATGTTGTTAATTAAAAATCGATCTAAATCCTTGTTCAAAAATGTAGTAATGGTCAAAAGCGGAAGGGCGATAGCAGGGGATAGAACACTTTTTTCCAGTTTTTTAATCTGGGAAGCCACTTTTTTTTAAATTTTTTCTCTCTGAATATGAGTGAGTTAAGTGTTTAGTTGAGTAAAATGAAAATATGAGTTTGTGGAATTTTGGAAAAACGGAATCTTAAGATAATAGAGAATATTCTGAATTCAGCTGTTTTTACCTTTTGTCATAAAATGTTTCCGGCAAAGGCTGGGAGTAATATGCCCAAAAAATATTGCGGCCGAAATTGGCCGGCGGTGGCGGCTGAGGGTGGGTCCCTCCCTCAAAGCCCCATATTATAATCTCCGCTGATCCAAGATAATTTTATCATTCAACTCTAGTCAATGCCCCAAGAAGGATAATCATTCCATTAAACTAATTCCACTCCTCCTAGTTTCTAGTTTTGTAATCAACACACTATTCATTTTCAATTACAAACAATTTCATATTATTAAACAGCTTCATCATGAAAAGAAAAGCATCTGCAATTTGGCAAGGTACCGGTCTCGAAGGCGAAGGCCATCTTTCCACACAAAGTGGCGTCTTTAACGATCAACCTTACTCCTTTAAAACCCGCTTTAAAAATGACGATGGCCAACTGGGGACTAATCCCGAAGAATTAATCGCGGCGGCCCACGCCGGCTGCTTCAATATGGCACTAAGCTTCCAACTTAACGCTGCCGGCTTTACCGCAGACCGTTTGGAAACCAAAGCACTGCTCAGCATGGAAAACGAAAACGGCGGCTGGGTAATCAAGTCAATTGCCCTCGAACTAACCGCTGCAGTACCGGGGATCTCTGAGGCCCAACTCCAAGATATCGCCGCTGATGCCAAAGCCAATTGCCCCGTCTCCAAAGTGCTCAATGCAGACATTAGCCTTTCCGTCAATCTGGCGGATTGAGTTGCTACTAACAAAATATAGCGATTGAAGAAAACTGCCAAAATGATCGTTTAAACATGTATTTTAACCAAAAATGGCAGGTTTTGTATGTTGGAACACTTATCGTACAAGAGTTCACATACTAAAAAATTCAACCTATGTTACGATTTATTGAAAACGATGAACAGGAGCCGGCTGCACAGTCGGGAAAGATAAGCGCGAGTGATACGGAACTGCTAGATGCCTATTCACGTACGGTGGTACAAGTCGCAAATGATGTGAGCGATGCGGTGGTCCAGATAAAGGTGAAAAAACCAAAATCCCAGAATCAGAGTCGCCGTCGCCGACGGGGTAGGGGCTTTGGTGCGGGTTCAGGCTTCATTATTTCTTCTGATGGCTTCGTGGTTACGAATAGCCATGTTGTCAGTGGCGCGGAGCGCATTGAGGTGGTGTTACAAGATGGTCGAGAGCTGGTCGCTCAGCTAATTGGTGATGATCCGGCCACAGATATTGCAGTTGTACAAATCAACGCTGAGAATCTTAGTTATATTCAATTTGCGGACTCTGACCAACTGCAAGTAGGGCAGGTGGCTATTGCGATTGGAAATCCTTATGGCTTTCAATATTCGCTAACCGCTGGTGTGGTGAGTGCGTTGGGGCGGACCTTACGCTCCGAAAGTGGACGACTAATCGATGATGTCATCCAAACCGACGCCGCCCTCAATCCCGGCAATTCTGGTGGACCATTGGTAGATTCTCGGGGGCGGGTGATTGGTGTCAATACGGCGGTGATTTTGCCCGCACAGGGGATTTGTTTTGCTGTGACCTCAAATTTGGCTGCTTATGTTGTCGGTAAGTTGATTATGGATGGCAAAGTTCGTCGTGGCTACATTGGTATCGCAGGGCAGCACATGCGTTTTAACCCTCGCGTCGTAAAGCGCTTTCAATTACCGGTGCGCTCGGGCATTATGGTACAAAGCATCGAAGCTGACGGCCCGGCCTATAATTCTGAGCTAAAAACCGGAGATATTATCATTGGCTTTGGTACGAAGCCCGTGGATTCGATTGATGATTTACACCGATTTCTGGATGAATCAACAATCGGTCAATCGGTGCAACTTACAGTCCTACGGAATCGACGAATGGAAAAAGTAAATGTGATTCCGGTAGAATTAGTATAACCTTTGAATGCTAAAGAACTCTTTCAAAAGGCTGAGCTGTCGAATAACGGCTCAGTCTTTTTTACTTCATCTCCAATTCCATCATTTCACGTTTCTCCCGACTCCATTGTAAAAAATCGAATTGCTCAAAAAGAACGTTCTCAATCGGGTCTTCCGAAATGACCTCCAAATCTTGCTCAAGGTCTTTTACGGCGGATAATTGCGGAGCTGGATTGGGACTCTTTGTGTATTTTTTGAAAAAACGGATCATCGTGCGCTCGAGCTTACGGAGGCGCTTACGCTTTTTCAGCGATTTGTAAGTAGAGTCAATTTCGTAGCGTAGTAAATTGAGGTATTGCAATTCAAAATAGGTGATCATGCTGAGCATTTTGATAATGTTCAAGCTCGTATCTACATTTTCTATCTTGTACCAATGGTTGAGCCATTGTTGGGTTTGTGTGAACTGCCCCGTCAGAATACCCGCTCGGATCAGCAAAATCAGTAGGTAGTCGACTTCCGTGCTACCGAGTTGCTGCTCGGATCGCTCTAAATATTGATTGACCTCGGGGATTAACGTTTTACTCGCCTCAATTTGATTGGACTTATAGTACAATTCGAGCATCCGGGCGTATTTAATATAACCGATGTAGATGCTGTCGATATCTTTTTTCCCCTCTAGGGCCTCTAACTTGGTGATGGCTTCTTGGAAGGAAGGCTGATCTTGCACCTTGGCGGCCAGATAGAGATAATTACTTAAAAGCGGTAGTTTTTGATTAAACGTAAAAATGGATTCGTTAGCTTCGAAAAACTGGAGATGCTGTCGATTGCTTTCGAGGCTGGCTTTAAACTCCCGGAGTAGATAGTATTTTACACTTTGGATGTAGAACCAAGCATCCTGTGCCTTGCAGCTATTGACGGTCTCTGGATTGTCGAGAAAATCACTCTTAAAAATATGAGGATACTTATCGGGATCGATGACGTGGGGGTAATCTTCAAATTGCAATTCTCTGGCCTGAACTTTGAGGAGCCTTAGTTCATTGAGGTTTTGAATTTTGCGGGTAATTTCTTCGCGTTCCTCCTTCAGCTTTCGAAGCTGTACCGTGAAATTGAGAATACCGTGGCTAAACAACAGCTCTTCCTCCATCTGAATAAGTTGAAGAATGATCGTAAACTCCTCACGTTGGTAGGCTAATTTCTTAGCTTGTTTCAGTATCTTGGCCGCTTTAGGACGCAATCCCCGCTCGGTCAGTAGATTGATGTAGAGAATAAGTTTGATCAATTTTCGATTAGTAGAAGTATTAAAATGAAAATTGATCAGGCTATTGAGTAACTGCTCGAGTAAGTAGTGCTTTTCGGATGAAAGATATTTGACAAAACGTTCTTCGGCAAAATGAGCTTGTAGTGCCTGTTCGTCGTAGATTTCTTGTTTTTCGAGATAGTCAAAAATCTTAATATAGTTCTTTTCCTTAGTGTCACTGTGTAGACGAGAGAACCGACGGAAATAGGCCTTTTCCCGAAATGTAAGTGAGCGGACAAAATCAAAAATAATGCGAGACATTCTGAAATCCTCAAATTTTTGTTAATTTTTAATAGAAAGTATGCAAAAATAGAGTTTTTAAGTACATTATTTCTATATTTGAATTCCTCAAAAATGATTATTTCGCTACAATTGCCAATTTTAAAATTGATATTTTTGAAAAGCTAAGAAAATCGATACTTTTTCATACCTAAAATTTTTTTTAAATCCATTTGTCATATGAAAAGAATTGTACTATTTGCCGCTTTTTTGGCGTTTGCATTTTCTGCCAAAGCACAACTCGCGGATGGTAGCGTAGCTCCAGATTTTACCGCTACCGATATCAATGGTGTGGAGCATAATCTTTATGATTTGTTGAACGAGGGTAAAACTGTTATCCTTGATATTTCTGCCACTTGGTGTCCTCCTTGCTGGTCTTACCACAATTCCGGTGCACTTGATCAATTGTATGAGTGCTACGGTGAAGAAGGTTCTGACAACGTGGTTGTCTTTATGGTTGAAGGTGACCCAGGTACTACTTTCGGTGACCTTGAAGGTACCGGTAGTAATACTTTAGGTGACTGGATTACAGGAACACCATATCCAATTATCGAGTCTCCAGACATCGCTGATTCTTACGAGATTACTTACTGGCCAACGATCTACCGCATTTGCCCAGGTGACAAAACTGTTTACGAATTGGGTCAAGCAGGTACACAAGCTGCTAAGGATGCTGTTTTGAATACAGACTGTACACCTGCTGTACGTGCTAAAGATGCTGCTTTGACTTGTAGCTCTTCTTCTGGTGAAGTTTGCCCAGGTAACGTTTCTTTAGCTGTTGGTCTATTCAACAGTGGTTCTGAAATGTTGACCTCTGCTACTGTACGTGCAATGGTTAATGGTGAAGTTGTTGCTGAAGAAGCATGGACTGGTAGCCTCGGATTGTATGAAGAAACTGATGTAATGTTGCCTGGTGTTGACGTTACTCAGGAAACTGACGTGACTTTCGAAGTTGAATTCGCTGATGACGAGCACATGGAGAACAATGATTCTCATGCACACGTAGAAGTTGCTCCTGGTATCGAAACTGAAGAAGGTACTATGGAAACAATCACTATCGAATTGGAAACTGACAACTACGGTAACGAAACTTACTGGGTTGTGATGGACGATGCTGGTACTATGATCGCCGAAGGTGGTAACGCTGGTGTAGGTTTGACCAATACTGGTGTTGGTGCTGGTAACCCTCCTTCTGATCCGGGTGCATACGGTAACAACGAAGTAGTAAGTGTTGAAGTAGACGTACCTGCTGATGGTTGCTACAATGTAATCTTCACGGATTACTGGGGTGACGGTATGTGCTGTACTTATGGTGACGGCTACTACCGTGTACTGAATAGCCTTGGTGAGGCAATCATCGAAGGTGGTCAATTTGGTGCTCGCTCTGACAATCCATTCTTCAAGTCTACTTTGGTATCAAACGAAGAGATCATCGTAGCTAATAGCTTCGAAGTATTCCCTAACCCAACTGCTGGCAACACAACTGTTCAGTTCGGTTTGATCAATGCTGCTCGTGTAACTGTTGAAGTTACTAATGCATTGGGTCAGGTTGTTTACGCAGATAACATGGGTAACTTGCCTGCTGGTCAGCACATGCATATCGTAAATATGGATGCTTTCCAAGCTGGTGTTTACCTTGTAAATCTGAAAACAGATTTGGGTCAAACGACTACTAAATTGGTGAAGCAGTAAGCTAATATCCTAATAGGAAATATACAGAAGGCCGTTCTTGCATGTCGCAAAGCGGCCTTTTGTGTATTTTATGGCACTTGTGTTGATCAATTTGCTGGTAATGTTGTTGTAATTAGTGTATCTTTGAAGGAACTCAATTAACAATCTGAAAATATCAATAGATATGAAAAAAATTATACCTCTCTTTATGATCTTCTCTTTGCTGGCGAGTGTAGCCATCGGACAGAATTTCACTTTCGATGATGATGCACCATCCGGCATGGCCGATCTTAGCGATATGTCTACCGGGCCAGATGACATCGTAGCTCACTCTACGGTAACCAACCAAACTAGTGGAACCCTGAATTTGCGCTGGGAGCGCACAGTTATTGAAATACCTGATGGTTGGAAAACGGCTGTTTGTGATTTGAACAATTGCTATTTGCCTTCTGTAAGTACTATGGATTTCGAATTGGAGCCAAACCAAACCGGAACTATGGATGTGCACGCTTATCCAGGTGGTAATCCAGGTATTCTCAACGATGCTATGCCAGGTACTGCAGTCGTAGAGATTAAAGTCATTAACATTGATGATGATACGGAGTTTTTGGTAGGTACTTACACCATTACTCTGGAGCAAACAGTTAGTGTTAGCGAAATTGATAAAGCATCCCTGCGTGTTTTCCCTAATCCAGCTGTAGAATATTTCCAGGTTAAAGGTGCTGAGCATGTCACTTCAATTATCCTCTACGATATTCTTGGTCGCCCAATTCGCAACTATGGTGTCATGAATACTACGCAGGAGTTTCCTGTAGGTGACTTGCCAACGGGCTTTTATCTAGTGAAGTTGTTGGATGATAATGATGATACTTTGAAAGTCCTACGACTGAAGAAACAATAGCGTTTTAACGCTGCCGATTCATCGGTTAATCACAAGAGGGAGTATTGCTCAGCAGTACTCCCTCTTGTCGTATAGACGCTTTTTTATGAATTTATTTGAAATCCTCATTTTTTTCAACTTCACTCCCGTGTTTATAGTATAAGTTATCTCTTTTTAAAGGGTTTGAAATCCTTAAAGAGGTAATTTTTTCTTTATGTTTTCCTACTCAATGCCGTAAATTTGGCCTTACGACTTTTTACCTACCTAACCAGAGGCTTTATGGATGCATCACACATTTTGAACTTAATAGAGGATATGCCGCTGTTAGCAAATCTAAATTTAGAGCAGCGGGTAGCCTTAATTGATATGGGCGAACATCGTCGTATGGACAAATACGAGCAGATATATCATCACGAACAGCGTTGTGACGCTTTGTATTTTCTGTTGGATGGTGTAGTGAAAATTGCAACCAATTCAAATAAGGGCAGAGAGGTGATTAAATTCTTGCTGTATAGTCCAGATACTTTCGGTGAGCAAGGGATTCTAAGTGGCAGCGAATATGGCGAAACGGCTACTTCAATGTCTGATGATACTCATCTGCTAAAAATCAGAATTAACGACTTCAACCATTTTATTCATAAGTATCCCATTATGCTTTCTGGGATCGTAAATTTCTTGGGTAATAAAGTACGTATGGTCGAACGGCGTCTGGAAACGCAGATTTTTATGAATGCCAAAGATCGCATTGTTGATTTCATCCGGGAAGCTGCCCATAAACGTGGCCAACGCGTAGGCGTTGAACGCGTCCTAAAGCGCAGCCTTACTCAGCAAGAGATCGCCAACTATACCGGCACGAGTCGACAGACCGTTACCGAAGTCTTTAATGAATTGAAAAAGAACAATCAGATTCGTTTTAATCGTCATCGGATCATTATGGATGACAATTTCGAACCCTACGTCGGACAGTAAAGCTTACTTTAAGCTATTCCTTTTCGTATTTCAATTGGCCGCCAATAATGGTGAGTAAGACCTTCGTGTCAAGAATGGCTGAGTCTTCGCAATTCATTAAATCATTGGACAAAACCACGATGTCCGCTAATTTCCCGACTTCCAAAGAACCTTTATCCTGTTCTTCAAAAGCAGCAAATGCATTTCCGAGCGTGTAAGAGTATATGGCTTCTTCGCGGGTCATGCGTTGCTGTGGAAAAAATTCGAAGCCATTATCACTTCGCTTGCGTGTCACCGAGGCATAAAGACATTCAAACGGGCTGAGATCTTCCACTGGGGCATCCGTACCGTTTGCAATTACTACATCGGCGTCAAGCAAAGAGCGCCAAGGATAGGCACCCACCCGAGCGCGCTCTTCCCCTAGACGATCAACCACAAAGGGCGCATCTGAAGTACAATGAATGCCTTGCATCGAGGCGATCGTTTTCAGTTCCTGGAAACGAGGAATATCCGCAGGATCGAGATGCTGAGCGTGTTCGATCCGCCAGCGATGATCGGATTGTGCATTTTCACCGAGCGCGCGCTCAAAGATATTTAGTACTTCGCGATTAGCGCGGTCTCCGATAGCATGGACACAAAGTTGTAAATCGTGTTGTCGGGCCAACTGCGCAATCTTTTCGACCTCCTCAATGGTTGTAGTATTTTGGCCAACGAAGTTAGGCTTATCGTTGTAGGCGCGCAGTAGCCAGGCCCCAAAAGCACCGAGCGCGCCGTCGACCTCTGATTTGATGGCCCGGCTGGTGAAAAAGTGATCACCAGCATCGATAATGGGAAATGGATCAAGCCGACCAATCATCTGAGCCGAAGAATGGCGCACCATGGCCCACAGTCGGACGTCAAGCTCGTTGGCTTCCGCCATGGCATGGTAGCGGTCGATTTCGGTAAAAGTCGATCCAGCGTCTTGAAAAGAGGTCACACCGTAGCGTAAACATTCAGCTTCAGCTAAGGCTATGCCTTCTTGCCAACGCGCAAGGCGTTGTTCTTCTGGAATACTATCTCGATAAGCCATATAGGCTTGCTGAATAATCCGCATGGCACGCTCTTCGAAGACACCAATCGCTTGGCCGTCGCTCGTTCGTACGATTTCACCGCCGGCGGGATTTGGCGTTTCTACACTTACTCCGGCTAAGGCCATTGCTTTGGCATTAGCGTAAAGCGAATGACCACTAGCGTGGTATAAAATAACCGGATTATCCGGTGTTAAAGCACTAAGATCGTCGTGCAAAGGATAACCATGAACAGCACCTTGAGGTCGTTTATCCCATTTTTCCTGATGCCAGCCCCGCCCTTCGATCCATTCGCCCGGGCTAAGTTCTTCAGCGCGTTGGGTGACCTGAGTGACAATGTCGTCCCAGTTTTTTGATTTGAGGAAATTAAGATTCTGTAAGCTTTTACCCAGATTAGAGAAATGACCGTGGCCTTCAATAAAGCCGGGCATCGCGAATCGCCCTTCAAGATCAATACGACGTGTATCCGCCTTGGTGTAAGCTTCAATATCTTTGTTGCTACCAAGCGCGATGATGCGATCTCCTTTACAAGCAATAGCTTCTACTTTAGGATGTAGCGTATCAACAGTATGAATATTGCCGTTGAAAAGAATCAGATCAGCTTTTTCTGTTTGGGGCGTTTCACAAGCCCAAGTACTACATAGCAAGATGAAAAGAGAAAGATAAGTGTAAGTTGATTTCATACTGGTAATCGCGTTAAAGTGATCGAGAGTATTATCTTTCGATCAATAATTCTTAATACTCCAAAGAGAAATATCTCTTTAGAGCAAGATACTCGAAAAAGATGGATTTATAGAGGCGTTGTGCTAATTGCAGGCTGTGGGTGTCTTGGTGAGACGCCTTCATTTGTAACTATAAAATAGCAATCTTAGCCTTATGGATTGATCTCTATGGTGCTTCTTGGACTCAGTGCTGAAGGATATTTTTCTTTTAATTGACGAAAAGCATTTAAGGTTTGGTCAATATCTTCAATTGAATGGTTATAAGAACAAACCATACGGAAAAGACACAATCCCTTTTCGACCACCGGGTAGACCACGAGATAGCTGAAAATGCCCATTTCGCGTAATGCCATCAAAATTTTCAACCCCTCATCTAGCGAAGCATTGATTTGAACTGGTGTAATTGGACTTTCAGTCTGTCCAAAAGCAATTTGTAATTGCCGCAACCCATCCTGAAAATAACGGGTATTACGCCATAATATCGCCCGTCGTTCTGGTTCAGCTTGCATGATCTTTAGGTTTTGCTGTACAGAACGAACCATTGGTAGGGGCATAGTGCGACTGAAGATCTGTGAACGGACCGTGAAGCGTAAGAATTCGATGATCTCTTTCTTGGCCGCAACGAACCCTCCTAAATTTCCGAGTGCTTTGGTGAACGTTGATACATAGACATCAACTGCTTCTTCTACCTGATAATGTTCCGGTGTACCTCGGCCTTCCGCTCCAAAGACACCAAAAGCGTGGCTATCATCTACGAATAAAGCGAAGTCATATTTTGCTTTCAGAGCAACAATCTGATCCAAAGGTGCCGTTTCTCCTTGCATGCTATACAAGCCATCAACGACAACCAGGAGCATGCCGTGCTCGGGACGATGGGTTTTCATGGCCCGCTCAAGTTGCTGCTCAAGGTGTTCCACAGAATTATGCTTAAAGGCAAATTTGCGTCCATTGTGTAGTCGGATACCATCGATGAGGCAGGCATGTACATTTTGATCGTAGATGATGGTATCGTGCCGATCGGTCAGTGCATCGATAATGGACATAAACCCCTGATAGCCCAGATTGACAAGCATGGCTTCTTCTCGCTGCATAAACTTAGCCAGCTGATCTTCCAGTTCGGTGTGTGCTTGCGTGTGTCCAACCGTTAATCGGACGGAATGTGGATAGGATGGACCATATTCAGCGGTAGCTTCGGTAGCTGCGGTAATACCGGCTTCGTGATCCATAAGGCCAAGGTAATCATTGAGGCACCAGACGAGATATTCCTTCCCCTCGTAGTGCATCTTGCTGCCAATCTTACCTTTCAATTCGGTATGATGCAAGTAGCCATGATGTTGGCTATACTGCTGCCAAACCGTTGCTTTTCGTTGCAGTTTTTGTGTGATGTCCATAGTTCTTTCACGTCCTTCTGGGAAAGCATAGGGACTTTTACTATACCATTTAAAAGTTCAAACTCTCGGACAACCGATGAGGAGGCGTTATCGGTTGTAGAAAGCTACTAACACGTTCTTAAAAATGGAGATTGCCATCTGCTCTCTTTGGTTAAAAAATACCATTTTCCAAGCGCGTTAATGTTTCAACAACTGTTATGAAGCAATTGCCTAGCATTGTAATGCTCGGAAATGAAATATCATTTGGAATAGGCTTTTTTGAGGCAGGTCTCCCAAAAAAATCCTGGAGAATTCCCCAGAAATTACAAATTGATCTCTGAAATGCGGAAAGGTTTGATTTTATACTCTCTTTGTAGAACAAAAATAGGGAAAATAATTGTAGGTGTTTTGTTTTGGGTTTACATTTTATAAATAATTCTTTACTTAAAGTATTACTTATCAATAAATCAGAGGGTTATCAACTAAAACCGGCCAAATCAGGTTTCACTTGATTTGGCCGGTCCGAATATGAGTAATAAGATCGTTTATTGAGTCGCAACGGTAATGAGTTGCTCCATGATTTTGCGATACAAATCTTGTGGCTTGAATGGCTTGGCGATATAGTCATTGATTCCGGCTTCAAAACAACGCTCCGCTTCTTGCTTGGAGCTATTGGCCGTCAGGGCAATGATTGGAACACTGCTCTGTTCTCTGATTTTCCGTGACGCTTCGATCCCGGTCATTACAGGCATCTGCAAGTCCATCAAAATGATATCGTAACCGTGTTCGCGGTATTTCTCTACACCAACAAGACCATTTTCAGCAATGTCAACACTGACAAAAGAGGACCAGGTCGTAAGTACTTTTTTCGTAGCAATTTGATTGAGGAAGTGATCCTCAACCAGTAGAATGCGGAGTGGCGCATCGGGCTTATCAGAAGCTGAAAAACGCAGTTGCTTCGGTACCCGCACTGGAATATTAACACGCAAATTCGTACCGGTATGCTCGTCACATTCAATCATCAGGGTACCCTGCATCGTTTTGATCAACTTTGCGACGATAGCCATACCTAGTTGGCTTTTCACCTCTTCCGAAGGATCTTCGCTATAGACTTCCAGTAGTTTATCAGCTTCAAGCATCTCCTGAATCTTCTCGCTACTCAGCTGCAATTGCGGATTATGGACATTCAAAAAAAGCTGATCCGTTTCATCTTGGAAGCCTTGATTGCGCATCTGGATATTCACCTTACTGTGCTCAGGACTTTGTCGGATGACCGTATCAATGAGATTATAGATGATTTGCGTTAGCTTATTAGAATCGCTAATCACCTTTTCCGGCATACGCTCCGCTAAATCAAATTGTAGCTCCAAATGGGCGTTCTCCGATTTGATCTGTAGGACCTTTTGTATGCCGACCATGAAGTCGTTGACCTTAATTTCCTCGTCTTCAACTTTCAACTGCTCAGTGATCAATACACTAAAATTCAGTAGGTTATTGATCATCATTGAAAGGTCATCTACTGAGGTTTTCAAACCATCGAGATACTCCCGCTGTTGGTTGCTAGTTGAAGTATTATCGATTAGATACAGTAGATTGACAATCGAAGAAAGTGGGGTACGGATATGGAAACTCATCTCTGCCAAAGCTTCTTCCTTAACTTTCGAAGCCTTGTTAGAAATATTTTTTTCAATAATCAGCTGTTCGGATAGCTTACGCTCAGTAATATCCTGCACGGCTCCCACCAAAAGTATTTTATTGGTCGCTTCTTCGAAATAGACTTTGGCTTGGATCGAGATATACTTGATATTTCGGCCATCTACCACGATGCGGTGCTCAAGTTGGTGCAGTTGCCCATCCTTAGCGGCTTCTTCAAAAAATGATTCGACCATTTTTCGATCCTCCAGATGGACATAATTCATATAATCCGAAAGCGTAGGCGCAAAACTGGTAGGATAAAACCCGAAAATGCGGTACATCTCATCGGTCCACCGCATGCTGTTGGACACAATATCCATTTCCCAACTACCAAAGTGAGCCATCTCTTGAGCTTCGACGTAGCGTCTTTCACTCAGTGCGAGCTCATTGGCGGTCTTCTCCAGTTTTAATTGTGTCTTATATCGCTGCATCGCGTAACGGATTGCGCGTCCTAGCAGCTTACCGTCAAACTGGCCTTTTACCAGAAAATCCTGAGCACCAGCCTTGACGGCTTGATTCCCAACAATTTCATTATTAATACCAGTGAGTACAATTACGGGTAATCCCGGACATTTTTCGAGAAAGTTAGACAGGGTTTTGAAGCCCGTACTATCGGGCAGGGAAAGATCAAGTAGCACCAAATCTATTTCCTGATTCTTGGCAGTATCCACGCCATCGAAGAACGAATCAGCGTGATGCAATTCGTGCTTGATCGATGAGTCCTTTAGATAAATTTTTACCAGATTGACATCACCGGGATTGTCCTCAATCAGGAGAATGTGTGTTAAATTATTCATGCTGCTCATAATGTGGTGCTCTCTTTCACTACACAGGCCGAGGTTGCTATTTTACCATAGTTGGTAAGATAGCCGTGCTTAACCAAAAATCTTCTATTTTTTGGATAATGTCAAAAAACTTATCAAAATCTACTGGCTTGTTGATATAACAATTCACATGTAGATTGTAACTTTTTAATATATCCTGTTCGGCATTTGAAGTGGTTAGAAC
Organism: Saprospiraceae bacterium; assembly: GCA_028285085.1. Classification (GTDB taxonomy): domain Bacteria; phylum Bacteroidota; class Bacteroidia; order Chitinophagales; family Saprospiraceae; genus JAHDHW01. Next base: position 41,396 of record JANQQI010000129.1, on the reverse strand, counting down.
GACAACCGGGATACGTTTAAGGTGGTCGTCGGTTTTAATTTCCTGTAATACCTCACGGCCATCTCGTTTCGGCAGATTGAGGTCCAGGAGTATGAGGTCGGGAGTGGTAGCATCGCTATAATTACCTTCTTTTTTCAGATAATTAATAGCTTCGACGCCGTCCATCACTACATTTAGATCGATAGCAAGTCGTCCTTCCTTAAATGCTTCTTGGGTCAGACGGACATCGCCAGGATTGTCTTCAATGAGCAAGATATTCACGGGTCTTGATGTTTTTATCATTTCATGTATGTATTACGGTATCTCAAACGGGATACAAAAACAAATGTTACAATTATAATACCGGCTTTACTATTGGCTAAGAAGAAGACCATATTTTAACAATCTGATAGCCTGTAAGTGCTTTGAGACGCTAGATAGAGCAGCTTGTATCGGTAAAATAAAAATATAAATAAAAAACGTGACAGGCAAAAAATAAAGATTTGCTTCGAATTAATTACAACTTGCACTAATGAAATTACAATTTTAAAACGATCTTTCTACTCAAAATCCTATCGGTATTTTGAATAGACTCCGACTAAAACGCTACAAATAGCATTTACTGGCTAAGAGGAAAATCTAGAACGATAATCTGTCCGGATAGCTATAATTAACGCGGCATTGATTATGTTTGCCAAAAGTCCCGATCAGGATCATGGTAACAGTCAAATCACTGCAAGCGCGTTATTCGGAATATCACCAACAGCAACAATTCAATCAAGAACCTCAGCATCTTTACGCTCCGGTTAATTACATCCTTGGTTTAGGGGGCAAACGTCTTCGTCCCGTAATGCTGCTCATGGCCTGTAATATCTTCCGGGAAGAGATTGATGCGGCGCTCCCCGCTGCTTTTGCAGTAGAAATATTCCATAACTTCACGCTCTTACACGATGATATTATGGACGATGCACCTCTGCGTCGTGGCCATCAAACGGTGCATACGCTCTATGATGTTAATACGGGCATTCTCTCGGGCGATGTTATGCTGATCTACGCTTATCAGTACCTGGGACAAGTCGCTTACGCTCAACCTCAACGCCTATTAGAAATTTTCAATGCTGTGGCTATTGGCGTATGTGAAGGGCAACAATTCGATATGGATTTTGAAAATCAATCCACGGTTTCTATCGAAGCCTATATTAATATGATTCGACTCAAAACGGCGGTATTACTGGCCGGAGGGATGCAAATGGGCGCTTTAATTGGCGGTGCTTCAGCCACCGAAGCGCAGCATATCTATGATTTTGGACTGAATGTTGGTATTGCTTTTCAATTGCAGGACGATATTCTTGATACCTTCGGCGATCCGGCTAAGTTTGGTAAAAAAGTAGGCGGTGATATCGTGCAGAATAAAAAAACCTATCTCGTATTAAAAGCCCTAGAGCTCGCCGATTCGGCTACTGCCGCTGAGCTAAACAGTCTAATGAACACACCCACGACCGACGAGGCAGCTAAAATTGCTATGGTTAAAAACCTGTTCAATCAACTCCAAGTGCGCGAAGCGGCCGAGGTCGTTCAGAATGATTATTTACAACGCGCTCATGCGGCCTTAGATGCGCTAAATGTGACACCCGATCGATTATCAAATCTTCGTCAGTTAGCAGACCAGTTAATGGGACGAGAGGTCTAATTCTCCACTTTTTTGACCGATTTCGTCCAATGTCATTAACGGATTTTTTTCTGAGTATTTTATTTGTTAGAAACGATTTGAAAATATAATCCCTCGTCGTCTGCTCGGGTTGCTGCCCGATTCAAATCTGACAAATCACTAACCGAATCCGCTTTAATGTGATTGCTTTTTATGATGTACTTGGCGCGTATAGAAATCATTTTAGGGTTGATTTGATTCGCTGAGATATTGTAAGAACCACAGTCATTGACCACTTTTTGGTCGATATTTTCTTTGTTTGCTAACTGAATCTCCTGATCAAATTCGATGATATAATTGAAAGCATCAATACCTGCGTAAGGGACAAAATAGTTCAGACTTCTTTGGTCTGCATCAACTCGATAAAGTTGATGTTCAAACCAATGGGCCAATGACAGCTGATATATCTGTTCATCGACTTTGGTTAGTACATCTGCTTCTTCCAACTGATAACTATATTTAAATGGGTAAGGTGCTAAGCCAGGTAAGCTATTTCCGTAAAAACAATGCAAGGAGAGACGAAAAAAAGGAGCAACCACCGCAGCGGTTACCCCTCACACTATGAAACACTATATTTTAAAACTCCGATAAAATGGAGATGTGATCAATATTTGGACACTAAATTACTAACTTCTTACATTTTATACAAATATTCTATTAATATTTGACAAATATAAGACGATCCCTTCTTGGAACGGTTTCGTACCTCACTCGTGGGTTATTCTAAAAAGATTTTACCATTCCACCATTCTTGCTCAATGATCGCTCGATTTTTCTGATAAAAAGCTATGGCCGGTTCATTCCAGTCAAGGACTTGCCATTTGACCAGTCGTGCTTCTTTCTCCCGAGCCGTCTGGAGGAAAGCATCGAAAAGGCGTTGCCCAATGCCATATCGTCGATAAGCTTGCTGCACCACAAAGTCTTCTAAATAAAGCATGCGACCTTTCCAGGTTGAATAGGTCATATAGTAAATGACCGTGCCAGCAATATGGTTGTCAACTTCAGCAACCTGCGCCTCAAAAATGCCTGCTGCAAAATCACGTTGATAGTCCTCTAAGCTAGCCGTCACCTGCTCCCCAGCTTTTTCGTAAACGGCCAGTTCTTTGACCAATTCATAGATCGCAGGCAAGTCAGCGGTTTGAGCCAATCTGATGCTGATGTTATCCATAATGAGGGCTAAACAACAGCTTTTTTCGGCCAAACCCAAATTTTGTTGCAGTAAGGATTAGGAAAAGTGCAAAAAAGCCGAATTATTTTCAAATCGGGGTTTGTATTACATGAAATTAGTTTTATCTTTGCATTCGCTTTTCAGGCCGGGAGGAGGCTTTAAACAGGTCAAACCCTTGATTTTAAAGGCTTTCGGTAGAAAATCCAAAGTAAATTTAGAATTAACATTAAACGCATATAAGTATGCCTACAATCAATCAACTCGTTCGAAAAGGCAGAAAGAAGATCATTACCGCTAGTAAATCACGTGCCCTCGACGCCTGCCCACAGAAGCGTGGCGTATGTACACGGGTTTATACCACTACACCAAAGAAGCCGAACTCGGCTTTGCGTAAAGTGGCAAAAGTACGTTTGACGAACCAAATTGAGGTGATTGCCTACATCCCAGGTGAGGGCCACAATTTGCAGGAGCACTCAATCGTATTGATTCGTGGAGGTCGTGTGAAAGATTTGCCGGGTGTACGTTACACTATCGTTCGTGGTGCATTGGATACAGCGGGTGTAACTGATCGTTTACAAAGCCGTTCTAAATACGGTACTAAACGTCCTAAGAAATAATTTGACGCTATATATAAGGTGTAATCAACCAAGCTTTTTAAAATGCGAAAAAGAAAACCAAAATTAAGAGTTATACAGCCAGATCCTCGTTACGGTGATCAAATGGTAACCCAGTTTGTCAACAACCTGATGCTACAAGGTAAGAAAGGTGTTGCATTCAAGCTTTTCTACGATGCAATGGATATCGTGAAGCAACGTACTGGCGAAGAAGAGCACGGCATTTGGAAAAAAGCATTGAATAATGCTATGCCACAAGTGGAGGTACGTAGTCGTCGTATTGGTGGTGCGACTTTCCAGATTCCTACAGAGATTCGCGCTAAGCGTAAAATCTCTATCGGAATGAAGTGGTTGATTAAGTTTGCTCGCCAGCGTAGTGGTAAAGGTTTCGCAGAAAAGCTCGCAGCTGAGTTGATTGCAGCAAGTAAAGGTGAGGGAGCCGCGGTGAAGCGTAAAGAAGATACGCATCGCATGGCTGAATCAAACCGTGCATTCGCTCACTTCCGAGTGTAACTTTTATTCAAGGCATTTCACCATTATTTTATAAAGCGATTTAGAATTAATTAATCATGGCAAAAGATCTCAAATTTACGCGAAATATCGGGATTGCCGCGCACATTGATGCCGGTAAAACCACGACTACTGAGCGTATCCTTTATTATACCGGTATCAGCCATAAGATTGGCGAGGTACACGACGGTGCTGCTACCATGGACTGGATGGAGCAGGAGCAGGAACGAGGTATCACGATTACTTCTGCTGCGACTAAAACATCTTGGAAATGGTTAGACAAAGAGTATTCAGTAAATATTATTGATACTCCTGGTCACGTTGATTTCACCGTTGAGGTAGAGCGTTCTTTGCGTGTATTGGACGGTACTGTAGCATTATTCTGTGCAGTATCTGGTGTTGAGCCTCAGTCTGAGACTGTATGGCGTCAAGCTGACCGCTACCGCGTACCACGTATCGGGTTTGTCAACAAAATGGACCGTTCTGGTGCTGATTTCTTAAACGTTGTAAATGACGTTAAAGAAAAACTGGGAGCTAATGCAGTTCCATTACAGATTCCTATCGGTGCTGAAGAAACCTTTAAAGGGGTGGTCGATTTGATGACCGGTAAAGCTATCGTTTGGGATGACGAGACTCAGGGTATGACCTACGAGGAAATCGAGATTCCTGCAGACTTGGTAGATACAGTGAATGAATACCGTGAAAAACTGGTAGAAGCACTAGCTGAGTACGACGAATCTTTGATGGAGAAATACTTCGAGGATCCTGACTCAATTACAGTTGAAGAAATGCGTGCTGCTATTCGTGCGGCCGTTATCGATATGGCAATTGTGCCAATGATGTGTGGTTCTGCCTTTAAAAACAAAGGTGTACAAGCACTTCTGGATGCAGTTTGCGCTTTCTTACCTTCTCCGGTTGATATCGAAGCTGTTGAAGGAATCAATCCTAAGACGGAAGAGGAAGTAACTCGTAAGCCTGATGTTACTGAGCCGTTTGCGGCTTTGGCTTTCAAGATTGCTACCGACCCTTATGTAGGTCGATTGTGCTTCTTCCGTGTTTACTCTGGTGGCTTAGATGCTGGTTCTTATGTGTTGAATACACGTTCTGGCAACAAAGAGCGAATCTCTCGTATCTACCAGATGCACGCTAATAAGCAGAATCCAATTCCTCGTGTTGAAGCGGGTGATATTGCTGCTGGTGTAGGATTTAAGGATATTCGTACGGGTGATACCCTGTGCGACTTGGATAATCCTATCGTTCTGGAAAGTATGACTTTCCCTGATCCTGTAATCGGGGTAGCTATCGAGCCTAAAACGCAGAAAGATGTTGAAAAACTCGGTATGGCGTTGGCTAAATTGTCAGAAGAGGATCCTACTTTCCGTGTACGTTACGACGAAGACACTGCTCAAACCGTAATTAGCGGTATGGGTGAGTTACACTTGGAAATTATCCTGGATCGTCTGAAGCGTGAATTTAAAGTTGAATGTAACCAAGGTCAGCCTCAGGTTAACTATAAAGAAGCACTAACGCTTACTGTTTCTCACCGCGAGCGACTTAAAAAGCAGTCTGGTGGTTCTGGTTTGTTTGCTGATATGGAATTCGAATTAGGTCCTGCGGACGAAGAATTCCTCGAAAGCGAAGATTTCAAATCAGGCAAAGTCAAATTGCAATTTGATTGGGGTATCGTCGGTGGTTCGATCGATAAAAACTACCAGAAGCCGATTCGTGATGGTTTTACCTCCATGATGAATAATGGTATCCTGGCTGGTTACAATATCGACAGCATGAAAGTACGTGTATTCGATGGTTCGATGCACGCAGTGGATTCAAAACCAATTGCCTTCGAACTTTGTGCGAAGGAAGGTTTCAAAGCTGCCGCTACCAAGACCAAGCCGACACTCATGGAGCCAATTATGAAATTGGAGGTGGTTACACCAGAAGAGTATGTTGGTAACGTAATTGGTGACTTGAACCGTCGTCGTGGTTTGCCTAAAGGACAAGATCCTCGACCAGGTGCAGTAGCTATCCAAGCGGATGTGCCCCTGGCTGAGATGTTCGGTTACGTAACTTCTTTACGTACAATCACTTCTGGTCGTGCTTCTTCAACGATGGAGTTTTCACACTACGCTCCAGCACCGAAGAATATCGCCGAAGAGGTTATTGAAAAAGCAAAAGGTACTGTAAAAGTATAGTATAAAGATCAACGATGTTTGGCAGCCGTAAGCTAAGGCTGCGGCTAGCCAACCATCTTATTTAATCAGCGTAATTTTTTGAAAAAAGGGTCATGAATCAAAAAATCAGAATCAAACTCCGTTCTTACGATCACAACCTTGTTGATAAGTCAACTGAGAAAATCGTGAAGACGGTACGTAACAGCGGTGCAGTTGTTACGGGTCCGATTCCGCTGCCCACTGAGAAGAAAATCTTTACCGTGCTCCGTTCACCGCACGTCAATAAGAAATCTCGGGAGCAGTTCCAACTTCGGACCCACAAACGATTGATCGAAATTTACACCCCTACCCAGAAAACAGTTGACGCTTTGTCAAAACTGGAACTGCCCAGCGGTGTGGATATTCAGGTCAAATTGACGTAAATAGTTTTTTCGAAAGTTCTGCCCGCGAATGTCTAGTCATACTAGAGATTCGTGAAAAATGCCCAACGGCTTTCGTTTGCAATCGCAGTCATGCGAGCAAAACGGTTGTTTGTTGTGGTCCATAGATTTCGATGTTCATAATTAAAACTTAATAAAGTGAACGGTTTAATCGGTAAAAAAATCGGTATGACCAGCATTTATGATGATGCTGGGAATAACATAGCTTGTACTGTTGTTGAAGCTGGTCCTTGTGTGGTTACACAGGTCAAGACTGAAGAATCCGACGGTTACAACGCAGTCCAGTTGGGCTACGGCGATGCTAAAGCCAAAAACACTTCTAAAGCACTCCTCGGTCATTTCGACAAAGCTAAGACTGGTCCTAAACGATATGTGGTTGAATTCCGCGATTTCAACGAAACGTTGGAAGAAGCCGTAAGCTTAGGCGATTTAGTTGAAGCTGATCTTTTCGAAGAAGGAGATATTATCAATGTAGTTGGTACTTCTAAGGGTAAAGGTTTCCAAGGTGTAGTTAAACGCCATGGCTTTGCTGGTGTAAATGATGCGACTCACGGTCAGCATAACCGCCAGCGTGCACCTGGATCTATTGGTGCGGCTTCTTACCCGGCTAAAGTATTCAAAGGCATGCGAATGGCAGGTCGTACGGGCGGTAAACGTTCTAAGATCAAAAACATTAGCGTGTTGAAAGTCATTCCTGAACAAAATTTAATCCTTCTGAAAGGGGCTATCCCCGGCCATAAAGGTGGATTCGTAATCTTAGAAAAGTAAGACAATGAAACTGGAAGTATATAACATCGATGGTCAAACGACCGGAAAGCAAGTTGAACTGCCTGATGATATCTTCGGTATCGAGCCAAATGAGCATGCGATTTACCTGGCAGTTAAACAATACAATGCTAACCAGCGACAAGGTACTCATGCTGCTAAGGAGCGAAATGCCGTAGCTGGTTCAACCCGCAAAATAAAGCGTCAGAAGGGAACCGGTACTGCACGTGCTGGTGATATCAAAAGCCCATTGTTCCGTGGTGGTGGACGTATCTTTGGACCTCGCCCTCGCAACTATGGAATCAAGCTCAATAAGAAAGTAAAACGCTTGGCTCGTAAATCTGCTTTAAGTGCAAAAATGAAAGCCGGTGAAATCATTGTTGTTGAGGACTTTACTTTCCCTGCAGCAAAAACCAAAGATTTCAAAGTGGTTCTTGATAAGTTGCAATTAGCTGATAAAAAAGCAACGCTTGTTACTGGTGATTACGATAAAGTATTGCACTTGTCGAGCCGCAACTTGCAGAAAGCGACTGTTACCCGAGCTCAAGATTTGAGTACCTATGCGGTATTGAATACCAATACACTGGTCTTGTCAGAAGGTAGCATTGATAAAATAAAAGAAACTTTTGCTTAAATCAGGTGACCAGCACGGCTGTTCGTCGGAAATTATCATCAAATGGCAAAGAAGACAATTTTAATTAAGCCAATCATTACCGAAAAAGCAGAATTGCTTTCTGAGAATCAGAATCAATACAGCTTCGTAGTGCACCGCAATGCCAATAAAATTGAGATCAAGAACGCTGTCAAGAAAATGTACGGTGTTGAGGTCGCAGCGGTAAACACTGCAGTTATGCCTGCTAAAGCGAAAAATCGTAACACGCGCTCCGGAGTTATTCGTGGCCACGTGGCTTCTTACAAAAAAGCCGTAGTAACCTTGGCTGATGGAGAAGTAATCGACTTTTTCGGTGATATTTAATATTGTGAAAAGCACTTTGGTGTTTCGCTAAAATAATATTTAAGATGCCAGTTAAAAAGTTTAATCCAATTACTCCGGGTACGCGCTTCCGCGTTGGCAACTCTTTCTCGGAAGTGACAACTGATAAGCCCGAGAAGAGCCTGATCGCTTCTCAAAAGCGTAGCGGTGGTCGTAACCATGATGGTAAAATGACCGTGCGCAACCGAGGTGGTGGACACAAACGCCGCTATCGTATCATCGACTTCAAGCGTGATAAAGAAGGGATTCCAGCTACGGTTAAATCAATCGAATACGATCCAAACCGTACAGCTTTTATTGCCTTGTTGAGCTACGCAGATGGTGAAAAGCGATACATTATTGCTCCAGATGGTTTGAAAGTAGGTGATAAAGTTGTTTCCGGTGAGGGCGCAGCTCCTGAAACTGGGAATTCACTCTATATGAAAGATATTCCATTGGGTGCGGTTATTCACGCTATTGAGATGCAACCAGGTCGTGGTGCTGCTCTGGCACGAAGTGCTGGTACTTATGGTCAGTTGATGGGCCGTGAGGGTAAGTACGCGATTATTAAATTACCTTCTGGCGAGGTGCGTCGTATCCTGATGTCTTGTAAAGCAACTATTGGATCTACATCAAACCCTGATCACGGTCAGCAAGTACTTGGTAAAGCAGGTCGTAAACGCTGGTTAGGTCGTCGTCCACGTGTTCGTGGTGTAGCGATGAACCCTGTTGATCACCCGATGGGTGGTGGTGAAGGTCGTGCTTCTGGTGGTCACCCACGTTCTCGTACGGGTGTTATGGCTAAAGGTCAGAAGACACGTAACACGAAGAAGCACTCTAGCAAGCTTATCATCTCTAAGCGTAAAACAAAATCTAAGAAGTAATCAACCGGCGGCGTAGCTCTTTGGAGCTGCCATCGTCACTATAAAGCATCAGAATCATGGCTAGATCCATTAAAAAAGGACCTTACGTTTTTCACAAGCTGCTCGCTAAAGTTGAGAAGGCAAAAGAGTCAAATAAAAAAACGGTTATTAAAACCTGGTCAAGAGCATCAATGATTATCCCTGATATGGTAGGGGAGACCATCGCGGTGCATAACGGTAAAACATTTATTCCTGTATTCGTTACAGAAAACATGGTCGGCCACAAGTTAGGCGAATTCGCCCCTACTCGTAGCTTTAAAGGCCACGCCGGAAATCGTAAGAAATAATAAAAATTCAGTGATTGGTTTCTGGTCTCTGGCTGGAAACTTCCAAATACAAATCGAATATGGAAGCAGTTGCTAAACTCAAGAATTGTCCGATGTCAGCACGCAAAATGCGTCTAGTCGTCGATAACATCCGCGGAAAGAATGTGGATGATGCGCTCAATATTTTGCGCTATACGAAGAAAGAGGCAGCGACCTGGCTGGAGAAACTGGTGCTTTCAGCTATTGCTAACTGGGAGTATAAAAACGGTATGGGTGTAAGTGCCGATGATTATGATCTGATCATTAAAACCGTTTACTCCAATGAAGGTACGATGCTTAAGCGTTTCCGTCCTGCGCCACACGGCCGGGCGCACCGCATTCGTAAGCGTACAAATCATGTTACTCTCGTTGTTGAGAATCGTCTGCCTTTGGATTCTGAATTAAATCCAGAAGTAGAAGAAATCGAAGAAGAGGTAACAGAAGAAACTAACGATTAATTTAAATTTATTTTAATACCATAATCCATGGGTCAGAAAACAAATCCAATTGGCAATCGTCTGGGGATCATTCGTGGCTGGGAATCTAGCTGGTTTGGTGGTAAGGACTTCGGTCAGAAAGTAGTTGAAGACGAGAAAATCCGTACTTACCTTGCTGCACGTATCCCTAAAGGTGGTATCGCACGTGTAATCATCGAACGTACACTAAAGCGTATCACTATTACCATTCATACCTCTCGTCCAGGTATCGTTATTGGTAAAGGTGGTAAAGAAGTGGACAAGTTGCGGGAAGAGTTGAAGAAACTGACGGGGAAAGATGTTCAAATCAATATCATCGAGATCCGTAAGCCTGAATTGGATGCTGCCATTGTTGGTGAAATGATCGCTAAGCAGATTGAAGCACGGATCAACTACCGTCGCGCCATTAAAATGGCTATTCAATCGACGATGCGAGTAGGGGCCGAAGGGATTAAAGTGCGTATTTCTGGCCGTTTGAATGGAGCAGAGATGGCGCGTTCAGAAGAATACAAAGACGGACGTACTCCATTACACACCTTCCGTGCAGATATCGACTATGCTTTGACCGAAGCTTTGACTGTCTACGGTAAAATTGGGATCAAAGTATGGATTTGTAAAGGTGAGGTATTGGGTAAGCGCGACCTGTCTCCTAACGTTGGCGTATCTAACGATAAAGGTGGTGGAAACCGCAAACGAGGCGGAAGAAATCAACGACGTCGTTAGAATAATAAGGAAAAAAAACGTACCTTTGCCCTGCTTTTTTCGGAAGCACTGGTTTAATGGTCATTTTTTAAGAATTACTATCAAACAATAGTTAAAATGTTACAGCCTAAACGTACCAAATATCGCAAGCAGCAGAAGGGTAGAAACCGTGGGCTTGCGCATCGTGGAAGCACCATCTCTTTCGGTTCTTTCGGATTGAAAGCAATGGAGCCGGGCCGAATCACTAACCGTCAGATTGAGGCAGCACGTATCGCCATGACCCGATACATGAAACGTGAAGGTACCGTATGGATTCGCATCTTCCCGGACAAGCCGATTACGGCTAAGCCACAGGAAGTACGGATGGGTAAAGGTAAGGGAGCACTCGATCACTATGTTGCTCAGGTTAAGCCTGGTCGTATCATGTTCGAGATGGATGGTGTACCATTAGAAACTGCTGCTGAAGCCTTACGTCTGGCTGCCCAAAAATTGCCAGTCGCTACTAAAGTGGTTACACGCCGCGATTACGTTGAATAATTATAAATAGCTGATATAAAATGGCAACTAAGAAATATTTGGAACTCCAGGAATTTTCGGACGCTGATTTGGTCAATGAATTGAAAGAGACCGAGGAGCAGTATCAGAAGCTTAAGTTCGACCATGCGATTAAAGGACTGGATAATCCACTTCGCCTGCGTGAAGTTCGTCGGGATATCGCCCGTCTGAATTCAGAGATTCGACGCCGAGAGGTGGTCGCTATGTCTGCTGAAGATTTGGCTGGACGTTCTAAAATTCGCGCCCGCCGCAGAAAGAAATAATTATCTGACGGTTTATCATTTATTTATCCCGAACGACGGGAGGTAATGTCTCAAAATTATGAGTGAAGAAAAAAAATCTTTAAGAAAACAGCGTGTCGGTGTGGTTACTAGTGCTAGCATGGATAAGTCCATCACCATTTCAGTACAACGACGACTGCAGCACCCTATTTATGGTAAGTTCGTGAAGAAGACGAACAAGTTCATGGCGCACGATGAGAATAATGATTGTAATGTAGGAGATACAGTGCGCATTATGGAGAGCCGTCCATTAAGTAAGCGTAAGCGCTGGCGTTTGGTAGAGATTATTGAACGGGCTAAATAAGCTTCTTGGATGATCTACAAGTGCCAATCTACGGCAAGCTTTAAAATATTTAAGCGCATAATTTTCAATTTTTAGTTAAAATGATACAACAAGAATCCAGACTCAAAGTAGCCGATAATAGTGGCGCAAAAGAAGTATTGTGTATTCGCGTATTGGGTGGATCCAAGCGACGGTATGCTTCTATTGGAGACCAAATTGTAGTGACGGTGAAAGAGGCTACTCCCGGAGGCGTTAAAAAGGGGACAGTATCTAAAGCAGTAGTTGTACGGACCAAGAAAGAAATTCGCCGTAAAGATGGTACTTACATTCGCTTTGATGACAATGCTGTAGTACTTCTCAATGCCAATGATGAGCCAAGAGGTACGCGGATTTTCGGACCAGTAGCACGTGAGTTGCGAGATAAAGAATACATGCGAATTGTTTCACTTGCTCCTGAGGTACTTTAATTGATCAAAGGGTTTTCAATCCATAACTATCATGGCAAAGAATAATAATATTAAACGTTTTGCACCTAAACTCCACATTAAAAAAGGAGATCAGGTCCTCGTTATTGCGGGTGCTTATAAAGGTAGCAAAGGTGAAGTACTCGAAGTGTTACCCAAGAAAAATCGGGTGATCGTGGAGGAGGTGAATATCATTAAGAAACACCAGAAGCCTACACAGGACAGCCAAGGTGGCATTATCGAGAAACCAGCACCGATTAACATTTCTAACGTAATGTTGATTGATCCTAAAACCGGAGAGCCAACTCGTGTTGGTCGTAAAGAGGTGGATGGTAAATTGGTGCGCTATTCTAAAAAATCTGGCGAAATCATTAAGTAATGAGCTATCAACCCAACCTTAAGTTAAAGTATAGAGGAGATGTTGTTCCTCAATTGATGGAGCAATTCCAGTATAAAACAATTATGCAGGTGCCCCGTCTGGTTAAGATTTCTGTTAACCACGGTGTAGGTGCAGCTACCGCAGATAAGAAGCTCGTGGATACGGCTCTCACAGAGATGACGATGATTACTGGTCAACGTGCAGTACCAACAAAAGCGCGTAAATCAGTATCGAACTTTAAACTGCGTGAAGGAATGCCTATTGGTGCTCGCGTAACCCTACGTCACAATCGTATGTGGGAATTCATGGAGCGTTTGATCACTGTAGCTTTGCCTCGTGTACGTGACTTCCGTGGAATCAATGATAAAAGCTTCGACGGTCGTGGTAATTACACCATGGGTATAACTGAGCAGATTATCTTCCCTGAGATTGATTTGGATAAAATCAACAAGATCACGGGTATGGATATCACTTTCGTGACCACTGCCAATACCGATGCCGAAGCTCTGGCATTACTCAAAGCATTGGGTATGCCTTTCAAAAATCAGAATAACTAATATCAACCATTATACAACATGGCTAAGAAATCGATCATCGCTCGCGAACGCAAACGTCAAAGATTGGTAGAAAAATACGCTGAAAAGCGTAAGCAATTGAAAGAAGAAGGCCGTTGGGATGAGCTGGATAAGTTGCCACGTAACTCCTCGAAAGTTCGTTTGCACAATCGTTGTTTGTTGACCGGTCGTCCTAAAGGTTACATGCGTATGTTTGGCATCTCACGTGTAGCATTCCGTAAAATGGCTTTGGACGGTAAAATTCCTGGCGTTACTAAGGCCAGTTGGTAATCAATTTAAAAGATCAATATTTTAAAATAAGTCTAAAATGGCATTAACAGATCCGATCGCAGACTACTTGACCCGTATCCGCAATGCACAGCAAGCGGGCCACAAGGTTGTTGAAATCCCGGCTTCTAAGATGAAAAAGAGTATTACCGAGATTCTGTACGATCAAGGATATATCCTCAAGTACATGTTCGATGATGAGGCAGGTAAGCAAGGAATTATCAAAATCGCTTTGAAGTACGACTCTGGCTCAAAAAAGCCTGTGATCCAAAAATTGGGTCGAATTAGTAAGCCAGGTCTGCGTAAGTACGCTTCAGTTGGCGATATTCCACGAGTGATTAACGGATTGGGGATCGCCATTATATCTACCTCTAAAGGAGTAATGACCGGTAAGCAAGCCCGCGCTGAGAATTTAGGCGGTGAAGTGCTATGCTACGTATATTAATTAGCAAAGATTTTATTCATTATATCAACGCTTGAAAAATGTCAAGGATAGGAAAAGCTCCCATTACTGTACCGAATGGTGTCGAAGTTAAAATTAGCAGCGGCAATACAGTATCTGTGAAAGGTCCCAAGGGAGAACTTATACAGCAGATTGATCCCGACATTATTGTCGAACAAAATGAGGGCGAAATTCTCGTGAAGCGTCCTACAGATCAAAAGCGTCACCGCTCTATGCACGGTTTGTACCGTTCTTTGATTGCGAATATGATAACTGGTGTATCCGAAGGATATGTTAAGGAATTGGAGTTAGTGGGTGTTGGTTATCGTGCTTCGAATACGGGACAATTGTTGGAGTTGATCGTTGGATACTCTCACCCTATTATGTTCTACATCCCGGATGAGGTTAAAGTAGAGGCTAAGATGGAGAAAGGTAAGAATCCGATCGTTCGTCTTGAATCACACGATAAGCAATTGATTGGTCAGATCGCCGCTAAAATTCGCGCCTTCCGTAAGCCAGAACCTTACAAAGGAAAAGGTATCAAGTTTGTGGGCGAAGTATTGCGTCGTAAAGCTGGTAAAACAGCGGCTAAGTAATCCATATTAGACTACATCCGTAGGTTAATAGATAAAAGAATTTCTAAAATGAAACTTACAAAAAGAGATAAGGTAAAACGTATCCACCGTCGGATCAGAAAGAAAATTAGCGGTACAGCTAATTTGCCACGTCTTTCTGTGTACCGCTCTAATAAAGCGATCTACTGTCAGTTGATTGACGATGTAGCAGGACATACAATCGCTTCTGCTTCAACGATGGATAGCAGCATACCTAGCGATATCACCAAAACTGAACAGGCTAAACAGGTTGGGAAGTTATTGGCTGAAAAAGCGGTTTCCGAAAATATTTCTCAAGTCGTTTTCGATAGAGGTGGTTACCTTTATCATGGACGTGTAAAAGCATTAGCAGATGGCGCCCGCGAGGGAGGTCTGCAATTCTAAAAATAACAGATAATGGCAAAAAGAACTCCAAATAAGGTAAAACCTACTGATACCGAGCTCAAAGAGAAATTAGTAAACCTTAACCGAGTAGCGAAAGTGACAAAAGGTGGACGTACCTTTAGTTTTGCAGCGATCGTTGTAGTCGGAGATGGTAAAGGTGCAGTAGGTCACGGTTTGGGTAAAGCACGTGACGTATCCGAGTCTATCGCCAAAGCTGTAGATGACGCGAAGAAGAATCTGATTAAAGTGCCATTGTACAAAGGAACGATCCCGCACGAGCAAAAAGGAAAGTTCGGTGCTGGTAAGGTTTTAATCAAACCAGCAGCAGATGGTACCGGGGTAATTGCCGGTGGTGCAATGCGTGCAGTATTGGAGATCGCAGGTGTACAAAACGTATTGGCAAAATCTCAAGGATCATCAAATCCTCACAACGTAGTGAAAGCGACTATCGATGCTTTGTCGAAATTGCGTAGCCCAATGGAGATCGCACGCCAGCGTAATATCTCAATGGAGAAGTTATTTAACGGATAATATAGAAAACCATCTATAAAATGGGTAAAGTTAAAATTACACAAGTCAAAAGCACGATCGATCGATCTAAGCGCCAAAAGGCTACTATCGAAGCTTTGGGCTTGCGCAAGATCAACCACAGTGTCGTTCACGAAGTGACACCTCAGATTCAGGGAATGATCGATAAAGTCAGCCACTTAGTTGAAGTGGAACAATTGTAATCACATTTTCGTATAAACAACTATTCCAATTTTAATAAAATGGAACTACATACGCTAAAACCTGCTAAAGGTGCCGTAAAAAAGAGAAAAAGAATTGCTCGTGGACAAGGCTCTGGCCGAGGTGGTACCAGTACACGTGGGCACAAAGGTCAAAAATCTCGTTCGGGTTACAGCCGTAAGCGCAACTTCGAAGGTGGTCAAATGCCACTACAGATGCGTTTACCAAAACGTGGATTCAAGAATCATAACCGCGTTGAATATGTGCCTTTGAACTTGAGCCGTTTGCAAGCCATTGCCGATAAATTTAATCTCTCAGCTATCAACATGGAAACTTTGGTAGCTAATGGTATTGTAAAAGTTAATGATAAAGTGAAAGTTTTGGGACATGGCGAATTGACCGCTAAACTCGAAATCACTGTCCACGCTTGTTCTGAATCTGCCAAAAAGGCAGTAGAAGCAGCAGGCGGCACGATTAATGTTCTATAAAAATTCGTGTGACGCAAAAGCTGAAAGTAACCGACCGATTTGTTCGGAAATTATAAGAATATGCCTGCCAGTTACTGGTGGGCATCAGCACTTTTTAAACCACTGTAATTTTCGCTGATGAAAAAGTTTATTACAACCTTAAAAAATATCTGGAAGATCAAAGAGCTGCGGGATCGAATCCTGTTTACGCTGGGGATGTTAATGGTTTATCGATTTGGATCCTATGTGGTATTGCCTGGTGTTGATCCATCTAAATTGACCACCGGTGGTGCCGAAGGAGCAACGGATCTCTTTGGTTTGATCAATACTTTTACCGGAGGAGCGTTCAATAATGCTGCTATTTTTGCTTTAGGTATTATGCCTTATATCACGGCATCGATCATCATTCAGTTGATGGGCTTTGCTGTTCCTTACTTCCAGCGTCTTCAGCAACGCGAGGGAGAATCAGGTCGTAAAAAACTCAATCAAATCACTCGTTTGCTTACTCTGGCCATTACTTTGGTTCAGGGTGGGGGATACCTTGCTTATATTCAGCAGCAAGGTGCGATTTCAGAATCAATCTCAGTTGGTTTATTCTGGATTTGTAATGTGATTGTCCTTTCTGCGGGTACCATCTTTGCGATGTGGTTAGGTGAACGTATCACCGATAAGGGGATCGGTAATGGTGTATCCTTGCTGATTATGATCGGTATCATTGCTACCTTGCCTGGTGCTCTGGCTTACGAATTTAGTAACCAGTTTGGTTTGACCTTCGTGATTGAAATGGCGGCCTTGTTCTTCGTGGTGATGGCAACAGTGATGATTGTTCAGGCAGTACGTCGTATTCCGATCCAATTTGCTAAGCGTATGGTTGGTCGTGGTGCATCGGCAATGCCTGTTTCTGGTAATCGCGATTACATTCCAATCAAAGTGAACGCATCTGGTGTAATGCCAATTATCTTTGCTCAGGCTTTGATGTTTATCCCTGCTACTGTTTTGCAGTTGTTGGGTAATAGCGGCAGCTCACTTGCTGATAGTGACTTTTTGGTGAAATTAAATGATTTCACCTCTGGACCTTATAATATTATCTACTTCGTCTTAGTAGTAGTCTTTACCTATATCTACACGGCTCTGTTGGTAAATCCACAGCAATACGCTGAATACTTGAAGCGTCAAAATGCTTTTATTCCGGGTATTAAGCCGGGTAAGAAAACGGCGGACTTCATTGATTCTGTAACGACTCGAATCACACTACCTGGATCTATTTTCCTTGGTATCATTGCCATTTTACCTGCTTTCGCTGCGATGTTTGGTGTAAACATCGGTTTTGCGATGTTCTTTGGAGGAACTTCTCTATTGATCCTGGTGGCAGTTGTATTGGATACTTTGCAGCAGGTTGAAAGCTACTTGTTGATGCGTAAGTACGATGGTCTGGTGAAATCTGGTCGCTTGCGTGGTCGCAGTGGCGTACAGGGTATTGGTGCTCCAATGTAATCCAGAGTTGAAGAAGGAGAATGATCTACTTTAAGACACAAGAAGAAATTGAGCTGATCCGGCAAAGTTGTTTGCTGGTTTGTAAGGCTTTGACAGAGGTTGCTACCATGATCCGCCCCGGAATTACCGGGACCGAATTAGATCAAGCCGCTGAGCAATTGATTCGGGACCACGGTGCAAAACCCGGTTTCAAAGGATATAATGGTTTTCCTGCCACCTTGTGTATTTCTAAGAACGAGTGTGTAGTCCACGGAATTCCTGCCGACGAGCCATTCAAAGATGGTGATGTCGTATCGGTTGACTGTGGTGTGTACATGAATGATTTTTACGGTGACGCCGCATTTACTTTTGCCTTAGGTGATGTAGATGAGAAAGTGATGGAGTTGTTGCGGGTGACTAAGACCTCTCTATACAAAGGTATCGAAAAGGCTGTTTCTGGTAAACGCATTGGAGATATCTCCTTTGCTGTTCAGGAATATTGTGAACGGAAGCATCGCTATGGTGTTGTGCGCGAACTCGTTGGCCACGGTATTGGCCGCAATCTGCACGAAGCACCGGAAGTACCTAATTATGGCAAGCGAGGGAGTGGTCCCAAATTGCGAGAAGGATTAGTCATCGCTATCGAACCGATGGTGAATCTGGGGCGCAGAGAAGTTAAGCAATCAGCGGATGGTTGGACAATCATTACGCGTGATCATCTGCCTTCAGCGCACTACGAGCATACGGTCGCAGTAGGCCAAAATAAGGCTGATATTCTTTCTGACCATAAGCCAATTGAGGCGGCAATTGCTGCAAATCCAAATGTAAACGAGGTGAGCTCTAAGGATGAACGTGCGGTGATTTCCGGGCTCAACTAATTTTTTACAAACTATTGGTAAAAATCATTTAGTTTTTGTATCTTTGCACACCGAAATTTGAACTATGGCAAAACAGGACGTAATCAAACAGGATGGCATTATTGAGGAAGCACTCTCCAACGCAATGTTCAGAGTACGACTCGAGAATGACCACCGAATCGTTGCAACAATCTCTGGTAAAATGCGCATGAATTACATTCGTATTCTACCTGGCGATAAGGTATCGGTTGAGATGTCTCCTTATGATTTAAGTCGTGGTCGTATTATCTATCGTTACAAATAACGTGCTACAACGTAAAATTATACTGAAATGAAAGTAAGAGCTTCAATAAAAAAACGATCTGCTGATTGCAAGATTGTTCGCCGAAAAGGAAAACTGTACATTATCAATAAGAAGAATCCCAAGTTCAAGCAACGTCAGGGATAATTCCAATTTATAAAGCCCACTATAAAAGTAAATTCGTATGGCTCGTATTGCAGGTGTCGATTTGCCAAGAAACAAAAGAGGCGTTGTTGGTCTGACCTATATCTTTGGTGTTGGTCAAACTACCGCTAAGAAGATTTTAGAGAAAGCGGATATTGATGAAAGTGTGAAAGTCACAGACTGGACAGATGATAATATTCGTGAAATTTCTCGTATTCTCCAGGATGAGTACAAAGTAGAAGGTCAGCTTCGCTCTGAGGTGCAAATGAACATCAAACGATTGATGGATATCGGATGCTACCGTGGGCTTCGCCACCGTAAAGGTTTGCCAGTTCGCGGTCAGCGCACGCAAACTAATGCGCGTACTCGTAAAGGTAAGCGTAAAACGGTTGCTAATAAGAAGAAAGCGACTAAATAATAAATTTCGGATTTCAGCTTTAAATAAAGCTGCCTAAGCGGCAGAATTCAAACTTTATAGCATGGCCAAAGGAAAAAAAGTTAAAAAAAGAAAGGTGAAAATCGAGCCGGAAGGCTTGGTGTACATCAAGGCAAGTTTCAATAATATCATCATTTCGCTTTGTAATAAGAAAGGACAGGTGATCTCCTGGGCATCGGCTGGTAAGGCTGGTTTCCGTGGTTCTAAAAAGAACACACCTTATGCTGCACAAACGGCTGCTGCGGATGCTGCACGTACCGCTTTCGAAGCTGGTATGCGTACTGCTGAGGTTTTTGTGAAAGGACCTGGATCAGGACGTGAAGCAGCGATTCGAGCGATTGATGTAGCAGGGATCAAAGTGACGCGTATCAAAGACGTTACGCCGATTCCCCACAATGGCTGTCGCCCACCTAAGCGCAGAAGAGTCTAATATATTTTATAAAATAATACAGTCCAAATAACGATGGCTAGATATACTGGTCCAAAGACAAAAAAATCCCGAGCATTCGGTGAGTCTATTTACGGCTTCGATAAGGCGTTTGAGAAAAGAAAATATGCTCCCGGACAGCACGGTAACTCCCGTCGTAGAAAGCAAAAATCTGACTACGCTTTGCAGTTGATGGAAAAGCAGAAAGCAAAATATACATATGGTGTATTGGAGCGTCAGTTCCGCAATCTGTTTGAAAGAGCAAATAGCAAAAAAGGCGTAACGGGTGAGGTTTTGCTACAATTCCTGGAGGCTCGTCTCGATAATACTGTCTTCCGTTTAGGTATTGCACCTACTCGCCGTGCCGCACGTCAATTGGTATCACACAAACACGTGATGGTTAATGGCGTTGTTACGAATGTACCTTCAACAGCTTTACGTCCAGGTGATGTGATCAGCGTACGCGGTAGATCACAAGGTATGGAAGCGATCGTTGATAGCGTCAAGAATAAATCAGATGTACGTAAATTTGGCTGGTTAGAGTGGAATCCTGACAAGATGGAAGGTGTATTTCTGGCTTACCCAGAGCGTACCAACATCCCCGAGAACATCAACGAACAGTTGATCGTCGAATTGTACTCTAAGTAATTCTCGCTTGGACGAAAGTTGTGCATACGGCTTTCGTCCAAACTTGTTGATCCACTGGAAATAGTTCCTAATCTTAAAATCCCTCTAAAGAATAACTCAGCTTATGAGCATTTTGAATTTCCAGAAGCCCGACAAAATTATCCTGCAAAAAGCAACGGATTTCGAAGGAACCTTCGAATTCAAGCCGCTGGAGCCGGGTTTCGGGCAAACCGTAGGGAATTCCCTGCGTCGCGTATTACTTTCATCACTTGAAGGTTTCGCGATCTCTGCTGTCCGTATTGCGGGCGTAGAGCATGAATTTTCTTCAATTCGAGGCGTAGTAGAGGATGTGGTGGATATTGTTTTGAATTTGAAACAAATCAGACTCAAGCAATTAATCGCCGATGAGGATGTGACTTCTGAAAAAATCTACCTGACCATAAGCGGAAAAGAAGAATTCCGTGCAGGAGATATCGAAGAGCACACCAATGTATTTAAAGTCATGAATCCAGATCTTTTGATTTGCCGAATGGAGCCATTCGTGAATCTGGAAATGGAGTTTACGATTACTAAAGGTCGTGGTTATGTACCAGCTGACGAAAATTTACCAAAAGATGCACCGATTGGTGTAATTCCAATTGATGCTATCTATACGCCGATTAAAAATGTCGCGTATAAGATTTCTAATACTCGTGTTGGTCAGCGTACGGATTACGAAAAATTGACCATCGAAGTGGTAACTGATGGTACCATTCACCCGGAAGATGCAATCAAAGAAGCTTCTCGTATTTTGATTCAACACTTGATGTTGATCACCGATGAGAATATTACTTTCGATGATGCATCAAGCCGTGAAGATAATATCGTTGATGAGCACATTTTACACATGCGTAAATTGCTCAAGACTTCACTTGAAGATCTCGATCTTTCAGTTCGTGCATACAACTGTCTCAAAGCAGCTAAGATTAACACGCTGGCAGAGTTGGTGCGCTACGACACTCATGAGCTATTGAAGTTCCGTAACTTCGGTAAGAAGTCGTTGGTAGAAATCGAAGAATTGCTCCAGGATAAAGGTTTGACCTTTGGAATGGATCTTTCAAAATACAAACTAGAGGAAGACTAGTTTTCCTCGAAAAGGCTGTGATTCACAGCCTTTTTTCATGTTCGATATTACATTATTGCAATTACCGACTAGGCAGCGTCCGAAAAGTGTTGCGAAGTTCATAAAATTTAAAACCTGAAAAAATGAGACACGGTAAAAAGTTTAACCATCTCGGTCGTAAATCAGGCCACCGTAAAGCACTGTTAAAAAACATGTCTATTGCATTGATTACGCACAAGCGAATCAATACAACATTGGCAAAGGCGAAAGCGTTGCGCAAGCATATTGAGCCTTTGATTACAAAATCAAAAACAGATACGACGCATTCTCGTCGTGTGGTTTTCTCTTATCTGCAAAGCAAAGACGCTGTCAAAGAGCTCTTTGGACCGATTGCGGCTAAGGTAGGTGATCGCCCAGGAGGTTATGTCCGTATCATTAAGACAGGTTTCCGAAAAAGTGATGGTGCCGAAACTGCAATGATTGAATTGGTAGACTACAACGATTTGTTGTTGACTGCTAAGACAGATGGTGGAAAATCATCATCACGCCGTCGCCGCCGTACTCGTCGAGGAGGCAATAAAAATGTTGCTGCTGCGCCAGCTACACCAGCTGCTACTGCAAGCGAAGAGGAAGAATAGTGATGGTATATGGCAATTAAAAAAGGCGATGTTGTAATTTCAACATCGCCTTTTTTGTATTCATAATCATAAATAAGAAAGAACCTAAAACAATCTCTAGCATTTTTGGATTTCGATTCTGGGTGCTTACACAAAATTAAAAGCCTTGATAGGATATCAGTTTCAACTAACTGGATAATCCAGAAGGATTTAAAAGACAGGTAACCTACCAAAGCTCGTTATTTTGTGTTTTAATGCTATATTTGCAGCGCCATCGAAAACCTTCTAAACAACTATTTCAATGGGTAATTTTCAACCTCGCCCCGCAGTTTTATTGCTCGAAGATGGTACCGTCTATTATGGCAAATCTGCCGGTAAAATTGGGACGACCACAGGAGAAATCTGCTTTAATACCGGAATGACCGGTTATCAGGAAATTTTTACTGATCCTTCGTACTTTGGACAACTTTTGGTAGCAACCAATGCTCACATTGGAAACTATGGAACTAAAAATGCGGAGACTGAATCGGACAGCATCAAAATCGCTGGTCTGATTTGCAAAAACTTTACACATAAATATTCTCGTCCACAAGCGGACCAATCGATCCAGGAATATTTCGAACAAGAAGATTTGGTGGGTATCTCAAATGTTGATACACGTGCCATCGTTCGTCATATTCGGAGTAAAGGTGCGATGAATGCGATTATCTCTTCGGAGACTAACGATTTGGAGACTTTGAAGGCCAAGCTAGCCAAGGTACCTCCAATGGAAGGCTTGGAACTGGCTTCGAAAGTAAGTACTGATGAGCCTTACCATATGGGAGATCCTCATAAACCTTTTAAAGTGGCGGTCCTCGATTTTGGGGTTAAGCAAAATATTTTGCGTTGCTTGAGTGAACGTGGCTGCTACCTGAAAATCTTTCCAGCTAAGACGCCTTTCGAACAGGTCAAGGCTTGGAATCCAGATGGTTACTTTTTGTCAAATGGCCCCGGTGATCCCGCTGCGATGGATTATGCTGTCGATACGGCGAAAGCAATCCTAGCGGAGGATAAACCTTTGTTCGGTATTTGCCTAGGTCATCAGATATTGGCAAGAGCGGTGGATATTCCGACGTACAAAATGCACCATGGCCACCGCGGGATTAATCATCCGGTACAGAACCTACTCACCGGGAAATCAGAGATCACTAGCCAAAATCATGGCTTTGGTGTGAGCCCGGATGCGATTAATGCTAATACCGACAAGTTAGAGGTTACCCACATTAATCTAAACGATAACACCATTGAAGGTATTCGTTTGAAAAATTATAAAGCCTTTTCTGTGCAATATCACCCCGAAGCTTCTCCGGGACCACACGATGCACGCTATCTGTTCAATCAGTTTATTACCATGATTGCGGAAGATAAAGGCATTGCCACAGACACCTTATTATCAACGACAAACCCAGTTTAAACAATGAGCGAAATAATCGATATTCGATCCCGGGAAATCTTGGACTCCCGAGGCAATCCAACAGTTGAAGTTGAAGTTCTGACGGAAGATGGTGCGATGGGAAGAGCTGCGGTGCCCTCCGGAGCGTCGACGGGAAAGTACGAAGCTGTAGAGCTACGTGATAAAGATGACAAACGCTTTTTAGGTAAGGGCGTTTTGACTGCTTGCCGCAATATCGAAGAAATCATCCGCGAAGAATTGATCGGAGTAGAAGTGTCCGAGCAAATTTATATTGATGATATCATGATGGAGCTGGATGGCACGCCAAATAAATCAAAACTCGGTGCTAATGCTATCCTAGGGGTTTCATTGGCGGTAGCCAAAGCAGCAGCCGAAGAATACGGTCAGCCATTATATCGCTACGTTGGTGGCGTAAGTGCACACGTCTTGCCGGTGCCAATGATGAATATCCTTAATGGTGGTTCGCACGCGGACAATAGCATCGATTTTCAGGAATTCATGATTATGCCGGTTGGCGCTGATTTCTTCTCCGAAGGATTGCGCATGGGAGTCGAAGTATTCCACCACCTAAAGGCCGTTTTGAAGAGCAAAGGATATTCTACCAATGTAGGAGATGAAGGCGGCTTTGCACCGAATATCAAATCAAATGAAGAAGCGATCCAAATTGTGATTCAAGCAATCGAGAAGGCAGGCTATCGACCCGGCGAAGAGATTGTCATCGCGATGGATGCTGCTGCTTCAGAATTTTATAATGAAGAAGAAAAGGTTTATCACTTTCATCAATCAACCGGTGATAAGCTGACTAGTGACCAGATGGTGAGTTATTGGAAAGAGTGGTGTGAAAAATATCCAATTCTTTCCATTGAAGATGGCTTGCATGAAGATGACTGGAGTGGCTGGGCTGCTATGACTAAGGCCATTGGCAGTAAAGTACAGCTGGTCGGTGACGATTTATTTGTCACCAACACTCAACGTTTGCAAAGAGGTATTAATGAGGATGTCGCCAACTCGATTCTGATCAAAGTGAATCAGATTGGTAGTTTGTCAGAGACGATCGATGCGGTTAATTTAGCGACACGCAATGCTTATACTAGCGTGATGAGCCATCGCTCTGGAGAAACGGAAGATACAACGATTGCAGATTTAGCTGTCGCCTTGAATACTGGACAAATTAAGACCGGATCAGCATCACGCTCAGATCGGATTGCGAAGTACAATCAGTTATTACGCATCGAAGAAGAACTAGGCGATTCGGCGATCTATCCGGGCCGTGCTTTGATCAATGGCTAGCATATCGGACTGGCAGGATTTATGATCGTTTGTTAATATTCCCTTATATTTGGGAAAGCCAAAAAATGAAACACTATCATGGCCGTACGAAATAATCCTTTCAAGCCAATTATCAAAAAGATTCCGGCTCCATTGCGTAATCGATATTTTCTGATTCTCGCATTATTTTTTGGCTGGATGATTTTTGGAGACAAACATGGCGTACTCCCTCAGTGGGAGCTACAGCAAATGATTAATCGCCTAGAAGATGAAAAACGGTATTATATCGATAATCTTCGGCAGACCAGTCAAGACAAACGCGATATCGAAAGCGATAAGGAAAAATTTGCCCGTGAGAAATACTATCTACAGAAAAGTGATGAAGATGTATTTATCATGGTTGGAAATGAATAATAACTCAAAGAAAGTTAAAAACTAACCAAATTTATGTCAGTTTTAGTAAATAAAGCGTCGAACATTATTGTACAAGGATTTACCGGTAAGGAAGGTACATTCCACGCCAGTCAAATGATTGAATATGGTACTAACGTCGTAGGAGGTGTAACACCGGGTAAAGGTGGACAGCAGCATCTGGAACGTCCAGTGTTTAACACCGTAGCTGAAGCTGTTGAGAAGGTAAGCGCTGATACCTCAGTGATTTTCGTACCACCAGCTTTTGCAGCTGATGCCATTATGGAAGCAGCCGAAGCCGGTATCAAAGTCATTATTTGTATTACAGAAGGTATTCCGGTACAAGATATGGTAAAGGTAAAGGCTTACCTGGGGAATAAGGACTGTCGTCTTATCGGGCCGAACTGCCCAGGGGTGATTACACCGGGTGAGGCGAAAGTAGGTATCATGCCTGGCTTTATTCACAATCCTGGTCGGATTGGTATCGTTTCTCGCTCTGGGACCTTGACTTACGAAGCCGTTGATCAGGTGACCAAAGCCGGGATGGGACAATCAACTTGTATTGGAATCGGAGGTGATCCTATCGTAGGAACAACGACCAAAGAGGCCGTACAATTATTGATGGAAGATCCTGATACGGATGGTATTATCATGATCGGAGAAATTGGTGGTAGCATGGAAGCTGATGCAGCACATTGGATTAAAGCCAACGGTACTAAGCCGGTTGTCGGATTCATCGCTGGTCAGACGGCACCAAAAGGCCGTACCATGGGGCACGCTGGGGCCATTATCGGTGGTAAAGATGATACTGCAGAAGCTAAGATGAAAATCATGGCTGATTGTGGCATTCACGTTGTGAGTTCTCCGGCTACAATCGGTGAAACGATGCGTAAAGCACTACAAACAGAAGAGGTATCTTAAGCCTCTTTTTAAGCAATACCCTCTTAACAGGGACCTTACAAAAAGTCGTGAATACAGTCGTATTCACGACTTTTTTGTGGCATAAAATGTGTAAAGATGAAAGAAGAGAGATTGAGAGCACCCGGCAGCAAATAAGTTAGTGGCATAATCGCTGTCGATTGCGCTTTTCTGAAACTGTGGATCAACGCAGTTTCACCATTAATTTTTCATCTTGGAGCGGAAGTGCATGATTGCATTAGAAACCAGTAAAGCGGATTTAAGATTTTTCCGACGAACGGCCTTCATTGGTACCGTTTTGTTGGTTGGCATCACTTTGATGAATGCGCTGATTGAAACCGGGACGGTTGATTATCCCTGGCCTCGAATTCTTATTGCGACTGCTTTATTGGGGTGTGCTGTTGGGTCCTACTATTTCCAGCAGGTTCGGCAATATTGCTTACTGATTCTCTATGTCATCTTCTTCCTGTATAATTTTTATGGTATTTCATTGGTTGCTTACAATCAGTTTCAACCGTTAGATACTTCAGCGACGATCATTATCGGATTTGCGCTAGGGACTTTTTTTCGCAGGAAACTATATCTTAATCTCTATCTCACCTTTCTATTATTTACTTATCTATTTTTCTATTATACCTGTCCCGATCCGGTTATTAACGAAGAGTACTTTTTTACCGTTTTGGTTTTTATTCTGGCCTTAGGCTTCACAATGTTTAATGGTAAAATAGCCACAATGGACTCTTTATCGGAGAGTCGTGAAAAACTTTTGCGCAGCGAGGAGCGGTTTCGAAATATATTTGAAAAATCGCCGGTTGGTATTATCCTTTTGGATTATAATTTTCAACCCTTCCAAATCAATAAGGTGATGGAGCAAATGTTGGGCTATTCAAATGCTCAATTTTTGCAGCTAACGGGGAAGGATTATGTTCACGAACAGGACTATCTCGATGTGGAAGACCTGCTAAAGAAATTGCTGAGAAGTAATTCAAAGAGCTACGCCCTCGAACAGCGATTCGTAAGAAAGAATGGAGAAATGATCTGGGTTCGTCAAACGATGGCCATGATCGAAGAGAACCAATCGACGGAAGGATATATCGTAGTCATGGTAGAGGATATTACTTTTCAAAAGAAGGCTAATTTTACGCTTAAAGAATACGCGAGTAAACTCGAAAATCATAATCGTGCGCTGGAGGAATTCAGCTATGTTGTTTCGCACGATTTGCAGGAACCATTGCGGATGATCCGTAGCTATACCAATCTCATTAAGCGTCGCTACATTGAACCGATGGAGAACAAAAACGCGATGATTGATATGGACTACGTCATCGACGGTGCAGAACGGATGAGCAATCTCATTCGCGATATGCTTTCGTACAGTAAATGGAGTGCGCAACCCGTAAAACTAGAATCGGTTGATACGCGGGATGTCCTTTTTGAAGTACTCAAAAACCTAACGCTCTCCATTGCGGATCGCCAAGCTGAAGTCTATTGTTATGATATGCCAGAGGTAGCAACGAATCGCATGTTACTCGGGCAGGTACTACAGAACCTTATTGGTAATGGATTGAAGTACTCGCATACCGAACGTAATCCTCGAATTGAGGTGCGTGGGGAGCGCCGTGATTTTGATTGCTTGTTTACGATCAAAGATAATGGGCAAGGGTTTTCCAATAAAGATAGCGAGCGGATCTTCGGTATTTTTCAGCGCTTGCACGGCCGCAATAGTAATTATAACGGTACAGGTATCGGATTAGCGATTTGTAAGCGCATTATCGAAAAACAGGGCGGGCGTATTTGGGCCGAAGGGGAGCCTGATCAAGGCGCTATTTTTTACTTCACATTACCATTGGCCGAGGCGAATTAGAAAATTGAGAAGACAATAAAAATGGCGATTAAAATCACGACCACTGTGACGAAAAGGATCCATTGTGTATTGTTACGATAGCGATTGAATAATAGCTCCATCACGTCCCGCCATTCCAATCCACGGATATAACTTTCACGTCCCATCACGAAGTATTTATTAAACCCTTTACGTTTTTGATCGCCGTGCTTGCGGAGAATAAAAAAATTAGGGTTGAGAAAAGCCAGATCATACAACTCACTTTTGCCGGCCCCACCACTAGCTTGTTCCAAAATCAACGTATTGGACCTATCTAATTTTCGCCAGACGCCTACATGGATATTCCCATCGATGGAGTGGAGGTACTCACCGTTACTTTGATCGGCTTCCGGGCTGGTATCCTTGAGTTGAAAAATGTGGAGCACAGCTTCTTGAAAATCATCTTGATCACGTACCTCCAGCCATCGCGTGCCCAAGTAATATTCCGTTTCTCGCAAATCTTCGCTCCACGGTCTAACAAGTGGGATGATCGTATCGAGATACGCATCCATGGTGTCATGTGGCGGAAGTTCCAGGCTAAAGGCCCGAAAAAAGCGGTCCAGCAGTTTATTTTCAAAAGCCATAAGTCATCGACATTCGTCGGCGTAAATTTACAATTTTTAGGGAAAGTAGTATTCTTTGGAATGAAAAGAAGACTTTGTGGTAATGGTAAGAGGGACTAAAAGTCTATGGTTTTTAAAAGGTAAAAAAAAAGAACCCCAGCCGTAGCCAGGGTCCCAAAGTTCAACAGTATATAAATTGACAAATAAGTCCGTTACTGGGTGATGACAACGCGTTCGTTAAATTTCAATTCACCATTGTTGCTATCCTGCATTTGCAAAAAGTAAATACCAGATGGGAGAGCTGAGACATTGAGGGTAGTGGTTTCAAAGCTTCGCGCTTGGAAAGTTTGCATCACTTTGCCATCAATGTTGATTAAGCGCCCTAAGAGAGACAAGGCTTCAGGATTAACGATTTGTAGTTGATCACTGGTTGGATTTGGGAAAATGCTGATTCGCTCATCCGCCGCTTCTGTTGTTGAAGGCGAGTTGGTCTGGTGGCCTGGGTCAAGGCCGTCGAATGGGCAGAGATCGATAGGAATGATGTATTCACAACCAATATTATCAACGACTATAGCGTGACTCAACAGTTTAATAAGCGTAGAAGAGACGCTCAAGCAGCCATTTGCCCCACCGCTGTAAGTCATACCATTATTATCCACAAAGGTCACTGTACCATTGACTGTACCACCTCCTACTTCGTTGATACAGACTATTCCTCCACTAAAGCAGATGTCGCAGAAGAGTGAACCACCATTCTGGAAGCAATCGGGATTCGGGTATACTGCATTGGCTTCGAACTCATCGGTACACTCGTCGACTTCACAACTGTAAGTAGCATTAACAAACGTGACGCAAAGTGTATTGAGATTCATAACCTGAGCCCCGAACACAGATTCACTAGTTGGGATCGCAAGGCACGAGGTGGCAGGAAATTGATCTCCCAATGAGGTGAAGAAACGAACAGCGTAATCATTTGGGTCAAGTGGTTGTCCATTCTGTGCGATACAAATTATTGCTGTTCCCGTAGAAGGGCAAGGATCGTCTACTAACTCCACCTGGAAGGTTTCATCACAATTTTCACAATCCCGCTGGAAGCTGAAATTAATTGGATATGTACAACCATCAATCGTGACGGTACCTTCTAGTAAAAAACCGGCTTCCATTTGGGTACGATAAAAACTAGGACAAGCACCGGGATTTGAACCATTTTGTGGATGTGTCGGAAATTGTGTCCATTGAACCAGATAGTCATTCGCATTCGGGAGTTGATCAATTTGATCACAAGTACCGTCAGGGTTAACTCGGACTAGACAAAGGAAACCACTGGCATTTGGATCCTCGGAGCAAACGTCACCACAAGCGAATGGATTTTCTAGCTCCCAGCAAGGTTTTAAGGTATAGGTTTCATTACAGCCCGGTACTTCGGGGCAGTCCACCGTAATCCATTTTTGGCAAGATATTGTGGCACCACCTTGCAGCGTTACCGTCAACGTAACGAGATAAGTCCCACTACCACAGCTCGCATAGCTTTGGGTAGAACTGAAGCCTCCACCGGTCAAGTTGTTACAACCAAAGTCCCATTCATAATTAAGAATACCGGTTGGGGTACTGGCGTTGACTGTCAATTGGCATCCAACAACATCATATTCGAACTGTGCGATTTCGCAGGTTTCGCAATCTACGTTGACGATCTGCTCGCAAGTTTCGGTAATGATTTCCCCACCTTGCGTTTCGTAGGTAATGGTTACTGATACCAGATTATCGCCACTATTGTTAAACGTATGTGTGGGGCTGTATACGCCAAAATAGTTGGCTTCAGGGTTTGTTTGATCATTTCCGATTAACCAGAAGATTTGAATTACATTAGCTTCGGGAATATCGGGAGTGAAGCTAAAGGTTGGACAATCGGGGGCCGGTTCGACGGTAAAACCGCATTCTTCACAAGACTCTACACTAATGATGCGTGAGCACATGTACTCAGTCCCATCGGTATATTGTACCATCACGGTGACTTCATAATTGCCAGTACCCGGAAAAACATGTACTGGATCTTCGACCGTTGAGGTGGCGTTATTATGGCCAAAGTCCCAAAGAATGCTGGCCACGGTTCTAAAAGCCGGATCGGGTGGGGATAAGTCAAAAATACCGGTAGTACAGTTTATGACATAGAACCACTCACTGTCAATGGGGTTGATACCACAGTTTTGACAGTTAACAAAAATACGTTCTGTACAGGTTAATACGGTGCCGTTATTTAGGGTGACGGTCAATTGAATATCCCGAATTCCTGAAATGACATACTCATGGAAAGGATTGGCCGCCGTAGAAGCATTACCGTCTCCAAATGACCACAAGTAGGACTCGACGAGATCGGGATTGGTTGTATTTGCCGTGAATTGATACTGGCCACAGGCTCCGGGAACAGGCTCAATGGTAAATAACTCAAAACAAGATTGACCACAATTGGTGTTAACGGTTAGATCACAAAATACACCGCTTCCCACAAAGTCTACACTCCAGGTATTAGTACCAATCGGAAAAGTGTAAGTGACAGAAGTCCCTGTCCCAAGAGAAATTTGTGCATCGTTCCAATAGAACTGACCTGGAACTAAAGATACAAAGGTGACGGTACATCCGTTGACGGTAAACCCTACACCTTCACATTCTGCTTGGGCCTGAGCTTGAGAAGACCAACCCAATCCCATAATGATTAAGACAAAAAGTCTTAAGAAAAAAGTTTTCATAACTTCCATTTTTAAAGTTTTCATAAACACATATTTAAAATAATTAGCAATACGTCCTCACCTCAGGGCTGAGCCACTGAGTCCAGTAGATGTTTGATATCGGCCATAGCAATCTCTGCAATTGGAGCTCTCCAATTGGCCAAATATGTTGTTGTTCAGGGCTTGTGAAAATGCTAGGATACGATGTACCGAAATACAGCTCGTGTCCTTTAGAAAAGCATATGTGGTAGCCACTACACTTATAGGAGCAGATTATTTTAAAAAAAATAAGGCTTGCTCGAATGTATCCTGGCTAAGGTTAATTACTAAAAATCAACCGTTCTGTAATTGTGGTATCTTCATAATTTAGAACAAGAAAATAAGTACCGTTGGCCCATTGATTAGTGTCCAATTGATACTGTATTTCTTGTCCGGCGTTATATTCTTTGTGTTTATCGACCCAAAGTTGCTGCCCCTGGGCATTATAAAGGCTGAGCGTTATCTCAGATAGATGCTGTTCGAAACGATAACGAATGGTGATGTCATCTCGGGCGGGATTTGGGGTAGCCAATAAACCCGCATAATCAATTTTTGATTTGCTCTCCAGAGTGACACGATAAGGGATATCCGTTGAGCCTTGTGGCAAATAAGCTTCTGGCCAAAGAAAGTCGTGATCGAGTTCGAATATTTCGCTTGATCTGGTATCCGATAGCGCTCGTAATTCCAGATAGATGACGGCAGAGTCCGCGATTAATTGTGCTGGCTCATACCAAGCGATGGTCAACAAGCCAGTCTCTGGCTGAGCGTAGGCCGGTAACACCTCAGAATCACCTGCTGTCATATTCAGTAGTTCCACAAGACTAGGATCGAAGCGTAGGGCGGCCTGCCAGGTACGAATATCGACTGTTTGGGAGCAAGTCAAAGGGATTTTATATCTCGTGCCCGCCTCCAAAGTCATATCCTCTATCTGAAAAACCAATTGATCGAGGTTTGCGGTGTCGGGTGGATTAAACGTATTAGCTTGGGCGTTGCTATTGAGGTCACCGGTTTTTATCGCTTGGAAATTGATGGTATTCATCTGAGCTGGATTAGCTAATTCCAAGGATTCGGAGACTGTGCTATTATTGATGTTGATTGTTTCTAAAGAGGTGTTCTTGGGAATAATTCGCCAAGGTAATTCTTCGATATTATTTGCGCCTTCCAGTAAAATCGCCTCCAGTAAAACTTGGTCGGTAGCGTTGACCTCACCCGAGCGATCTACGTCTGCTGCCAGCCAGTACATCGGCTGATTGACATTCTGAGGATTCGCCAAATAATCATCAAGCAAATAAAGATCATAAGCGGATAAGCCGTTAAGTAAAGCAGATGAGCGGCTGGCACGAAGGATAAAAGGCGCTTCGGAAGCTGTTGCAATCAAGGTATAGGCTCCGGCAGCGTCAGTTACATTTTCAAGCTCTCCGTTTAAACTAACGGCGACACCTTCAACCGCTTGTTCATTAAGATCACTTACCAGACCATTGATGACGAGTTGTTCTAATGCTGGCAAAAAATCATTTTTAACGCGATGGGTGTATACTCCTGAGACACTGGGTTGGGCTTCGCCGTACGAAATCGTAATTAAAGGTGAAATCGTAGTACCGTCGGGATTATCTGGCTTTTGTTGGATACGGAACTTGATAAAGCCTTCAGCACCGGAAGGAAGGTCGATGTTTTCTAATTTGAAATTAATCAAATCTCCTTCAGAGAGGAAAAAATCATAAGGATGGCTTCCCGCACCGGCTACAGTGCTTGTAATAATCTGAGCGTCCGATGGCGTAATTTGAATGTATACACTTGGCACTAAGGTCGTTCCATTATTCTTGAATGGAATACGGTATTCAATATCCTGATTTGGCCGGATGAAGTGTAAATCTGAATAACCTTTGGGATAAGCGTATACCAAGTCGAGCGAAGCATCCTGAGTAAGATTTTCCTGACAATCCATAGATACGAAGCGATTTGCATCATCCTCTGGATACTGTGTGAAAAAGCCTAAGCTGATCTCATTACTGTTGGTCGCGCCGCAGCCCTCGTAGGCCGCTGACGGTTGGCTGCGGCCGGGATGAAATGGGGATTGATCCAGCTCCATACGTAGCATCTCCCCCTCAGGATAAAAGATCAAGGTCGTGTCCTCACCCGGGCCAGGATTTAAAATGCTTTCTCGTAACAACACATTATCTTCAATTATGATATAGTTGCTCACCTCGGCCAGTGCATTGCCTGAATTAGAAACGGTAAAAATGAGCGAGTCGGCTTCGCATTCTGCAGTAACCTGGAGACTAGCACCATCCCAGCTGGGATCCGGGGGGAAGCAAAAATCATCCGGGCGGATGTGCGCCATTATACAATGCGTTTGACCAATGGCAGCATCGCAACTTAGGCTAGTCTCAATAGTAAAAGTGACTTCAGCGCCCGGTGGAATATCCGGCAGATCAGCAGTAAATAGATTATCAGCCACATTAGTAAACAGAAGAGAGCTAGTGATATAACTCATCGCCGGGTCGAGCTGGACTTCGAGCACCGGACTGACTGCCAAGCCCGTTCCACGATTGCGATACACACCATGGATAATGTTGGTCTCACAGACTTTTTGAGCAGTAGCTGAAAGGTCAACCTCGAGTACGGGGCACTCAACAATTTTTTGTTGACCCAGATTGAGAAACGTTGTGTCTTCTGCGACGGTCAAATCGAGATCAAGTGGCGTATTACAGGGCAGCCAATTTTCATTAGGGGGAAATAGCGTTAGCGTATATTGACCGGTATCAACATTGAGCGAATAACTTCCGTCGGTATTTGAAGTCGTGAAATTACGCTCACCTGTGTTTTGGTTAGTGGCCAGAATAGACCAATCATTTAAACCAGCTTCAGAAGCGGGCGCATAGCTACAATCTTCGTTTTCATCTACATAGATAGTCCCAGCGAGGGTATGTTTGGGATTGGTTAGAACATAAAATACATTAGAGCCAGCGATAAAACCTCTACCGGGAGAAATAAAGGCTATAGCCCGAGTCGACATATCATTGATCCCGGTAATTGTATTGATTGGAGCGGGTAGAATCGTTGCACCTCCATCGATGAATTGAAGCAGGCCACCATCTACTCTTCCCGCATAACCGCTGGAGATATCAGTTACGTAAAGGTTTTCTGCACTTACGGCGGGTATTATTGTCC
Source organism: Saprospiraceae bacterium (assembly GCA_028285085.1). Lineage (GTDB taxonomy): Bacteria > Bacteroidota > Bacteroidia > Chitinophagales > Saprospiraceae > JAHDHW01. The sequence goes on along the minus strand of JANQQI010000129.1, from coordinate 6,809 downwards.
AGTTTTCACCACCATCAGTAGTCGTAATAATACCATTTGACAGCCGCACAGCATAACCAACTTCCTCCGAAACGAATTGCAGATCAACGGGGCTTTGGTAGGGACCATCTGGAGGAATAACGATCCAATCTGTCCCTCCATTAGTGGTTTTAAATAATTCGTTTTGATCATTTGTAGCGTAACCAATATCATCGCTTACAAATGAAATGGTATAAAGATCTTCAGTGGTTTGAGACAGATCATTGAATGCCCAGTTTTCACCACCGTTGGTACTTTTCAGGTATTGTCCACAACTCGCACTGATGTATCCCGTCTGAGGGGTGGGGAAGCTAATTTGCCAGAGCCTATACTCGAAAAATTTGGTGGTCCAACTGGCACCTGCGTCCTCACTGTAGATTAGAATACTTTGTTCGGAGACAGGATTACAACCGGGATTATCGGCTAATGACCCAATGGCTATAACGCGAAACTCATCGATAAACAACAGATCATTGAAAGTATACACCGGGGGAGCGTTGTAAACAGTATCCCAACTTCTGCCGCCGTCGATAGTTCGAATAATGGCGGACTCTTTAGCTGCTCCCAAACCGAAGCTCGAACTACGAAAATCCAGTGCATTGAGGTCAGGGAAAATGGACGTATAAGCCAACGGTTGCCACTGTGCATGTGAGGAAGTGATTCCTATCACCAAGAGAAGCCAAAATAGAGCACGCTTTAAGCGCATACCGTTGATCATAGTTTAAGGTGTACTTCTTTTAATTGTCACTACCAAAGTCGATGTTTTTTTCTAGTAGAACAAACACAATTAAACTAATTTATCATAGTTTAAACCTATATAAATGTGCTATTTTAAAGGAATTAAAAGGTGTTTTGTCAAATATTAAAAAATGTATAATAGTAAATTAGTAGAGGTTTATCATAAATTGAATGGTCCGGATAAGCGAGGTGTGAGCAAATTACTACAATCACCATTATTTAATCGTAAAGAGGAAGTTATCGCATTGTGGACCTATTTGTTGAAAAGTAAAGGGGGGGAGACGGCGAGTTTACAACGAGAAGCTGTATTTGCAGAACTATTTCCCGGCGTGGCCTTTGAGGAAAAATACATGCGTCATTTAATGTCTTGGTTGCTGGGATTGATAGAGGATTATCTTGCTTATAAACAAGCACAACGTCGCCCCATATACCGGCAATTGAATCTGGCGGAGGCTTATCGAGAGCGTGGCCTTGAAAAGCATTTTCGGCGGGCGCTGGCCGAAGGCCAGCAGCAGCTGGAAAAGATGCACCTGGATCGCGATTATTTGTACGCGCAGTATCTCCTTGAATTTGAGCGCTATGCTTTTGCAGATTCCCGTCAACGGACGACAACGAACAATTTGCAAGAGTTGAGTCGTCGCTTAGATGTATTCATCACGGCCAGCAAGCTTAAGCAAAGCTGCATGCTATTGGCACACCAGGCCGTTTACAAAGTCGATTACGATTATAGTTTTTTGCCTCAAATGCTGGATTACTTATCTGAGAGTAATTATTTGGAAGAGCCGGCCATTGCAGTTTATTATCATTATTACAGGGCGGCTACAGAGGATAGTGATGATCAATTTGAATTCTTTCGTCAACGACTTTTGCAGGATCAGGAGCAGTTTTCTCGCTTGGAAGCGCGTGATCTTTACTTACTCGCCATCAACTTCTGTATTAAACGCCTAAATCGGGGTGAAACTTACCATACCAGAGTAGCCTTTCAGCTTTATCAGGAAGGTTTTAGCCGTAAATTCTTTGGGGAGAATACTTTTTTGAGTCGATTTACTTATAAAAATGTAGTAGCCTTGGGGCTAAATCTCGGAGAGGTAGACTGGGTTAAAAGCTTTGTACACGACTACCGCGCTTCCCTTGATCCCAAATATCGAGAGAGTAATTTCTCTTACAACTTGGCTCGTGTGCATTTCATCCAGGGGGATTACGATAAAGCGATGCAATTACTGTTGTACATTGACGAAAAAGATTTGCTACTCAATTTGGATGCGAAAATTATCCTGTTGATGATTTACTACGAGCGTTCGGAGCTGGAAGCACTGGAATCTTTATTGAACAGTTTTCAGACCTATCTTTCTCGTAAAAAAGTGATTGGATACCACAAAGTCCATTATTTAGCAATGGTACAGCTGACCCGCAAATTGTTAAATATCTCGCCGGGAGACGACAATGCAAAGCATAAATTGAAACAGGAAATCGAGGCGGCGAAGATTCTGCCTCAGCGGCCCTGGTTGTTGGCAAAATTAGTCGCTCGCTAGTGACATTAGCTTAATGTGAAGCTTCTTGCTTCCACTCACGCCGCTTTTTATAATATTTAGAATCAATCACCAATAAACCGAAAGATTCGCAATCCTGTTTGGTTTGTTTGGCGTGATGTGCACCGTGAGCGCGCAAGATAGCCCGGGAATAGCGATTGTCTAATTGCCGGAACCATTTGAAGCGCTGATGAATGTAAACGTCGTGAATCAGAAAATAGATAAGGCCATAGATAGAGATACCAACTCCAACGAAAAATAGCCAAAATTGAGGTGTAGCTGACCCCAAGATGTAGCAAAGTGCGCTCGGAATAGCGAATACCAAGAAGAAGAGATCATTCTTTTCAAAAAAACCTTCTTTCTCATGGTGGGGGAGGTGATGATCTTCGTGCCATACCCAGAGAAAGCCATGCATGATATATTTGTGTGCAAACCAAGCCACAAATTCCATAGCAGCTACTGAGGCCAAGGTGACGAAGATATAAATAGCGATATTCATAAATTGGCGTTCAATTCAAAGACGAAGTTAACTACAAGAGCGTAAAAAATGCAATTTGGAGAATAAACAGTGCGATAGCGACTTTGTTTTTGGAATCTTTGAAAAGCCAGTGAAATAGTAGTAAGAGCGGTAAGGCTACCGCAAACCAGCCCAGATAATTCTGTAAAGGTGGCAGGTGTTGCTCCCAGCTCCAGAAGTCGTAGCGTATCGCTACCGGCTCAATCAACACATCCAGCCCGACCATCAGGGCGGCGGAAAGAATCCCTTTGAGCCACCAAGGGAGCCGCCCGGCGAGGTAATTGATCACAGTCCCCGAGCAGTAAGCCAGCATGGCCCAATTCACCCCAATCATCAAAGGTGTGTCCCAAAGTTGCCAACCCAATACCGGGCCGTAGGCATATTCACCGAAGATAAGACCTGTATTGACTCCAATAACCTCTGAAGCATAGCCTATAATGAAGCAAGTCAGTAAAAAGCCCCATAGCTTGGCCTCCTTTGGGTGATGATGCCAAATAACCAGACTAATCGATAGCAGTAAATTAAAAGGCGTCAGCAACAGGAAATCAGGATGTATCGACAGTTTCGTACCTAAAATACCAACAGCGTAAAAGATCACCAGGATGATAATCGCTGTGTTAGGATGGCTGAGTTGTTTGGTTTGTTCCAAGCTGATAGAGGTCATCTTATCGAATTATGAGGTCAACGCATTTACCGATTGAGGTTTGACGCTGGAATATTTTTCGGCAACTAACTCATCCACGATTTTTGCGGAAAGTAAACACAATGGAATACCGCCACCGGGGTGCACGCTGCCACCACAGAAATAAAGGTTTTTGATTCGGTTAGAAAAATTAGCGTGGCGCAGAAAGGCAGACATACGATCATTCGAGCTGGTACCGTACAAAGCACCCAAGTGCGAAGACGTCTTCATATCGATGCTACGGGGATCGAGTTGTTCTTCACAAGCAATAAGTGGTGCCACTTCCGTTTTCAGAATTCGTGATAATTTATTGAGAACATTCTGACGTGTACGAGTGATGATACTATCCCAATCTTGACCAGAATTATAGGGGACATTGACCATGACAAACCAATTCTCGTGGCCTGCCGGTGCATCTTCCGAGCAATACTTTGAGGTGATATTGACATAAACCGTGGGATCATCGGACACTTTCCCCGCTTCAAGCAAAGCAAACTCGTTGCGATAGTCTTCACTGAAGAAGATATTGTGCAGATCAAGCTCTGGAAATGATTTTTCAATACCCCAATAAAAAATCAATGCCGAGGTTGACTTTTGCTGAGCGAGTGTTTTTTTAGGATGCTTTTCTTTGGGAAGTAGTTTTTTGTAAGTATAAAAAACATCCATATTGCTGACCGTTAGATCCGCATGATGAACCTGGCCATCAGCTGTGCGTAGCGCTTTGGCTTGGCCTTGCTCGACGATAATCTCGCTGACTTTTTGGCTAAAATGAAACTGAACACCTTTGCGCATAGCCAATTGATATAGGCTCTCCGTAATGGCGTACATACCGCCTTCGGGAATGTATGCTCCGAAATGGTGCTCGAAATGTGGAATAATATTTAAAATACCGGAAGCCCGATAGGGGTTCGAACCATTGTAAGTTGCAAATCGATTAAAAAGCTGCACCAATTTAGGATGCTGCAAATGTTTTTGATTAACATCGTGCATTGTACTGAAAATATCCAAAGTAGGGATCTGGAGCATGGCTTTGGCGACGGATGGTCGTAGCCAGGTAGAGGCTTTATGCAAGCTATGTTCCAGGAAAATTTGGCCGGTCAGTCGATACTTTCGGGCGCTATCTTGCAAGGCACGGTCTAAGCGCTGACTTGGGACACCGAGTTGCTGCTCCACTTCAGCCGCAAATCGTTTTGGCTCTGCCCAGGCGGATAGCCGAGCGCCATCCTCCCAAAAATAATTACAAACAACATCGAGTCGTTGGTAGCGAAAATGATCGGTTGGGACTTCACCGGCTACTTCAAATAGCCGATCGACATACTGAGGCATCGTAAAAAGCGAGGGACCGGCATCGAAACGATAACCTTCTAGATCGAATGCAGAAAGCTTACCACCGGGATAGTCGTTAGCTTCGAATACTTCGACTGTCATGCCACGACTCGCTAGTCGAATGGCCGAGGCAATACCCGCAATTCCTGCGCCAATGATGTTAACTTTCAAAGTGATTTAGTTTTAATCAGAAAGTTAACAATAACCGAAGGAATAGGTTGAGTCAGAAAATGGTTATTACAAGCGATTACCGTTTTTGTAGCGCACGACAAAGGCTTCAGGAAAACCAAGTTCCCGGGCTTTAAGCATGATATCCCGTGCCTCGCGCAGCGAGAAATAATCGGCCAATAGAATACGCGTCCAGTTTTTTCCGGCGATATATTCGGTATCGATTCGCCCAAATTGACGAATGCTATTGAATTGCGAATCGGAGGCATCAAAACGCTCGGCGGTTGAGATTTGCACTTTCCAATAAAGCCCTTGATGCTTTGGCGCAGTAGTGGTGACCGCAAAGCCTTGGAAATAGGCGTTGATGTATCGCTCAGGTGTTGTCGTTTCCGATTTGGATTCAGAAGACCCAATCGCTTCCTCCACACTAGCAATGCTGTCTTCTTCCCGGAATATCGTTTCGGTCTTTTGGACCAAAGGTTGGCTTTTTGATGGCTTCAGGTAAATGGGTTCGCCGTAGGCATCCTGCGTTTCGAAAGTATTAAAGCTGTATTCTACTGCATCATAGCCGTATTTCGATGCTTCGATAATGAATTCCCGATCGGGTAAAAGGGCGAACTGGTAAGTTCCATTATTAGCAATCAACGATTGTAAGAGTCGTCGCTGATGGCTGTTTTTCTTTTCGTACAAATAAATCTGCACGTCTTTTAGTAAATTATTTTGCTGCTCGTCGTAAATGTTACCACTGACCATGACCTCCTGACTAGGGGTTGCAAAATAGAATAGATCATTTTGGCGCGTACTAATTTTAGACATGTCAAAGCGGCGATTAGAACTAAAAAAACCACTTTGTTTGCTCGGACTGAGTGCAAAGTAATAATCATCAGCTGGTGAGTTGTATGGCAAGCCTAAATTTTGCACGTTTTCCCATTTCGCCATCTCACCCTGCGCTTGAAAGATATCAAAACCACCCCAAGCTACGTGTCCATTCGAACTGAAATAGAGCGTTGCCTCGGGGGCATCATAAAACGGTGTAATTTCATCGTAAGCGGTATTAACAGAAGCACCGAGATTGACCGGTAAGGTAAAATCATATTCTTCGCTATCCACGTGGCGGGTCATGTACCAAATATCCATACCACCCATACCGCCTTTACGATCGGAGGCGAAATAGAGAATTTCCTGATCACGTTTGTGTATCACAAAAGGATGACTAGCGGTGGTGCCACCGAGTTTAATGTAATCGCGAAGCTTTCGGGGTTTACTCCATTCGTCATTTTCGCGTACGGTAACGTACAGATCGCATTTTGCTTTGACGGGATCAACACTACCACTTTCACAGATGGTAAAATAAAAACGCTTGTTGTCCGGTGTGAAGGTCCCGTGACCGACGTGGAGATTATCGTAGGTTGGAAAACGAGGGAGGACCGCAGGCGTCCAGCTACCATTTTGTAAATGTGAGCGGAATATTTTCGAATATCCATCTACTGTAGAAGAAAAATAAAGCAAGTCATCATTGAACGCCAGAGGAGCATATTCATCGGCGACGGTATTGATACTGCTACTTAGTATTTGAACTTCAACTTCGCTGGCGGGAGGATTTTTTTGAGCGAGCTGGCAGCCTTCGATGGCTAGTTGTGCTTGAGCGCGCCAGCGATCTTGATTTGGGCCCTGATAATTTTGGGCGAATGCAGTGTATATCGCTTCCGCTTCGGTGTAATTTGCATCTTGCTGGAGACTCTGAGCGTAGAGCAATTGTACTGGTGGCTCCTGCTTGATCTCCGCATCTTTGATTGGAGCGAAGGCAGCAGCGGCTTGCCGGTAGTCCCGT
>JANQQI010000126.1 GCA_028285085.1 Saprospiraceae bacterium | reverse complement strand
TTTATGACCATCATCATCGGTTATCTGGCCAATTTGGGATTACCGCGCGTTGGTGAGGTGGTCCGAGCCGCCATGATGGCGCGTTACGAGCGGATTCCGGTTGAGAAATTGGTGGGGACAATTGTCGTCGGGCGTACGGTAGATGTTCTTTGCTTGCTCGCAGTTTTTGGCTTGACCTTCCTGTTTGAATTTGACGAGTTATACAATTTCATCGTGACCAATCGTGAAGGAGATGGCGCCAGTGATGGATTGCTACAGCAAGCCTGGTTTCAAATCCTGGCAGGGATTGGCATTTTGGGCGCTATTTTGCTTTTTGTCTTCCGCAAACAATTCCAACAAACTAAGCTTTACCAAAAAGTAATTAAAGTTCTGGAAGGTTTGTGGGAAGGGATCAAGAGCGTTCGCAAGTTGGAAAATCCCTGGATATTCATCCTACATAGCATCAATATTTGGGTGATGTACTACTTCATGACCTATTTATGTTTCTTTGCCTTTGGGCCAACGGAGCATTTGCCGGCGGTAGCCGCGCTTACCGTATTTGCCTTTGGTGCCTTAGGGATTGTAGTGCCCTCGCCCGGAGGTATGGGCTCCTTTCAATGGTTTGCCATGCAAGCTTTAGCAATTTACGGGATTCCCGGACCGGATGCCTTTTCTTTTTCCAATATTCTCTTCTTCTCTATTCAATTAGGTTGTAACTTACTGGTAGGTATTTTATGCCTGGCCTTTTTACCTCTGGTGAACCGCAACTACACGCCTTTGCCCCAAACGACTTAGTGTTCATGTTAGCATCGATTGAAAATAAAATACAAGACTGGATTCCGGCAAAACAGACTGTCGAACAATGGCAAGCTCAAGGCGAAGCGGTAGTATTTACTAACGGTTGCTTTGACTTGTTGCACTACGGTCATTTGCATTATTTGATGGATGCGCGGCAACTTGGGCAAAGACTGATCATTGGCTTGAATTCCGCTGCTTCCGTCAGTCGCCTCAAAGGGCCGCACCGCCCCATCAATGATGAGCGTACCCGACAATATCAACTCGCTGCGCTGGCTTTTGTCGATCTCGTCGTGGTATTTGAGCAAGATACACCACTTGATTTGATCACGGCTTTGCAACCTGATATTCTGGTTAAAGGCGGGGATTGGCAACCCGAGCAAATCGTCGGAGCTGATGTTGTGCAAGCTAAAGGAGGACAGGTGATGAGCTTACCATTTGTGCCTGGCTATTCAACTACTCTGATTGAACAGAAGATTAAGCAGTCATAAAAAAGCAAGAGTACTTATTCGTTCCATATTAGAACCGCGTTATCTTTTGGGCTTTGAGAAGAGAAATTCCCTTTAGAAAGGATAAAAGCTCTGTTTTTTATTTTAAAACTCAACTTTTTTTATAATTTTTTCTTTCTGATAATCAGTTGATTAAGCCCTCGGTTTAAAAATAATTCAATATGATTTTATGGAATTTTGGGAAAATGGAATCTATAGATAGTGTAGAATATTCTAAACTCAACTGGTTTTAATTCTCTTGCCATAAAATGTTCTTGGCAAAGGCTGAGAGCGATATGCCCGAAAAATATTGCGGTCGAGAACGGCCGGCGGCGGTGGCTGTGGGTGGGACCCTCCCTCAAAGCCCCAAACTCTAGCATATCACCACTCATTCCATGCAGGCCATAAAGTACCTCCAAGTAATCGTCAAATAAAAAAACTAGCTCGTTCTGTCATTAAAAAAAATATCGACCGAATACCCTTAAAATATTCATTGGACATTGTACCTTTTTTCTGAAACGTCACGTTAATTTAAAATAATCATGCAACTCAAATCCGTCATTGCACATTTGGAACAAATCGCGCCTCCGGCTTTGCAGGAGAGCTACGATAATGCTGGTCTGATCGTAGGGAGTCCTTCGATGGAGGTTACCGGCGTAATGTTGTGCTTGGATTCTACCGAAGCGGTGCTGGACGAAGCCATTGAGCGCGAATGCAATGTAGTCATTGCGCATCATCCGATTGTGTTTCGAGGATTAAAGCGATTAAACGGTCGCAACTATGTCGAGCGGGTGGTCATCAAGGCGATTAAGCACAACCTTGCTATCTATGCGATCCATACCAATTTGGATAATGTGTATCAGCGTGGGGTGAATGCAAAGATCGCCGAAAAACTAGGCTTAGTGGATACTCGGATTCTGGCCCCAAAGGGGAGGATGAAAAAACTCTTGGTGTTGGTACCTGCCGATTATTCGGAAACGGTACGAGGAGCTTTGGTGGAGGCGGGAGCCGGACAGACTGATCCTTCTGCGGCTCGGAGTAGCTACGCCAACTTGGGCGTTTTACGCTCCGATGGGGGCAGTGCAGCGATTGTGCAATTGGAAGTCCTCTTTCCAGCGGAGCGTCAAGCGGAAATTTTAGCTGCCTTGCGGGCGACTCATCCCGATTCATCACCGCATTACAACATTAGCCCGGTCGATAACGTCTATACTGGTGTGGGAAGCGGGATGATTGGTCAATTGCCAGAAGCCGTTAGTGAAAAAGCGTTTCTCAAAGATTTGAAAAAAACGATGAATGCGGGTGTGGTGCGTCATACGGCATTGCGCAATAAAAAAGTACGCACAATAGCTGTTTGTGGTGGTGCCGGTGGATTCTTGCTGCCCGTGGCAATCCGGCAATCTGCGGATGTTTTCGTTACCGCGGATTATAAATACCATGAGTTTTTTGATGCCGACGGACAGATCGTCATTGCAGATATTGGACATTACGAAAGTGAACAATTTACAATTGATTTGCTTTATGAGATTATAAGTGAGAAATTTAGTACCTTTGCGGCTTATTGCACTAAGGTAAACACCAATCCGGTACATTATTTATAAAAATTGGATATGGCCAAAAAAGAATTAACAATAGCCGAAAAGCTAAAGCAACTGTATCAGTTGCAATTAATTGATTCCGAAATCGATGAAATCGCCATCCTAAAGGGTGAGCTACCGATGGAGGTAGATGACTTGGAAGATGAGATCGCAGGACTAGAAACGCGCGTTAATCGACTCCAAAATAACGTCAACGATCTGGAAAGTGAGTCGAGCCGCCACAACGCCAATATCAAAGAAGCGGAAAATCTGATCTTGCGTTACGAGAAGCAGATGGATAATGTGAAGAATAATCGTGAGTACGACGCTTTGCAAAAAGAAATTGAACTTCAACGATTAGAAATCCAGCTTTCTGAAAAGAAGATTCGCGAAACTCGTGCAGCGACAGGAAACAAAGAAGAGACTTTAAAAGCAGCTCAAGAGCGTTTGGATCAGAAAAAAGTCGACCTCGAAGCGAAGAAAGTAGAGCTGGAAAAGATTATTGAAAAGACCAACAAAGAAGAAGATAAATTGCGTAAGAAATCAGAATCTGCACGCAAGAATATCGAAGATCGCTTATTACGTTCTTATATTAAAGTACGCGAAAGCTACCGTAATGGATTAGCCGTAGTTACTGTAGAGCGTGATTCATGTGGTGGTTGTTTTAATAAAATTCCACCTCAGGTGCAGCTGGAAATTGGCTTGCGCAAAAAAGTGATTGCTTGTGAACATTGCGGTCGTGTATTGGTAGATGATCAAATTTTACAGGTAGGCGAAGAAGCTACTGCAGAATAACATCACCATTTCGACCTCTTAATAAAACACTAAATGAGTCATTTCGAATCAACGAGATGGCTCATTTTTTTACCCGATTTCCGAAAATGCATCAATTACGTCCTCTCTTCCTTATCATCTGGTGTTGTCTATTACTCACCGGCCTCGCAGCAGAAGGACGCTATGAATTCACGCCGGCTGCTCGGGAAGCATACGAAAAAGTAATCAGTCTGCGCTTTGAAGAAGCTCGTACGTTACTCTTCCGCATCAAGTACGAGGATCCGGACAATCTGATTGTCTATCACATCGAAAACTACATTGACTTTTTTACCATCTTCATTAATGAAAATGAGGCAGAATTTCGGCAGCTGGAACGCAATAAAGCCTACCGCCTTGAAAAATTAGCGCAAGGCGATCGCAACTCACCGTATTATCTCTACACCCAGGCTGAAATCAAATTGCAATGGGCGTTGGCTCGCTTGAAGTTTGAAGAGTATTTTACCGCATTTTCGGAAGTCAAAGCAGCGTATAAACAACTCACCCGCAATCAAAAGAAGTACCCAAATTTTGTTGCCAATAAAAAGAGCCTGGGTATTTTGCACGCCATCATTGGAACGATACCAGATAATTACAAATGGGGGGTGAAGGTGCTCGGTGGCATGCAAGGGACGATTGAACAGGGGCGTCGGGAGATTCAGGAAGTACTCGATTATGCCAAGCAAAATGACTTCATCTTTGAGGAAGAGACTCTAGTGATGTATGCTTTCTTGCTGATGTATCTCAAAAACCAAGAAGCTGAGGCTTGGGAAATGGTCCACTCTGGCGTCTTAAATCCACGCGCAAATCCATTGGCTTGCTTTGTATTGGTTAATGTCGCGATGCGTGCCGGCCGAAATGATGAAGCCATCCAACTACTCGAGCAGCGCCCGAGCGGAGAGGTTTATCTACCTTTTCCATACTTAGATTATCTATTGGGGCTAGCTAAGCTACACCGCCTCGATGCGGACGCAGATCGTTACTTTGAACGTTATCTTGATCGATTTCGTGGACAAAATTATATTAAGCTCGCTTGTCAAAAATTAGCGTGGTTTCATTTCTTGCAAGGTGATGAAGCGGCGTACCGCCGTTGGATGAAAGCCTGTCAAAAACGTGGTGCAAAAGTCATTGATGGAGATGAGCATGCCGAACGTGAAGCAGAATCGGGGCAATTGCCTCATCCGAGTCTTCTGCGGGCCCGCCTTCTGTTTGATGGCGGCTATTATCAGCGCGCGTATGAGGTGCTACAAAATGAATCAGTAAATCGTTTTGAGCGCAAAGCTTTTGCGCTGGAATATACCTACCGCCTTGGTCGCGTCACCCACAAGCTCGGGCGTCTTGACGAAGCGGTTGCCCATTATCGCATCACCATCGATCAGGGGCGCTCCGAACGCTGGTTCTACGCCTGCAACGCCGCTCTGCAAATCGGAATTATCATGGAGTCTCAGGGACAGTTGGACGAAGCAGGCCGTTATTTCGAGCAATGTCTTGAGATGCGCCCCCAGACTTATCGCAATAGCTTACATCAAAAGGCAAAAGCAGGTTTGGACCGTATCAAGCGATAGCCTGGATCGCCCAAACCTGATCTTGCAGCCTCAGTAATTTTCCGGTTAAACAGTTCAATTGCTCTAGTATTCTCCTCCAATAACGCGCTGGTTCCACTCCGGCTTTTGCTCGAAAGCAGGTAAGCTCTCCGGGATTTTATACACGGACACATCTTCGTTTAAGGCTTCCATGAATTGCACTAAATCCTGCGTTTCTTGCGCCGTAAGTTCTAGCTCATTCGGTGGGAGAGTTTGATAAGGCAAATCAAAACCAAGGCCTACACCGCCTCCGCGATTGTAAAAATCGATGACTTCTTCGAGAGATTGATAGACGCCGTTATGCATGTAAGGCGCAGTATGCCCGACATTACGCACGGTAGTCGTTTTGAAAGAGAAAATGTAAAACGGTGCTTGGTCAATCGGACGATAGCTGGCGTAACGCCCCCAATCCTCATCGACATAAGTATCTACCGTATCCGCGATAGCCGGAACGCCGAGAATTTCAGATTCGCTTTCATCGTAGTGAGGCGGCACGGTGCCGCTAAAGGTTGGCGCAAAATGGCAAGTTCCACAAGTCGCTTTACCCATAAAGAGATTGAAGCCGCGTTTGACCTCGGGACTGATGTCCTCAATTTCGTCGCGGACGTAGCGATCAAAGGGGCTATTGAAAGCAGTTAAGCTACCGACGTAGCTGGCCAGCGCATCAGAGATCGACCACTTAGATAGCTGGTAACTGGGAAATTCAGGATAAGCTGTTGTGAACAAATCTTGGTAGCCTTGACTTTGTTGCAGCTTTTCGATGATGGTGAAAAAGTCAGTGGCGAACTCCAGGCTATCCATGATGACGTGCTTGATTTGGCGCTCTAAATTGGGCTCGCGCAAGTCATAGAAATAACGTTCGGCGTAGACGGCATTAATGAGGGTTGGAGAATTGCGTTTAATGTGTCCACTGCCATTAGCAGCCAGACTTTTGGGTAATCCGTCCGTAAATGCCTTGGCAGGATCGTGACAAGAGGCACATGACCGCCTATTATCGCTAGATAGAATCGGGTCAAAAAAGAGCAGACGACCCAGTTCGATACGTTGGTCGGCCAAAGGGTGATCGTAATCAATATTGGCGTAAAACTCTTTATTTAAAAAATCCTGATCAAAAATATTTTGAGCGTGGTAGTTCGTTGCCTGAGGTTGAGGATTGGTTTCTTCTACCGTTTCAATATTCAGCGCTCGGTGCATCTGATATGTACGCGCGTATAATGGATTGATATATTGTTTTAAAAAGGTAAGCCGATCAAAATCATTAAAATCACCTTGCAAGACTTCCGCCGCTTCTACAAAGAGTTGTTGGACTTCGGTCACTAACTCCGGCTGGTCGATGGCGAGTAGATCGAAATAAGAGGAAAGGGCTTTTTCAAGACTTTTAATGGCTTGACGTGCTTCGGGTAGTGCATGTCCTGAACCCGGGGTATCGAAACCTGTGACACCCAGAGTGAAAATACGTACCAATTCTTCACGACTGGCTTCGAAGATATGCCTGTGATCCAGATGAATACGCTTTTGATAGTTGTATATATTTTGAAAATCTTTTTCTAATCCTTCCAATAATTCCAGAATATCTTGGATATCTGCCGTTGGATCATCACCAAAAACATGCTCGTCCAATACTTGTAATCCTACGGGCTGGATTTCAATCACTTCGGGTACCTTTGGCTCCACGCTCGGAAGGGGAGGACCATTGAGGTGTCTTTTAACACTACCGTGGTCGTAATATTCAAGGAGGTATTCCACCTCCTTGAAGGCTAATCGCGTCGCGAGATGGGCGGTTTGTAATGCTTCGAGAGAACTTTCTTTTTGCGCAAAGGACTTGGCCACGCGCTGGTATTGGTCAATAGCTAGGGTCAAGCCATCAAGGCCAGTATAAAATTGTTGCTGGACGTGCTGCAAAGCTTCGGTAGAAGCGGTGGTCGTGAAGCTAATGAAGTGCAAGCTACCCAGAGATAAAATAAGAAAACTAAAAATGAAGAGAGACTTTTTCATAATGCCCGAAATTGAGGAGAAGACTGACTATTGATGATGCGGTTGAAGGCTCCAATAGCTAGCCGCATCACATTTTGAACTGATTCCTTAAAAGAGCAGTGACATCCCGAACGGGAGGTCACTGCTGCATTGAATCAAGGAGAAATATGTATTTACTGAACAGAAAGCTTCAGGATTTCACCTTCAGCATTCTGAATAAAGTAAAAACCAGGATCCAAGTAAGAAACATCTACTTGATTGGTGTTACGTTTTACCAAGATACGCTTGCCATTAGAATCGTAAACTGCAACATCAGTTGTTTGATTCAGGAATACCGTACGAGTAGAAGGATTAGGGAAAACTTCGAAAGCCTCGCTGGTGCGAGAAGTTTCTGCTTCGATCTCACCTTCCTGGATCATGTTTTCGAATGGGTTGCTGCTGTTGAAGTTGTCATACTCCAATTGATCGAAACCGTTGATCGCCAAAGTCAAAGAGTGATTCCATGGGAATGGATTCGTGCTATTTGGGTGCTGAACGTTAACGAGCAATGTTTTGCCATCAGAAGTTGGCTGAGCACCAGTGACCTCTGAACCGGCAGGAACAACTGCCAAACGGATCAAATCATCCAAAGTTGGATTGTCGAGGCTCAAGTCAAGCAAGAACAATTCGCAGGTACGGTTGCTTACACCGGCAGGTGTACGACCGAAAGACGTACCATTCAAATCTTCACAGATTACAAGGAAGCTACGGTCTTGGATACGGATCACGTTCAAACCATCAGGATTACTCAAGTGTACATCTGGATAGTCTGCTTCTGTAGGACTGTTTTCAAAGAAAGGACCACCTTCGAGGTAGACATAAGCCGTGTCAGCTACTGGATCATACTTCCAAATACGTCCGTAGAAATCAGGGTAGTCAGGATCGTTTGGAGAGCTTAAGCCCAAAGACTGTGCACGCTGGATGTGGTAAGGATCGTGTACAGCACCAGCTGCGTTTGCGCCTTCCCAACGTGTACCTGGAAAATCACGACCAGTTTCAGTGAAGTAAACCGCACTATTCAGTGGGTCCAAAGCAATCCACTCGATACGGTTAAACATCGTCGCGCCTTTTTCAATGGCTAGGTTAGCGTGATTCATTTCGTAGCCATCTTCCCAGATTGGCACCCAGTTGTAACCTGGCTTGTCATGCTTGTAGACAAACAAGGTACCTTTTGTGAAATCACCCGGTGTTTGTGCCACGAACATACCCAGGAAACCTGGTGTAGCATCAGGACCAAGGTAAACGATTTTGTTAGAAGGCTCAATCGCACCACCTTCAAATGGCTGACGCGCCCAGTTGTACTGCTTACGAAGCGCTACCGCCTGACGAGGATCGATTTCTACCATCCAGTTGAAGTTCTCGTACTTCTTCAAAGTAACGCCGTCCCAACCGTCAATGTCGGAAGAAATCGTGTAGTCAGCGGTATCACGTACCCCTTGATTTGGAGATGAGCCAGGTGCTTTTGGGAACCAAGAACCGCTGGTTGGCGTACGGAAGCGACCATTGTTGATCGATGCGTTGTCGCTACGGAACCACTCTTCAGCAGTCCAGATACGACCATCAGCAGTAGAAGTAATACCACCACAGTTCATACCCGTTTCACCAACGGTGTTAGCGAAATCAACACCGAAGAATTTACCCTGACGGCCATCATCGAGTGTTTGATCAATAACTTTCAGTGTACCGTCTTGCTCGCGGGCAACGCGGAATACCGTCATTCCACCACCATCACCAAGGCGATCATCTTGGTAGATCATCTCGTGGTTGACAGAAACCCAACCCAAGCTTTGGCCGGTATTATCAGGGGTGAAACCAATGAAATCGTGCCATTCCTTAGCGATGGCAGGACCAGCAGGATTACCATAAGTAGCAGGTGCTTGTACAATATCAACACCACCAACAAATAGTACTTGTACATCAAGAGGAGAAGGAGGCATAACTACTTCGGTAGGAGTGTAACCAGTTGGGACCTCGATCGTTTCGTCAAACATCAGCTGGGCAGAAGCGCTACCAAAGCAGAGCATCAAACCAAGCAGAATGGTTAAGGTTTTGTTCATAATTTTAACGTGTTAAAAGGGTTCTTATAAGAATAGATTATAATGACACATTAAAATTAGATGACGATTGTAAATTATGGTTGAACCGATATTAAATCCTCGCAAAGGATTTGGGGAGATTATTAATTTATTATTAAACGAGTGGATAAAAATAAAAATGGTTTGGCACGTGTATCAAATGCCAAACCATTTTATTCGAACAGAAAATCAAGAAGTTATCGCTGTTTTAATTCAATGTTAATTACCGCTTCACCAGGGATACCGTTTGTCGATTAGATTGATGGCTAATCTCCACGAAATACATCCCTGCGGGCAAAGTGGCGATATCAAAATGATTAATACCACTATTGAGCTGACCCGTTTGGACAGAACGTCCCAAAGGATCTAACAGGCGGAAAGTCGCCGGACCATTTTCATTCCAACGGATATTGAGCCAGTCGTGAGCGGGGTTGGGCGCCAGCTGAAAATCAAATTGCACTAACTCACTGGTACTAACGGGCATATCTAATGTCGTGACATTGTCGATAAAAAAGTAGGCCGGGGTATTGATCCCCGCTTGTCCAGCATCACTGGAGAACAAATCGATATATAAGCTATCCGCGTTACCGAGTGAACTGAGATCTAGATAGGTCCAGTCATCAATAATATAATCCTCATCGTTATTATCAAAACGATAATCCGCTAGATAGAAATTGATACTATCTGTACCTAGCTCGCCGTTGAGGTAGGCTTTGAAAGTAATGTAGAAATAATCAGGATCATTGCCGGAGGTTCCTCCAAATTTTTTGGCAAAATCGTCGCCTTCCATCATGCTTAGGTAGGCATAGGTCCCATTGGTAATATACATACCTTCTACGCCACCACCGGCAGCATCACCTTGTAAGTGAAGCGTGTTTGGGCCATAGGAGAAAAAAAGCGCATAAGAGGTTGAATTATCATAACCACTGCCGGTGACGGCACTAAACTGATTCATGAAACCTGGTGTTTCGGTGTCGGTTTCACTAGAAATGGCCCAGCCGGACCAAGCATCAAAATTGGGGAAGGACTCAAAGGAGTTGGGTAAAAAGATATTACCGGAGGTAAAACCCGCATCGTTGCCCGCATCGTTAATGTGCTCATCGGGCATTAAGTTGAAGTTTTCAAAATCAGCGACCGTTTGGGCCATGGATAGACTTAGTGTAGCTAAACAAAGAAAAGTGGTAAACAGTTGTTTCATGTTGCAATACGTTTACAATTGGGTGATAAAATAAAGGGCAAGGAAGGGGAGAGCATTGTAAACGCAGTGTACACCTGCAAATAAGAAGGCATACTAAGTCAATGGTAGTTGCCATTTGACTTGATTAGGATTACCGCTCTGGCTTTTCCTCCGAAAGCCCGAATGATACTACTATCACTGGCAGGTCTTCTGGCTTACTCCACTCTTGACGCCTTCCCCCTTCTAAATAGAAAGAGTGGCAATGTGCCAAGAGCTATGATCTGGAGCTTACAGCAGCGGGGACTGCCCCGGAATTACACCGGGTTCCCTTTTAAGGCCAGAGTGTGAAACAATGGCCACCAGTATAGCACGCCGCAAAAGTAGTCGTTTTATGCGAAATGCGAGCATATGAAACTGAAAAAGCCCTTTCCAAACATTGGAAAGGGCTTTTAGTGTATGTCAAACTATAAAATTTTCCGTCTTAGAAGCAGTACTCGTTTTTCTCAATCAAAATGGCTGCGATTTTACGACGCGCTGATTTGACATTCACCGGAGGGTATTTAGTGAAACGCTTGAGTCCCATCAGCATGGTTTTCAACAAATCACCTTCCGCAAAAGAAGTGAGGGCGTCCGTTGCATTTTTGTGGATGCGTGATGTGGCATCAGAAAAGAACACTTGTAAAATCGCATCGTAGATTTCCTGATCAATGGCTTTATCCATCTCCGCCAGCTTTTGGATGCGCAACAAAGTTGATTCTGCCAAGAAGATGTCAATGAAAATGTCAGCGACGTTCATCAGGATTTCCTGCTCCTCTTTTAAGTTGATTTCGCCGTCCATCTGCATCTTAGCTGCAGCTCCCGCTACCATCAAAGCCACCTTTTTGAAATCCTTCAAGGCTTTGGCCTCTTCGCCGTATTTTCCTTCGGGGCGATCAAAGCCAGGCATAGAAGCGAGTTCTTTTTGTACTGCCCAAGCTGGCCCGACAATGTCGAGTCGGCCTTTCATCGCCCGCTTGAGTAACATATCAACGGTCAACAAGCGGCAAATCTCGTTTGTCCCTTCGTAAATCCGTGCAATACGCGAATCGCGATAAGCACGGGCCGCAGTGCCTTCTTCGGAGAAACCCATTCCACCGTGAATCTGCAGTGTTTCATCAACTACATAATCCAGAGACTCAGAACCCGCTACTTTCAAAATTGCACACTCAATGGCATACTCCTCAGCGGCTTTTAGCTTCGCTTCGGCGTAGCTCATGCCTTCGGCGCGTAATGCTTTTACTTTATCCTGCATCAGGTTGGATACGCGGTACTGCGCGCTGTCAACAGCAAAGGTGCGAATCGCTTGCTCTGCCATTTTATATTTGATGGCGCCGAAGTTAGAAATAGGTTGCTTAAACTGCACCCGCTCGTTCGCGTAGCGAATTCCGGAGGATAAGCTTTCCTTCGCACCACCATTAGATAAGACGCATAATTTGAAGCGTCCGATATTCAATACATTGAAGGCAATCAAGTGACCTTTGCCAATTTCACCGAGAATATTTTCGGCGGGAATTTTGGCATTTTCAAAGAATACTTGGCGAGTAGAAGAGCCTTTGATCCCAAGCTTGTCTTCCTCAGCACCGAGGGTGAAGCCCTCCGTATCGCGCTCTACAATAAAACCGGTAAACTTGTCACCGTCCACTTGCGCAAATACGATGAAAATATCTGCAAATCCAGCATTGGAAATCCACATTTTTTGCCCATTCAAAATGTAGTGCTTGCCGTCCGGGGTGAGGTCCGCACGTGTTTTAGCGGAAAGCGCATCAGAACCTGAACCAGGTTCAGTGAGACAGTAAGAAGCGGCCATTTCACCACTGATTAATCCCGGCAGGTATTTTTCTTTTTGCGCATCGGTACCGAAATATAAGATCGGGAGCATACCGATACCCGTGTGCGCTGCGAAGGTCGTACTGAACGAACCGGCAGGCCCGAGTACATCACAGATCAAGGTATTGGTATTGGTATCGAGTTCCATTCCGCCGTAGGTCTCGGGCATATGAGATCCCAGCAAACCCAGTTCTCCCATTTTCTGTAAAAGAGCAGGCGCAACACCTTCTTCTTGTTTTTCAATTTTTTCACGTACCGGCTCCAATTCGTTTTGGAGAAAATCCAGGCACATGTCTTTGATCATGAGTTGCTCTTCATTAAGCTCTTCTGGAATGAAAGTGGAAGCAGCGGTGGCATCTTTGATGATGAATTCACCGCCTTTGAGGACATCTTTATTGATGAAGTTTGCAGGATTCTTGGTCATAACGGGATCGTTTTTAGTTAGGCAATACAGCGAATTTTCGCTCAAATATACGAAATCAGCTGTAGCTTGTAAAGTATTCGCGCCACATTTTAGCGAATTTTCGCTAAAATGTGGCGTGTGTAGAACACTTTTACCAACTGATCTACCTAAAATCTACAATCGCTATGCCATGAAAATTGTTCAGCTAGCGGAATGAGGGCGTTAGTAGCTTATCTTAAACCGCATGTTATGTCCCGAGAGTTGGATGTTTGGACTTCCATCTTGGGCATTAGGGGTTTTCATTTGCCGGATTTGTTGATTGGACTTGTCGCTTTTTTTAACTGTGACCAAATTATCGGGTGTTTTCAAATTCCCAAATTTGAGATCGCTATTGAGGTGGAAATTACTACTTGAGGGGAGACTCAAACTCAGGTCAAAGAACTTGCCGTTGACCTCAATGCCGGAGAAGTCAGCTTGGGCAACCTTGATCTTGCCTTTGCCATTAACTACTGATAGCTTGCAGCCTTGCTGGAGCTTTTCAATCTTAATGGTCGGGAATCTTAGACTGGCCTCAAAATTTTCAATCTCCTTAATATTATAACTGTCGTTGTTGGAGTCGGATACCTCCAGGTTCTGCATCTGTCCGATAGCGTACTTACTAAATCTACTATCGACCTTTAGGTCTGATGCTTGTTCAATTTCAAAACTGCAGTTATTTGCTTCGATTTGGGCGGTTGTCATTTGTCCGAAAATACAAGTAGTAAATCTGGCGGTCATACGAGATGAGCCGTGGACCTTTTCAATCTGAATGCGGTCATTGTTCATCTCGGCTTTCAAGCGCTTGATGGTACCTATTTCGATTTCGGAAAAACGGGAATCCACAATTACTTCGCCTTGGATATCACCCAGCTTTATTTTACCATTGTTGAGTTCGAAATCAGCCTGCCCTCCTACATTGCCCATGCTAGCTCGTCCAAATTTAACCCCCAACGATAAGTTACCTTGGATATCGTGTGCTTCGAGATCGGCACTATTTAGTTTCACCTTCAGATCACGAATACGTACTTGAGGATCGACGATAATACTTTCAAATTTGTTAGAAAGGCTGAGTTGATCAATTTCGGGAAGGTAGAGCGTGGTCACGACGCTGTAGTTGCGGATATTTTCCATTTTGGTGCCATCCTTAAATGTAATGGTGGCAACGCCATTATTCTGGCTCCAGTTTTTGATGCAACATAATTGTTGCTCGATCTCTACCTTATTATTACTCTCATTGACTTCCGCTTTAAATTTGGAAAAGAGTTGATCAGCTATTTCTTGAGAAGGAGCTTCTACGCGGAGCTCTGTAATAAAAGACACCTGCCCGTTGGTGGCGGGTTTTACCAAAAGCGGGCCGCGGGATTGCTTAAACGCCACCGAGGTTTTACCAGAAAAAGACTGCTGAATCGTTTTGTTAAAAGATTGCCCCTTTATCCAAGCGGGGCTTAGCAAAAAGGCTAAGAGAACTAGGCTAAATGGATTGTTGAATATGTTGACTTTCATAATAGTGTTTTTTTGAAACTTCATTTTCCAACTGCTCGAGCAAGCGGATTTTGAGTTCGTAATATTGTAAAAGAGTATTAATCAATTTCTCGTTATAGGCATTTGCCGGGAGTACTTTCAAATATTCTTGGTGGAGCTCTTCGAGGATTTCAAGTTCTCGAAAGAAGAGCTCAAATTCATTTTGATCTAAACTGGCGAGTTGTAAGTGTTTTTCCTTTTCCGCAATGAGTTGCTGATATTGTCGTTCCTGACGTGCCAGCTCCGGTGAAATGTCAGCGAGTTGCATCGTCGGGGCTTCCTCTTCCTCAACGCTGGATGAAGACCACCAGCTAATGCCGGCAATAACTAGCAGAATAATCGCCGCCGCAGCTACCCACCAATAAAGGCCAATGCGCCGCTTACGGCTCTGAGGTGCCTGCATCTTTTGCTGGATGCCTTGCCAGATCAACCCGACTTCGGGATGCTCAACCTGATCTAGCTCCTCCCGATGGTCGTTGATATGTTTTTCAAATGGATCCATATTTAAATCTTGAGTGATGCATCAATGGTCATTTATTGCATCTTATTATTCAGTTTTGCTTTTAATAGTTTCTTGGCGCGGTGATACTGCGATTTTGAAGTTGACACTGTAATCTGCAGGATCTCTGCGATTTCCTGATGTTTGTATCCTTCTAGTAAATAAAGGCTAAGGACCACACGGCAACCCTCAGGCAAGGTTTTGATTGCTTCGTGAACATTGCGCATGTCCAGTGGCGGTGCGGGGGGATAGTTATGGTCGTCTGCTGTTTCGACAAACTCATGGTCTTCGACATTTATGATTCTCCCACGTCGCTCACGTCTTAGATGGTTTAGGGCCGTGTTGATTGCGATGCGTTTAATCCAAGCACCTAGCGTAGATGTACCCTGGAAGGTGTCTAGTTTTTGAAAGACTTTTACAAAAGTTTCCTGGACAATGTCTTCTGCATCAACGGTACTGGGAACCATCCGCACGACGGTATGATACATCGCCTTGACGTATTGCCGATACAGGGTGTATTGCGCCCTTTGATCCTGGCGTAGACAATCTGCAATGAGTATCTTATTTTTTGCGGTTGGTTGCAAACTGGGTATTCCGTTTTTATTGAGCCACAAGCTAAGTGGGATACACTAGTAATGATGGATGAAAATAAGGAGGGTTGGAAAAAACGGATTTTTTATTTAAAATTTTTCTCAAAACGCAATGAGAGTTGGAAAGAAGGAATTTACAAATTGTTTGAGCCCTTTTTAATACTCTAGCTGTAGCTGGTTCAAAATCGTAGCCTTTGCGATGTAAATTAGACAAATGCCCTTTTGGGGAGGTTCCTCACGGCTTGAATCAATGCTATATTATAGATAGGTGGGGCAAAGTATATTCATCCTTGCTCCAGAGGAGAATAGGCCTGTTTGTGGTTAATGACTTCTTCATCGGAGTTAGCATGAGAAGAGCAAGCTTGACATTGGCCAATCGATAGAATTTCTACAGCTTCGATCGTATAGTTTTGCAGCTTCGGTATTTCCATTTCAATAGGTAAACATTCTACCTTTCCACAAAGCTTGCATTGAAAATGGGAATAGATGTTTTGGTGATGACCTGATGAACAGGTTTTGCCCTTTGCATACCATTTTAATCCATCTCGTCCTGTGAAAGAGTGAACAAGGCCATCTTTTTCCAACCGCTCCAAGATGCGATAAACAGTCGTCTTGTTCATCTCCTTTTTCAAGCGTTCGATCAAATCGACAGCAGAGACGGCGCCTTTGCCTTGTTCTACTAGCTGCATTAGCGTTTTTACGGCAGTGGTTTTTCTAGAAACACCCATATAGCGAAATTAATGCAACGATGTTGCAAAAACAAATATTTTGACTATTTTTGCAACGCCGTTGCATTATCGGAAAGCTTGAAATCCAACAATTTGCATTTGTAGAAAAGACCTAAGATCTCCCTTGGGTAAAATGTATCAAGTAATCTGTAAATCAACTGTGTATGAAATCGAGTAGGAGACAGTTCATTAGTAAAATAACAAGAGGGTTGACTGCCGTATCTATTCTTCCGATAAGTTTTAGCAAAGCGCTCTCCATATCCGATGATTTGGGGTTAAGTAAACCTTGGATAGAGTTATCTAAGGCTGCTTATTTGCATAATGCTTCTCAGATTAGTCAGATGGCAGGCGGCCGGCCGGTTATTGCAGTACTGAAAAATAACGCTTATGGCCTTGGTGACGTACAAGTTGCTCAACTGCTAGAACAGTCGGAGCATATCATGGGGATTGCTGTCGTCAAAGATGATCGGGCTTTAGCCATAAGAGCCGCTGGATATACTAAGCCTATTCTTCTAATGGGCGATTTTGATACAGAAAATGCCAGTTCGCTCTTACAAAATCGCATTACCCTAAGTGTGTTCTCCCAAGCTTCATTCGAGAAGGTTAAGCAAACCGCAGGTAAAACCCGCAAACCAATCAATGTAGCGCTCTACCTTGATACTGGGCTGGGCCGGATGGGGATCCCTTTTCAGGAAGCGGTTGAGCTGGCGAGAGCAATTGCGAACACGACTAATTGGACGATTACACAAACGTTTTCTACTCTAACGACGCCTCGGGATTTTGCTCAAGAGCAAATCAAACGCTTTGAACGTGTGATAAAGGAGTTGGACGCCAATAAAATTCCGACAGGGACTAAACATTTAGCACCCTCTTATTCGATTTTAGATGTATCAGCCTCCCATCAAGATGCTGTTCGACCGGGTATCATGCTACATGGTTCGTTTCCTTTGATGGATAGGCCCGAGTCTCAACGATACCCCCTACAATTATCATATCGTTTGAAAGCGCCAATTATTCGATTAGAAAAGCTTCGAGCGGGGGAGACCATTGGATTTTCCCGCTTTTATCCAATAGAGAAAGACGAATGGATCGCGACCCTTCCGATTGGTTGGGCGGATGGCTACGATAGTGGGGCAGAAAATGGGGCAAAAGTTTTATTAGGAGACCAGCTCTGGCCAGTCGTCAATGTGAACGCAAGCCATACTAATGTTTCATTGGGTGGGCAGACTAAATTTAAAGTCGGTGATGTCGCTACACTCATTGGCCCGGAAAGATCAGAAATCACCCCTGAGGGGTTTAGCAAATTAGTAGGTGGGCATAACTACCTACAGATTAATTATAAGGAATCCATCACAAAGCACGTTTATGACACTTTTTAAGGTCATACTTATAAGTTTGATTGCTGTTTGCCCTGTGCTAGGGCAAGGCGATCTTTTCGTGCTAGATGATGGTGCCAAGCTCTACCTGGAAGAGATCGGTACAGGCAAAACCTTACTATTCATCCCGGGGTGGAAAATGACCCATCGGTTTTTCGAACATCAGAAATCACATTTTTCGAAAAGCTATCATGTAGTTACTTACGATCCAAGAGGGCAGGGCCGATCAGATAAAACTATTGATGGCAATAATTATAAAGTGCACGCGGCCGACCTTCGGCAAATACTCAGCAAAAAGGATTTAAATGATGTGGTTATTGTCAGTTGGTCAAGTGGTTGCTTAACGGCTTATGCTTACATCAGAGATTATGGTTTTGATCGAATTCAAAAAATGGTATTCATCGATGAGCCTCCCAAATGGGTTGGAGATCGTCATTCGGAATGGGTATATGGTCATTTTGATGATTATCGCAGTAGTCTTAAGAGCATGATCTCCCAGCCTGCCAATCCCAATGGAATTATTGACTGGATGTTGAAAGAACCAATCGATAGTCTGACCAGACAATGGATGAATGAAGAAATGTTGATGACGCCTCCTCACGTTGCTTTGAGCCTTTATGTGGATGGCTTGGCATCAGATTATACCGATATCCTCAAAAAAATACCGTCATCGACCCCAACCTTGTTTTTAGTGAATGCGACTTGGTACGATCAGGCTCGCTCGTGGTTATTATCGAACACAACCGCTAAAGTTGAGAAGATCTCCAGTCACGCCATGTTTTGGGAAAAGCCGGAGGATTTTAATGCACGACTTAGTGCTTTTCTTAATCAAGCCGGCGGGGAATAATGAAATATGCTCTAACCATATTATGCGCATGGATGGTGTCCGCTATATTTGCACAGGATGACCAAAACTTCCCGCCGCCGGATTCGCCCGTAGTGATAAAAGCGGTGCGCGTTAGTGATGGACTCAGTATTGATGGAAGGTTAGACGAAAGAGATTGGGATGCCGCGGCGCCTATTTCTGATTTTTTCCGGCAAGAACCCCGACAGGGAGGAGAGATACGTTATGCCACGGAAGTGCGATTCCTTTATGATGATAAATACCTGTACGTCGGGGCCTTTTGTAAGGACTCCGTGGGAGTAAAAGGAATTAGAGTACAGGATTTACGTCGGGATTTTAGCTGGGGTGAAAATGATCTTTTTGGCATTGCCCTTGATCCTCAAAATCTACGGCAATACGCTCAGGCTTTTCAGACCACACCTTACGGTAATCAAAGAGATTTTCAAAACTTCAATGGCAATAGTTTTGATACGGGCTGGAATACTTTGTGGATGGTCAGAACCCAACGTACGGACGAAGGCTACACCGCTGAATTTGCTATTCCATTTAAAACCTTGCGTTATGATTCCCCGGTGAACGGAGAACCCGTAGAGTGGGGCGTCACTATGGTGCGCTACGCCCGACGTGATGTCGAAGTATCTACTTTTCCACCAATCCCACAATCTTTCACGCCTTACCGAATGACCTATGCCGCTAAGCTCGTTGGGATTGAAGTGCCACCACCGGCCGTTAATCTAAGAGTAGAACCTTATGCCCTTTTTCAGTACGATGATATTAAAGAAGGCGCCGCTCAGAATTCCGATACCGACTATAAAATTGGAGGTGATGTTAAATGGGCCATCAATCCCCGGTCAGTTTTGGATTTTACGTTTAATACTGATTTTGCTCAGGCAGATGTTGATAGAGCGGTTAATAACCTGGAGCGATTCAATATTTTCTTTCCCGAGCGAAGGCAATTTTTCCTCGAAAATTCAGGAATTTGGGCCGGAGGATCACAACAATCCATCCGACCGTTTTTTAGTCGCAGAATCGGTTTACGAGGTACCTTTGATGCCGAAACTGCTCCCATCCAAGCGGGCGCCAGATTCACTCAACGCACCGAGCAGCAAGCGATTGCCGGGCTACTCATTCGGCAAGGTGAGACCGATAATTCTCCTACCTCCAATTTTGGGGTGGCGCGCTACCTGAGAAACTACGGCCGGGAAAATAATATCGGCCTAATGGTCACCCACCGTATTGACGAGAGATCCTCCAAGCTGGGAGTATCTACCAATAATAACACTACCGTGACTCTGGACGGACAAATTAGGCCGACCAGTGAGTGGGATGTCCAATATATGTTCACGACTTCGATAGATGAGCACACCGGTGAAACCGGATATGCCGGTCGATTATTTGTGGGTAATTCGACCAATAAATTCTATTACGGCTGGGTCACAGAATATACCGATGCGGACTATAATCCGGGGATAGGCTTTATTCGGCAAAACGACGTCATTCGGCACAATCCGGGTGGATATTATATCTGGCGACCGCAGCGTCTTGACTGGATTCGGCGCTGGGATCCTGGCTTTTTTGTGAATTATAATCATGACGCTACGGACCCTTCGCGTTTTCAACAAGCCAGCATTTACATCTTTCCGGTTTTCCTCTGGTTTAAAGACAATAGCTTCTTGGAGATGTCGATTACGCCGACCTGGCAAAATATCAACTTTGACTTTGCCCCCCTCGGCTTAGACATTGGCCAAGACAATTATTTCTATACCCGTTACCTTATTCAATACAATACCGACCAGTCGAAAAAGTGGTCGCTTGATGTTGGATACGATTTTGGACGATTTTATAACGGACAGCGAAATACTGTACGATTTTCGGGTAGACTAGCGCCTTTCCCTCATACTGCATTGACGGTTGATTATGAGTATAACGACCTGAAGGGCGTTGGTGTCGAAGAGAGTGATTTATCGACTAACCTAGTCACTCTGGGAGCAAGGTTTGCACTAAATCCAAGATTACAATTATCCACGTTTTATCAATATAACAGTTTTGATGAGCAGGGCCGATGGAATGTCCGGGCAAGTTGGGAATACGAACCACTTTCCTTTGTTTACATTGTGTTTAACAGTACACAAATTGACAGTTTTGCCGAGCCCTTTCAAGAACAACAAGTCATCTCTAAAGTTACCTTGGTAAAACAATTTTGAGATAGGCATTAGGAATTTAGCCCTGGAAAGGGAATGGTATGTTACAATAGTTAATAAGTGTAAGTATCTCGGTTCGTTAATGATATCTTTGGTTAAAAAAAGACTGTATGTCGAACTTGAATAAGAAGACAATATCCAAACCAACAACGATCCTCACCGGCTTCTTGGGAGCGGGAAAGACGACGTATTTAAATCATTTACTTAAGCGTAAGCCCGATACGCGCTACGCGATCATCGAAAATGAATACGGTCAGCAAAGTATTGATAGTGAGCTGATCCTGCGAGCGGAAGATGATGTCGTAGAGTTGAACAATGGTTGTCTGTGTTGTACCCTCAATGAGAATCTGTACGATATTCTAAATACGTTATTTGATCGTCGAGATGAATATGACGAAATTATTATCGAAGCTACCGGAGTAGCAGATCCCGTTGGCTTGGCCGAGCCTTTTGTGATGCATCCGGCGATCAGAAAGCAATTCCCTTTAACTCGGATTATTTGTTTGGTTGACGCGGAGTTGATTGAGGATCAACTTGAAGAAACGGAAGAGGCTATTGGGCAAATTACTTTCAGTGATGTTTTGCTTATTAACAAAACAGATTTGGTCAGTGAAAGCTATCTGGAGCAACTATCTAAAAAACTACAACGGCTGAATCCGCTGGCTAAAATTGTATTGGGAAATAAAGATGATTTTCCCAGCATCGAAGCGGGTGTGCACAATCCGCAATTTAATGATCTGCATTATTCGAAGCCGGTCTATCAAGATGAGGAGAAGAAAAGCTTTCCGGTAGATAAGCCACACGCACACCATCATCACGATCACACCAAAGAGGTGGTATCGCATACGCTTACTTTTGATCAACCCTTTAATTATCAAAATTTATATCATCAGTTGTACGCCTATTTGCTTTTCCAATCGCGTGGGTTATATCGGATGAAAGGACTAGTCTGGATAGAAGGATCGGATCAGCAGTTCGTTATCCAGTCAGTTGGTAAACGCCTGAATGTACAGGAGAAGCGGGCTTGGCAGCCTGCGGAAAAAAGAAAAAGTACAATCGTATTTATTGGTAAAAAACTCCAAAGGGGTGGCCTGGAAAAATTGCTCAGTCGATGTATTGCTAAAACGGCAATCGATTCTGAATAATCTAACTCGTCCTAAAATTAAAGCATAGTCATCATGAATAACTTTCAATTGGTTTCTAACAATAGAATAAACCTTTCATCTGATACTCTGGGTGCATTTGCCAGTGGCCTTTGCTTGATTCATTGTTTGGTCACCCCGCTTATTTTTGTCGTACAAGCCTGTACGGCGACTTGTTGTGAGGCTGGGCCATGGTGGTGGGGGATGATTGACTACCTATTTCTCGGGGTGTCTTTCGCCGCGATTTATTATTCCGCTAAATCAACGTCTTTAAAGTGGATGCCAGCTGGGCTTTATATCACCTGGGGGATATTAGCGTTAGTAATTTTAAATGAAAGTTTTTCGGTGCTCACTTTACCAAGTGCATCTATTTACTTCCCGGCGATTGCCTTAGTCGGTTTGCATTTATACAATCGACGATATTGCCAATGCCATGATGAGGAATGCTGTACTACAGAATAAATATTGCTAATCTTTAATCCCAAGTATTCGTCTGAAACCAGTCACCGCCCCTTTCCTCGGCTTCCCGTTGCCGTTCGGCTTTGGTTTTATCAAAAATATCGCGGGGGAGGAAGTAGGGACGTTCAGAATCCTCAATTTCTTCTTCCCAGGGGGACTCGCGGATTTCATCCGCTTCAATTTCTTCCTTGTAGTAGAAGGCGGCAAAAAGTCCCACAATAAATCCTCCTAAGTGGCTTTCCCAAGAAATGCCTTCCTCCGTAGGGAATAAACCAGCGAGCATCCCGCTATAAAAAAAGAGGACGACCAGAGATAGGACAATGGCTTTGAGATTACGGCGAAAGATACCACTACCGAGTACGAAACCCAGTAACCCAAAGACGACACCACTCAGTCCAATGTGGAAGCGCTCACGGGCAACAACCCAAACGACCAAGCCAGTGAGAATATAAATGAGTACGAAACTGCGTACCGCAACCCGCCGATAGAAATACAGCGTCATCGTACCCAGCACGAGAAAAGGAACACTATTATTAAAGAGATGCGAGAAATCGCCGTGGATCAGTGGCGAGGTTAGAATCCCGGGCAGACCAAAAAACTTGCGAGGATATACACCCAGAAAGGCCCACTTGGTGCTTAAAAGCCATTGGACAATATGTAATACCCAGAGGAACAGTATAAACAAGCCCGGCCATTTCAAGCTGCTTATAAAATCTCGATTGCGCTCTTGGGGTAATGTATCCATATATTAATGCGTATGATCAGCAGAGCATTTCTACCATTTCTAATAATCCGGGATTAACCCTCTGGTGATGTTTGATGGCTTGTTCGAAAGGAATGTAGGTAATGTCTTTGTGGACTTGGCCAATCATGACATTGCGGCGGCCGTCTAAAAGGGCTTTCACCGCTTCCATGCCTAGGCGGCTAGCCAAGACACGCTCTGAACAAGTTGGCCGCCCACCGCGCTGTACGTGTCCCAAGATAGTGACCTTCGTCTCGAAAATCGGGAAGCGTTCTCGAATGGTTTTCGCCAATTGAAAGGCGCCGCCTTCTTCATCGCCTTCGGCGACCACAATGATATTGGCACGTTTCCGCATGGCTTCATTGCGGGAAAGGATCTCGAGTAGATGCTGGGTGTCGGACGTACTCTCAGGGATGAGCACGGCTTCTGCGCCGGAGGCGATGCCGCTACGCAGCGCAATAAAACCCGCATCGCGCCCCATGACTTCTACGATGAACAAGCGATTGTGGGCATTGGCGGTATCGCGGATATTATCGATGGCCGCCATCGCGGTATTGATCGCAGTATCGTAGCCAATCGTATAGTCGGTGCCAAATAAATCATTATCGATGGTGCCGGGGGTACCGACAAAAGGGAAATCGTATTCTTGTGAAAATACATGTGCGCCGGTGAAGGTACCATCGCCACCAATGGCAACCACACCTTCGATACCTGCTTTCATGAGCTGGTCGTAGGCCATGCGACGACCCTCCGGAGTACGGAAGCGCGCGCAGCGCGCAGTTTGGAGAATGGTTCCGCCCTGCTGGATAATGCCGCTAACGGCTTGACTATCCAGTGGCACAAAATCCGCTTCGATCATACCTTCGTAGCCACAGCGAATACCCACTACCTCTGCACCCATTTTGATTCCGGTGCGGACCACAGCACGAATACAGGCATTCATGCCCGGGGAATCCCCTCCCGAAGTAAAAACTGCAATTTTTTTCATGCCCGAAGTTGATTTATCAAAGTATCTTTATTTGTAGCGCCGTTGTACGAGGCGGATGAAGTTACGTGCTTTCTTTTTCTTGGCTTTGTCCGTCCAGTCGAAGCGTGAGGCAATATTTTCGGAAAGATATTTTCGTGCCTCTTCGAAGTTTCGAAAACTATTCAACGTCTTTAAAGCCTCGTTGAAAGCTTTATTATCTCCTCCGAATAATTCATTAATGGTAAATATTTTTTCGTTCAGTCCCATGGCCTTAGTGAGGTCTTTAATAGGTAACTGACTCAATTTCTCGGATAATTCCGTTGCTTCTGCATCATCAAAGAGCTCACGTTGATCCTCTATACTCAGGCCTTTGGTAGACGAGATAGCCGGTGCCGGTGTTGGTTTGGGAGGTGCTGGTTTGGCCGCCGGAGGCGGGCCTTCCTGCACGACTTTGGGCACTTTGGGTGGCTTGGGGGCTACCACTTTTTCGGGCTCTGGTTCCGGTTTAGGGGGTGGGGGAGGAGGTGTCTCCTGCTTGGGCTTAGGCGCTACGGGTTTGGGCTCTGGTTTAGGTGGGACTTTAGATTCTGGCTTGGGTAAAACGGGCCGATTGCGGCTCACTACCTTTTGCTCGGGCGCAAAAACATCGTACAACTGTCGGATATAGCTGAGCATTAGATCCTGTTCGAAGACGTCGACATTGCGTTCGTCCAGCTTCATAGTGTTGTACAAACGGTTAATTTTTTCGAGAATAATCTCTGCCTGTTTGAGGTTCATGAGTCTTAAACTTTTCGAAATTGGTTGGGTTGACAAAGTGCAGGCCTGTAATGAAAAAACCTGCTCAAAAGCTCGTATATTAGCAACCTGCAAGGTATGAATATTTTTGTGAATGCGAAATGCCCCAAGCCCCGCTTTCTCTACTTTCAGTCCCTTGATATTTTAACAAACATCTATATTCTAAACTATGTTCTTAGAGCCACATTTTAAAGGCCAACGCAGTGGATGGATCGAAGTGATCTGCGGCTCCATGTTTTCCGGGAAAACCGAAGAACTCATTCGGCGCTTAAAGCGCGCAAAAATTGCCAATCAAAAGGTTGAAATTTTCAAACCCGGCATCGATACCCGCTACGATGATAAGAAAGTGGTTTCTCATGACGCCAATTCAATCCTCTCCGTACCGGTTGATCATTCCAGTCGCTTGCTGAAGCTAACTGATGGTGTGGGCGTTGTAGGGATTGATGAAGCACAGTTTTTTGATGAGCAGCTCCCTGAGGTATGTCAACAATTGGCGCTGCGGGGCATTCGTGTCATTGTTGCTGGTCTAGATATGGATTATCGGGGGCAACCTTTTGGCCCGATGCCTAACTTATTAGCCGTAGCCGAATACATTACCAAGGTCCACGCCATTTGCCAGCATTGTGGTAATTTGGCTACCCATTCTTATCGTCTTTCGGAGGATGAAAGCACCGTCGTACTCGGCGAGCAAGATCGCTACGAAGCTCGTTGCCGGACCTGCTACCACATGGGGAATATTCTTAATCTGCAGGTCCGCGAAGAAAAAGAAACATAAATTTTTATGCTTTAGTTGGCCTTTTTGAGCTTGTGAAAGTAAAAAACTTGCTTCTGGGGCTGGCCTCTTTCTTGGAAAAATTGTACATTTGCGTCCCGATTTTTTGAAAGAAATTTGAATTAGAGACGTAAATTAGTTTGATACTATGATCATTATTGAAGTAAAAGACGGCGAATCTATTGATCGTGCCCTGAAACGCTACAAGCGTAAACACTACCGTGTAGGCGTTACCAAAGAATTGCGTTCACGCAGAGAATTTACCAAACCATCGGTAAAACGTCGCCACGAAGTGCTGAAAGCACAATATAAGTTGCAAAAATTTGGTGAAGCCTAAGCAAGGCCACCAATTTGTCATAAAGTACTACCTGGGATGAGGGTTTTTATTGTAAAATAATTACCCTCTTTCTCGTTTTTAGCGTTCAGCCTATTTTAACAGTCACCGTATAACGGGAAATTGAAATTGAAGAAACACCATCTTTCATTTTCTTTCCGTATCTTTCTATTCGAATTTCCACTTCCACCTACCACAATTTTAGATTATTTGGCATGATGCTGTCGCAATAGGCCAGTTGTTTTCAATACCTAAATTCAGAATATGCAAACGAGTCGACCTTTAACGGATTGGATGCCGATCACGCGTAAGGAAGTTGAGCAGCGTGGCTGGGAGGAGCTGGATGTTGTACTGATCTCGGGAGATGCCTACGTTGATCATCCGGCGTTCGGCGCGGCGGTGATCGGACGTATTCTGGAAAGTGAAGGTTTAAAAGTAGCTATTGTCCCACAACCCAATTGGCAAGATGATCTGCGCGATTTTCGTAAAATGGGGCAGCCGAAATTATTCTTTGGCGTTACCTCCGGGTGTATGGATTCTATGGTGAATCACTATACTGCTGCCCGCCGCCGTCGATCTACGGATGCCTATTCGCCGGGAGGGACAGCTGGATTTCGTCCTGATTATGCCACCCGCGAATATACGCGAATCTTGAAAAAACTCTATCCTGATACGCCGGTGTTAATTGGTGGTATTGAGGCTTCATTACGTCGGGTGACCCACTATGATTATTGGGAAGATCGTTTGTTTCCGAATATTCTCACCATGAGTGGTGCAGACCTATTGGTGTATGGAATGGGGGAGATGCCCTTACGGGAAATTGTTCGTTTGTTAAAAAGAGGAGTGCCTTTTTCATCCCTGCGTACGATTCCCCAAACGGCGTTTCTCATTAGTCGGGAAGATCCTTTACCCAAGAATAAGAACTGGGAGGATTTTCAATTGTCTTCGCACGAAAAGTGTTTGCGTGACAAACAAGCTTTCGCGGCTAACTTCAAACATATCGAGCAAGAATCTAACAAAGTAAAAGCTCGTCGTTTGACTCAGGGCGTTGAAGATCATATGCTCATCGTCAATCCGCCTTATCCACCGATGACGGAAAAGCAAATCGATACCTCCTTTGATTTGCCGTATACACGCCTCCCACATCCAAAATACAATAAGCGGGGCTCAATTCCGGCCTACGAAATGATTCGATTTTCGGTGAATATGCATCGCGGCTGCTTTGGAGGTTGTAGCTTTTGTACTATTTCTGCACATCAGGGAAAATTCATTGCCAGCCGCTCGGAGGAGTCTATCCTCAAAGAAGTGGATCAGGTGACGAAGATGCCGGACTTCAAAGGTTATATTAGTGACCTTGGTGGCCCTTCGGCCAATATGTACCGAATGAAGGGAAAAGTGCAGGAAATTTGTGATCGCTGTGTTAGTCCATCCTGTATCCATCCGGTAGTTTGTAGCAATCTCGATACGAGTCACAAAGCAATGACTGAGTTATACCGCAAGGTAGATGCGCACCCCGAAGTGAAAAAAGCATTTGTGGGGAGCGGTATTCGCTATGACTTATTGGTGGATAGTTATAATAAAAAGAATGACGGAAGCCTGGATGAATATATGGAGCAAGTGGTCACACGTCACGTCTGTGGTCGCCTAAAAGTCGCTCCCGAACATACTTCCGAAGGCACCTTGCGGGTCATGCGTAAGCCTTCATTTAAGCATTTCCACGAATTCAAGAAAAAGTACGAAGCTATCAATAAAAAGCATGGCCTGAAACAACCATTGATTCCGTATTTTATTTCCAGTCACCCCGGCTCAACGATGGAAGAAATGGCCAATCTGGCCGCAGAAACTAAAGACATGGGCTTCCGCCTTGAGCAGGTGCAAGATTTTACGCCCACACCCATGACGGTAGCTACGGTCATTTACTACACCGGTTTGCATCCTTATACCTTAAAGCCAGTGTACACCGCCAAGTCCAAAAAAGAGAAGAAGAATCAACATCTCTTTTTCTTTTGGTACAAACGCGAGAATCACCAGCAGATTCGAGATAAATTGACGGCAATGGGACGGGAAGATTTACTGGAAAAGTTGATCAACGAGAAAAAGCGCTTCCAAAAACAGGAAGTCCTCAAAAGCCGAGTACGTGCTAAGCGTAATCCCAACCGGCGTCGCCACAAAAAGCGATAGTTTACTCGTTTAATTTTCGGAAACACAGCGGCAGCTCATGCCCCAATGCACGTAGCGAGATTCATCATCGCGGCTATTCCCGCTACGAATCTCAATGGCCCAGGCTTCACCACCAGAGGAGCGATCATTAGACCAATAATAGCCCACCCGGCCTTTCTGGCGACGACCACCACGATCGTATACACCATTAAAATTTAACTGTAAACCGGCCAGCTCCACTTCGGATAAGGCGAGCCATTCCTGACGTGACGGCAGGCGCCAGCCCTCCGGGCAGGCTGTCCGGGCGGCATCAAAATTATATAACCTTCCACCGGATTGGCAATTGTCAGGCCGATCATCGGCGCACCAACTTTGCTCGGGCACGGCAAAATCCAGATTCTTGCTCATCCAATACAACTGGCCTAACTGGACCGTGGGATATTGTTTTTGATTGCGGGTATCGATGAGTTGTTGATTGACCAGGGTAGGGGCAGTGCTTTCTTCCGCAGCGCCATCAGTGGCGTTGGGATTTGGGGTGGTAGTGGTCGGCACGCCATGGTCATCAAAACCGGGAGGATCAAGATCATTATTATTTGGTCCTAGGAAAGAGTTGACACCAAAAGAGATAACGGCAAAGGCTGCAAGAACCAAAAGTGCATTGCGAAATAAGTTGCTTCGGCTTTTGGGAGCTGAGGCCTTGTCCTTTTGCTGCTTGGCCTGAGGGTTAGCGGTGGGGCGATAAACGGTAGGATCACCACCTTGTTGTTGCCGAATGTTGTTACTAATTTGAATCACTTCATCGACCACTGCTTTGAACGCCTGATCGGCCGAAGGCCAATGCTTGGAGGTAACGGCTTGGCCATTGCGAGGGAGGATTTGCAAATCCGCCAGAGGAGAGAGTTGCCAGGTGCAATCACGCAGCAGAACGGGGAGCACCGTTGCTTGGCCGGAGTTACCTAGTTGCAAAGCTTGCTGCATTTCCCGCTCGTAGAGATCCTCGGAGGCGAAAAAATCAGCGGAGAGTAAAAGCAGAATAATTTCGGCCTCGTCCATCGCCTGACGGCTTGCTGTTTCACGATCCGAGCCGATGGCAATTTCGCCATCGTGCCAAGTATCCACTAAACCGATGCGCTCCGCCGCCGATAGTTGGTTACGTAGGTCGTCCATTAAGGCGGCATCTGCTTGAGCGTAGGCAATGTAAACATCGATGGGTTGAGCAGCCATAAGGATTGAAGCGGGTTATCAATTCACAAACAGGTGGAAAAGTAAGGAATACGCGGCGAAAAGTGAAATTCTATTATAAGCAACCCATTTATTCGATCCCTTGATCCGCCAGGAAATCCATGATTTGCTCGGCCAGCTGTGGAGAGTGAATGATCACCTGTTCGCCGTCGGCAGAGACTTGTCCTCGACGCAAATGCTGACGGTCGAAACTAAGCGAAACACCTTCGGCGTACACCCGATGTTTGTAATGGCGCTTCATCGCCGATTGGTCAATGCGAAATTCGTCGTCCAGAGGGATTTCATTTTCGCGGAGGAATTGTTTGGTTTTTGGCTCCGTGCCGTAGAAATGTGCATCGAATTTCTCCACCTCGATGACCTTTTGCGGGCTCTTGGAAGCAAACTTCATGACTTGCTCCCGGAATTGTTCCTCTACCATGGGGCTGCCTGTGTCGGCATCAACGGGCATTGGCAATTGATCCACTACGTGCATGAAGGTTTGAGTGAGTTCTTTGCTGCTTTCGGGATGCTCCAGACCAATCCAATTGATGAAGTACTCCGAAATTTCCTTTTGACTTTTGGCGTGTTTGAGCAAGTCGACGTAGCGCCCGTTGTCTTGTTGGTATTTACTGAGGGCGATACGGCCCGCCATGGCGAGCTTATTAATGTCTAGATGAGTCGTGGTATCCAAATCAAAGGCGGCAGCTTCGGCTTGACGTCGGAAGACCATGCCTTCTGTATCTCTTACCAGGAAGACCCCAAGGGTTCGTTTTTCGTAGGCGGTATAATCGGCGTACACGAGATAGCCACCTTTGGCGCCGATGACACCCTGCAGGCTGAGCTGCAATGCGTTCATCGTGTTTCGCGAGAATTCGAGGAAGGCCGCTTCGGTAAAGCCTGCATCAACCAACTCCTGGAAATAACCAGGAAATAGTGCGTCCTCCGGCGAAGCCAAGTAACCGTGGAGCAGATCACTTTTACCGACAAAGGTATCGTTGAGGCGTTCTACCAGCGTGCTGGCTTGCTCATCGATCGGCATTAATTGATCGGTTAAGAACAAGATCGCTTCGCTGGAATCTGCCTCTTTTTCAAGCTCGTGGATAACCAGATGATGCAGTTGAAATTCCATAGTTTTGATTTTGGACAAAAATACTCTATTTCCTTATCGAGCCACTCTATTCCTCTTTTATTTTAACACAAAAAACTAAAATTCTTATCACTTATCAGTTCACTATTATCACTTACTGGATTCACTTGTACTTTTTGGAGGGAATGCCTTAAATTAAGTTCAATTGTCTGGTCTGTAATCTGAAAACTGTGAGCGTGATCCGCCATTTTTTGTTGATCCTGTTCGCTATCTGTAGCGTTAATGCCTTGCTGTCGCAGCATCCGCTGATGCGGCATTATACCGTTGATGATGGTCTCCCCAGCTCTCACGTTTACTACGTTCATATTGATAAGGAAGGTTTTGCCTGGATTTGCACGGACCAGGGCTTAGCGCGTTTTAATGGCTATACTTTCGAAGTATTAACGGTTGAAGATGGTTTGCCGAGTAATGATATTTGGGGGGTGGTAGAAGACAATGAGGGACGATTATGGTTAGAAACGTTCGATAAGGTCGCCTATTACCAAGACGGACAAATTTATCGGTTGCCTGACTTACCTGAATTTGTAGAAACAAGTACCATCATCCATAGCATCGATTCTTTTGGGAATCATTTATTGCGAGCGAGCAACCTTAGTTACAAAGTAACCTGGAAAGGAGAAGAGATCCAGTATGAGAAATTGGATTCAATGTACGCACTCCTAACGGGAAGTTATATTGCTGCTCAAGATCAAATCAAAGAATATGGTCTAAATGTAGATTTTAGTAAAGTCGATACTACCAGGAGATACTTTTATACACAGGGCAACCTCGTCAACGTCGATCTTGATGTCATTGACATGATGAGGAACAAATCCCCAAGAACCACTACTACAGAACCCTTGATAATGACCCAGTTCTCATTAGAGGACAAATTGTATATCATCGCACGGGATTCTGTATTTGCGTATCATAAGGATTTGAAGTTTGGTATCAGTGTCCACGATATCTTACCGGAAGCCAATAAAATTGTTGTTGCAGAGCGACTTGGAAATTCCATGATGTACGTTAAAACGGATAAGGGTACGAGATTCCTTAATGCCGAGCTTGAACTTCTGAGCAATTATAATTTTCTGGGTAACCTGGAGCTTAACGAACTAAATGAGGATCGGCATGGTAATTTGTGGATCGGTACACCCTATGGATTATATTTTATCAGTGCTAACGCAACCAAGGCTAAATTCATAGCAAGTTCAGATATCTACGCTAATACTTATATGAGCCTGGCGGTCGATACTAATGGCAAATATTGGTTGGGAAATGATCAGGGACATCTATATCAATGGACTGGTCAAGAGCTCTTTGAATACAATGTTCCAACGCTGCTAGGGAGTAAAATTACCGACATCTATATCAGCAATGATCAATTAATGGTTGGTGGAAATTTTCTCTATTCATTTGATAAAGATTATCTGAATACTTTACCGACACAACAATTAGGCGACCATCAACCAGAGGTATCCGTTTTTTTAAGCCGAACCCGAAGCATTGTAAGAAAAAGGGCACCTATTAGCGTGGTTAAATCTATTTGGACCCGGGATGATAAGACTTATTTCATTAGCACAGGGACGGGTGTTTATATTATCGAGCCCGACGGCAGCGCGGATATTCTACAAGGGGTACGAAGTTATAGTGCCATCAGAGATACAACGGAAGATATCCTATATCTTGGGATGAAGCTAGGATTACGTGAACTGCGTGATAGTCAAATCTTCCAAATTTCCCATATCGATACTTTATTAGATCGCCCCGTTAATTACTTACAGTTGGATAACAAAAATCGTCTGTGGGTGGGGACCGATGGTTTTGGTTTGTATTGCTACGATAAAAACGTATCAACTCCTATTTCCGAGTTTGATTATATCAGTATAAAGACCATTTTTTTAGGGGCGGATAACGATTTATGGATTGGTACAAATCAAGGGATTTACCATTTAATTTTAACTCAAGACGACCTTTCTGAGTACGAAATTGAGACTTTCACCACTACTCATGGCCTGATTTCCAATGAGATTAATGATATCGTGGTACGTTCGGATACCTTGTATGCAGCAACGCAAAATGGATTGAGTATCGTTGATTTGAAAGAAGTGGATCGGATGGTGGAGCCACCAACCTTGCGTTTGACCAACATCGACATCAACGGTGAGCCGGTTGAACTCAATTCGACTTACGATCTCACTTATTCCGATAACAACCTTTCTATTGCATACGTCTGCTTATCATTCAAGAGTAATGGTCATATCGACTATTTCTATAAGATGGAAGGAGCGGAAGAGACCTGGTACAGCACCAAGAGTTTAAGGCGTGACTACCTGAATCTTCGCCCAGGAACTTACACTTTCTATCTAAAAGCACGAGATATCGATGGTTTTGAGACAGAACTAAAAGCACCGCTAAAGTTTGTGATTCATCCCCCCTGGTGGGATACAACTTGGTTTAAAATTCTTGTGGTGTTGGCGATTATAGCGGCGATTTTGGGCTATCTCAGCTGGCGAATTAATCGTGTGCGGCGGGAAGCGGAGCGCGAAAACAAGATCAATAAGAAGTTTGCGGAGCTGGAACTGAAAGCGCTACAAGCACAGATGAATCCTCACTTTGTATTCAATGCGCTCCATGCTATTCAGGATTATGTTTTTCAAAAGGATGCGCGAACGGCCAATCGCTACATCGTTAAATTTTCGCGCTTGATGCGCTTGTTTCTCGAGTCTTCTAAGGAAAAATATATCATTCTTTCGGACGAGATTTCAATGCTTAATTTGTATGTCGAAATGGAGCAGCTGCGCTTTGAGGGGTTATTCGACTTTGAACTTAACCTGGCCTCAGACATCGAAGCCAATAATATTGAAATCCCTTCTATGTTACTGCAGCCATTTCTCGAAAATGCCATCAATCACGGTCTCGTGCATAAAAAGGGAGAAGAGAAAGGTAAGCTGACCGTAGATGTTTTTACCATTGAGGATAGGCAGATGCTAAAATGTGTGATCGCTGACAACGGCATTGGAAGACAACGCGCCGCCCAGATTCGGGAAAAGTCATTCAAGAGTTATAAGTCACGCGGTATGCAAATCGTAGAAGAGCGACAAAAAATTCTCAATTATATTGAGGGATCTGAAATTGAAATACAAATTATTGACTTAAAAAATATGGACGGCGAGGCGATAGGTACTCGTGTAGAAATCTGTATTCCCCTGTAATCTAATTCTGACTGCATCCCAAAGCTAAAATTGCCCACAGGAATTGAATGCCTGAGAACAAAATGCAGTCCGATAATTAAACGAAAAGGAAATGACTAAAATTAACGCGCTAATCATTGATGATGAACCCAAAAGCAGGAATATCCTCCGGCAGATGCTAAATGATTATTGTCCGAAGATCAGCGTTATTGGCGAAGCTGGATCGGTAGATGATGCGTTCCAGCAAATTCAGTCCAAACAACCTAACTTGCTTTTTTTGGACGTAGAAATGCCCTACGGTAGTGGTTTCGATCTTTTGAAAAGCTTACCGAAGATTGACTTTGAAGTCATTTTCGTAACGGGTTTTGATCATTATGCCTTACAGGCCATCAAATTCCACGCCCTCGATTATTTACTTAAGCCGGTGGATATTGATGAGCTAATCTTGGCCGCTGAGCGGGTCGAACAGTCGCTCCAGCAAACGGTGAATACCCAGCGGTTGCTCCAATTGATGGATAACCTCAAAAATCCGAATCGTTCGACGCATCAAGTGGCTATTCCGACCGGCAACGGCCGGGAATTTATCCCGGTGGAAGATATCGTTCGCTGCTCCGCCGATGGGAGCTGTACGTGGTTTTATTTACGCAACCATCGTAAACTGCTGTCTTCCAAAAATCTGGGGGAATATGAGAAAATTTTGCCTGGCGAATTAAGTGGCGAGCCACACAAGTTTTATCGGGTACACTATAGCGATTTGATCAATCTCTATTATATCCAATCTATCAACCGGCAAGACAATTTGGTGGCCATGAAGGATGGCACGGAGATCAATATCGCACAACGTCGAAAAGCACCCTTTTTGGATCTTTTGAAGCGGGAAAACCTCTATTGAAGATCAGATTTTACACACTTATTTTCTCAAACGAATCACTTATTGTTTTTATCTGGTTTCTTCACCTTTTAGCAACTATCTTACAGCCAGATTATAAAGCTACGAAGAGAGTGAATCCAAAAATAACAGAAATATAAAGCAATGAGAACTAAAACTTTCTTCTAGCAATTCGTTCTTCGCCATACCTAAAAGACGAGTTTTACTCAAACAAATTTTCAATTTGTTTTTATGGTATTTGGCATCGCTAAATACGCCTTGTGCCCACCTTTTGCATCTTGCTATGCGATGTAGAAGGTGGCCTTTTCTTCTCAAGTCAATACTCACTATAAAGCTATGACGACTAAGTCATAGAATAAGTACTGTTAGTTGTCCGACCACTCAGTGGTCGGATTTTTTTATCGTCTCAGCGCAATTTCAACCACTGCACCGTTGATGATCCAGCTCGCCCAGCACATGATGGGATAAATCGTAAGAAATGGCACCCAGCCAACCGCTGCCAGAATGAGCCCGAGACGAAGGGTGACGGCCGCAAAAGTAAAACCATAACTTCTTACCATCCAACGACGATGGCCTTCGATATCCTTTTGTCGAATTTTTTGGTAAGCCATACTTGTAGTAAACAACCAAAAGATATCCAGGCCAAGTAACCCCAGCGTGCTCACCCAACCACCGGTTGCGAAAAATGCGATGTATAGTCCCGCCAAGCCAGAAAGGAGAATACTTATGATGTAGATTTTTCCGAGGCGGCGATGCCCGGCCATCCAACGTTGGCGTAGCCGCCGGGAGAATTGAGACGGACCAATCAGTAAGGCAATCATGCCCAGACCAATATGGCTGTATAGCATGACGCGGTAAAAGGTGGAGTCGAGCAGTGCATCTGGCTTGGAAAAGAGCAACTGGTATTTTTCGAAGCTAAAGTACGGCGCTGCCATCACGACAATAACGACTGCCATGAGAAATAGAACGGACAGCCCAATACTCTGTTGGAGTGTGTTTGTTGACATAGTTTGTTGAGTTTAGAGCCAGCGCATCTGACTCATTCCGTCAAGATACAAGAAATTTTAGGTTTGAGCTTAGATTAACCTTGAGGATGAAAGTCGGGGCAATCGATGCGCAACTGCTGAGCGGGAAGAGCTTGAGCCAAAAAGCGGCAATAAAAGCCTTCTGCTCTTTGCTCGTAGTGCGTACAGTTTTGGCACATGCGCTGCTCACTAATCAGACCTCGTTGTTGGGATTGCTTGAGGAGATTGAGCAGATTTTGGAAAGTCGATTGCTGCTCCGCCGCTGGCCAGTTGGCTATGATTTGATGCAGCGGTTGGGCATAATGAGCGAGCTGTGTACTCAGGTGGCGTCCCGCCGGGCGGAGTTGATAATAAAATGACCGCTTATCCTCCATTTCTTGCACTTTGCAGAGTAAATCCTTTTCTACTAACACGCGCAACGCATCACTGATGGTTGCTTTGGTCATATTGAATTCAGCAGCCAGTGCTGTGACTTTATTTTGTGCATCTTGGTGGAAATGGATAAAAATGAGCACCTGGATTTGTAGTGGACTGAGGCGGTGTTGTTTGGCTTGTTCCCAGAGAAGTACCCGGAAAATCTCAGATACCTTTTCCAAGGCCACGATAATCTTACCGGGAACATCATCAGCGTGCTGGTGGATATCGAAAGCCGGGAATTCAGGCATAAGGCGGTCTAGCAAATTTGAAAATCAATTAATTCGTGCGTCTCAATGGCAATCAATTGATCTAGCCGAAGTCGGAATGGTGTAACTTCGAGTATCAAATACTCTGCGCCATTTTCAGTACAGGTGGACAAAATACGACTTTTCGTGTATTTGCGTTGTCCAGCTTCCCAGTATCGGATTTCAACCAGCCGTCTTAGAGTGGCGTAATGTTCAATGTAGTCGTGGAATTGGCAACTGATAGGGATATAAGGTGTTTGCGGTTGCATATCAAGTTAAGTTGTAAAAGAGCCACCTCATTCAGAAATGGCTCTTGTTAGCATTAGATATTGGCTAAAGTTAGGATGAATAAGTGATAAAGGAAGGAATCCTAACTATTTAAGGCAAAAAAAGTTACTCCAAATCGGTGAGAGCAGCACCAAAGTTAATATGCAGCACTTGCCCTTGATCAAGTACTAACGCTGGTACAGATTGTAGCCCCGCCGCTTCGGCTTCCACAATTTTTTCGGGAGTTTCTCCCAGATGGATGACCTCCAGATCGACTTGCTGGCGATCGATAATGTGAATAAGATCTTGTTCAGCGCTGACACAAACTGGGCATCCAGCGTGATAGAATGTTGCTTTTGTCATGATGATTTAATTTTTAGTGTATTAATAGGATTGGACAAATTTAATTAGGATTCCTAATTAAATCAAGTTTTAACACATTTTTCCTATCCCGAGTAATAGGGGAGCGACTGTTTTTTACCATCATGATAAGTGGAGGACCGATTGAATACCACGAATTATACTGTCCTTAGAAAGAGAAAATCAAAGCCTACAATACCAGAAAATCACCATACCAAGTCCTTTTTTTGAACAACTTC
This sequence comes from Saprospiraceae bacterium, assembly GCA_028285085.1. GTDB lineage: Bacteria > Bacteroidota > Bacteroidia > Chitinophagales > Saprospiraceae > JAHDHW01. Next base: position 67,043 of record JANQQI010000126.1, on the reverse strand, counting down.
TGCTATTCCGAGTTGGTTTGACAAGGAAACAATTTAACGGCAATGTGAAATCAATAACAATTTTTCGTGAGCTTTTTGTACAAATGACACTTTGATGGCAGAACAAAATTCGAGATGCACCGAAAGAACGAAACAAATGTTTATCTTGCCGCATCTTTCCCTGATGCCTCCTATTTTTAGATCATTGCATAACTAATAATATACAGCTGTAGGCTGTTCTAGTTAAAGAAATAAATCCAATTTAATGCAAAAAGTAAAGTTTGCTCGTAATGTCAATAATGATTTTTTTACCACTCTAAGACAGCGTGTGTCTAGTTATTTTGAGGAACGCAAGATTTCTCGCCACGCTGATAGCCGGATGGTTTTCAAATCAATTTTCATGCTGGCGCTCTACCTGGTGCCATTCGTAATCAGTATTACCATGGTGAGCAATCCGTGGATATTCTTTGCTTTATGGGTCATCATGGGGATCGGCATGTCCGGTATCGGTTTATCCATTATGCACGATGCCAATCACGGTGCGTACTCCGAAAACAAGAATGTTAACCTCATGATGGGGTATTTGTTGAATATCATTGGAGGCTGCGCCGCTTATTGGAAGATTCAGCATAATTTACTCCACCATACTTACACTAATATTCACGGTCTTGATGAAGATATTAGCCGAACGAAAGTGCTCCGTTTTTCACCGCACAGTGAAAAACTAAAAATTCATCGCTACCAACACTATTACGCGTGGTTCTTGTATTCTTTGATGACCATCTCTTGGGCGGTCTCCAAGGAGTTTAAGCAATTATTCGAATTCCGCGATCGCGGATTGCTGAAAGGCAAAGGTCAATTCAATAAATTTTTGTTAGAGGTCGTTATCTCGCGTATTATTTACTTCTCCTACATGCTGGTGTTACCGATTATGTTGGTCCCCTTTTCGGGTTGGTGGGTAGTTTTATCTTTCATCGTAATGCACCTGATCAGCGGGTTGATCCTGAGCTGCGTCTTCCAGCCGGCCCACGTGATCACGGATACTGAATATCCTTTGCCTTCAGAAGATGGTTCTATCGAAAATTGCTGGGCGATCCATCAGTTGCAAACAACCGCAAATTTCTCTCGCGATAGCCGCTTGTTCTCTTGGTTTGTTGGTGGGCTGAACTACCAGATCGAGCACCATTTGTTTCCACATATTTGCCACGTCCATTATCGGGATTTGTCAAGCATTGTGGAGCAAACAGCACGCGAATTCAATTTGCCTTATCATACCGAAAAGACTTGGTTTGCGGCCCTGGCTAATCACGGACGAATGCTACGTAAGCTAGCCATCGAGTAGTCTGGAATGACCAAAAAAAAACTCCGCGTGGAGTGCACGCGGAGCTTTCGATACCGTGATTGATCTTAAAATAGCTTGGGGGGGAACGAGAATGATAAATTCTTAAAGTCTTAGCTCGGGGGAATCATCACGTTCAAAATGTAATCCTTCTTTGCCTATAAATAGGCGATTGTTACACTTCGTTATCAGTCTTTTTCAATTTTTTTTAAAAATAATTTCAAATACCGTCCAACCGGAGGGGTGGGTGCGTAGGCTGAAATCGGCCTCGTGTTGCACTAAAATTTCCCGAATGAGGGTCAATCCAACGCCTTGACCTTCGGGTTTGGTACTGAAAAAAGGAGAGAAAAGTTTATCAGCCACCTCGGGAGCGATTCCGGCACCATTATCCATGATTTGGAGACGGAGCGGCTCAGTGGTAGTATGAATGCGGATAGTACCCGATTGACCAATAGATTCGAGCGCATTTTTAAAGATATTGACAAACACTTGCTCTAATTGACGTGGATCTGCCTGGAGTTGGAACGGCTTTGAGGCCAAATCCCATTCGAATTCGATTACTCTGTCTTTAGCTTGCTGCGTCATAAGTCGGGCAATGTTTTGCAGCATTTCGTGTAAATCCAGTGACTCGAAATGAGGCGCAGGTAAGCGCACCACTTCCGCAAAGTTTTTCATAAACCGATTGAGACGATCGTTACGCTGTACCGCTATCTGTAGCGTTGTCCGAAAATCAGTTTCCCAGTCCGGAGAATTGGGATCATAAAAATCCAACATGGACTGAAGGATAGAATTGATAGCGCCGATAGAGTTATTGACCTCGTGCGCCATCATGCGGATGATTTTTCCGTAAGCGCGCTTCTCCGCAGAGATAATTTCTTTGGATAGCTCCTGAAACAGCACGAATTTCCGATTGAAACCACGGTGAACAAAGTGAGATACCTGGCACTTAAACCGTTCAATGCTTTTACCGCTGATGATTTTTGATTCTCCTACCGGTACTTCAGCGATGGACCGCAGTAAGGGATGAGAATGCTGTTGGAGTGTTGTGCCCAGATCAGAAGGTTTAAGCCTAAGCATCGCCTCTGCCTGAGGATTGTATTCTGTGAGTTGGCCGTCGTAATTGAGGATAAGAATCCCGGCGGGGGAGGCATTGATGAGCTTTTGTAAAAAGTAGTGTTGCTGTTGCACCTGGGTACGCTCTTCCCGGATATTATCAATCATGGCGTTGTAGACCGTCACGAGTTTATCCATATCTTTGGAGCCGGTAGGTCGTAGCTTGACGTTGAAATCCTGGTCGAGAATGGCATCAGCGCCGCGGCCAATGAATTCGACGGGCTGAATGAAATTGCGGTATATCCGGAAGGCAATAAACAGAGAGAACAGAACGGCGATTTCGACAACGAAAATCCAAACCTTCTGTTCCCACAACAAATAGATCGTAAGTCCTCCAATGGCAAGATGAAGGAAGCCGATGAACAGCCAGTACCTAAGTCTGATCGTCATACGGAATATGGTATTTTTGCAATCTACGATATAAGCTACTGCGGGTGACGCCCAATGCTCGGGCGGCCAACGCGACCTTATTTTGATAGAATTCGAGGGTTTTTCGAATCATCATCACTTCCATTTCTTCCAAAGACACCTGACCGACTTCCGGTAATTCAATCGTATTTTTCTTTTGTAACTCTTGCCGGTACTGGCGCTGAAAATCTTGTGCTTCGAGTCGCGGGCCGGGATGAATCAACAGGGTCCGCTCCACGAGGTTTTTCAGTTGTCGGATATTGCCCGGAAAGTTTTGCTGTGCCAACCAGGCCAGCGCCTCGGGGCTGGCGTGCAAATCGGGGCGCTGGTACACGATCTTCAAATTATCGATAAAACGTGTGGCCAGCAAGGGAATATCCGAGGCCCGCTCCCGCAAAGGCGGTAGCTCGATCTTGATCAAATTGATCCGGTAATAGAGATCTTCGCGGAAGCCACCTTGGGTCACCATGTATTCCAAATCCTTGTTGGTGGCGCTGAGTACCCGAAAATCTGTACGAATAGGCGTACTACTACCCAAGACCTCAAAGGTCTTTTCCTGGAGTACACGCAGTAGCTTTACCTGACTGCTCATCGCCAGATCACCGATTTCGTCCAAAAAGATGGTACCGCGATCAGCCAGCTCAAAACGCCCTTTCCGATCCGCTATGGCATCGGTGTATGCCCCTTTTTTATGTCCAAACATTTCGCTTTCGAACAAGGAGGCGGAAATACCTCCGAGGTTCACCTTTACAAAAGGATGTTGGGCGCGCTCACTTTCGTAGTGGATTGCTTCGGCAATCAATTCTTTGCCGGTACCGCTTTCCCCGCAGATGAGGACGCTGGCGTCCGTTTTACTGACTCGCTGCGCTACGGCCAAAATATCCTTGAAATCCGGGTTGGCTCCAACAATATGTTCGAAGCCCGTAGGGGTACTTTTGCTATCCTGGGGTGCTGGCGTATCCAGCGCCAGAATTGTCTTGATGGACGATAGCAATTGCTTATTATCCCAAGGTTTTGCGATGAAATCCCGGGCGCCAGCCTTCATACCTTCTACGGCCAGTTGTACCGTCGCCCAGCCCGTCATCAAGATGACGGGGAGTTGAGGGTATTCCTGTCGAATATTATTGAGGATTTCGAGACCTTTTCGTCCTGTCGTTTCAATAGTAAAATTCATGTCCAGTAGGACAAGGTCGGGCAGTTTTTCGGCCAAAGCCGGAAAAATATCTCTAGGACGGTGCACACTCCGACTCCTAAAACCGGCTCGTTTGAGCAGTAGACCAATTGAAATACAAACGGTCTGATCGTCGTCAATGAGTAATATCTCTTTTGTCTGCATGCGTTCTAATCCTCGTGTAAGGCGATAGCTGGATTGATTCCGGCGGCTTGTCGGCTAGGATAAAAAGCACAAACCAAGACTAATACGGTAATGATCAATGCCGATAGGCCCATCGCATAATAATAGTCGATGTTTTCTACTTCTAATAATTTCATTAACGGAAATTGCAAGGTGAAAAAACTCCCCGCCAAAATCCCCGCGATAGTGACTAGCATGATTTCGCTAATGAATTGAAAAGAGATATTGTCGGCGGTAGCTCCCAATGCGCGCCGCAAGCCGATTTCGGAACGTCGCTTGCTAATGTTGTACCACAGTACGCCGAACAGTCCAAGTGCTACATTCAGAATCAAAAACAAACAAATACTCAGTAAGGTAATCATCGGAATCCAGGTGGAACGGCTATTATCCTTACGCTTCTCATCTAGGTTTTCGATAATGAAATCGGACCGTTTAGTGATTCCTGCAATGGTTTGGTTAACCTCTTCTTCAAATTGAACAGAAGTGCCGGGTTGTAGGCGAATGTGTAAAGAAGCAAGTCCTGCATCATGGACTGGTTTGTGGAACAGCGTAGTCGGGTATTCTTCTTCAAACTCACTTCTATATTTATAGTTTTCTACAATACCCACAACAATGTTTTCCTTGCCGTTAAGTTTATAAATACTATCGAGCACGGGCTGTTCATCAAAGTATTCTTCCCAAAGCTTGCGATTGAAAACGACAGCCGGGTATTTCCCCAGCGCATCTTCTTCATTAAACCACCGGCCTTCGACGATGTTAACACCTGCCGTGGGGCCATAGTGCTCATCCGCTTCCACCACCCAGGTTTGGAGGTCAAAACCATTATCATCGTTGGAGGTGACCCAGGTGGAGCCGGAAAAAGGCGTAATCGAATTGGTGAATCCTACAGAAATGATTTCTGGCTTTGCATTAAGCTCACGGACCAGTCGTAGCTTGGTATCCGCTACCGTGGCGGAGTCAAGCTCCGAGGGGAAAGACAGATGGGCTAACCACATGTCTTCGGTATCAAATCCCAGTGGACTTTGGTACATACGTAGATTGCTGACCACAAAGGTGAAGACGGCAAAGAGGATGAGAAACGAGAAGAAAATCTCGAGGAACATGAGAAAATTGCTTTTCTTTTTATTCCAAATCAATTTTATGATATGCTTGATCATAAGGCATTTCTTTTTAGAGAATTAGCAATGTGGACTTTAGACATACGATAGGCGGGGAGAATACCGGAGAGAACGCCAAATACCAAGCAGATCAACAGACCGTATAAAAAGACCTTGAAGTTGAAAACCAGGATCGTATCTCCCAGAGCTTGCGTATCATTGATGACGCCAATCATGATGTAGGCCAAAATGAATCCAATGAGTCCACCAATCAGGGTTAGAATGACATTTTCAAAAACGAATTGAGTAAGAATGTTTCCTGAATTAGCGCCGAAAGCTTTGCGAACACCAATCTCCGAAGAACGTTCCAGAATACGACTCAGGTTAATGTTAATCAGGTTGAGGGTAGGCAGCAAAATCAGAAATAGCATTAAGAGCGCAACAATGATAAAAGCCTGACGGACCGTGTTTTCGGGTTCTCGTTCATTGCCGAGAACAGCGGTGGCGTAGCGTTCAGCGTAAGTCGAGGGGGCCAATTCCAGGACGTTATATTCATCCGGGTTCGGCATTGGAATGAGTTTTTCCTGTCGATTGATTTCATCTTTAATGGCGTCACGACCGGAAGGTTTACTCGCGACGAATACGGCATCAAAGCTCCCTAAGAATTCTTTGTCACTTAAAGCCTTTGGAGGGAGTTCGGTGTAGGGTAAAAAGACGTGAGCATTGAGAAAGGAACGGTCGACTTTAGGAAGGGCCGTGACACCGACCACCTGGTATTGCTTGCGATCTAAGGTAACCGTTTTGCCAACCACCCCTTTTACTTTCCCGAAGTACTGTAGCGCCGCTTTTTCACTAATCACAGCTACACGTTCTTGGTTGTTCACCGCATCTTTATTGTAGGCTTTACCTTCGAGGAATTTGAAATTGTAAATCTGCCAGTAAGCCGCATCGGTAAAAATGGTTTTGAAAGTCAGTTTATTACTATTCAAAAACAGATCGTAAGTGTGATTTGGACTGTAAAATGAATATTTAGTGACGGAGGTTAAGTCCCGCATGAACTCATCGAGGAAATAAAAACTTGGGGAGGAGGTAGACATATTTCGACCAAGGTTCTTATACTCAAAAGTGGTGTCGAATGACATCGCACCGTCCAACATGACCGTATCAATAACTGCGATGGTATCCACCATTTCTTTTTTCATACTTACGCGCGGCAAGAAAACCATACGATCTTGTTCCCCCATTGGTGCCGCCGAGCCGAGCTCATTGGTTAGAATAGCGGTGAGCAAAGTGAGAATCATCAAAGTAAAACTGATACCGAACAAGCTGACAAAGGTGAAAAACTTGCGGCGTCCCAGTACCTTGATCGCCAGTTTGAAATAATTTTGAAACATAATGCAAATAATTCTGGGTGATTGAATTTATTGAACTTGACTGCCGTCGAACAAACGAACTAAGCGATTCGTCTTGCGGGCCATACTTTCGTCGTGGGTTACCATGACGATGGTCGTCCCAGAGTTGTTATTGAGGTTGAGCAGGATATCCATCACCTCGTTGCCCATGACACTATCGAGATTACCCGTCGGCTCATCCGCGAGGATGATCGATGGCTTTCCCACGATCGCTCGGGCAATCGCCACCCGCTGCTTCTGCCCGCCTGAAAGCTGAGAAGGAAAATGACGCATCCGATTTTTCAACCCCACTTGGGTCAAAGCCTCTTCGGCCATCTCGCGGCGTTGCTTCGCCCCGACTTTGCGATAAATGAGTGGAAGTTCAACATTGTCAATCACCGATAAATCAGAAATCAAATGGAAGCTTTGGAAAATGAAGCCTAACTTTTCATTGCGAAACCGTGCAATGGCCTTACTGTTATAGTTGCTGATGTTTTGCCCATCGATGCTGACCTGACCACCGCTGGGCTCATCAATCAGTCCAATGATGTTGAGCAGAGTACTTTTACCGCACCCTGATGGTCCCATGATGGAAAGGAATTCTCCTTTGGGGACGTTCAAGCTAATATTGTTAAGGGCAAGGGTTTCTACCGTCTTTGTGCGGTATACTTTGTTGATGTCTTTTAATGATATCATGACGTGCATTTATTTTTAGTGGATTAAAATATCTTCTGCTGTTGTTCAAAATCGTAAAGTGTCAATGAGCGCAGTTCGAGATAGCGATTCCAGTATTCACCGAGGGTATTGATATAGTCTCTGAGGTTGCGGTCTTTAAAGCCTTGTGATAAGCTCAGGTCGGTAATACTTACCGCGCCGAGTACGTAGCTTTCGCGGGTGATCTCAAATTGCTCTTGCGCTAATTGGACCACTTCTTCCATCAATTCGACTTCTCGTTGTAACTCCTGCAATTGGACAACCAGACGTTGGATGCGGGTTTCGAAATCCAATTGATCCTGTGCGACCTGGCGTTGCACCAGCTCTTGCTGCACTTTTTGTCGAGCCACCGAATTACGCTGGCGCCCCCAATCAACGATAGGGACATTGAGCTGTAGTTGAACCAATTGCTCCTGCTGTGGATCACGGTAGATGTCTTCGGGGCGCTGGCCGCTTCGCGCCAAACCAAAGGAAGCCACTAGCTCGGCCTGTAAGCCACCATTACCCTTCACTTCCGCTAAGTCACGCTCCGCTTCCAGTAAGCGTCGTGTATAGCTAATCGGATCGGGATGATTGGCCCGGGCCTCACGTACGGCTTGTTCGGCATCCAATGCAATGTCGGTGCGTAGCTCAGGCACTTCAGGCACGAGAAGATTACCGGGATAAGCCAGTCCGAGATAGGCATAGATATTAGCCGTCGCAGCCTGGACACTCTGACGAGCACTGACGGCATTGCGGCGAGCGGACACCAACTCCAGCTCGAGCTGTTTGAGGTCGCGGCGCGATAATTTGCCCAGCTCGAAGCGTTCGCGAGCAATTTCTGCCAAAGCTTCGTTAGTGCTGACATTGCTGCTGGCGATTATCAAATTCTGGTGTGCCGACAAGAGGTTGAAAAAGAGCTCTGTAGCAGTGACTCGAATCGCTTCGCGATCGGCAATAAATTGGTGCTCGGCTTCAAACAAGCGCAAGGGTTCCAGCCTTTTGTCCCACTTCAATGGATTGAAGGCGAACAAAGGCTGGATAATCCCTAAACGGAATGGCACGCCGTTATAGATTCTATCGTTTGTTTCAAAATTGTCAAAGCGTTGTAGGTTACTGCGTAGGAAAACAGTACCACCAGTCAAGGGAATGTCCTGAGTGAGCAAAAGACCTACCCCGGAGTTATTATTGGTAATCGGTTGAAAAAGTACTGTACCGTCTGGCTGTGTAATTTCGCTGAAGGTTTTGCTGTAATTAGGGAAATTAGCAAAGCCGCTGAGTTGAGGCTTCAGCCCCGCCTTGAAAACGGATAGCTGCAAACGAGCTGATTCGCGATTCAGCTGAGCCTGATATTGCCCAAGAGCTTGTTGGCTGGCTAATTCCTGCAAATCCTCCAGGGCCAAAGTATCTGGCAGGCCCTGCCCGCTACACAGAGCAGTGAAGCCTAACCAGAAGCTGAAAAAAAGTGAGATGAAGGATTTCATGGGGTTATTTTTTGAGTTCGATAGTTTCTAAATGATCGTAGCTTTCCATATCGGAGATGATGATCTGATCACCTTGTTGTAATCGTCCGGCGATAATTTCTACGTAGTCGCGATTGGTTAATCCGATTTGTACATCTTCTCGGATCGCTTGATCACCACGCACGACAAAGAGGGCCTGCTGGCGTGCACCGGTGAAGGCCGGACCATTGTGGACACGCAGCACATTTTCTTTGCGATCGGAAATGATGTAAACCTCTACGCGCATGTTAGGGCGTAAGTCAGGATGTTTTTGATCTTCGAGCAGGACGATAAATTCGACGGTGTTGTTTTCCACCGCGGGAAGTACTGAGCTGATTTGTCCTGGCAGGTAAGTTTTGTTGATACGGACTTTAACTGGCATGCCAACTTTGACCAGATTGGTGTAGCGATCTGAACAGCTGGCCTCAATGCGGTAGCTTTCCAGATTAGCCAGACGGACGAGGGCCTCGCCTTCCTGTGCCTTTTTACCAATGCTTTCATTTATCCAGGTGACGACACCGGCTCGAGGCGCCAATACTTTGGTCTCATCAAGTTTGCGGGTCAACTCTTTGATTTTCTTTTGCTGAATTTCTACTTCAAGCTCGAACTCCCGTTGATTGCTGCTGACCGCTTCGCGCCGGAATTCCAGTTCATTTTCCAGTTTCTTCTTTTCCAGTTTGACGATCTGGAGGTCTAGTTCTGCCTTTTCAACTTCTTCTTGTGTTGCACTGCCAATATCACGTAGACGTCGGACATCTTCTAGCAGCGCTTCTTTACTGGATAATTCTAACGCTTTAATTTGATCGTTGTACTCAAGCTCACGCACATCTTTGTTATACTGCAAACGCAGTTGCACAATCTTGTTTTCTTGCAGGGCCAGGCGATCTTTTAGAGACTCATATTCCAAGCGAACAAACTCTTCGTCGAGTTGCATGAGTACTTCACCGGGTTGTACGGCAGTGCCAGAGGGGACGAGCACGGATTTGATTTCTGTGCTGACCGGAGCATTGATTTGTTCTTCAAAGGCTGGGATAATGGTGCCAGAGGCGGAGATGGTATTTTCCAGATCACCGATTTCGACCTCCGCGAAACGAAAGTCATCGGTCTCTACGCGAGTTTTGAGGAGGCTACGGAATCCCCAGATGGCGGCAATAACGACTAAGAGGATGCCCAGAATCCGCAGCCATTTGAAAAGAGCGTTGCGGCGACGTTGAGATTGAGCGATAGGTCGGTCCATATTTTTGGATTTTAGGTTGATATTTTGAAAATGAAAATGCCAACGGGTGTGCCAAAAACAGGGGCGCTGATAATGAGTGGGTTATGAAAAAATATTATTTGAATATTGTCCGGAATCGAACAGATTTGTCCGAGAATGAAGTGAGATTGGAAATTAGTTGGTGATTGATGAAATTTTTCGTGTCAACTTAACAATATTTTAGCCAGACGGGAGTTAGGGTAATATTCATATTTTATCAATGGATTCAAACTTAGTTTATCACTGAATTCAATTTTATTTAATGGTGGAGCGATTATAAAAATCGAGAAGACCTACTCTCAAAATACTTATTGAGTAATTTAGTCGAACGACTTATAAATAATTCCATCAAACTAACTATATTGTAAAAGCCTCCTGACTCATGTTTAATAATCTACGATCAACCTTGGAAATTTGGTTGATGTGTACGAATCTTACAAACTCATCCTAAACAGACATTTAGCCCTCCTTTTCAACGATTTCGTTAAAAAGAGGTTATAGATGTCAGTTACAATTACTACTTTCATAAACTAACTACTTGTATTCGAAAAAACAGATTGACCGAACGAATCGGTCGATACTGTAGACGACGAGGTGTAACCGTATCTGAGGCCGTTGTTAATCGTCAAATGATTTTAGATTATGAATGCAGCAAAGAATCAATTTTATCTGGAGGGCTTATTCCGGCAAGATAGAGCAGTGTTGAAAGAGATTTATCAGGTCTTTCGGCCACGTATTGTAGCCTATGTCCAAAAAAACGGGGGAAGCGAAGCGGATGCCGAGGATCTTTTCCAAGTGGCTCTGGAAGTCGTTTTCTTCAAGCAATACGATGAAAACTTCGTTCTTCACGGTTCTTTCTATGGTTTCCTGCAAGCAGTTTGCAAAAACAAATGGCTCGACGAGCTCAAGAAGCGTAAATCCGTCTATTCATTGGATCAGGTTGCTGAAACTGCTGAGGACTACACCGAAAGTGAAGAAGCCCAACGAGAATGGGAACAATTCCAGCTTTTCGAAGAAAAGTTCGGTGAACTCGGTGACAATTGCCGTGAAGTCCTAGAGTCCTTTTATTATAAAAGACTCTCCCACGAAGCGATTGCGGCTAAAATGGGTTGGACGGAAAAATACAGCCGAATTAGCAAACATCGTTGCCTGGAAAGACTGAAAAAGCTCATTTCTGAGGATATTCGCTTCCGAAACTTAAAAAATTCGAGGAAAACATAATAAATGGTGATAACCTTTATACCCTCTTGTCTATCTAACTAATGATAGACCAAGAAACTTACTAGCATGAAAAGAGAGAATCCACAAATATCGGAACGCATCGATCAGTACCTGCAAGGGGCACTGAGTGCTGCTGATCGCGTGGCCTTCGAAATACAAATGGAAGCTGAGCCCGAATTGGCTAAGGAGGTCGAACTCCGCCAGGGCTTACAGCAAATGCTGTCGCGCCGCGAACAGGTGCAGAGCTTCCGTGAGTTACAAGGCGAAATCGCTGACGAATTGGCTACACCGATGCCCCAGATCCAACCCGCTACTGGCGGGGGAGGTACCCGTTGGTTGCGTTGGGTACCCGCGGCGGCGGCCGGCCTGCTGTTGATCACTTGCGGCTATCTGTTTTATCAGGTGAATAGCTTGCAAGGCAAAGTCGCTCAGCTCGAAGATGAGCTCGATGTAAATATTTTCCGTGCCGAAGTGCTGCAAGGTGAGATGTACATCGATGAAGCATCTACGGAACGTCAAAGTCAACGTAATCGCAGTCGACTCAAGCGTTTGGGCGATAAATATGCTGACATGGAAGGCCGTGTCCGCGATCTAGAAGCACAATTGCAAGGCATCCACGGTGCAACGCGCGAAATTGCTTTGGACTCCACCCGCCGAAAATCACGTTTGCTGGCGGAATTGTCCGATCGCTACTTCCTGCCTAGATTGACCGGTGTGATTGAATACGAGCCAGCGGGCGATCAAGGAGAACAGGAGCTAATGGCTCGCGCCTCCGAGCAATTTAACTTACGCAACTACAACTCAGCGCTGCGCAATTTCGAGATGATGAAGAAGGAGCAACGCAATAGTAATGACATGCTGTTCGCCCTGGGTGTTTGCTATATGTCCGGTGATGTTGAAAAATCGATTGAGCTGTTGGAGCGCGCGTATCAAAATAATGAAATTCCGCGCGATCAGTGGCACTTGGCCTTAGCGTACTTACGATTCGGTGATGTTGAGAAAACCAAGCAGAACCTGGAGGAAATCATTGCGCATACCGGCGATGATGATGAGTACCACCAATACGCTGAGCAGTTGCTCGAAGATCTTGATGATATCTAAACTTTAAATTGGGAGCACTATCCATTCCTGAATCAATCGTTCCCCAATATATATACTTGTTCAATTGCCCGCGAAGTCTCTAGCTTCGTGGGCTTTTTTTATGCCTTCGCGATGGCATAGGCACCACTCATTCTAAACTTGATACCAAGGTTATATCCAGAAAGTGATATATTGATCGGATGATCCACCGTTGTAAGGTGTGATTCTACCACGATTATGGATTGCTATGTCTAAAACGTATTCGAAGTCTTCAAACCAATGGTATCGCTTCGCCTTCTGGGTTTTCCTATTGGGCGTCATCGGAGCGGGTAGCCTAGCCTACTGGCCAAATGCCTTAGACCGTACTCTCGTACCACGTCTGTGGATGGCATTATTAGGCGGCGGGCTGGTAGTGATAAGCTTGTTGCTGGCTCGTGATACGCCACGTTGGACCTTAGGCTGGCCCGAAGGATTGCTGTTGGGCTACTTCCTTTGGCAATTGCAGAGTTGTTTCTGGGCGACCGCTTTTGCAGAAGCTTTGCTGGAAGTTCAGCGAACAGGGCTAGCGTTGTTGGTCTTTCTTTTTGCGCGCTATTTCCTCAAAGCTGATTCCGAGATTTGGCAACAATGGGGCCGCCTCGCCATTGGCTTAAGTTGGGTGGGGGTCGCCATTGCGCTGTATCAATTTGCGCAGCTCGAGGCTTATGATAAACAAGCACTCTATCAGATCAAGGGCTTATCCGGTCACCGCAATCTTTTTGGTGCCCTTTTATTGCTGCTCAGTGGGCATGCTTTATTACAGTGGCGGGTAGAGCGTGGAAGGTGGAAACATCTGGCTTCAGTTACGGTGATTTTGAATTTACTGCTTTTACTAAGCTTGCAAATTCGTTCGGCTTGGGTTGGCCTTCTGGTGTCCGGGGTGGTCTTCGGTGGACTTTATTTTTGGTCAGCAAAACGATTGCTTTGGCGCCGGTTGTTGCGGCCGCTACTCATTTTGGGCGGTGTATTTGGGATCGCGCTATTAATTGCATCAGCAACTGGACTTTTGGATACTTTTTGGCAGCAATTGGATATCTCTCGCTACAGCCAATCGGAAACCGCCATTGAACGCTTTCGCTTGTGGGATAAAACCTGGTGTACGATTGGGAAGCATCCCTGGCTGGGCGTGGGGGCTGGCAACTGGCAAATCCACTTCCCGGATTGTGGGGTACATGGATTGTACAGCATTGAATTAAATCAAGTGACGTTTCAAAGGCCGCACAATGATTGGCTCTGGGTGCTCGCTGAAGGTGGCGGGTTGGGTTTAGGACTTTATCTGGCATTTTGGGGAAGCGTTTTATATGCTGGTGTCCGTCGCATAATGAAAGCGTCCAATTTAGAGGAGTCTTGGTTGCAGATGGTACGCCTGAGTTTATTGACGGGCCTGGGGGTGATCGCTTTATTTTCGTTTCCCAAGGAACGCCCCGAATTATTAATCTGGACGTATTTATTACTAGCGAGTACTGCTGGTGCCGGAAACCGCCAATGGTCAATGCCTACATCTATAGCTAAAACCGGTCTTATTGCATTATTGTTAGGCATTATTTTTAGCTTATTTAGTTTACAAAGCCGGCTCCGCGGAGAATACCATACGAATGCCGCTTATGCCTGGCGAAATTTGGGCCAATGGGATCGTTTGCTCGCCAGTGCAAGGCAGGCAGAAAGTCCGTTTTACACCCATGATCCAACTACGATTCCGATGGCGTGGTACGAAGGTACTGCACGTTTTGCGCAGGGAGATGTGGAAGGTGCGGAGCAGGCTTTCCGACGAGCAAGCGCATTATCACCATTCAACCAACATGTTTGGAATGATTTGGCTTCTTGCCAAGAGAAATTGGGACGAAGAGAACAGGCCAAAACTTATTATCTGGAAGCGCTGCGGATTAGTCCATTGTTCGATGATCCACGATTGAATATGGCCATTATTAGTTATAAAGAACAGGATCTCGAAAAAGCATTGCATTACATTGGCGGTTTGCAAGATAGCATACGTGCTGCCCCTTATCGGAAAATAATTGAAGAAGCGTTGTTGCAAAAGCAGCAAAAAGAGTAAATTGCCGTTCTATTAAGGACCTTTGAAGAATATTACAGCGCTTTTTCCAAATTTCTTCAATTTTCAAAATGAGAACTAATGACCACTAAAGCATTAAAAGGCTTGCTGCACGCAGGCTTACTTATCTTCTGTCTTACCCCACATTTTCTTAGCGCACAAACTATCGAAGCGGATCCCTCAAAAATATGGGCTGGAAATATCATGGAAGTCAATATTTCAGGGACAAATACGTCGTTCATTTCGGCGACTTCTACTTGTGGAGAGCTCAACTTTACCAATGTTTTCTTTTCTCAAGGCTCAAGTACCATCGCACCACTGGATATTATACCTCTCAGCGACGAGTTATTGTTTACCGTGTTGGATGTGCCCGGCAACCAAACGACTGGGAGCTATTCCATTAGCTTGTGGAATGATATCCCCGGCTGTGAAGTGGAATGCGAAGACTGCTTGACGGTGATGCCACCGCCAGAACTCATTGCCGTTGATCCTGATGTCTCCAATCAAGGAGTGATGGACCTGAGTGTGGTTTTAACAACTACAAATAACTGTTTTTCACAGGCGTCCTCGACTTGTGTACCGGACATCTCAAATGTCATTTTTCAATCCAATGCCATACCCGGCACAACGATCTTGCCTGAATCGGTCAATATCCTGGATGATAATAATGTCGAAGTCATTATTAATGTGCCCGAAAATGCGACTATCGGATTATACGACGTATTCCTCGCGGCTAGTTTACCTTGCCAGACAAGTTGTAATGATTGCTTCGAGGTGATTCCTGCGGCTACGATTGATCCAGTGGGCAGTGGCCTCGGAACGCAAGGAGAATCTGCAAATTTCACGGTGGAAGTGTCTAATGCAAGTATAAGTGATTGTGGATATACCGCCACCCAAATATTTTTGCAGCTGGGCGATTACACTATTGAGCCAAGTTCTGTAACCGTTGAGAATCAACAAATCATTCTGGAATTTGATATCCCTGAAGATGCACCTGTAGGTGACTATGACTTGGTGGTAGGAGAAAGTCTTGGAATGCCTTGTGAATATTTATGCGAAGGCTGTTTCACCGTAGAGGAAATGGTGAATATTCGGGATCCGAAGTTTGAACAAAACTTCAGCTATCTGCCGAATCCATCTTCTGGTGCATTTCAAATCACCGCAGAGCTGCCAGTTGATGGCGCTGTGGTAGAAATCTACAATGTAGCGGGGCAGTTGATCTTTCAGCAAACACTAGCTCAATTGACTCAATTAGATGTTGAGTTGGCAACAACCGGCGTTTTTGTTGTGAAAATTAGCGCCCGTGATCTGGTTGCGGTGCAGAAAGTTATTGTAAAATAATATCGACGCTTTTAAACCAACTAGTTCTAAAGCAGTCCAAAAAATAAATCAACTTTTGTTTATAGAGCCATTTGGAGCAAGTCGATTGCTTCAAATGGCTTTTTGTTTTCATTGATGAAATTGACGTGTTCATTGATAATTCTACGCTGTTGATTGAATAGTGCATTATCCCATCCAACCTAAGGCGGCAAATTCCTCACCTTTTTAGAGCGTAGTCGGAAATTATTAATTGGCCTCAAACGTCACTTTTCCGTTTATACTTCAGCTTTTTTTCGTCATGTAGCTTCCGGCTATATTCCTTAAAAAGAGCTTAGTCTAAACAAAAAATTGTCAGTTTTTGACCTAAAGAACAAATCCCGACCACGCTCTTAATAACCAATGCCACGAATATCCTCTTGATTTTCAGACTGTCGGTGCATAGTCTGGTGCCTGTTTTATTGTCAACCAAAACGTCAACCAATGAAATTTAAACTGACTCTTTTATGTCTATGCTTGTGGGGATTTACAGCTTTGTCGGCTCAGGATATGGCCAAAATAAAGCTCAAGGGTAATTACCAGAACAAGCTGCTTGATCTGGTCATGCTGGATTTAGAAATCAATTATCGCTTACGATTTAAATATGATCGGGCGTTAACTGAAGATGTGCGGATCACCGCCAGCTTTGGGAAATTACCTCTCGAAGATGCTTTAACCCAATTATTTAAAAATACGAAGATCGGATTCGAGCTAGAGGCGCCTCGTACCATTGTGCTTATTCCAAAAACGGAGATGAGTGAGATGGATTGGTCCAAAGTAGAACCCACCCGAAGGGATTTTACCCTAAAAGGAATCGTAAAAGACAGTAAATCCGGGGAAAGTCTTCCTTTCGCCAGTGTGATGGTCAAAGGGACTTACAATGGCGTGACCACTAATGTCGATGGCTATTTTACGTTGTTCAATGTACCGGCTGATACAGTCGTATTAGTCGTCAGCTATATCGGCTATCAAAATCGGCTGGTGCGGATCAGCCCGGAGACGGATATTGAAAACGTTAAAGTAGAGCTGGAAGACTTCAGCGTAGCCTTGGAAGAAGTCGTGGTGAAAGCCACCCGGGAAGAGCAGATGTTAAGTGCTTCGACCGGGATCAGCCGAATTGCATTGGCGCCAGCGGCTTTGGCTAAACTGCCGAGCTACGGCGAGAAAGATATTTTTCGATCCCTGCAATTACTTCCGGGAATTAGTGGCTCCAACGAAAGTTCGTCGGGACTCTATGTTCGAGGTGGTACACCCGATCAGAATCTGGTACTATTTGACGGATTTACGGTATACCATGTCGATCATCTTTTTGGATTCTTTAGTGCATTTAATACCAATGCCATTAAGGATGTTCAATTGTACAAAGGCGGCTTTGATGCGAAATACGGCGGACGTCTGTCCAGTGTAGTGGAGATGACCGGTAAAGATGGAAACACTGAAGCATTCAACATGGGCGTTGGCCTGAGCTTACTCAGTGTCAATGGCTTTGTGGAAGCGCCCTTCGCCAAGGGAAAGGGCTCTTTTTTAGTGGCAGGTCGGAGATCGTTCCAGAGTGATTTTTATAATAATATTTTTGAAGCCTATACCGATAGTAACGAAGCGTCAAACGATGGGCCACCGCAAAATCTGGGAAGATTTGGGCAGCAAGAGGTACAGCCGAATACCTATTTCTATGACTTGAATGCGAAAGTGACTTATCGGCTGAATTCCCGGGATGTATTTAGTTTGAGTTTTTACAATGGAGAAGACAATCTGGATAATTCTCGCAATTTGGATCAAGATGCACTTGCCGGTCGCTTCGGCGGCAATCTTAATTTCAATTTTCAAAGAGAAAGTACAGATCTTACCGCTTGGGGGAATTGGGGCGGTAGTGCGAAATGGTCGCGCCGCTGGAATGATCGATTTTATTCTAACGCCAATTTTTCCTATTCCAACTACTACAGTGAGCGAAATCGTAGTGATCAAACCTTTATCACGCGAGCCGATACGACCGTCGAGCGAAATACGGGGAGTTATGAATTGAACGACCTAAAAGATTTGAGTTTTAAATTGGATAACGAACTGAAAATAAATCAGAATAATCAACTCGACTTTGGCTGGCAAACCACCTGGAATGATATTGAATACACCTTCACCCAAAATGACACCATCTCAGTACTCGACCGCGCCGATGAAGGCTTGACCTCCGCTCTGTACATCCAGGATCGACATACCTTTGGCAATCGGCTAGTCGTCAAAGGTGGCTTGCGTACTTCTTTTTATAGTCCTACCGAACAAATCTATTTAGAGCCTCGTGCCTCACTGAGCTATCTCCTTTCTGAAAAAATCAGACTGAAGGCGGCCTGGGGGAAATATTATCAATTTGCTAATCGTATCGTCCGGGAAGATATCCAGCAGGGGAGTCGTGATTTTTGGTTATTGGCAGATGATGACAACGTATCCATTGGATCTGCTTTTCATCACATTGTCGGCTTGAGCTACGAAACTAAGGACTGGTTGTTTGATGTCGAAGGCTACTATAAAACGCTGGATGGCTTATCCGAGTATTCGACCCGATTTGTAACTACTGGTTTTGGACCTGATCGACAGCTAGACTACGAAGAATTTTTCTACACCGGAACGGGGATAGCAAAAGGCCTCGAATTTTTGGCGCAGAAAAAAGTAGGGCGACTGAATGGCTGGATCGGCTACACGCTGGGAGAAGTGAAATACGATTTCCCCATTTTTGGAGATACTCCCTTTCCGGCCAATCAGGATGTGACGCATGAATTGAAAATCATTGGCAGCTACCAACTGGGCAAAGTCACTTTTGGCGCTACTTTTATCTACGCTACCGGTCGACCCTATACAGCGCCAACGGGCTATTACGAATTGACTTTGCTGGATGGAACCACGAGTAGTTTTTTTGAGGTCAGTAATAAAAACAGTCTGCGTTACCCCGACTATCATCGGCTTGATATTTCAGCGACTTACGACTTTACCATGGGAACTAGTCAAGCCAGTGCTGGTCTCTCCATCACCAATTTATACAATCGAAAAAACGCTTGGTACAATGAGTATGAAGTCATCGAAGGTGAACTCATTGAGACGAAGGTTTCTCTTTTGGGTATTACGCCCAGCTTTTTCTTCACTTGGACACTCCGCTAATCTCTAAATTTTAAAAAAATGAAAAATTCAAATATCTACTTCCTCCTTCTTTTTATTAGCTTTTGGACATCTTGCGAACAAGAAAGCATAGAAAATGTGGAAAGTGAATCAGCCGTCTTAGAAGCTTTTATTTACGCGGGACAACCACTCGATAGCATTCGAATTACTCAAAGTTTTTCCTATGGCCAAGTGGATACGAACATCATCGTTCTGGATGATCTCAATGTCATGATCAGCGATGATACAGAGAGCTTCCTTTTGACCCCGATGGGGGATGGTTTTTACCAAAATCTAGCGGTGGAAATTCAGCCCGATCAAAACTATCGTCTAGAATTTATGTGGCAAGATGAGACAGTGATAGCGGATACCTATGTGCCGGGGAAACGCGAAGCTACTATTTCTGCGGAGACAGTAGAATTAGACAAAATTGAAGAAGGGAGTTTTGGTGGTTTTGGAGAGATGCCCGATCCAATTGAAATCACCTGGGATAATCCTGAAGGGGGATACTATTATGTCGTGGTTAAAAATTTGGAAGAAGATCCAGAGTACGTCAACGAAAATATTGCAGTTCTGGAAGAAGAGAACAGCGGGCGACAACCCTTTCAATTTATTTCGGAACCCCAGATAACAGATTTTTATGCGATTAATCCTCGACGAGAACTCATTCAGTTCGGGACGCATCAAATCATTGTTTTCAGAGTCAATGCCGAATATGCGGCCTTGTATGAAAGCTCCGGTAGTTCAACTTTGTCGCTTGAACAACCTCCGACCAATGTGACTAATGGACTGGGGATTTTTACGGGCGTTAGCAGTGATACGTTATATTTAGAAGTGGAAGAGCAATAAAAAAAGCTGTTTCTAAACCTTTGTAAAGAAACAGCTTCAACAACTATAAACTATCTACTTGCTTGCAATTAGTGGTAACGAACCGCCACGATATCTGACTCAATACGGAGAACAAAAGGTGTAAAGTATACAACCCAAACAACCACTCGA
Organism: Saprospiraceae bacterium; assembly: GCA_028285085.1. Taxonomy (GTDB): domain Bacteria; phylum Bacteroidota; class Bacteroidia; order Chitinophagales; family Saprospiraceae; genus JAHDHW01. Next base: position 47,023 of record JANQQI010000126.1, on the reverse strand, counting down.
ACCATATTTTAAAATTCCAATTTTAGGTTTTCTGTGCGCTACGCTATGCTGAATATGGAAACGCGCAGAAAAATCGGTTTTCGGGTAATTGCTGACTCGAAATGGATTTGGAAACCCCAGCCATTTCGGTGTCAATATAATTGGGAAATAGAAGTAGGCAACTGTGCGGTTAATGTGGTGCAGTTCGCTGCCGTAATGTATTACGGCCGGCGAATGGATGCAGTGACCTTACTACCTTTGCTCAATCCGTCGAAGCGATTCTTTTTGAGGCAACCAGAGCGTTCTCTCATTTGGAATGCAATAGTTAACAACCGCTTCAGCATTCAATTTCATTCGTTACACCTTTATATAGCGGGATAGGGTGACTTGTTATCACCTGTTTCAGATTTTTTTTTAAAAAAATGAAAGTTTTTTAAAAAAGTTAGAAAGGAACGTGCTTCTGCTTATCGGAATGGCTTACCATCGACGCGCTCTGGCTCAATTTGTGGTGGCATCTTCGTGCGGGTATCTCGGATCCATTCTCGAAAACGCTGCATTTTACCGGGATGATAAGCGGAGATATTATCGGTTTCCGAGGGATCATTATTGAGGTCGTATAATTCCCATTCTTGGTCGCGTCCCTTGCGAATCATTTTCCATTGTTTGTAACGTATAGCTTGGCTGAAGAGGCGGTCTTCGTAGCGCCCTTCGCTCCAATTGTAGCCAGGATATTCCCAATAAAGAAAGCGGTTCTGGGGACCCCAATTATCTTGAGTAAGAGCTGGCGCAAAGGAGCGGCCGTTCAGTTGTGCAGGCAATGTAGGTCCGAAACCACATAATTCAGCCAAAGTCGGCATCACATCCGGGAAATAAACAGGGACGGCACAAGTGTCGGGCTGAGTAATACAGTTTGGTGCCCACACGATCAGAGGGACGCGGATACCACCTTCGTAGAGGTCGCGCTTATAGCCACGTAATGTTCCATTGGGCTGATAGTCGGCGAAAGTCCGGTCGCCACCATTATCTGAGCAGAAGAGAATAATGGTGCGCTCGGCCAAGTTGAGTTCGTGCAGCAGCGCCATAATTTCGCCCACCTGGCGATCCAGGGAGCTCACCATCGCCGCGTAAGCTTTGCGGTCGTCGCTCCAGTCTTTTTCGGCGTAAAGTGCAACGGCCGGATCATCAGCTGGAATTTCGAAAGCATGATGCGGCGCCGGCCAAGGCGCATAGCAAAAGAAAGACTTCCCGGCTTGCGCCCGGATAAATTGGGCCATCTCGTCTACGATACGGTAAGAAGAATAGCGCGTTGCACTACCCGCTTCGCCGCTGAGTTCCACCTTTTTACTATTTCGATAAAGATATTCGGGATAATAGCTATGAGCGTGTATCTGATGATAATAACCAAAAAATGTATCGAAACCCTGCCGCTCGGGGACCCCTTCAGTTCCTACCTCTCCCAGACCCCATTTGCCAAACCCGCCGGTGGCATAATTGGCCTTTTTGAATAATTTCGCCAAGGTGACTGTCGAATCAGGAAGTGGAATGCCACCAGTATTTCCCCGTACTGGGGTCTGGCCACTGTGCAATCCCGTTAGCAAGGTACTCCTTGCCGGTGCGCATACCGGATTACCGGAATAAGCCTGCGTAAAGCGGACCCCTTCTCGGGCCAATTGATCTAAATGCGGTGTTGCAATATCGATATTGCCATAACTGCCCAGATCAGCCGATCCCAAATCATCGACCATAATTAAGATGACATTGGGTTGAAGGGGTGTTTCTTCTTCGTTTTGACAACTGAAAAAGAAGGAAATAACAATGAACAGGCTTAAGAATGTTACACGCGGCATAATTGTACCATTTGAGCCATTAAGTTACAATTTCCTGCGGCATTTTAATTTTGGTGAAAAAAACGGCTTTATTAAATTTGCAGCCGATTCCTTAATTTTTTGGGAAAACTTAAATCACCATAATCGCTCTAATTATGGATATCAAGATTGAGAATCTAACCAAAAGCTATGGCCCTCAACGCGCAGTTGACAATATCTCTTTTTCAGTAAGAACGGGTGAGATTTTGGGATTCCTCGGTCCGAATGGTGCCGGGAAAACCACTACGATGAAAATGATTACCCAATATCTCGAAAGTGATAGTGGTCAAATCTTAATCGATGGCCGGCCGGTGGATGCTACTAATATGAAACAGCATATTGGCTATCTGCCGGAACATAATCCGCTCTACGAAGACATGGGCGTGATCGACTATCTAGCCTTTTGTGCGGCGCTACAAGGAGTAGGCAAAAGCCTCATTCCCGACCGCGTGCGTCAGATGGTAAGACTGTGTGGCCTAGATATCGAAAAGCATAAAAAGATCAGCGAGCTGTCTAAAGGGTATCGGCAGCGCGTAGGGCTGGCGCAAGCCATGATTCATGATCCTAAAGTGCTGATTCTGGATGAACCTACTACGGGATTGGACCCCAATCAAATCGTCGAAATCCGTGAGTTGATCAAACAACTGGGAAAAGCGAAGACAGTCATCCTGAGTACGCATATTCTGCCCGAAGTGGAAGCCACCTGCGATCGTATCCTGATTATCAATCGTGGAAAAATTGTAGCGGATGGTACCGCAGATACTTTGCGTAAACAGGCGCAGGGACAACAGGTACTTCGCGTTCGGATCGAAGATGGGGATGCCTCGGTTATTTTCGCAGGTCTTCAAGGCCTGTCATCCGTCCAATTAGTCGACTTCGTCGACGCGGCCCAAAATCGCTTCGAAATTCAGAGTAAGCCAGAAATGACGGTTAACCGCGATGTCTTTCAACTCTGCGCTCAAAACAACTGGGTACTTACTGAAGCCATTCCTTTTGAAACCAAGCTGGAAGACATCTTCCGCGATTTGACATTGAATTAATCATCCGTCAAAGTATTAAAACAAACTAATATGAGTCCAAGCTGGATTATTGCGAAGCGCGAGATTAAATCCTTCTTCGATTCCCTCGTCGCTTATATTTTGCTCTTAGCCTTTTTAGGATTTACAGGCTTCTTTACTTGGATGTACGGTAATGGCGATGTGTTTTTTCGACGTCAGGCTGATCTCGGCGCATTCTTTAACGTCGCAATGTGGACCCTCGTCTTTTTCATTCCGGCCTTGACTATGCGCCTCCTTGCCGAAGAGCGTAAAACCGGAACCATCGAACTGCTGCTGACCAAGTCTGTGACGAATTGGCAACTGGTTTGGGGAAAATTTCTGGCGGCCTTAATTCTAGTCCTGATTGCGCTGTTGTTTACACTTCCTTACTATATCACGGTGAGTGGATTAGGAAACTTTGATCACGGCGCCACTATTTGCGGCTACCTTGGCCTTATTCTTTTGAGTGGTGCCCATATCAGTATTGGCCTTTTTGCCAGTAGCCTTACGAATAACCAGATTGTCGCCTTTTTGATCGCACTTGTCATTAGCGTGACCTTCCAATTCCTTTTCAACATGGGCAGTGAATTGAGTGGCTGGTTGGGTGAATTATTCACGACTTTGAGCCTTTCTAATCATTTTGATAGCATTTCCCGGGGCGTGATCGATACCAGTGATTTGATCTACTTTGCGTCGATCACCGTACTGGGGCTGTTATTGTCTGAATATATGATTTCGTCAAGAAAATAAAAGTAGTACGCATGAACAACAAAAGAACACTGACTAGTATTCTGCTGATCGCCGGGATTCTGCTTTTTGTCAATTTTCTGGCGAAGGATTACCCCTTTCGGCTGGATCTGACCGAAGGGAAGATTTATACCCTCAGTCAGGCGACCAACGATGTACTCGAAGGTCTCGAAGAACCGGTGACCATTACCGCTTATTTCACGGGATCATTGCCTTCACAATACGCCAAGACCTTACGTGATTTCCAGGATTTACTCAAAGAATACGCCGCACGTTCGGGAGGCATGCTTAACTATGAATTGGTCGATCCCAATGCGGATGAAACGAAAAAACAGGAAGCCTTACAAAACGGCATTCAACCTTTGCTAATTAACGTGCGAGAGAAGGATGCAGTGGCGCAAAAGGAAGCTTTTATGGGAGCTATTCTCAAAGCCGGAGATCGCCAAGAAATTGTGCCTTTTGTACAACCCGAAGGGCCCATGGAATACCAGATGACGACGGCGGTGAAGAAAATTTCGATGCTGGACAAACCATCCGTTGGATTGATCCAGGGACATGGCGAGGCCGGACTGCAGGATATTCCGATGGCGGCTGAGGCCATGAGTGTATTGTATAATGTCGAACCGCTGGATTTGTCTAGCGAAACGGCAATTCCTGAGCGCTTCAAAACTTTGATTCTATTGCGTCCAACGGATAGTATTCCACCACCGCACTTTGCGATGCTGGATGATTATTTGATAAAAGGTGGGGCGCTTTGTGTGGCCTTTAATACGGTCGAAGGTGACTTTCAAAGCGTGCAAGGGCGTGCGGTCAACACCGGGGTAGCCGAATGGCTTGGCCAAAAGGGGCTGGAAGTTTCTACTGAGTTTTTGCTGGATGCCAGTTGTGGTGCCATCTCTGTCCAACAACGACAGGGGATGTTTTCTTTTGCTTCTCAGGTGGAGTTTCCCTACTTTCCGCTCGTATCTAATTTCCTCGATCACCCGGTGACGAGCGGGTTGGATCAGGTGATATTTCAATTTGCTAGCCCTATCCGCTTTGCCCCTCGGGATACCAATTTGCACTATCAACCACTGCTGCAAACTTCCGAGCAGTCAGGCATTGCGGGGGTACCGCTCTACTTTGATATTCAAAAACGCTGGACCGCCGCCGACTTTCCGAATGGTCCGCAGACCATCGGAGCTGTATTGGAAGGCGACTTCGGAGGGAATGGCCAAAATGGCCGATTGGTCGTGATGTCCGATGGTGATTTTCCATTGGGCGCACCCGGGCGAGGCAGTAATTCTGATAATGTTAGCTTGCTCGTCAACAGCGTCGACTGGCTGGCTGATGATACCGGGCTGATTGACTTGCGTACTAAGATGGTAGCCAGTCGTCCGATTGAAGAACTGGAAGATGGTCGTCGTACTTTTCTCAAGTGGCTCAACTTTGGATTGCCACTATTGCTGGTGATTGGCTATAGCATTTTCCGGTTTCAGCGCAATCAGCAGATTCGCTTGCGCCGCATGCAAGAGCGGTATAGTTAAGTTTTTCGTCAAAATCGGGTTTGCTTTAATGCCCTATCAAATCAACAGTTATGAATTTGAGTAATAAAACCCTGTTTATTATCCTTGTCGTCGTAGGCGGGATTTATTTTGCAACGCGCTTTATGGGGAAGAGCGAGGCACGTAGCTTTCGCTCGGAAGTTGTGACCGTTGATACGGCAGCAGTGAGTACCATTCGTATTTTTCCACAGGGTGATGCAGAGGGGTACCAGCTCCAGCGTGAAGCTGGAGGCTGGCAACTGGTACAAGGGGATTTTCGTGTTCCCGCTACAGCATCAGCTTTGACAGGGATATTGGCCAGCTTGAGCCAGATCAAGGTACAACGGCTAGTGGCCCGCTCGGAAGATAAATGGGCCGATTATGAAGTGGATGCCGCCAAAGGAACCCGAGTTGAAGTCGCTGGTAATAGTGGAAATCTTACTGAATTTGTGGTTGGACGGTTTAACTTCAATCCCAATACCCGAACGGCGACGTCTTACATTCGTCGCTCGGATGAGACGGATGTCTATGCCGTCGATGGTCTGCTTAGCATGAGTTTTAGTCAAGGCCCGGATAGCTATCGCAATCGACAACTCATACAACTCCCCCAAGAAAATTTGACCAATCTCACTTACCGCCGCAACGGCGAATCTATCGCCATGTCTTATCGTGCGGGCCAGCTTTTTCGGTCTACCGGTGAGGCTTTAGATTCTACCGAAACGGCTAGCTACCTCCGCACCTTGCTGAGTCTGAACGGTAGCAACTTTATCAATAGTTTCTCTCCCACCGGGCAATCTCCAACGCATAGCTTGGTGCTGCAATCGGCAGCTGGCGAGGCCATCACGCTAAATGGCTACGCGAATCCGGCAGGTAATCCCGCGTTTGTAATGCATTCTTCTCAGAATCCGGTTAGCTATTTTACATCTGATAGTACCACTATTTTTCAAAATGCCTTTGGCAAGCTTGAGGAGTTGCTGGGAAGTGGCGATTAAAACTTCTAGGTTTATTCAGAGGATAGTTAATCATCTAGATGATCCGTAAAAGGGGATAAGGCAGGCGAACTTCGCTGCATATATTGGGCGAGTAAACTTCTCTTTAGAGCAGATTTTATTCATTTTTTCTAAGCATTTCCATTATTTGATTTTTCTGAATAGCTGATACTAATCAAGGCAACTACGTTTCCAGGTTAATTTTTAGATTAATCTAAAAATATTTTAAACTATATCTAATTTTTATTTGTTAAACTAATCTAAATCAATATATTTGTTTAATCTAAAAACATTTTAAATAGGCTCTAAGGATGATCGCTAGCTATAGTAAGTCAATAATATTCATTCTGCTGTCTGTATTTACGTTTACAGCTTATGGCCAAAATGCTACACTTTCGGGTAAGGTGAGTAATCATTTGGAGGAGCCTTTATTCGCGGCCACGATTGCACTTAAAGGCACTACTTTAGGAGGGAGTGTTGATCAGGATGGCAATTTTATTATCAAGAATATTCCAGCTGGTACTTATACCATTCAGGTAACCTTTATAGGGTATCTATCCGTTTCGGAAACGGTAACTCTTGAAGCGGGGCAATCTGTGGTGAAAAATTTTTCCATGCGGGAGGATGCTTTGAATATGGAAGCAGTCGTCATCAGTGGCACGCGCTACGAACGAGATCGCGTAAATAATCCGGTAGTGGTAAATATGGTCGATAATAAACTGCTCAATGCCACTCAATCCATTGCTATCTCGGAAGGCTTAAACTTTCAACCTGGGGTTCGGGTAGAAACTAACTGCCAAAATTGTGGCTTCACGCAGGTACGACTGAATGGATTGGAAGGTGCTTACTCTCAAATCTTAATCAACAGTCGCCCTATTTTTAGTGCCTTGAATAGCGTATACGGATTGGATCAAATCCCTACTAATATTGTAGAGCGAGTGGAAGTTGTTCGAAGTGGAGGCTCGGCCCTCTACGGGTCGAATGCTATTGGTGGTACAATCAATATCATTACTCGAGAGCCAGTAGAAAATGCCTGGGCAATCCGCTCAAATACGGCATTGATTAATGGTGATGCGTTGGACCAAACCTTTAACATTAATGGCTCATTTGTCAATGAGAGTTTGACCAACGGGGTTACTTTTTATGGGATGAACCGCCATCGTGGTAGTTATGACGCTAATGGAGATGGATTCACAGAATTGGTACAGTTAGAAAATACAGTGCTAGGCGCAAGAGCTTATTTTAAGCCGGGAGAACGAAGTAAAATCTCCTTAGACTTTAGTGCACTCGAAGAATATCGTAGAGGTGGAGATCGCTTGGACTTGGCCCCTCATTTTACGGACATCACGGAAGAGCTTGATCACAATACTTTTTTTGGCGGGATCAGTTATGAGCAATGGAGTAAGGATAGCCAGAATAAGTTTTCCGTTTATGCTTCTGCTCAAAGTACAAATAGAGATAGCTATTACGGTGGTTTAGGAGGAGGAAGAACCGCCGAAGATAGTCTATTGGCCATCAATGCTTATGGTCTGACGGAAGACTTGGCTATAGTTGGAGGCTTCCAATACAACCGCTACTTAGACAATAATGATGTCGTTACAATAGGTGTGGAAAATCAGTATTATGACACCCAAGATGAAATTAAGGGTTATAACCGTTTAATTGATCAGCGCGTCAATACTACTGGATTCTTTGTACAATATGAGTGGAAACCTAGTCAAAGATTTACGGCCCTATTAGGTGCGAGATATGATGTTTCGAACGTCAATGGGAACTACCAAATCGGTGATATTACCAATGTTGCGGACCTCAATGTTGGGGTGTTTAGTCCTCGGGCGACCCTGTTGTATAAAATCAATGACAACTTAAGGTTTAGAGGTGGATATGCAAGAGGCTTCCGTGCACCGCAGGCTTTCAATGAGGATCTTCATATTTCCTCTGTGGGTGGTGAACCTCTTTTTGTGATTCTCTCTGAAGGTTTGGATAAAGAAACTTCCGACGCATTCACCGGATCTTTAAATTATACCAAAAATGTTGGGTTGGCCCAAATGAATTTGTTGATCGAAGGGTTTTATACCCAATTACAAAATCCGTTTACCCAAGTTAGTACAGGTGCCGTTTTGCCCAATGGGTCAATTGTGGAGGAAGTAAGAAATGGAGAAGGGGCAACGGTTTCCGGGATCAATTTTGAAGCGGGATATTCACCTTCTGGTAAGTTTGCTTTCCAATTTGGAGGGACGGTCCAGCAGACCAATTATGAAGAAACCCAAGTGCTATTTGAACCGGAGGGTGGAGGAGAGGAAGAAGTTGTCGCCGTGGATGAATTTGTGAGGACCCCCAACTTGTATGGCTATTTCACTTCTTTTTATGAGGTATCCAAGGCAATTAAAATAGATTTGACAGGTACTTATACCGGTTCGATGATTGTACCCCGCGTGGTGAGCGAATCCGGCTTTTTAGATTTGGTTGACTCTGATCCATTTTTTGATTTGAACATCAAAGCCAGCTATCATTTTGATGTGTCCAAGGATTTTCATTTAGAATTAAGTGGCGGGGTGAGAAATGTTTTTAACAGTTTTCAGCCCGAGTTTGATTCAGGACCAGAGCGTGATTCTGACTTTATCTACGGGCCGATGGCACCACGTTCTGTATTTGTTTCCATCAAAATAGGTAATCTACACTAATGCTTCGCGAGGCTCATAAAATTATAGGGTATGTCGTCGTCATCTTGGTCTGCTTCTGTCCTTCTTTGAAGGCGCAAGACGCACCATCAGTACATTGGCTATCCTTCGAAGCCTTGGAAGATTCCCTTGCGGTCCGACCCAAAAAAGTATTTATTGATTTTTATACCGACTGGTGTACCTACTGCCGTAAAATGGATAAGGTGGTTTTCACTAAGCCTGATGTGATTAAGGTATTGAATGAACAGTATTATGCTGTTCGTTTCGATGCAGAAACTAATGCTTCTATCACTTTCGGTGGGCGGCAATTTATCAATGATCAAGTAGGTGAATCTCGTACTCCGGTTCATCAAATTGCCCAACTGCTAGCGTTACGAGGAGGGAAATTCACAGCACCCACCTTGATCTGTTTAGACGAGGAATTTAATGTGATAACCAGGCATTTTGAATATATGGATAGTAATAAGTTGCTACAAGCACTGGAATGACCTTTTTACTAGAAAAGTAAATTAAGTGCTTTATTCAAACACCTCAAAATTCACCTTAAAAGAAGATTTACGCCCTCATTTCAATCCCAACCCAATAGTATTAGTACCATTGTTTCCATTTACAGGATTAATGAACTAGATCATTCAGTCTTCACTTCGAATATTTTACGCCTTTGTCTTCATCCACGACCGGCAGTCTTACCCAAAGTGCCGTTGGATTACCGTGTATCGTTAGACTTGCGGTCGACAGAAACTGTCGAATAAGAGAAGCAATGCGCTTTTTTGTCTAAAGTTCGTGGGGCTTTGTCGAGCATTTACTAGCTTTAGGGGATGGTGTATGTGCACCAGAAGTTAAATTTTTGGCTCTTTGCTCAATCTTGTATTCTCACTAGCCTGCAATGAGGAATCAGAGATTTGGTCAAAGCAGGTTTTATTGCAAGTATTTTAAATCAAAGAAAAATTATGGATTTGAAAAATCTACCATGGCGGTGGGCAGTCTTGATGTTATGTTTAAGCTGTTTGACGGCGCCACTTTTTGGACAAAATCCAAGTTCCAATCATGGCAATAAGTTTGAGCAATTAGGCTCGATTTTGCCTTCCCCGAATGATTATCGCGGTGTTGACGGTGCTCCTGGTCCTGAGTATTGGCAACAGCGTGCGGACTACAATATTGATTGTACGCTCGATGTGAAAAACCAGCGATTGGATGGCAAAGAGTTGGTGACTTATCATAATAACTCGCCGAGTACGCTGCGTTACCTATGGCTACAATTGGATGAAAATGAGCATGCGGCTAATGTTGATAAGCATCGAATGAACGCTAGTTCGATCCGGCCACAAATGAGCGAGAATGCCATGCGCAGCCTGGAAGTTTGGCGCGAGCAAGATAAATATGGCCACAAAATCCAATCGGTGACCACTGAAAAGGGCGAGCCTTTGAAATACACGGTTAATCAGACCATGATGCGGATTGATCTTCCTCAACCACTCAAATCTGGTGAAAGCTTCTCTTTCCGTATCGAGTGGTACTATTATCTGATTGACCGGATCAATTCGGTGAGTTGGGGCCGTGGCGGATACGAATACTTCGAAAAGGACAAAAACTATCTCTTTACGATCGTACAGTGGTTCCCACGCTTGTGTGTCTACAGCGATTTCGAGGGCTGGCAAAATAAGCAATTTACCGGCCGGGGTGAGTTCGCGCTCAACTTCGGTAATTATCTGGTCAAGATCACTGTGCCGGACGATTATGTTGTTGGTTCCACGGGAGAATGCCTTAATTACGAAACCGTGCTGACGGAAACCGAGTTATCACGCTGGAAAAAAGCCCATAAGGTGAAAGAGCCGATGGAGATTGTGACCTTGGATGAGGCGAAGAAAAAGGAAAAGAAGAAAAAGCATTCTAAAAAGATGCAAACTTGGATCTACCAGGCGGAGAATGTACGAGACTTTGCCTGGACCGCTAGCCGCAAATTCGTCTGGGATGCGATGCCACACGAAACAGCTGATGGCCGTACCGTCATGTGCATGAGCTACTATCCGAAGGAGTCTTATCCGATCTATCGCAAATATTCAACTAAGGCAGTTGCGCATACCTTGGATGTTTACTCTCGCTACAGTATCCCATATCCTTATCCGGTGGCCATTTCAGTGGAAGCCAGAAACGGAATGGAGTACCCCATGATTTGTTTCAACCCTGGTCGCGCGGAAGAGGATGGCACGTATACTGAGCGTGCGAAACATTCAGCGATTACGGTAATCATCCACGAAGTCGGACACAACTACTTCCCGATGATCATCAATAGCGATGAGCGACAGTGGGCTTGGTTCGACGAAGGGCTCAACACCTTTGTCCAGTTTTTGGCCGAGCAGGAATTTGACAACAACTATCCTTCCAGCGGTGGACCACCCCATATGATTGCGGGCTACATGGCTTCCGATAAAGACCGCCTGGAGCCGATTATGACCAATAGCGAGAATATCGTCGACTATTTCCAAAATGCCTATCAAAAACCGGCAGCTGGTCTGAATATCTTGCGGGAAACCATCATGGGGCGGGAGTTATTTGACTTTGCCTTTAAGGAGTATTGTGAGCGTTGGGCGTTTAAGCATCCAACACCAGCTGATTTCTTCCGTACGATGGAAGATGCGAGTGGGGTAGACCTTGATTGGTTCTGGCGTGGATGGTTCTACGGCATCGATCCGGTGGATATTTCATTGGATAGTATCAAATGGTACAAAGTGGACTTAGAAAGCAATCCCGAGCGTAAAGAACAAAGCTGGCCGAACAAGCGTAAGAAGCCTTTCGATCACTTATCTAAAGTTCGTAATCGTGAGCAAGGCGTGGAATTCGCGGTAGAGCAAGACGAAGAATTGCGAGATGTCTATACTGATTATCGTCCTTGGGAGACCGAAGATTCTGTGACTACTACTACGATGTATCTTTATGACGAAACTTACTCTAAAGACGAAAAAGAAGAGATGTTTGGTAAAAATAACTACTATGAACTGCACTTTAGTAACAAAGGTGGCCTAGTGATGCCCGTGATTTTGGAATGGACTTTTGAAGATGGTTCTACAGAAATCGAGCGCATTCCGGTGGAAGTTTGGCGCAAGAACGAAAATGAGTTTACTAAGGTATTTGTCAAGGATAAAGTCGTAACTGAAATTCGTCTCGATCCTTTCAAAGAGACGGCGGATATTGACGAGAGCAATAATAATTGGCCCGTCAAAGAAGTACCGACTCGATTCCAGGTGTTTAAAAAACACAAAATGAAGGATAAACAAAATCCTATGCAGAAGGCCAAAGCGAAAAAAGTAATTCGTCCTTAATTGGCAAGCTGTAGCTGAATGATGAAGCCGCCGGGATAGAGTTCTCGGCGGCTTTGTTATTTTATTTTGATTGTCTCTATGAACTGGTTTGTTCCTGCTTGAATACCTTCATAACTTTGCGCAGCACACGACGTACTGGAATTCCTTCCTCCTTCAGGTCATCACATCTCTCGGCTTTTTCTTATCTTTTGCCTGAGAAATCGAATAGGTGGCGGCTTTGACCGCTGTTTTTTTAATTCAGCATTTTCCCAATGAGAACCTTGAAAAATATCGCGCTGATGCTCGTGTCGAGCATCCTCTTGTCTACCGTTTTACTGGCTCAAACCCCCTTTCCTGATCTGGGGCGTGAATTTGAGGACGACGTGGTCCCCAGAGTAGATATTCTATTGCCAGCGGATAGCCTGGCCGAAATCCTGGCGGAAGGCAATGAACTGAGTAATTATGAGTATCCTGCTACTCTGATTATCGACGATGGCGACGAGCGGGATACCATTCAGGATATTGGATTTCGATTGCGTGGCAACACTTCTCGTTTCGCGGAGAAAAAGTCCTTTAAAGTATCGTTGAATACTTACGAACAAGGGCGCAAGTGGAAGGATTTGGAAAAAATAAATCTCAACGGCGAGCATAATGATCCGAGTGTGACGCGTTCCAAGCTATGCTGGGACTTGTTACGTCAAGTTGGTATTCCGGCCCCTCGCGCTAATCACGTAGAGTTGTATATCAATGGAGATTATTTTGGGTTGTACGCCAATGTCGAGCAAATTGACGAAGAGTTTGTGCAATTGCGATTTGGTAATAATGATGGCAATCTTTATAAATGCACTTATCCCGCAGATTTGGACTACCTCGGCAATGATCCCGATGCGTATAAATTAACCAGCAATGGCGATCGGGTATACGAGTTGCTGACAAACAAGGATGAAGACGATTATAGTGATCTCGCCAATTTTATCGATGTGCTGAATAATAGTTCGATTGCAGATCTACCTTGCAACCTGGAAGCTGTGTTTAATGTCGATGATTTCCTCAGAGTCATGGCATTTGATGTGCTGGCGGGCAACTGGGATGGGCCACTGTTTAACCTTAATAATTTTTACCTCTACCTCAACGAAGCTACGGGCAAATTTGAGTACATTCCATTTGATCTGGATAATACGTATGGCGTCGATTTCTTTTCGGTAGACTGGGGTAATCGTAATATATACAGTTGGGCGATGTCGAGCAATCCACATCCACTTTACAGTCGAATTATAGCTATTCAGGATTATCGAGATCGCTATACTTATTATCTACGCACTTTTGCTGAGGGGATTTTATCCGAAGGCGCCTTATTTAGTTATTTAGATGAAATGCAAACGAAGATTGCTCCCTTTGTAACCACAGATACTTACTATCCTTTGGATTATGGATTTACATTTGACGATTTTGTGAATTCATTTGATGGAGGTACGGATTATTCGCATACGCCTTACAGCATTAAAGAATATATTTCCACCCGTAATACTTCGGCTCTCAACCAATTGGAAAATAATGATATGGCACCAATTGTTACTAAAATCATCGATAATGCACCGAGCCCGGCTCAGTCATTGGTCGTTCAAGCGAAGATTGAAGATGATGTGAGTATTACGCAGGTTCAATTGTGCTATCAGGTGAATGGTGCCGGAGGATTTGACTGTGTTGCGATGAATGATGAGGCCCAAAATGGCGATGCCCTGGCCAACGATGGGAAATACACCGCGATGGTGCCCGCTATTGGTAGCAATGGATTTATTGACTACTACATCCTGGCGGAGGATGACGCCGGGCAGGAAAGCCGTAAACCCGTTTGTGACAATCTGCAAACCACCGTCCTGGGCTCCGGCTTAACATTAGCCATCAATGAGTTGATGGCCAGTAATGATGAAACGATTGCCGATGCTTTTGGCGAATTTGACGATTGGGTGGAGATCCACAACTTTGGTGACAATGCAATTAACCTCAGTGGATTATATCTATCTGACAATCCCAACGAGCCTACCAAATGGCCTTTCCCTAATGAGACGATCGCTGCCGGAGAGTTTCTATTGATTTGGGCGGATGGTGATGAAGATCAAGGGATCTGGCATGCGAATTTTAGACTTGCCAGTAGTGGAGAAACCGTAGGCATTTACGATACCGACGCCAATGATAATGCTTTAATTGATGGAGTTACTTTTGGTGATTTAGACGGTGATGAGGCCTACGGCCGTATTCCAAACGGAGTTGGGCTGTTCCAACTTCTGGTACCTACCCCTGCGGGCTCGAATATCCCGCTTACTAGTGTGTTGCCTATCCCTGAAGTATTACCCTTGAAGCTTAGTCCTAATCCTTTCCAGGATGTGGTTAGCCTGGAATTGGGGGAAACCTCTTCGGAAGACTTACGACTACAGCTTTTTGACGCACAAGGCAGAGCATTGGGACAACAACTCTGGCCTGCCGGCCAGCCCAATTTCTCATGGACCGGGCTTTCCGAATTGCTTCCCGGGGTATACTTCCTTGGTATCCAGCAAAACGGGCAATGGGTGAATTGGCAGAAAATTGTACGAGAATAGAGAATATTGGAATCAGTCTTGAGATAGGTCTTGGCTCACTTTTTTAGCTCTAGGTTAGCTGGAGGATGCAGAATGGGCTTTGGGGTGGGTCCCACCCGCTGTCCGCCGCCGCCGACCAGCTAGGTCGCAAAGTGCAGTAGGAGTATAATCCCCTAGTCTTTACCAGGGGCGTATTATGGTAATTTGCAACGCTTTGTTCGTTTCGGCCGAAAGACAATGATTGCGTCACCATCTATAGATTCCGGAGAAGGCCAGATTCCATAAATCAAGCTATATATTTTCATCATTTAGTGACCAAATGTCTTTTAGATGACATTTGGGAAAGGCGTAGCTTTCCTCTCTCAATCTGTAGGCTATGAATTATAAATGATTAGAAGTCCCAAGGCATGACCACACAAACGTTTAATTTTCATTCAACGATTTACGCAGTCGCTTCATTGATTCGAGAGGGCCTTTGGTGATACCTAGATTAACTACCCAGGCAGGGAGCATACCGCCCGGATCCGTTTTTGAACGATAATCAATCTTTATTTTATCATCTTCCAATGGGGTGATTTCCCAGTGGGCGTCAAATTTTTGAATACGAATGGCGCCGTCCTCTTCGGGAATGCGCTGGGGCATCGCTGTGGATTTGGAATAAATAACACCATTTGGTCCTTCCCACTGCTCGGCGTGTACGACTAGGTCGCGATCGCGAATTGGAAAAGGCATGTCTGTTTTGACATAATAAATGTAGGAGTGCTCATCGAGAGATTCTACCAGATAAGATTTTGAACATTTAAACACCCAATCTCCGTAATGATCAGCATCATTGAGCGTATGGAGAAACTCATCCATTGGTGCTTCAATGACGAGTTTTATACGAATTTCTTTGAAGGCTGAATTTTTGGTTTTACGAGTATAAACTTCGATTCCTTCATCTTTGGTCGTTAGCCGCCAGGCATCGCCATCAACCGCGCCCGTGAAGGACATGATAAAGGTGCATAGAATGAGTAAAGACTTGGACATGAGTATGGTGTTTGTTTTCAAGTGGCCGGTAGCAATATAATGATGTATTTTCGAGGGATTACCCCTACAATACAATTCGAAAAACTGCTTTAGACGGCGAATTGTTCTGTATTCCTAGGTTAATTTTTTGAGAATTCTAATATTAGAATGCTCCCAGGGGCTCAGAATGTGGAGGCAGTTGATTGAATTTTCAGGGTGAAAGCGTCACCTATGAAAAGGGGTACCTAAATGTAAGGAGGATTAGGAGGGAAATGAAAAATTGATGTTGGAATTATCGCATCCAAGGCGGCAAATCACGCTTGTCTTTTCGGTCTGTCGCTTTTTTTGCTGTTTTAAAATTACGGAAATTGTAAGTGAAAGTCAACATAACATAGCGTTGCAAGACTGCAGTACGGATATCTTCGATGGAAAATTCGTTGATATTTCGTTGAATTTGCTGGTTCTGTTCGAGGAGATCGTAAACAGATAAACTCAGCTCTCCGCGTTGATTTTTGAACAGTTTTTTCCCAATCGCGGCTGTCCAAAGCAGGATGCTATCATCGAAAGTATCTGATAGTCCTTTGTACCACTGATGATTCAGCTGAGTGCGCAGTACGATGCCACCGGGTAAGATCCATCCTAGCCGAAGCTTGGTCAGTTGGCTCCAGTAATTTGCATCTTGATTGTTTTGTAGACTGTTTTGCGTTGAATTGTAATCGGAGCGGGTGGACAGCGTAAAATCCAGTCGTTCGCTGATATTACTACTGATGGTGACCCCTAAGCCCATCGTACTCGTTTCCGAAATATTTTTTGCGTCGTTGATCAGGCTGGGCGTGCGTAAATAGCTAGCCGCAACATCCAGATTCAAATTCGACTTCAAGGCGGTCAAGGGAAAGCCGTAGGTAATGAAGGTATTGGCCTGACGGTAGCCGCTGAGATTAACGGGCTGACTCAATTGACTGCCCTCCGGGAGCGTCACTTGCTCGAAAATGGGGTGATCTGTCGTTTCGAGATAAGCACTGTTGCTAATGTAATTATTCGAGAAGGAGCCGCCTAAAAGAACGTAAAATACATTCGCCTTGTCCGTATTCGTCTTAGAGTAGCGAGCAAAGACACGGTGGGTATAGGCCTGATCCAGGCTGGCATTACCAATGCTCAGCTGCAACGGATTGCTATTGTCGAGGACCTCTTGCAACTGTTCTACGCTGGGTGAATTGGTACGACCGCCGTAGAAAATGCGCAGATTTTCCTGTCGACTGGCTCGAAAACGAAGCATGGCCATTGGTAAGACATCCCAATAGGTCCGCTGAATGCGACCGTCCGTTGGAAAACGTTCGTCACTGGTTAGCTGCGACCACTGCACATTTGCGCGGAGCATGAACATGAAACTACGGCTCTTACGGTAATTAAAGCCGAGCCCGGTCTGCTGAGATTGATACGTATTTTGAAAGATATTGCTTAAGTCAGTATTCAACTGATCGTACATCTGACTGTTTTTGGCAAAGTCAAAGGTCGAGCGGTCCGAGTCATCTTCTTGATAGCTCGCGCGATAATTTAGCATCAACATGCTATAACGGCCAATGGGCTCAGTATAATTGAGATTGGCACTAAGGTTCCAGCCATTGAGATCTAAATCCGCGAATTGATCGAGTGTATCCCGGGATTCTTCTTCGAGGAAAAGCACATCCTCGGATTGCAGAAAACTTTCGCCTTGGTTTTGATTGTAGCCTTGCCCAAAGTTGATGGAAATCGTTCGACGAGGTTTGGCAAAGCGATGACGGTAGAGCAAACTATTGGAAAATACCAAGCCGGCCAAATCGGACCGATAGTGATTATCAGTTTGGCCGAGTAGAGTGGACCCTAATAAACTCTGTGCCAGAGTAGAAGAAGTACCATCATTAAGCTGCCAAGTGAGGCGCGGGCGCAGTACGATGGAATTCGCCGAGTCAATTTGATAATCAAATCGCAAATTCAAGCGATGGTTAGTATTCTGCGTATTACTAAAACTGTTTTCCTGGTAGAATTCGCTAACGAATTCGGCGTCGATATATTCGGTATTCGATTCGATATCGGAATCCGTATCCGAGTGATTGAAAAAATAGCTACCGCTGATTTCCATTTGGTCATTCCAACGATCCGAGTAGTTGATGCCGAAGGCATGGGTTTGGGCAATACCATCCTGTTGTTGGACCAAAAAATCGTTGACAGAGCTACCGCCGCCACGATTTGAGCCGCCACCGCCACGTCCACCACGACCTCTGCCCCCGCCGCCGCGTCGTCCGCGCCGCTGATTGTTACCGACTACACCGAGTAGATCCTCCGTAGCGAAATTTTGTTGATTGATATTATTAGACTGACCAATGATTGAGATCCGTTGATCACCATTAAACAAGCTGACATTACCACCGGCTTGATAGCGCTCGTCACTGCCATATCCGCCGTAGACTTTACCAAACTGCGCATTACGCATTTCGGAGCGGGTGACAATATTGATGGTTTTTGTGGTTTCCCCATCGTCAAAGCCTGTGAAGCGCGATTGATCACTCTGCTGGTCGAAAATCTGAATTTTGCTGATGACTTCGGCGGGCAGATTACGGAGCGCGGCCGATGGATCATTACCGAAGAAGGGACGGCCATCGACCAAGACTTCTTGCACTTCTTCACCTTGGGCTTGGACCTTTCCGTCGCGGATCACGACCCCCGGCATTTTTTCAATGAGCTCCTCCGCATTCGCATCGGGCAAGGTTTTGAAAGCGTCGGCATTGTATTGCGTGGTGTCTCCCAGTTGCTGCGCCAAGGGCACTTGTCCCACGACCTCAACTTGTTCCAATGCCAAGCCATCCCGAAGTTCAATGGTGCCCAAATCAATGTTCTGATCCGTTAGCGTAACCTCCTGGCGATGTCCGGCGTAGCCGACAAAGGTGATGGTCAGTGCGTAGCCACCTTGCCCCAATTGTTCAATGCGAAAAGCACCAGCTGCATCCGATACGGTGGTCTTGTAAGTTTCACCCCAGGGATGCAATAAGGAAATGTGTGCTCCCGGCAAGGGGTGCTGCTGTGCATCGACCACCTGACCAACAATGCTTAGCTGTTGAGCAGAAAGGCCTAATGCGAAAAGGAGGAAAAGGGGTAGGAGACGTAGTTTCATGTGGTTAGGTGCGTCGACAATAGAATCGCTCCGGGCCTGACTTTGTGAAGCCCGGAACGTTGCCTACAATGGATGCCAAGCGGTGAGCTGGCTTGATTATTTTCCGTTATCTTCTTTTGGTGCTGGCCGTTTGCCACGCTTGCCGCGTCGGTTTTTACGTTCTTCGGCTTGTACTTCTTCGTATTTGGTGTATTGCTCGGCGGTGAGGAATTTTTTCAACTCTGCCATGCGCGCAGTATTCATTTCACGCATTGCGCTACGCATTTGTGAGCGATCATCACGCTGACTTCTAAACAATTCTTGGCGCTTTTCGGCGTACTTGAGATTAACCTCTTGCACTTTGGCTGCTTGAGCCTCTGACAAGGCCAGGCTTTTCGTCATCGTCTCGGTTTGCTTCTCGGCGGCTTCTTTGGGATCAATATTAAATCGACCTTGCGCATTAATCGTTGAAGTAAGGACCAATGCAAAAAGCAGCATTACTATAGAAGGCATTAATTTTTTCATCGTTAATCATTTTTTAGTTCTGTAATCAAAAATAGGCATTATAAACTACGCGTATTGGAAAAATCAATGAACAGCCCGATTTTATCTATTTAAGCTCGAACACTGTAAATGAGTCAAGGTGAAGCATATTTTTCGGGTGATTTATGCATTTATTATGGCTTCTGAACAAGCTGAGTTTTCTTATAAGGGACTTATAATGCTCTTTTTTTTTACAAAAATCACACCTGCTTGATTAATGAAAAGGACAAAAAAGGACTCCAATGGCAAAGTCAATAGAGATGAGCAAATTTGGCAGATCGATTATTGCTGACGGAGGATTTCTAAAACCTTTTTGCGGAAAGTCCCGCCGACGGGGAGTACCTGACCGGTGGGGAGTTGCACCTCTTCGGGACTGAACGCGACGATATGTTGGCGGTTAACCAGAAAAGATTTGTGGATACGGAGGAAGTTATTCGGCAAATCCTGCAAGATGGATTGTAATGAATAGTGGACAATTAGTTTTTTTCCATCCTCTAAAAAGACCTGTACATAATTGCTCAGCCCTTCGATATAGTGGATCTGTCTAGGATGGATGCGATACATTTTGCGCTCGCTTTTTAATAAAATGCGGGTCTCCTCGGCGGTGCCTTCTGCGGGTGTTCCTTTAGTGTCTTGATAAAGTGCTTGAAAACGTTGAATGGCTTTGAGGAATCGCTCGAAGGCGATAGGCTTGAGCAGGTAATCCACTACGCCAAGTTCAAAACCATCGAGGGCAAATTCTCGGTGCGCCGTGGTTAAAATAACCGGTGGTGGTTGATGGATTGATTTTAAAAAAGCCAGGCCCTTGATTTTTGGCATTTCAATATCAAGAAAAAGTAGATCGACCGACTCGCGATTAAGCCAATCCATAGCTTCCAGGGCATTGCCGCAATAACCAACTACTTTGAAGCCCGGAATATCCGCCAGATAGGACGCAATGATACGTTGAGCGACGGGCTCATCGTCCACAACTAGGCAACTTAAAGCGTTCATGTCATTTCAATTTTAAGTCGAGCGACATAGGTATGATGATCCTGGAAATTTTCAAAAGTATAAGCTTCCGGGTATATTAACTGCAACCGCTTGCGAAGATTACTCAGGCCAATACCATGTTCTTCGGATGCCATTGTCTTGGCCTGGGCAATCGAATTTTTTATCTCAATTGCAAATATGTTTTCTTCATAAGTTGTCCGAATTTCAACATGTGCTTTTTCGGTCGCTTCGCGTACGCCATGCTTAAACGCATTTTCAACTAAAGGCATTAAGAGCAAAGGAGCAATCTGCCAGCTCGCAGGAGGAGGAGGTAAATCCAGATGGATATTGACTCGCTCACCGTAGCGATCCTTTTCGAGTTCAACCAAATTACGCATCATATCCAATTCCTTTTGGAGGGCAATCTTGGGGACTGATGATTCGTAAAGCGTAAAACTCAAAATATCAGAGAGTTTTAAAATTAAGCGAGGTGCTTTATCTGATTTTTCTCTCGCTAAGCCATAAATATTGTTGAGATTGTTAAATAAAAAATGGGGATTAAGTTGGGCTTTGAGATATTTAAGTTCTGTTTGAATTTTTTCTTTTTCTAATTGTTGCGCTCGTTCTCGCTGTGCGTACCAATCGATAAATAATTTGTAACCAGTTGTGAAAACCACGGGAAATAAAATGATAATAACATTTTGAGCAATTCTAAAAAATAACCAGGGATTGAGGATTTCGCCTTTTACCCATTTTGGAAAAAACATAGGATAACCCCAGTAAAGAGTAAAAAAGCGCTGTAGAATTGCTAGTGCCACTACCATGAATATCAATCCAAATGCATATTGCCAGGTTTTATTTTTGTAAAGCAGTTTTGGTTGGAGATAAAACCAGTTGGCATAAACCGCAATGAGCCGAACGGGTAAAAATAGCAGCTCAAACATCGTCGCATTATATAGCGTATCCCGATTTCCCCACTCAAGAGCCTGTACGATCATAAAAATGATCCAGAAGAGGGTATGTCGCATCCAGGCTTTCATCATATTAGATTGAAAACATTATTTTTTAGTTCTTGATAATAAGTGAGGATTAACAAGTAATGATAATAAAAGAAAAACAACTAAACCTGTTTTTTATGCTAACGACTAGGATTATGATGTCAAATTGAAAAAAGGCGTTGACATAAAATAAGGAGCAGTTGTAATAAAAAATAAAATGAGTTGGTAAAAATAGGCGAGTTTAGATAGAAAGGTTTTGATGACATTTTACATGAAATACGTCAAAATAGTCCCCTTTCCTAAATCCATATAAATGCTCAAACCATGCTGTACTACATTTTTACTTTTTGCTTGTTTGTATTGCAAACAGAATCTTACGGCCAGTAATCCAGACTTTATACCAGACCAGTCTAATTGGCCTGTACATTAAAGGTCATGCCACCAATTGATTGAGTGCTCTTGCCGGCCATCTCTTCTTGTTGAATACTGCGTGACATAAGCTGAAACCAATCGTAACCATTGGGATCAGTTGGTTTGTCTTGTGGGAAATCTTGTTGCTGTAAGGGCAGTCGAGTGGCTAGTAAATCAATCATTACACCACGTAGAAAGCGCTCGCGGTAAGTTCGACTGGTATTGAGTAGAGGGAAGAGAAAACGAATGCCTTTTTCCTGAGAAAGCAGCAAGACGACTTTCTTTTGCTCGGGACCTTGCAAGATGAACGATTTTTGATCAATGGGTAAGGCCGTACGATGCAGCTGATCGGCCGCCACGATTTTGACTTGCCGGAGGAGGTAGCCAGTGAGATAAGTTTCATAGCCCCGATACAATTCGTAGAGCTCACCTAAAATTTTGCGTGTTTCGGATTGGCTAAACTGATCTTCCGTTGTATCGGCCCACCACATGGCATATTCGCCGCTAATTTGTGACCCTTTATCGTAGCGTAAATCCGCGAGTTGAAACGGCTCAATAATTTTGGTGCTTCCTTGCTGCTGCTGCAAATCCAAGGCAGAAAAATAGATGAGCTTTGGATAAGCTGTTCGATGGACCTGCTGGGTAAGGTCCCGATATTTTTTGGCCTCTTCTGAGGTATAAATAAAATAAACGCTAAATCGCTCTTCTCCGATTTGTATCACCAAAGGCACCGTAAGAGCACCTTCTTCAAGAAGACTCGTATACATCACCTCGTAGCTGAAAGACAATTGTCGGGCTTTACTCCATTTTTCAAATTCCGCAATCGCCATGATAGCATCGATACGTAGCTTCCCGGAATTACTTAGCTGAATTTCCTGAAATCCAAAATCTGCTAAATTATGTGCGAAGGTATTCGCCGCTGGCGGAGAGGTTTTATCTGACTTTACTACGTTTTTTCGGCCAAACAGTCTTTTGAAAAAGTTCATAATTATCTGGTGGTTTGCGCGCGACATAAGTTACTGAAAATTGGACAAAGATGTTGGACGACTAAGGTCGATTTTGTGACGGGATGTTGTGTCGAGAAGCCGTCCGAAACACTGAGGCTTCGGACGACTTTCGTGAGTGGTCGAACTTAATTCACAACAAACTTGGTAGACGCCATCCATTGACCGGAATATGCGGTAAGGATGAATACGCCCGTAGGCAGATCACTGGTACCGATACGAGTAGAGCTATCGGTGACTTGTAATTGACTGATCTTACGGCCCTGCATATCAGAAATGATAATAGTGGCGGCATCATTTAATTCTGGCAATTGTACCGTGATGTCTTGGCCTTGACTAGCAAGGGTTGGAAAAACGGCAAAGCTTGAATCATCAGAACGGTAAGCTTTGATATCAGGCAATTGTTTGCCAGAAGGTGTTTCGATTTCCGGTGTTTCAGCATTTCCTTTATCGACTTCTGCTACAATATCTTGATCTGGACGCATGTTAGACTGCGCAACTGTTACTAATTTACATTTTTGGAATTCTGTACCGCATTCGGTTAAACCACTTGCACAAATCTCAATAGTGCCAGTTTGGACAAAAGAAACAAGCACTGAGGTCGAATTAGTCGGCCCTAGGAATGAGCCCGCACCCGCAGGAATTGTAAACCAGTTGATCGAAGTAACATCTTGATTAGTCTCAAGGTAATAATCACTTAAGCCATTGAGGATCGCAGAATTTTCGCCAAACATGGTGATATCCAGATTGCCACCATCAAATACCCGGCAAAACTCACCGGACACAAGGGGAGCGCCTGTGGTTGTTTGGGAAACGAAAGCACAAACTACAGCATCACTGCATTCACCAATATTAAAATCTCGGGGATTACCCGTCCCGGCAGGATTGCCGTTGATGGTCCAACTGACCGTTTGCCCTGGGCAAAGCACTTCTGGTAAGCTGGCCGTAAATGTACCACTGGTTGGACTCGATGGATTAAAAAATATAGCGGTTGGTGTGGGCAGAGAAATATCATTGCTCACCGAGGCACTACCGGAGAGTGTTATTTCTCCTTTTTCCTTTACTTTGAGTTTTAATGATCCATCCTCTCCTGCTCGCCAGATAACAGTGACGCTGGCCCCATTGCCACCAGCAACTGCAGGATCTATATCGGCACCATCACAGCTGACGGCTAAATCCGCTGTACACAATACATTTTCGACGATACATAACTTTCCATCCGTTACGGCAACACCTCCAGGCCCGATAATGGTCCCCCCTTCGACTTCCCATTCGTAAAAAGTGCAACCACTAGAGGTAAAGCCATGGGTGCCGGTATAAGTCGTTGGTACACCAGCCGGGACCGCACAACGACCATTAGGCCCGCTAATATTTACATTAAAACAAGCGTAAGCATCAGCGGCCATAAAAGAACTTAAAGTGAACAAAGCAAACAGCATTAAATAGTTTTTCATAATTAAATATTTTAAGTAAAAAAAAACATATTCTAGCCCTGAGTTGGTGCAACTCAAGGTGAAATGGAAAAGCTGTTTGTGTAAAATGGAAATTAGTGCATTAGATTTATAAAGCAATATATAATAAAGGCTTTATGAGTCTAGCTTTGAGTTAATGACAAAATGTTTTTCAAACAATATAAAAGCAAAAAAATAGTGTATGGTTATATTTTGTCACGTATCATGTTTTTGGGTAATAGCGTACTAGCTTAACATGTGTGGTACACGTTAATTGTTGGTGAATAAAATCTAAAAGCATCATTATTATTTAAATAATGGATTTGCTTTAATGATCTATTTTAGGGGCAGTGTAATGAAAAATTAAATACTCACGAAAGGAAAAAGTACTGTTGAGTAGAATCCTTGTTTTCAAATTTAACGTCAAATTTTATTTGTTGTTGCTTGAAAACTAATAGAGGAATGATTAAAGATATAAAATTGTTTATGAAAATGAATAATTTTTTAAAATAAAAAACATCCGAAGTGTTTGACTTCGGATGTCCTGCAAGCGTAAACTTAAATCGAAAACTATTTCGAGATTAGTTAATTACAAATTTCGTTGATTCCATCCATTGACCGGAGTAAGCGGTGAGAATGAAAACACCAGTTGGCAGATCACTGGTGCTGATACTAGCAGCACTATCCGTGACTTGAATTTGACTAATCGTACGGCCTTGCATATCTGATACGATAAGGATGGCTTCATCATTTAATACCGGTAATTGTACAGTAATCTCCTGCCCCTGACTTACTAACGTCGGAAATACCACAAAGTCTGATTGACCAATATTGTTGGTGGTAATATTACCTTGCTGGATATTGGGAATCTTACTTGCAGGGGGTTGCATATTATGACGATCGACTTCTGCGATAACATCCTCGTCAGGACGAACGTAAAGTCCACCGCCACTTTGGGTTACATTAACAGTAAGGCAACGTTGGAAGCTATTGCCACAGCTAGTTGTACCCGAGGCACAAAGTGAGATATTGCCCGTTTGCAAAAATCCAAGAAATACTGCATCATCATTTGTTTGGCTCACAAAATTGACGGAACCTGCGGGTGAGGCAGTCCAGTTAATGGAGGTGATCGGCTGAGAAGAGCTAAAAAAGTAATCGTAAAAACCATTAACAGCAGCTTCTGTTTGGCCAGAAATAGAAGCGTCTAAGGTTCCTCCATTGAAACTACGGCAGGTTTGCTGTGAAGTTAATGTAGAACTACCAACAGTCTGGATCGTGGCGGCACATACTGTAGCGGTGGTACATAAACCAACGTTCAAATTTTTGGGATTGCCAGTGCCGGCATTATTGCCATCAATAGTCCATCGCACCGATTGACCAGTGCAAAGCGGCTGTGGTAGCACCGCAGTAAAAGAACCACTGGTGGTCGTGTTCGGAGAAAACGAAATTGAAGTGGGGTTGGGTAGAGAGATATCGTTAGTAATGGTTTCTTCTCTGGTTGTACCAGATTCTTTCTCTTTCACCTTGAGTTTAAGTTTTCCTACCACGCCAGGTTGCCAGGTTACAGTGACGTTAGAACCATTTCCAGTGATTACCGTAGCGTCGAGCCCCGCTTCGTCACATGCTAAAGAAAGATCGCGAAAACAAAACGGATCTTCGGTGATGCACAAAGTACCATCGGTCACGAACGTGCCGTTGGGCCCCGTAACAGTTCCCCCTGTGATGGTCCACTCGTAATAAGTACAACCCGGTTCCGGGAAATTATGACTTCCCGTATAAGTAGTAGGTGTATCTGCCAATGCTCCACACCGACCACTTGGGCCAGCAATGTCTACATCTGGTTGCGTGCAAGCGTTAGCTTCTGACGTCCCCAAAATGCCAATAAATAATAAAGAAAATAGGATGAAATAGTTTTTCATAAAAAAATATTTAGAGTATTAAATAATACTATCCAAGGTCACGTACTAGCAGAAACATGACGAAGTGAATAATACAGTTGACTCTAAATACAGCTATAGTGGTTGAGCTATTTATTCTGAACTTGCTTTACCATAATTTACTTAATAAATACACTTTTATTTATTAAATAAATCAGGGACTGATAAAGTGAATGAATGTCAACGATGAATAAAAATAATAGGACTATAGTAGTGATGGAAAGCCTTAGTGATTTTTAAGCTTTAGTAAATATTATTATACAAGACTATACAATCAGAAATGCATCTGAAGTCAGATTGTTCAATGAATAGATTATTTTTTAAAAAATTTTATAAAGATGATATGGGAAATACAAAGCATTTAAATAAATGCAAAAAATAGAATCCATTAATTTTGAATAGTACTATCATGAAAAATACCCGAGATCAATTGACCTCGGGTGTTTTTTATGCAAAAGGTAGAGCATTAATTCACAACGAATTTCGCTGATTCCATCCACTGCCCAGAATAAGCGGTGAGAATGAAAACGCCGGTGGGTAAATCGCTAGTACTAATACTAGCAGCGCTATCGGTGACTTGAATTTGACTAACTGCACGACCTTGCATATCAGAAATAATGATAAAGGCCGCATCATTTAGTTTTGGCAATTTTACGGTGATTTCCTGACCTTGACTCGCCAGCGTTGGAAATACGGCAAAGTTTGACTCGGTGCTGTGATTCGTTTCCGTATCCAGAGATTTGAAATCAGGAGCTGTCGTCGTAGATGGCTGTGTATTTTCTCGATCTGTCTCAGCAAGGATTTCTTCGTCCGGGCGGAAGTTCAAGAAACCACCACCATCCGTGACATTGACCGTGATACATCTTTGGAAACTATTTCCACAGACCGTTGTACCGGTTGCGCAGACGTCAATTTCGCCTGATTGCAAAAAGGTGAGCAAAATACCCATTTGATTGCTTGTTCCAATAATGCTTGCTGCGGTGGCTGGTACAATAGACCAATTGACCGAAGTGACCGGCTGATTGGAAGTTAGTAGATAATCGTAGAAGCCATTTACTGCGGCTTCAGATGCGCCACTAACGGAGGCAATCAGGGTTGCGCCATTGAAACTACGACAGGTTTGTGCCGAGGTCAAGGTAACTTGACCTATCGTTTGTGCGGTCATAGCGCAAACGGTGGCAGTCGTACAATCACCAACATTGAGATTGACCGGATTACCGATAGCGGTTAAATTGCCATCGACGGTCCAGTGAACCACTTGTCCGTTACAGAGCGGCTTCGGTAAGTTAGCAGTAAACGTGCTGTTTGAACCCGTGTTAGGAGAATAAGAAATAGAGGTTGGCACGGGCAATTCAATGTCATTGGTTATTGACGTCTCTTTGCCGAGGGTGATTTCACCCTTTTCCTTTGCTTTTAGCTTAAGCTTTCCGACTACATTCGCGGCCCAAACTACGGTGACACTTGCACCTGTTCCCGATGCTACCGCCGGATCGACATCACTGGCGTCACAACTCAGATCTACTTCAGAGGCGCATCCGATACTTTCGGCAATGCATAGCTTTCCATTGGTAACGCTTGTACCGCCAGGGCCGGTAATTGTACCGCCTTCAATAGTCCATTCGTAAAAAGTACATCCACCAGAAGAAAAATTATGCGATCCGGTATAAGTGGTGGCCACACCAGCATCAGCACCACAGCGACCACTAGGACCAGCAATCCTTGTCTCTAGGATACAAGCATAAATGTCAGAGGTTCCGAGTAGAACAAATAGGAGTAAAGAAAATAATTTTAAATTGTTTTTCATGAGTAGAGATTTAAAGTGATAAAATAATAGCCTAGGGCTGTGAGTCAGCGAGATACACAGCAAAAAGTAATGGAGTTTGATAAATGATTAGGAAAGGCGTAAATAATTATTTCATAAAAATGTTTTTACTTAATAGATGATTTAAGTTGCAGATAGCTATTTGTGAAAATGTTGTGTTATTTTCTTGCGTTATCTGCAACTAAAAAATAAATAATAAAGACCAAATTGGATTTGGTGATTAATTTAGCATTTGAATGTTTTTAATAAGGAAACAGGAGGGCATACCTGTATCATTATAATTAATGCTTAGATTAATTATTTTTAATACAACTGTTAATCACTTTACTAATGCGTAAAGCAAAAATACACTTAGGTATGGGCAAGGTCTTTAATGATAAGTACTACTTAATCAAAAGAATAATGGATTAATTTGGCAGATTAAGTATTAACTAGGCAAGCAACAATGATGAAGTGACGCTCAAGGTTTGCTAACTGTTGAATAGCTTGAAAATTAAAATATTATTTAGCGATTCTCCGTAGCGAGCATTGTATTTACTATAAATATACAAAAATATATTGAAAATGAAAATAAAAAACACCCGAGATCAATTGACCTCGGGCGTCATCTTTATTCAAAAGGTAGAACATTAATCCAGATACATAAATTATGTAACCTGGATTAGTTGATTACAAACTTGGTCGATTCCATCCATTGACCGGAATAAGCAGTGAGAATGAAAACGCCAGTGGGCAGATCGCTGGTATTAATACTCGCAGCACTATCAGTGACTTGAATTTGGCTAATTCTACGGCCCTGCATATCAGAAATAATGATAAAGGCCGCGTCATTTAACTCGGGCAATTGTACCGTAATTTCTTGCCCTTGACTTGCTAGCGTTGGGAATACGGCAAAGGCTTGCTCGTCACTTTGATTCGATTCCGCTTCCGGCAATTTAAAATCAGGCGTTATTATTTCTTCTGATACTTCGATATTTTCTCGATCCGTCTCAGCAACGATTTCCTCATCCGGGCGAACATTGAGTGGTCCGTTACGGTCGACATTTACGGTGATACAGCGCGAGAAGCTATTGCCACATTCAGTGGTACCCGTAGCACACACACTCACAAAGCCTTCCTGAGTAAAGGTAAGCAGCACGCCTTGTTCGTTAGTTGGGCCAATGAAATTGGCTGCGGATGGAGGAGAAACAGACCAGCTAATGGTGCTAATTGGTTGATTTGAATTCAGGAAATAATCATTAAAACCATTCAGAGGTGCATTCAGCTGTCCCACTACGGAGGCAATTAAAGTACCACCGGTGAAGCTGCGACAGGCCTGTCCCGAGCTAAGCGTTGTGCCCCCCACATTTTGAGTTACAGTAGCGCATACCGTAGCAGTACTACACAAACCAACGCTTAGGTTACGTGGGTTTCCGGTACCGGCAAAACTACCGTTGACTGTCCAGCGAACGGTTTGACCGGGGCAAAGTGCTAATGGTAAATTAGCGGTAAAAGTACCGCTGGTATTTCCTGTTGCTGAAAAAGAAATGGAGGTTGGTGTCGGCAAGGAAATATCGTTGGTAATCTCTGTATCTGCACTCAAAGTAATGGTTCCTTTTTCTTTCGCCTTGAGTTTTAATTTTCCAACCACCCCAGGCTGCCAGGTTACGGTTACGCTGGCTCCATTGCCGCTAGCTACCGCGACATCAATATCTGCCACATCGCAACTCAGATCCAGATCTGGGAAGCAAGCTACATTTTCGGTAATACACAATTTTCCATCGGTGACGCTGACGCCACTTGGACCAGTGATGGTACCGCCTTCAATTTCCCATTCGTAGTAAGTACATCCACTGGAAGAGAAAGTGTGTGTTCCAGTATAAACGGTAGGCGTATTTGCCGGAACCGCGCAACGCCCGTTTGGTCCGGTGATACTGGCACTGCCACCACAAGCATAAACTTCGGATGCCCCCATTAGGCCAACAAACAATAAAGAAAATAAGATTAAATAGTTTTTCATAATCAAATATTTAGAGTGAAATAAATACTAATCCAGGGCCAAATGCTGGCAAGACATAAGACCAAAAATGATGAATGAAAAAAATGAAATATTAATTCAAATCACAGATCAGATTAAAAAAACATTTTAGTTTTTGAATCACGATTTATGACGTGAAAAAGAGTAGTTGTTTTGATTTTTATGCAGAAAACAACTTGAGAATTACGTTAATGTTTTTTCATCCTTTATTGAGTTTTGTGTTTTATAATCGTATTCTGAAAATTAAATGTTAATGCCTTTAGTTTAAAGTATAGGATTTCTGGAAAAATTGATGACGACTCAATTATTCAGATATACAAACGTATAGTACCACCTTTGATGATTGTCAAAGATGAATAACACTTAGGCATAAGCAAGGAGAAGGTTGAGTACAACCTGTTTTATAAAGGAGATAATTACAATATTCAAAAAATGATTATTGTAACTATTTAATAAGAGCGGTAGCCAGTAAATAAATACAGCTTGTTTTTTGAATTATGGTAGGAGTAGTGATTTTCTAGCTTTCAATTTATTGTTTAACTATAATGCAAGATATAATAAAGAATCGTGATGGGCAATGAATTGTTCAGCAATCAGGCGACTTTTTTGAAAATAAAAAACAAGTGGCTAAATAAACCATTTTAATAATCTACTTTTATCAGCATTACGTTTTCTTCATTAATTTGATATCGCCGTAGTTCAACGAAGTTTGATAAGCCCCGACCAGGATTGATGGCTAATTTTTGACATAATTGTCCTGTGACCTGCAACTTGAAACGGCCATCAAGGTCGGTCGACGCACCAATGTTTGATCCTTCTAAGATAACTGTCATACCTGGAATAGGCTTTCCGTCTCGACGTAAGATGCCTTGGACTTGATACGATTT
This sequence comes from Saprospiraceae bacterium, assembly GCA_028285085.1. Taxonomy (GTDB): domain Bacteria; phylum Bacteroidota; class Bacteroidia; order Chitinophagales; family Saprospiraceae; genus JAHDHW01. Next base: position 16,150 of record JANQQI010000126.1, on the reverse strand, counting down.
CGTGGATTTTTCTTTGAGTACCAGATTTTTTTGAATGCGGTCCTCTTCTCCGAGTTCAAAGCTGGCATTATTTCTATTCGACAACTGCCGGTTGCCCGGTACTTCTATGGTTACCTTTTCTCCGGGGAACCCCTTAATAGGATGCTTGTAGAGACTCCCTCGCAGAATACGGACCCTTTCCCCGTTGATCAGAATAGAATTAAGCGTGGTGTTTTCGAAGTCACAATCCTGAACGGAGCCATAAATGGTATAGTCTTTTTGGGCTGGGGGCTGAGCGCGAAGCATGATCTCTGAATTCACTAAGAATTGCTCCAAAGGCATATTTTCGGAGATAAAGCCCGATTTATTAAAATACAATACATCGCCCGGAAGGTCGTTTTTAGGGAATGATCCAAGGCTGAATCTTCCATTCCGGTTCGTCTCGGCTTGTTCTTGGCCAAGCGCAACAAGGACACCTGAAATGGGTTTGTTGTTCGCATCAACAACCTGTCCGAGTACTTGAATGGTTTCTACGGTGCGTGCATTTGCTTCCATTTGAATGCGCATCCCATTACTGCGCCGTCTGATCCTGGTCGGAAAGGCTTGATATCCTTCCCTGACGATTTCGATTTGTTGGCCGAGGCATTCATCATTTGAGCAAGGGATTTTAATTATGCCTTCGCGATTAGAATAAAATCGTTGGTTGTTATAGATAAGACTAGCGTTGGCCAGAACTTGACCATTACGCCGATCTAAAATTTTTAGAATAGCGGGTGGATCTGAGGGAGGCGCGACAGGCTCTAAATTATTGCGATTCAAGCGCAGGCGCAGCGTTTGAATTTCGTTGTTGAAAAAATCAGCGCCGCGTATTTTGCGTAAATATTCAAAATCCTGCAGGGCTTGCTCGTTAGCGTAAGCAAGTTGATCTGGTTGATTGAGCACAATATTCGCCCGCTGTAGTCGCAGCTGATAATCTGCCTTTTTGTATCCTTGTAATAATTCGGGATCCGAAGACTGCGCTTCACGAAGCAACGGTTGGAGTTTTTGAAGGTAGATACTTTGGGTCTGATAAGCGGCCGTGTACTGTAGCGTGGCGAGCTGCAATTGGCTTTGTTGTTCGAGGGCAACGAGGGCGCGCGTGTTATTCTTGGCCTTGGCGACCCGATTGAGTGAGCGGATAGCCCCAACTGTATCAGTTTGATCTAAATAGATAACAGCCATTTGCTCGTTTAATTCCTGGTAGGCCACTTCGGCGCCGGGCTGATCTTTCAATTGCCGAATTTGGGATTCAGCTAATGGTACGAGTTGATTATTTTTTTTCGCACAAGCCACACAAATTTGATTGATGATAAACTGATCCTGATAAATATCTCTTATACTCAAAATGGAATCTTTAAAATCGAAAAGACTACTGATTAAGTATTTTTCACGTTGCGGATTATCTTGAACGTTTGGAATTAATTCAATCGCAATTTCGGATTCATCTTGCCGGACATCACCGGTTAGAATATATTCAAAGTCACAATTATCTGGCAGTTGTGAAAAATGAATCTCATTGTTTGGAATTAATTCTTTGAAGGATAAAGCATAGTAGGCTTCCAAATATCGATTTAAGGTGAGATTACCATTAATGCCTTCTGAAATAAAGGTATTCGCATCCGGTTTATTAAAATCGGCAACGAGGATGTTACACTTTTCGGGATCCTGCCAGTTTGGACAGCGATAACCTCGACTTTCATCCTTGAAGTTATCCAGATTGAGATACCACCAGCTGCCCAAGCCACCGGCAATCAAAAAGACCAATACCATCAACCACTTTACAGCCGGACTCACAGGTGGCTTTTTAAAAGGAAAACCACGCTCGGCGATCTCCTTCTCATTGATCACCATGAAGTAATCGTTGAGTGGCTTTTCCAAAGCAGCTACCGGGCCGCCGCCCCGGACTTGAATCACTTGCCCTTCGGCATTGGGCAATGCTTCGTAGGCTTGCTTGAAGGCTGCCGCGTAAGATTGTTTACCTCCGACCAATGCCCGGAAAAAATCACCCGTAAATTTAATGGCGTCCGCATTTGAAATCGGTGAACGAGAACCAATCACTACGGGAACATTACGCAATTGCTTCACCAAAGTAGCATTCGAGCAACCATTGAGCAACACACATTCGAGTTGATTGTCATCCGTATTGAGGGCTTCGAAAAATGAGCTAAAATGTTCGCTCGCAAAATCTTCTTCGGGAAAATCTAAGCCATCCTGAGACGAATGCCCACTGAAATGAAATAAGCGTAAGTCCTGCTGATGTTTAATTAAATCCGAGGTTAGCTTGGGGACGGGCTGGCCGTAGGACGCCTGGAAATCTACTCGCTTTTTGATGTCTTTACTGTTGAGATAACTCAGCAATTCGGTAAATTCTCCGAGCAAGCCGTGTAGCTCTCGCTGGAGATTGTTGGAAAAAGAGGAGTAGATTAAAGGCATAGGCTTATATTTTTGATGATGTTTTATGCCATCATCAGTACCACATGAAGGTAGAGCCAGTGTTTTATCAGGCGATCAATGCTCGTGCAATCAGCTCAGCCAGCTTTTCGCAATATTCGGGCGCTGGTTCCCAAGGCGTCTTCCAATCATCGGCTTGGCTGGTTTTTCGTAGATCAATAAATTGGACCCGCTCAAAACGTTGACTTAATTCCCATAATACATTATTCAGTTGATCAACGTAAGTGTTAGCTAAATCCTGATTTTTTTCCAGAATTTGCAGAAGCTGTTTTTTGTTCGGAAGATTAAGAGCCTCGACCACTTGACGCCAATTGAGGTAGTCCTGACCAATAAATACCAGCCCGTGATTGGGTAAGCGATCGATGAGTTCAGTATAGGTGGATTCCAGAATTCTAATGTAATTATTTAAAGCATTTTGTACAGTATTGACCGATATCTTGATCTGGGCTCCCCCTTGGAATTGCTCCAGCATCAGGTCAGGAATTTCGTAAATAATGAGGTATCGCACCCCTTGTGGAATCGCTTTAGCATTTAACTCTGATGCGAGATCCAGACTTGGCAGGATGGCCATTTCCTGACGGTGCAAATGGAAGAGCGTGTCAAAGAAATTATCGTGCTGAATAAACGCTTCTTTTCCGATCAATAAATAGCGTGGCGTTTTCGGCTGCCGTGCAGTAATGGCCTCGAAGCGACGCTGGAAACGTTGGTAGTCTAAGTCATCGAGGCGATCTAGGTAGCGTTCGTAAGCTTGTTCGTTGAGCTCGCTGAATTGCAAATATCGGCGATGCAATTGAGCTAGAATTGGGCCTCGGATTTCGGGCTCAGGTAGTTTGTTTAGTTGATTAAGGTCATATTCATCAGCGCGTGGATTAGTAATCGACATGTGGAATTGCTGCGCGTGGAATGCCGGAGGAGCAACCATCATGCCCTCCTCGCGCTGCTGCTCGAAATTAGGCCAAGCCCGCCAGGGCGGTTGCTGCGCATAGTATTTAGGATCAAATGTCGCCTCACTGATCAGAATTTTATAGGTAAAGAATTCCTCCGGCCAGTGGAACTCGAAATTATAATCATTGATCTTGATATAGGGATTCTTCTTGAGGTGATCGTAGACTTCTGCCGTTTCACCGGGAGCGAGTGCTTTGCATTGATCATTGAAAGGTCTGGCGGTGATGCCGCCATCGGAGTAAATCGTGAGTAGTCCGACAAAGATCGGTTGCTCGGAGATATTACGCACCCGGAAGCGAAAGCTCATCCGATCGATGGACGGATCGCTGATTCTAAACACATGCCCGTCCTGGCTAGTGATCCAATCTTTTTCGTGGGGCAGCTTCAACTCGACTTGCACCAAGTTTTTGGCTTTGCGATTGCTCGGCCGGGCGTAGCGCAGCCGGAAGGCGTTGATAAAGGTATAAAACTGCTGACGCACCATTTCCTCCGAAGCCGTTGCCAGATCGATGGGCCGGCCGAGTGGCCGGAAAGGATCATCCGGTTGGCTGAAGTAGGCGCAGTGGTTAAAAATATTGAGCCAGTAAGTGGCGCCTTCTCGTTCGTCGGTGCAATAGCGATTTAGATCATCATCAAAGATCACGGCCATAGCTTGACGCGTGTTGGGGGCGTTGAGGCCATCGAGATCATTGATGTAGATACTGGGGGCGGGCCAGGAGATAGAGGGAGTATCTTGTTCAGATGACTCTGAAGGCGGCAGGTTAAATACTGGACGCTTTAAATCCTCCTCATCTGAGAAATGAAACCTAGGCCGTGCTGAAAGCCCCAATTTCTCGATCTCAGTTCTGATCTTTGGCCTTATCTCAGCCCAATTTATTTGTGGGTTTAATTGAAGTTGGTTGTTGAGAGCCGTTGAGAATACGCCTTGCCACTTATTATCGGTAAGTATTTCCAAACCGGCTTGCATAGAACTTTGCGAAAGCACCGAAACAGTACGAGGCGCTGTAAAATCTCTGGAGTTAATTTGTGCAAGTTCTTCTTCTGGACTGCGCTCTTCGGAGACGGATGGCAAGTATTTGATCGTATACTCATCGGCATCCATGCGGGTACCCATGAGTAGAGGATCTCCCGAAAAGCTAGTATCAATAATTGAAATGAAAGGTTGTTGCGTATTGAGTTTTTTAGCCCAGAGTTGTAGCTCAATCCCAAATAAGTGCCGTTGAATGGCACGACTATCGAAAAGCACTAAGGCGTTTGGATTGTTTCCAGCTTCACCCTCAAGACTCAAGTTCGTCTTAATTCTGGTACCAAATCCGGTAAAGTAAAATAAGACCGTATCATCTGATTCTGCTTGACCAAGAAAGGATTGAAAAGTAGATCGGACATTTTCGTAGGTCGCTTGTTCATTGAGCAGCAGGCGGTATTCAAGTTCTTGAAAAAGCGATCTATTAATGTCTAAAGTCGATCTAAACTGTTCGACATCGTTTACACAACCCCGTAATCGCTCTTTTGTACCCACATATTCATTAATTCCTACAAGGAGCGCATACAATTTCCCGGAGCTAGTCGATTCATCCTGTGCGGCTTCCGTGGCTTCAGAAACTTCCTCTATTTCCAAACGCCATTCCGCTACCTCTTTCTCCCGATGCGCTAGAGTATAGTCAAATGGTTGAGGGACTTTGGTGATTTGCGCCTGTGCTTCCGCTTGTTCAAAAGCGGCCTGTAAGCTTTCGCCTCTTTGGAGAAAACGATAAAAGCCGTCCATAAAGACTTGCTCTACCTCGGCGCCACCTTTTTCTAATCGAAAGAGACAGGCCGGGAAACCAGCATCAAACAGAACATTTGGATAATCAATGTCTGGTTCGAAGCGCTCGGCCAAGGGCAGGTCCGCTTCTAAAATAATCAGAGGGATTTGCTTTGGGGTGAGCGCTATACGTAGTGTTTCAAAAAAGTCTTTTCTAACCTCAAGGTCATTACCAAGTTTCTCAAAATTAATAATGTGTAAAATGACCGTCTGCTCGTGATAATGATAAAGCGCTTCAAATAACTCAGAATTGTTTCTAACATCAAGCTGTTGAAAATTAATACGCTCTGAGTTTTCCAAGCTGGCTGGAACAGGAGCAAAAGGATCACTGGACACGCCATCCATATCTAACCAAAGCACGGTGAGCGATGCTGACTCAGTAGCCCGGCTGGCCAGGTTTTCAAAATACTGTTGGAAGCGAATGTAGTCCGCTCCGAGTAGGGATTCACTTACGTTTTGGATAGGATTACCGTGAAAACTTAAGCGTATGCCCCGCGCTCCGTGCTGGAACCATGCTGGATCAATAAAGCGGATTTGGTTGTTATCCAGAGATAACACCTTCAAGGCTGGGAAGCGCTCGGGCTCAAAGAAAAGGTCAACGGCTCTAAATTGACAACCATTGAGGTTCAAACTTTCGAGTCGAGGCAAGGCACCAGCTGGTATATCGAGTTGCGATAGTGGATTACCGCTGAGATTTAAGCGGGTGAGCGATGCTAATTCGAATACCTCCAATGGAATACGGCTTAACGCCAGGCCAGATAAATCCAGCTCGGTTGTTTCCCCTCGACGAACCTGCGCGATACGTTTTTGCACCGGAAATTCTTGAAAACTCGACAAGAAATACTGGTCACCAATAGATGTATTACTACCTGATAGCAATGGTGTACTCTGAGGCCAATCTATTTCCGTTTCGATCTGCTTTAATAATTCATTTATCGTAAAGGGCTGCTGAAATTGCTTCCAACTTGATATGAGCGCCTGAGTAAATAGCCCCCCTTCGGCATTTTCAAATGCATCTCGATTTGACCTTGCGGCTGTAATGGTGATCATGCGAAAGCCTTCGGGAAAGTCTTCGCTTGCTGCCTCCCTGTTTTGGACATTAGCTACTGGTGCGTAAAGATCATCGGCTTCTGACCAGTTTGAACCACGTGACCGTAATTCTAAGATATTGAAAGGTGCACCTGGTTTTATTTGTTGCTGCTGTTGAAATTGCTGCCCGCGCACTGTCTCTTCAAAACCCGCATCAATAATGAGGATCAGTTGACTGCGTGGGGGCATATGTTTGATAAAAGGCGCCAGACCATTTTGCGATAATTCTAGTCGCCCCTGGCTATCTTTGAAATAAATGTGTTTTTCTTTAAATGCATCTGATTGGGATACCACATAATCAGTTGTTCCACCGTAGCCGGCAAAATAGAATAGCAAGGTATCTTCCGGCTGCATCTCATTGATCAGCTCCTGAAACTTGATACGAAATTGCTGCTCGACGGTATTCGCCAATACAGTCACTGAACAACGTACAAGTTGACTATTTAAAAAAGACGACATTTTTTGAGCGTCTTCTCGCGCTGAATAGAGTGGAGATAAATTTTCTGGATCATACTCATTAATCCCAATTATCAGGGCATGCAGACGTCGTCTCTCCCGCCGCGCTTTGATCTCTTGCACAATTTGTGCGCGCACTGAGCCCGGAAGTTGGATACGCACGGTTTCCCCTCGTTTTTCGTTTCTGGCTTCAACCTTTTCCCAAGCATTAGGGATTTGTTGTTGGTGCTTTTGATAGCCATCCATCAAATCGAGGATTTCATCGTAGCCGGTGCCGCGCGCCCCGTGATCGAGAATATCGAGATAGTATTCGACGGTCTGGTCCTGCGTTCGATAGCTCGCTACTCGATTGAGCTGATTCGCGAGATATTGGGTGATGTGACTAGCTGCGCGCGCAGGATTGACAATAATATTGCCTTCAATGTTGAGCACCTCACGGTACTTTGGGCTCAGAATATGTTCCGTGCAATCTTGTGCATAAGCCAGCATAAACTGACCAATACGCTGTCGTCGGTCCTGCCATTGAGCTTGGAGGACAACCTGCCGCAGCGCATCGCGGATCTCCGGGAGGAAATCATAAACGTTGAAGCCAATGCGTTCCACCCGAGGGGATTGCATGAAATCAGCGCAGGTGATCGCTCGGATCTTATGCGCCTCGGCGGGATCGTCGAGGACTAAGCCGCTCTCGGGTACAAAGACATTGACAAATAGCTTCTGTAATAGATCGGAACTGAACCAGGGAAGCACCGCCACATAAGGGGCAAAAGCATCCAACCGTGCTTTGCGCTCGGGACTGATCTGCGGCATGCCGCTGCTGATGCTATACCATGGTTTAGACATTGGCCTTGCGATTTGTGATGTCGTCTAATCCCGTCTGGTCAGGATAGGTCATGGGAATACTAAATTGGAGCCGCTTGGCGGTACAGTCGTTTTGAAATTCGTAAGGCATCGGGTTGAGCCAGTACACTTGCTTAGAGATATCTTTGAGATAATACCAAAATTTGAGACTGTTGCGGAGTCGATCCCGGTCCACAACTCCCGAATGTCCACCGGCATCACTGAAAATAAAAAACCAGGTATTTTTCGTCCATTGGTGGCGCGCAGTATTAAAGTTGCGGCGTTTATCTCGGGCGTATTTTAGCTCGTAATGCTGTTGACTTTGATCCCGTTTCGGTAGCGTAAAGAACTGGTAGTGTTCAAAACGACAAGACGGGATGGCGTGGAAGGCTAATTCAAGTTGATGCTCCCAATATTCGTAGGCGTGCATGGAGCCATGTCGATCCGCTAACAACACAATATTAGAATTGGACGCGTTGCGCCGTTGGTAAATCAACTCTTCGATGAAGCCCTGACGACAGTATTGCTCGATCATCGCAAGGATGTCGAGCCGATTGGTATATTCATAAACGGGCGTTTCGATACGCCGGCGGAGCCGCTGGGCAAAATGACGGAGATTGAAAGGCATCAAGGCTTGATCCTCAAGAATGAAGTCATGTTCGTACCGGATTTCTGTCTTTTCTACCTGAGCCTTGCCTTGGCTATCGCTGATAATGAGTTCAAAATCCACCATTTGCTCCATATCCTGCTGATAGATATTATCCGGGGGAGGAGGGGGGAGATCGAGGATAGGTTCTCCTCCTTCGTCGATCTCAGGGGCTGGACCTGGTGTTGTTGTATCTGTAACTGCGTCCTGATTATTAGTAGATGAAGGTACTGACGTACCGGCTGTTGCTTCTGATGTCTTTTCTGTCGGCTGCCAATGCTTGCTTTGCCACTGCTTTTCCCATTCTGCCCATTGGAAGTGTTGCTCAAACCAGGCATCAAATTGCTTTTCATCGGTGCCGGGGCGGAGCCAAAAGAGCTTACAAAAACTCCGGAGCTCCTCTACCGTGCGAATGCTCTGCGCGAGGGGAAGTTCGTGCAATGCTTCCAGCAAGTAGTAGTACTGGTCGATGGCCGGAGCGGCGCTCGACTGCTGGCGGTAAAATTGATAAAAAGACCAAAGCGGGCCGTGCATAACTACAATATTTTGAGGGCCATTTTATGCAAATCGGTATCATCAATCAGCTCATCGATTGAGCGATCGCTGAAGTGGAGATGATAGGTGATGAGTTTGAGCCAGTCCAGTAGCTCACTGGTGGATGGTGGTTTGGTGCTCATCGAGCCATCTTTAATTTTCTGGAAGCGTTGGACAATTTTTTCAATATCGCCCTTCTGATATTTTTCTTTTGCTTTATCAATGCCCAGCTTTTTGTATAAGCTATCGCGTTTTTTGGTCGCAATACTAATCAGTAGCTGATCGTCAAAGGGGGGAATCCGGTAGTACAAACAGCGGCGGAGAAAGGCTGGTGGTAATTCCCGCTCGTCATTGCTGGTGATGAAAACCAGAGGGCGTTGTCCTGCGCGGGCACTAACGTAATAGCCCGGCTTTTCGCTAACGGCGAAGCGCATTTCGTCCAATTCCAGCAATAAATCATTGGGGAAGTCGATATCGCCCTTGTCAATTTCATCGATGAGTAGCACGGTGGGCTTATCCTCATCGGGGGCGGCCCGTAAGGCGTAGCCGAGCGGGCCGAGTTTGAGATAATTTTCGGTCTTATCCACCGAGTCGCTGGCTTTTGTATCATCCTTACCGCTGGTGGCATCCCGCAAGCGGCGGACATGATCAAAATTGTAACAACCTCCGCGGGCTGTGCTTTTGGATTTTACAAACCATTCGAAATAATATTTGTGCGCATCTTCTTTGTCATGAAAATAGGCTGCCACGGCTTTCGCCAATTTGGTCTTGCCACAGCCCGGCTCACCTTTCAATAATAAAGGCCGACCGGTGACGATGGCGGCATTTACGGCGTTGACTAACTCTCGACTGATGAAATAAGCAGAATGGTCGTCCTTCTCGCTACGTAGATCGTAGGTTAGATTTTGGGTGGAAAAATCAAAATCCACATCGTACTGCGTCAAATCCTGTTCTTTGACCTCGAGATTATCTTTTCCATTTTCAATTTCAAGTAAATTCAGCTTAGCCATGATGGGACTTTATTTATGAAAGGTGTAAAATTTGTTTTTCTGGTACACTAAAGCCAGCGCAAACTTCTGCGATAACTTGAGAGGGACATTTTTCTGTATAAGGGGTAGGATCAATTTTGTTGATAATAGTTTCAATGAGTTTAAATTTATCTTTTTTACGTTCGAATTTTTGTAAATCCTTGTATAGCCATTTTTGTAATAAATCTACCGTAACCGGAGTCGGCTTTGAAAAAGCTTTAAACTCAATAATGTCATGTTGCCATTCATTCCCCCAATTAACGCTGTCGTCTTTTACAAGAAAAATATAGCTTGGATTTGACGGGATCGTGTTTTCGGCATAACTAAATTTTATGGCTTGGGTAATGTCTTTGAAAAAAGTAAGGAATTTTTCAATATTGGCGATCGCAGATTCTTGCTGCTTATCCGAAATACGGAAGATCATGGTATACGGATCATCAAACATAAGCTCCGAAAAAACGACTTTCATGACTTTGTCTGGATTGATTTTTTCCCGTAATCGTGCGTCTGGATAGTTTTTGAAACGGTTTTTAAATTCTTCAAATAAATCTCCCGAATCAGAATGTCTGAAATCAAAAATTAAATTCGGCGTTCGAATGCTTAACGCATCTCGTAGATAATTAATGATGAAATTAATAAGTAACTTATTGGAATGATTGCCGAGGAAAATACGGATGTACTTTTGCATGTCATTAATGTCCTCCGCTTCAGATTTGATGTCGGATCGAAAACTAAGCGTATAATATTTGCGATCCGAAAAATCAATTTCGTGTTCTTCGAGAAAATTAATAAAAGTGTCTTCGGTAAGGATACTGGAAATGTCATCAACCGTAAAAAGAAAATCTTGTATTAATTCTTTTTGTAAATGCTGGGTGGCATTTAATGCTTGAGTGACGCCAACCCCAGTGTTGACCGCAATCCGCATTTTTAAATTCTTTAACTCGCCTTCACCATTATAAATGCCTTTTTTGTCGATGGTGTTAATAAAGCGAGTAAGCAGCGTTTGTTGATTAGAATGAAAATGAAACAGTAGTCGAGTCGGCCGGCCATTATTAACTAATAAATGATAATCAGCTTCGTCTAAAGGAGATAAAATTCGCTCTGAAATCCGGATGACTTCGTATGCAAAACCACTTTTAGAAAACTCAGTACTAAAATTTTTCCAACTGTCATCATCGTCGGTATAAAACAAGAAAATATTTTTGACACTGGGAAGCGCATAGATGTAATCTACTATCGTCGGATAGATGAAACAAGCATTTCTATCATTTTCGTTGGCAAAGCAAATTTGCAGATCATTTAATTCTACCCGATTAGGATCAGCAACAGCACCACCTCCACGAACGACAAGGGAGTCTTGCTTAATATTAAGACCTTCTTTTTGCTTAAGTGTATTATAAGCGTTTTCGAAAGCTTTATGAAAAGTCGCTTTTTGTTCGATTAAGACATCATAAAAGAGTTGCTGAAAAGTAATGGCGTGTTCGTTGGATAAATCATTTTTGCCTTTTGTACCGATCACAACAGGGATTTCCCTTTCAGTGGCGGCTTTAACTAAGTCCGCTGATTTGCAGGAAGAAAAAAAGCAGAATTTAATTTTCGGATGATCCAATGCAATCCCCAAGTCTTTGTTTTCTAATAACCATTCACCGTAAGGAATGCCCCCAGCTTGCCCATGGCTACTAAAGTGTAAATACAGCTCTACCTCCTCTTTTAATAAATTTTGCAGAGCAAGGAGAAGCGCAGGCGTATCAACCAAATGGCGTTCTTCAACGATAATATCCTGGTTATTGGCGTATTTTTCTGCTAAGGGCGTATAGAATCTATTATAATCCTCCCGATTGATATGATCATTCGATGAAGTCGCATTATAAATAACAACTATTTTCTTTTTTACACTCATAAATTAAAATTCCAATAAAAGCGGATTGGCGGGGCGATCGTCGATCATTAACTTACTGTGCTGATTCCAGTCTTCGGGTTGTACGTCAGCTTCAGTTATACTGGTTAAGCTCTTCGCCGCCCGAATATTATTTATCCATTCGCCGCGGCTGAAGCGGCCCGTGTGGGGATCGATTTTTATTTCCACGCAGGAAAAGGCAAAAGTCAAAGCCTCCGGGCCGGAAAATTTAACCTCATTCTCATGCTTTTTTTCGACCTCAATTTTTAGATCTGCATTAGAAATATACTGCTCGATCAACGGCACGTCGATATCTACGCTATGATCTTGTTCGCTGTAAGTGCTGAGCGAAAAATTATCACTCACCAGTACATCAGTAATCAAGGCCAGCGTAACATCCCCCTGGATCATAAAATTATTAGGGTCGCCGATGATATTATTTTCGGACAGTATTTTCCCTAAAGCCAGTGGCTCGATATAGCGGCGTTCAACATTGCTAAAAGAGAAAGCCATTTTTTTACTGTGCTGAATCGATAGACTCAATTGCACCGGATCCATTTTAAAGGCTTTGAGGAAATTCTCCAAAATTTTAAAGCCTAAATCAAAGCCAATTTTTTTGGTGCGTTGATCCGAAACATCGGCTACCGTCGAGCGATGCTCGGTGATCTCGTGCGGGAAATTTCCCCGCACGAGATGCTGAAATTGACCGAGATGTTGTGGCTTACGATCCTGAATCTCAATCAGCGTTAAAGGCTGAATGCGTGTTTCCGGGACGCGTAGTGGATTGGCGCCGAATAATTCGCGGATATGATCCGTGATCTTATTTTTACAAATTCTCATTTTAATAAAATTATTCTACTAAACCATCGGCTTCATAAATAGCATCGATGAAAGTGTTACCAATTTTTTCAAAACCATAGTCATCGGGATGGATCTCATCGTGCCATTCAAATAAACCGACTTTTTCTCGCATATTAAGATAAGTAGCCTTCGACTCATTACCACAAATTTCCTCGAGCATATCATTGAAGGTGTCTACCAAATGGCGAATGACCCGCGCCCGATCGTTCACATCGGTAATGCCTTTTTCAACCATATAGCGATTCACCCAGCCCTTTTTCAAAATCTTCTTATCATCGCTGGCACGGATATAATCATAGCCATGGACAAAGGTATGCTCGACTGAACTTTGCTTGCGCAGCTCTTCAAAGAAATACAAATATAAATCTCGCAGCTTATTGATGCTTTCACCGAATTTATCGTTCAGATATTCGTGGGCGGGTCGGCCTGCAGGTACGCCATTGTTGAGTAAATGCTGGATTTCTTCGCCGATGATATCATTACCACCACCACTGATCAGGACATATTTGGGGCGGACTTTGGGAATCATCTTGAGCAGTTGTCCGTGTTTTTTGTAATTCTCCAATTCGTCGCCAGCCGCCGCGATACTACGTACCGGAAACTGTTTCATGACATAATCGATCGTGTCCTTGACGAAGAAGGGATACAAAAACCAGGAGTCGCCTTCAGCGATAACCAAGGGTTTATGAGGCATGCGCTTACGCGCTCTTTTGAAAATTCGTCTGCGGCGTCGATCGTCGATCCAATTGCCAACGTGCATGCCGATGCCACCGATATTTTTTTCGTTTTCATCGGTGCCAGTGATGTTGGGTTTACTTTTACTGCGGAGATAAAATCCACGATCTTCCTGCTCAATGTACAGTTGACCAATATAAGGGCCTAAGATATCGCTTTCTTGATAAGGCATCCAGAGGTCTTTTAATTGCCCAGATACAATATTGTAAGACATATTCTTCAGACGCACACAAGCTTTGACCGTTCCCCAGGTTTTGCGGTAGGGCTGCATTTGTTTGGCCGGCCCGCCACCCTTGGACTTGTCTATGGTCCTAGTCAGTGGACTGATCGTCAAAGGATTTTCTAGTGCAGGCTGTTCTAGTTCCGGGAGCGCAGTGGTGAAACTTTCGTAATTATTGACGATGAAGGTGAAATTCCAAAACTCCCACGGCCAGTTGTAAACTTCCATATAGTGTTCGAGAGAAATTTGCACGGTAGAATCGTTGAAGTGTGTGTAAATTTCTGTAGAACGATGTGCTTCTAGCTCAATGGATTGGCCATCAAATGGTTCGGCATTAATTTCAAAATCTGAAAAAAGATTGAGCGCGCCGACGTAGAGTGTATGGGGCGTCAAATTAGTGAGGCGCAAGTTAAATTGTTGGAAAAGCTGGCCGTATCCATCACGCCCGAGCTGTGGCAGTAAATCGACCGTACTATCGGTCACTTCCATCCAACGATCCGTACCGATTACTTTAACTTCTATTTTCAGCGGCGTCTGGTCAAAGCCATTATTGGGATTTTCCAGGGTGTGAAAATGATGCCACTTGGCGATGTAGTTGAGTTGGTGAAATAAGATAGCTTGAATATCTTCTCGGGGGATCATTTCAATGTCCATCTCTTCGGACGTCGTGTGGTTTTCATCCTTTTCTTGAATCTCATTAAAAAGATCGATTTGTATCGCCAAAGGTTGAAATTGATGATCAGGTAATGAGAAATAGAGTTGTTGATTAAAAATGTTTAACAGATAATTTGCAGCACCGTACGCTTCAGTGACTTCTGTATTTGGATGTTGTTCGAGAATTTGCTTGGCTTGTTCAGCTGCCTCGGTATCGCCATCGATGTCGTTGATATAGACCTGAACCGGCTGGTAAGTCGTTTCACAAATCACCTTATAGCGCTGGTCGGTTTGAAGATCAATGCCGAGTTCAAGTGGATCCTTAACCAATGAGAGTTCTGGCTCAACCTTTAGGACGGTAGTGTTAAAGGTACTATTATCAGTCTTAATCACTTTTAAAGTTGTTCCCTCGGTCACGCCAAGCAAAGCACCACGTGTGAAAAACCAACCTTGGTTTTGATTGTAGGCCAAATAGCCTGTTCGGGTAGCGGCCTCTAAAGGTAAATTCAGCCAGGCTGAACTGGCCTTTACCGGGCCATTTCCCTGAATGCTGTAAGTCGGCGTTTGTTGCTTACGGGTTATTTTGCGTAAGCTGATCTTTGCCCAGCGACTCACTTCTTGATAGGTGATCTGGTTGTTAGTCGCACTCAACAGGCGGAGTAAATAACGCGTGAAGACGCCTCCTTTAGCATCCTCCCAAGAAGACTGTTTAGGACTGCAAGCAGCCAGATGCACATGGTTTTTAAACGGAATGCTAGCTGGCAATCCGTCGGCTTGCAACTTTGCCTCTGTGACATCGTCGTGAAATAAAAACTCAGTGTAAGGTCGTGCGTCAAAATAACCGCTGAGACGTTTGATCTGCCCGTCATCTTCATTTTCATCCAGAGAACGAACCATATCGCCGGAGTGACAGCAATCAAAAAGGGTCACCAAATGTGGACTATTGGGCAGTTGGGAGAGCAAATACCGCACCTCTTTATCAGCTAATAAGAAGCCGGAATCTTCGTCATCGGTATAATGGCAAACGAGGCATTCCAGAGCACCATCGTGCTCGTGCGGGAAACGTCCGCCGGTATATTCCTGGGCTCCGTGTCCGGAGAAATAAAATAAAGCGACATCATCGTCGCCGGCGGCACCCAGTATCGTGCGGATGCCATCTACGATATCCTGCTTTTTGGCAGCACTATCGGTGATGGGGGTAACGTGAATCGATTCGAAATGAGAACTTAGCGTGTCGAGATAGGCGTGCATTTTTTCAACGTCTCGGACACAGCTATTCAGTGGCTTGACCGGATAGTCGTTGATACCCACCAAAAGGGCATGTAACTTCATGATGGTTTGGCTGTTTAAGAATTAACAAACGAATGACAAACAGCACATTTTTCTGATGAGACCAGTAAGATAGGTAATTTCGTTTATATAATACGATTGTGTCCGCCTAAATGATGTGTCTGTTGTCTGGAATAGTTATTTGATTATAATAAGTGCGGATGCCGCAATTCAAGCTAGCTAGTATTGTTGGATGAAGAGCTTCAAGGCCGCTAGGTCGCCATTATAGACATCTAAATCATTATTGCGGCCATCCAGTTGGTACTTACTAGTCTTCTGCCAGAAAGACCATTTGAGGTTCTTCCAAGCCCCGGGCAATACGGGAGCATCTTGACTCTCGTAATCCGCGATCCAAAGCGGATAGTTAGAAAATTGAGGGGCATCCAGATATTTATTACCAATATTGGGGTCGGTATAGATCAAGGGCTTGCGTTCCAAGAGCTCTTCAACGGTGGCCAGAAATTCCAGCAAATCTTGTTGGACCTCCTCTATTGGCCGATCACCATCGATACTTTTCTCTTCGAAGTCCACAATGGGCGGAATATCAGTGGCCTCCAAGGTAGCTATTGCTCGAAGGTATAGCGTCGCCTGGGAGCGTGGGCTATCCTGTGTCCGATAAAAATGATAGGCGCCACGGATAAAGCCT